>JBILDO010000018.1:0-80509 GCA_044352585.1 Verrucomicrobiales bacterium
CATTCGCTCACGCTCATGGCTACCGGGGAAGGGTGGCCGCGAGCGTGAGCGAGCGGATCGTTGCATGGCGGGGTCCATTCGCTCACGCTCATGGCTACCGGGGAAGGGTAGCCGCGAGCGTGAGCGAGCGGATCGGTCGACCCGCTCAGGCGTGTCGCCACGCGGAGAAGGCGGCCCTCCCGAATCCAGGCGGTTTCCCCGCCGCTTACCGCTTCTTCAAAAACGCGATCAAATCCGCCATCTCCTCCTTCGTGATCGCGGCTTCGAGTCCCACGGGCATGAGCGACAATCCGGTGGAATTCAGTGATTTCACCTCGGCCTTGGGCACGGTCATGGTCACGCCGCCGGGGACGCGGAGGGTGATCGCGGCGGCGTCCTCGCCGTGCACGAGCCCGGCGAGGATCCGCCCGTCGGTGGCCTCGACCGTCTGCGAGACCCATCGCTCCTCGGTGGCGCGGTTCGGGTCGAGGATGTCGGTGAGGAGCGCCTCGGCGGGCTTGATCTTCACGTCGTTGAGCGGAGGACCGACCTCGACGCCGAGGCCGCCGATCTGGTGGCAGGTGACGCACGCGGCCTTCTGGAACACGAGGGCACCCTTCTCCGGATCGCCCGGGTGCTTGGTCAGGGTCTCGCGATAGGAGGCAATGAGCGCGGCCCGGTCGCCGTTGGCCTGGCCGAAGAGCTCGAGGGCGAGGGCCTTGATCTCCTCGTTGGTGGAGCGCCCGTAGCTCCAGCGCGTCATCGGGGGCATGAGACCGGGATTGATCTCGCCGGCCTTCATCTTCTTCATGAGGATGAGCCCGGTGGCCGGGCTCGCGGAGATCAACTCGATCGCCTCGGTGCGGGCCGCGGGGGTGAGGGTTTTCCATCGTTCGAAGAAGAAATCGGCGACGGTTTCGCGTTTGTCGCGCGTGAGGATGCGGCAGGCGGCGGTCTGGATCGCGGGCGGTTCGGCGAGGGTGATGAGCGAGGCGACGACTTCCTTCTTCTCCTCCCAGGGCCGCTGCGCGACGAGGGAAAGGGCGGCGACGCGGGCCTCGGTCGAGGCCTTGCGATCGAGCGCGATCGTGGTGGCCTTGGCGAGGAGGCCTTCAAGGGCGGCGGTGCCGTCGCCGAGTTCGGGGAGCTTCGCGGCGATGAGGGCGGCGAGGGAACGCTGCTTCAGCGGACTGCGGGCGAGGCCCTCGGACAATCCTGACACGAGCGCGAACTGGTTCGCCCCGGGATCGCCCGCGAGATGGGAGAGGAGTTTCGCGATCTCGGCCAGCTCGCCGCGGGCGGCGACGAGACGCGCGAAGTCGGTGAGGACCGGGCCGGTCTCGGCGGCGGGTTTGGCGAGAAAGGCGGAATCGTCGAGGAGGGCGAGGAGAATTCCGCCGCTCAGGGCAGGATTCGAGGCGAAGATCGCCTTGCGCAGCCAGGCGTCTCCGGGGGCGGCCGCGACCCATTTGGCGAGGGAATCGGCGGAATAGGACAGCTCCGGATCGAGGCAGAGGAGGAGGAAGCGGTAGCGCGGTGCGTCCGCCTCCATCGCGGCGAGGAAATCCCCGGCAAGTTCCTTGGCGAGTCCCTTTTCGTGGGCGGCGAGGAGGACGTTTTCGAGCAGCCCGGAAGCGGGGATTTCGGATTTCGGATTTCGGATTTCGGGTTGGGAGAGGAGGGGGCGGAGGTGATCCGCCTTGAGCGCGTCGAGCCCGGCGAGAGTCCAGAGGGCGTGGGCCTTGGTCCACGGGTCGGAGTCTGTTTCGAGCTGTTTTTCGAGCAGGGGAACGGCGGCGGCATCCTGCTTCTCGACGAGGATCCGCTGCGCCTCGGTGCGGGTCCAGCCGTTTCCGGACTCCAGCAAAGCAACCAACGAAGCGGCGTTGTCGACGGGCAGCGCCTTCATCGGTGCGGGTTTGCCACCCTTCGGCACGACACGCCAGATGCGGCCCTGGTCGAAGCCCGCGCGCATGTAGTGCGATTTCGCGAAATCCTCGGGGAAGAAGCGCGCGTGGTCGATGAAGCGGCGGTACATGTCACAGACGTAGAGGGCGCCGTCCGGTCCGGTGCGCACGTTGACGGGACGGCTCCACTCGTCGCCCGAGACGAGAAAGTCGCGTTTTTCCCCGACCCGCTCGGCGGTGAAGCTGGCGCCGTTCGGCACGAGGCGATTCCGCGTCACGAGCTGCGCGGTGGGGTCGCAGACGAAAATGTTTCCAGCCAGTTTCGCCATGAGGTCGCCGCGATAAATGCCGATGCCGCAGGCGGCGGTGTGGGTGCCGGCATGCGCGGCCGAGGTGGTGTGGCTGAGGGCGATCGGGAAAACGGGCGCTCCGGGCGGCTGGATGTCCTCGTGTCCGACGGTGATGCCGGCCTGGGGATTGCGTTTCACCGCCGCGAGGGGCATCACCGCGAACATGACCGGGTTGCGGTTGCTGCAGAAGAAGTGCCGGTTGTAGTCGTCGAGGGTGCCGCCGAACTGGCCCCCGCCGCTGACCGTCTCGATGCTGCCGTCGCGCGGATCGTAGCGGAGGTTCAGCTTCGTGATTTCGAGGGTTTTGTCAGGCTGGTCGCCGGGATAGATCTGCTTGCCGTCGAGTCCGTTGCAGAGCCAGACGTGGTTGTCGAGGCCGTAGCGGGGGCTCGAGACCTGGAGCTGGTTGTGGCCGGGTTCGTTCAGGGTGAAGAGCGTCTTCCGCACATCGGCGACGTCGTCGCCCTCGGTGTCCTCGAGGAACAGGATCGCGGTGCGCGTCGTCGCGAGGAGGCCGCCCTTCATCGGCATCAGTCCCTGGACGTGGTCGAGTCCGTCGGCCCAGGTCACGGCCTTGTCCATGACTCCGTCGCCGTCCGTGTCGGAAAGAAGGCGGATGCGCGAAAGGTAGGGGCCGCCGTCCTCGACGGGAAGGGGATAGTCTCCCATCTCGGCGACGAACATGCGGCCCTTTTCGTCCCACACGACATCGACGGGATCGCAGGTGACCGGTTCGCTCGCGACGAGCTGCACCTCGAAGTCGCCGTCGACCTCCCAGAGTTTCCGGCTTTCCTCCGGACTGAGGGGAAGGCGGCGCGGCATGATGCTCTCGCCCGAGATGGAGTAGCCCATGTCGGACGAGCCCTGCTCCGCGGTCCATTTCCCGGTGAAGGTGCCGAGGGGATGCAGTTCGAGGCGGCGGATGAGACAGGCGGCGTATTCGCTCTGGAGTCCGATGAAGCCCGACGAAGGATGGCAGTCGGTGACCTCGTTGACGAGCTCGCCGTTGAGGAGGATGCGGATGGTGTCGCCGGCGCAGATGACCTCGAGCCGGTTCCACTCGCCGAGGGGATTCTCGAGGTCCTTCGGGCCGCGGTAGCCCTTCACGTCGGCCCAGTCGGGATCCCGGTCGCGCCAGTTGATCCGCGCCATCGTTTTCCCCGCCTCGGGAAAGGTCGCCTTGGGCGCACTCTTGGTCCAGACGGGCTCGCCGTCGCGGTCGCGCTTCACTTCGGCGGTGAGCTTGGTCGGGGCGATGACACCGTCCTCTCCCTTCGCCGCGAGGACGAGGATGTCGCCGCTGCCTCCCTCGATGAGCTGGCCCTCGATGCAGCTCATCCAAGTGTTGCCGTAGGCCCCGTCAGGTCCGTAGGCGTGGAGAAGGAGCCCGCAGTCGCGCGCCCGATCGGTGCGGGTCCCGAGGGTCCGTTCGCCCCATTGATAGTCGATGACGAGGTGGTAATCCCGCCAGGCCTGTTTCGTGCGGAGGTAGCCCATGCCCTCCCCGCTCACGCGCATGACGCCGTTCTCCCCGATCGCCCAGATCTTGCGGGGATCGTTCGAGAGCGAGGCTTTGGGATTGAGGTGGGCGGTGAAGTCCTTCAGCTCCGGATCGGCAAGGAGGTTGACCACCTGGGTCGGAGAGATCGCCGCGGAGGGTTCCTGACCGCGCAGGCCGCTGAGCGTGAAGGAAAGGGCGAGGAATGAGAAAACGGCCGTCCGGATCATGGAGACAATCCTACCGATCGGTCGCCGTCATGAAAAGCGACGGCATCGCGCCTGCGTCCGTGGTCGGTCTTGGCTCAATCCATGGGTAACAAAATGAGTTCAGAACGTGGGTGGCAAGCTGGCGAAGCAGCTTCGCGTCGGCGAACGCTTCCGAGGCCATGGGGAGAGACCCGCAAAATGGACCAGCGAATGGAATTTGTAACGAAATCCCTCAACCCTCATCCCGCCTTCCGCAGCTGTTCCCAAAGCCCGGAATGCTCGAGGAGGATCCTGAGGATTCCCTTCTTCACTTCGGGCGAGTTGAGCGCCTTGGTGCTCATCAGGGTGTGGGCGTCTAGCGTAGTCCGCCTTACAGATTGTTAAATAAAACCTGCCTCTTGTTTCTAGTGATGTAAGGACTCTCCGTTATGAGAGTTGCCGTTCCCATTGTGTTGAAGCGTTCGGTTCGCAACAAGCTTGTGAGGTATAGCAAAGCGACCAACGTCTTTCCGAAACTGCGGATCCGTTCGCGGATCATCCTTCTTGCCAGCGAAGGCAAAACCAATCAGGAGATCGCTGCGGAACTCGGGCAGGACCAGCCCAAGGTGGGAAGGTGGCGCAAGCGTTTCGCCGAGCATGGTCTGGCAGGCATTGAGAAAGACAAGAGCCGCCCGGGTCGGTGAGATGCCACTGATTTTTGGACCGGTGTTGGTTATTTGAGGGTGTGGTTGAGTGCCTCGAACTGGGTCGGTGTCAGGTAATCGAGGGAGGAGTGTCGGCGGTGGGTGTTGTAATACGATTCGATGTAGGCGAAAAGCTCGGTGCGGGCGTCGGCCGCGTCGCGGAAGCAACCGCCCTGGAGCATCTCCGCCTTGAGGGTGCCGATGAACGATTCGGTCCAGGCATTGTGGTAGGGATTGGCTCTCGCGGACATGCTTTGGAGCGCTCCTGCTTGCGCGAGTTGAGCGCGGAAGAGCCGACTGCCGTATTGGCTGCCTCGATCACTGTGGAAGATGAGCCCGGGCCTGGGACGCCGGGATTCGTAGCCCTGTCGAAAGGCTTCAACGACAAGGTCGGCGCGAAGGTGGTTGTCGAGGGCCCAGCCGACAATTCGGAAACGAAAGGTTTTACGTTGGATGAATCTTGGCTGCGGGATCGCGGTAACGATACCGGCGAGACGCCGGAGTGTGCCCGGAGGCCGAGACCGGTCGCTCGGTCGAGGGGCCCGGGGAACAACCAGCAGGCGCCCCAGCGCCCGATTTCCTGCTCGATGCGGTCGAGTGTGCCGCACGGGTTGCCGGGGCGTCGGCGGGGAAATCCCGGGGCGGGGCCGCGCCGCACCGAAGGAGCTCAGCCTTGTTCGGTCCAGACGTAGCAACTGCCGTCGGAATAGATCTCCTTGTAGGTGGTCGTGAGGACCCGGTGACAGGAACGGTTGCCGTGGGAATCGTAGGTGTAGTGGGGGAGACGGCGCTTGCCCACGACCACGGTCTTGACCAGGTAAGGGGCACGATGGACGGTCTCGCCACAGCAGGGAGCCGCGTTGTAGCGTTTGCGGTCCTTGTTGTGACGGAGGGGCATGACCTGATTCAAACGCGGTGTCTGGAATTTGGAATCGGCGCAGTTCGAACACGTTCGCGCCCGATACGTCCCCCATCCGGTATCGCCGGCGAGGGCGGGGCGGCTGGAAAAACCCCCAAGGGCCAGGGTGAAGAGGGCAAGCGAGAGAAAAGGTTTCATGCAGACTCAAACTGAATTCTACCAATTATAAAACATTTTTAAAATTTTGTCGAGTCACGTTTGACGATCGCATCGAGCCAAAAAAACCCGATCCGGATCACGGATCGGGTTTTGGGGTGAAATCGCGGGAGCGGGAGGTTTCAGACCTGGCCGGCGATGGACTTGCCGGTGGCGAGGAGGTCGTCGCAGGCGACGGCGATGCGCTCGGCCATGCCCTGTTCGGCAGCCTTGAGGTAGGCGCGGGGGTCGTAGGCCTTCTTGTTGCCGATCTCGCCGTCGACCTTGAGGACGCCGTCGTAGTTCTTGAACATGAAGTCCGCGATGGGACGGGTGAAGGCGTATTGGGTGTCGGTGTCGACGTTCATTTTGATGACGCCGTAGCCGAGGGTCTCGCGGATCTCTTCGAGAAGGGAGCCGGACCCGCCGTGGAAGACGAGGTCGAACTCCGCCGCGGCACCGAACTTGGCGATGACGGCATCCTGGCCCTGCTTGAGGATTTCGGGCTTCAGTTTCACGGCGCCGGGCTTGTAGTGTCCGTGGACGTTGCCGAAGGTGGCGGCGAAGGTGAAGCGGCCGAGGGAGTGGAGCGCCTCGTAGACGGCGACCATGTCCTCGGGGGTGGTGTAGAGCTTGTCGTGCGGGGTGTCCTCGGTGCCGGCGGCTCCGTCTTCCTCGCCTCCGACGACGCCGGCCTCGACTTCGAGGACGATGCCGTTGGCGGCGCACTTCGTGAGATACTCCTTCGAGATGGCCATGTTCTCGGCCAAGTTCAGCTCGGAGGCATCGAGCATGTGGTTCTGAAAGAGATTGTTCTCGCCCTTGGCGCGGCGCTTCGCGGTGGCCTCGATGAGCGGATCGAGGAAGGTCGGCGCGGCTTGGGGACGGCAGTGGTCGGTGTTCAGGGCGATGAGCACGTCATATTGCTCGGCGAGGCGGTGGGTGAGCTCGGCGAGGGCGATGACCCCGTGGACCATGTTCTTGTGGTTCAGGCCCGAGGCGAACTGACCGGCCCCGGTGGAGAACTGGATGATCCCGTCGGACTTCTGGTCGGCGAAGGCTTTCAACGCGGCATTGATTGTGACGAGGTTGCTGCAGTTGATCGCGGGATAGGCGTAGCCACCCTTCTGGGCGGCATCGAGCATGGCTTCGAATTGTTGGGGTGTGGCGACTGGCATAGTGTTCGGTCCTTACGGCGTTACGTTTGATTTTTCAAGGAGTGATTCTCGCCAAGAAACCGCAAGAAACGTGCCGGGTCATACCGGGAGGGATGCCGGTTCCGGAAGTTGCCCCGGGGAACCCGGGGGGGAATTCGCCGGCGCGTCGGGATTTCGGTTGTCAAGCAAACGGGTCGATTCTACTCTGAAACCGTTCAGAGGCATGTCCGAATCGATCTTCACGCGGGAAGGTTACATCAGGCCGGCGGTGCTCATCGCAGCCTACCGTGGCGGCATGTTTCCGATGGCGATGGACAACCGCGGGGAGATCGGCTGGTTCTCGCCCGATCCGCGCGGCGTTCTGCCTCTCGCGGAATTCCACATCCCGCACGGGCTGAAGCGCACCCTGAAACGCAATCCCTTCGAGATCCGCGTCGATACGGCGTTCTCCGAGGTGATGGCCGGTTGCGCGGACCGGCGCACCACCTGGATCAGTCGCGAGATCGTGACGAGTTACGAGAAGCTGTTCGAGCTGGGCTACGCGCACTCGGTCGAGACCTGGCAGGACGGCCGCCTCGTCGGTGGACTCTACGGGGTCTCGATCGGCGGGGCTTTTTTCGGGGAATCGATGTTCAGCCGCGTCACGGACGCGTCGAAGGTCGCCCTCGTCGCCCTCGTCGAGCGCCTGCGGGAGCGAAATTTCCAGCTCCTCGACACCCAGTGGACCACGGAACACCTCAGCCGCTTCGGCTGCCGCGAGATCCCGCGTTACGAGTATCTCCGGATGCTGAACCGCGCGCTCCTCGTGACGACGAGCTTTGCGTGAGAGGAACGGTTTCCCAGGCGCGCCTACCCGCCCGCGACCATCCGCACGATCTCGATGGTGTCTCCGTCCGCGACGGGCGTTTCCTCGAATTCACGGCGCAGCACGGCGAGACCGTTGCGTTCGACGAGGACGGGCTGGGGCCCGAGCTCGAGGTGGGCGAGGAGCGCGCTGACGGTGGCGGCGGTGTCGGGCAGTTCGCGGGGAGAGCCGTTGAGGACGATCTTCATGCGACAGGGGCGAGTTGCGGCAACTCCGATGAGGGGGAGAGAATGGCGGCGTCCCAGTCCTTCCAGACCGGTTCCAGTCCGATGGAGCGGAGATAGTCCGCGACTTCGGCGGCGGAACGACCATCGGAGATGTCGAACTGGCCGGTCGCGGGAGTGGAGCCGGAGCACGCGGACCGCGGAGCCGGCTCATCGAGCTCGACCCGGCGGCCGCGGACGGTGAGGTGGACGTCGTCGGCGCCCTCGCCGGTGTAGCCGCCCGGTTCGGTGTGGCTGCCGGCGCTGATCGAGGTGATGCCGAGGGGGAAGAGGGCATTCCGCAGGGCTTCCGATTCGCGGGTGCTGAGGACGATGCCGACCTGGGGGAAACAGACGCGGAAGGCGCACAGGGTCTGGACGAATTCGGCGTCGCCGAGGTGATGACGCGGCGAAAACCCGCCCGCCGCGGGACGGAGCCTCGGCAGGGCGATGGTGAAGTTCGCCTTCCAGCAGACCCGGAGGAGGTGCTCGAGGTGGGCGGCGAGACGGAGCACTTCGCCCCTCCAGTCGGAGAGTCCGACGAGGGCCCCGATCCCGATGCGGCGGAAACCGGCGGCATAGCCGCGTTCGGGGCACGCGAGGCGCCAGGCGAAGTCCTTCTTCGGCCCGGCGGTGTGGTATTCCGCGTAGGCGGCCCGGTCGTAGGTCTCCTGGTAGACGACGAGGCCCTCGCACCCGGCGCGGACGAGGCCCTCATACTCCGGGGTTTCCATGGGACCGACCTCGATCGCGAGGGTGGGCACGAAGTCCCGGAGCGCGGCGAGGCAATCCTCGAGGTAGCCTTCGGAGACGAAGCGGGGGTGTTCCCCGGCGACGAGGAGGAGGTGACGGAATCCGAGATCGGCGAGGTGGCGGGCCTCCTTCACGACCTGCGGCACCGAGAGGGTGGTGCGGAGGATGGGGTTGTCGCGGGAAAAGCCGCAATACGCGCAGTTGTTGATGCACTCGTTCGAGAGATAGACCGGCGCGAAGAGGCGCATGGTCCGACCGAAATGGCGCCGGGTCGTCGCGACCGATTCCGCAGCGAGGGCTTCGAGGGAGGGCGGCGACATCGGATCGAGGAGGGCGCGGAACCTCGCGAGGAGCGGGGAGAGCGGCGCGCCCGAATCGATGGCGTCGAGGGTGTCGAGGAAGGACATTGGGCGGGAAGATAGCGCGGTCGTCCCGGGCGGCAAACGCTAGTCTGCGGTCGTGCCCGCGGGAACGGTCCGGCGGAGGCGGGCGCTCCACGGCGTCGGCGAAAAGGTCAAAAAAAAGCGTTGCCAAAGTCCCGGGCACCGATAATGATCCGGGATTCTTAACATCCATTCCCAATTCCCACATGGCTGACGCATCGATCGAAGAAAAAGTGAGAAACATCATCGTTGAACAACTCGGCGTGAGCGAAGAGCAGGTGAAGCCCGAGGCGAAGTTCATCGAGGATCTCGGCGCCGACTCGCTTGACACCGTTGAGCTCGTGATGGCCTTCGAGGAGGAATTCGACATCACCGTTCCCGACGAGGATGCGGAAAAGCTCATGAGCGTCGGTGACGTCTTCGCCTACATCGAGCAGCAGTCGTCGAAGTGATCTTCGATCGGACCCGACCCTCTCCGGTCGGGAATCCAACCCTCGCGAAGTGCGCCTCCGTCCGGGGCGCATTTTTTTTGGAGCCGGGGAACCGCACGTTTCCGTTCCACGGCCGCTCCGGATCGGCTAAGCAGTGGATTTCCTCCGGATTGCACGTAGTGTGACCGATTCCGACCTCATGCCCGCGCTTTCCTTCGACGACATTGCCTATGCGATGGAGCACACCGTGGTCGCGCACGAGCCCGACCGGCTCATCGACACCTTCGGGACGACGAATTTCCGGTTTCACCTCCTCACCGAGCCGATGGACTCGGTCGGCGTGGTCCGGATCCGCGAGGGGCGGATGGAGACGGAGCGGCCCAAGATCATCCGGCCAGAGGGTTACCGCGATCTTTTCTTCGAGGGATTCGGGGAACAGGCGCAGGCTTTCGCGGAGTGGTTCCGGCAGAACGGGAACGTGGCCTTTTTCCAATATGGCTTCCACTTCGCCAAGCGAAGCTTCACCGAGGAACTCGTCCATGTTCCGATGGAGCAGGTGAAGGATCGCATTCTCGAGGAAATCCGTTCGAGCGGCGATCCCTCGCGCGCCCTCATCTGCGGAGTCGATGACTCGTGGGAGGTCTCGTTGATCAAGTTCACCATGGAAACGATTGCCCGGTCCCTTCGGATCAATCTGTTTGATTTCAAGCGGCGCGGATTGCTCTGAAGATCGCCGAGCCCACTCCCGTCCCGCAATGGCCCGGTTCAAGTTTCTCCTCGCGTTTCTCGCCCTCCTCATCTGCGGCGGCGGCGTGGGAGGGGCGTATTACTACTGGAAAAAATTCGCCCAGCCCGAACTGGCCGTGAACCGGCACATTTCCGGCAAGGGCGGCGGCACGCTGGAGCGTCCCGATCTCGGAAAACGGCATTTCGACGCGGCGATGGAATTGCTCAAGAAAGGGGAATTGATCTCGGCGCGCGACCGTCTTCTCTACCTGATGCAGTATTTCCCCGAGTCGGCCACGTTCGCCGAGGCGAAGCGCGTCGTTGGCGAGGTGAATCTCGACCTGCTTCTCTCAAAGATTCCGATCGCGGGCAAGCGCGACCACAAGGTGAAACGGGGCGACGCCCTCGTCACGATCGCGAGCCGGAGTGAGACGACGATCGACTACATCATGCGGGCGAACGGGAAGACCTCCGAATTCATCTTCCCGGACGAGGTCCTGACGGTCTATCCGCTGAATTTCCGGGTCGAGATCGACCTGAAGAAAAGCACCGTGACCGTGTTAGATGGGGACAAGTTCTTCAAGGAATACGCCATCGTCGACCGGAACCTCCCGGCGGACCTCAAGGCCCCGGTGGCGACGACGGTGAGCGAGCGCGTCGCGTGGCACGAGGACCAGCCCGTGAACTTCACGCATCCCGCCTACATGACGAGCGCGAAGTGGATCCGGACGGGGAAGATCGGCCTCTTCATCCGCCAGGCCGATCCGGGGCCGGCCGGGGGCGGGGAGTCTCGTCCCTTCGGCGTCATGGTCGCCAATCCCGATCTCGAGGAGCTGTACACGATTCTCCGGATCGGATCAAAAGTCGATCTTGTGAAGTAGACCCGGACGAGAAACGCGCTAAAATGCCCGTCATGACCACCGTCGAACCTCTCGAATTCGAAAAGCCGATCGTCAATCTCGAGCGCCAGCTGGCCGAGCTGCGCGACCGTGCCGCGGACAGCGACATCGACATGTCGAGCGAGATGAAGCGGATCGAGGACAAGCTCACGAAGATGAAGGAGGAGGTCTACCGCCACCTCACCCCGTGGCAGCGCGTCCAGATCGCCCGGCATACCCAGCGGCCCTTCATGCTCGATTATGTGGAGCATTCCTTCGACGACTTCCTCGAACTCCACGGCGACCGCCACATCGGCGAGGACGAAGCCATGCCGGGCGGATTCGCCCGGCTCGAGGGGCGCAAGGTGATGGTGATCGGCCACCAGAAGGGTCGCGACACGAAGGAGAATCTCCGCCGCAATTTCGGGAGCGCCCATCCCGAGGGCTATCGCAAGGCGCTCCGGCTCATGAAGCTGGCGGAAAAATTCGGCATCCCCGTGGTGACCCTGATTGACACGCCCGGTGCCTATCCCGGCATCGGCGCGGAGGAGCGGAACATCGCCGAGGCGATCGCCTTCAATCTGCGCGAGATGATGATGCTCCGCGTTCCCGTGGTGGCCGTGGTCATCGGCGAGGGCGGATCGGGCGGCGCGCTCGGGATCGGCGTGGCTGACCGGGTCCTCATGATGGAAAATGCCTATTATTCGGTGATCAGCCCCGAGGGCTGTGCGGCGATCCTCTGGAAGGACCGGAAGTATGCGACCGAGGCGGCCCAGGCCCTGAAGCTCAGCGCCGCCGACCTGATGGGACTGAAGATCATCGACGAGGTCATTCCCGAGCCCATGGGAGGCGCCCACCAGGACCACGTCGCCGCCGCGAACAACCTGAAACGCCACGTCGCCAAGCACCTCGCCGAGCTCGAGTCGCTCGGACGCGAAAGTCTCCTCGAGCGCCGCTACCAGAAATTCCGCGCCTTCGGCGAGTTCCGCGAGAAGGGTCGCCGCTGAGCCCCTCGCCGCGGGCATTCCGGCCGGTAGAAAAGGGAGAATCCACGCTTGATTCTCCGCCATTCCGAACCATTTTTCCGTCGATGAACTCACTCTCCCACGGCTTTTTCTTTCTCGTCGGACTCACCTGGCTGCTCTGCGAGGTCTGCGTCGGTGCTGGTGCCGGTTACTGGACCCCGGTGTGGCTCTATCTGGCCGGCTTTTGCGTGATGTTCGCGATCATGGGCTGTCTGCCGCTCTCGGAAAAGACGATCAACACCGCCGGGCCGGTCTTCACGATCCTGATTGGAGCGGGGATTTTCTACTACGGGATCCTTGCGACGGATTCAGGATTCGTCGGCGCGGCCCTGAGAATGGCCGGCGGTGGCGCGCTCCTCGTCCTTGGGGGTCTCAGCCTGTTTTCCCGCGACAAAGCCGCGGCGCATTGATCGCTCAGGCGAGGAAGGATTTGCCGGCCAGACCGGCCAGACCGGCCGCCCCTCTGGAGTCGATCCCGAACCATTCCGCCACGGTGGCGGCGACATCGGCGAAGCTCTCTCGCGCGCCCAAGTTCCGGGGCATTCCCGGCCCTTTCATCAACAGGGGGACCTGTTCCCGGGTGTGGTCGGTGCCTCTCCACGTCGGGTCGTTGCCGTGATCGGCGGTGATCAGCAGCAGGGTCTCCGAGTCGAGTCCCGGCAAACGGCTCCCGAACCAATCATCGAACTCGACGAGGGCGCGGGCGTATCCGGCCGGATCGCGGCGGTGTCCGTAGAGCATGTCGAAATCGACGAGGTTCGTGAAGAGGAGGCGGGGACGGTCCGGGTTTTCCGCGAGGAGCCGGTCCATCGTCGCACAGCCTTCGGCGTTGCTCTTCGTCGGCAGGGATTGACTCAGGCCGGAGCCGGAAAAGATGTCGCCGATTTTTCCGACTCCGATGGTTTCGACTCCCGCGGCCTCGAGCCGGTTGAGAACGGTCTCCGGCGGACGCATCGCGAAGTCGTGACGATTCGCGGTGCGGCGGAAGGCGCCCGGTTCGCCGAGAAAGGGACGCGCGATGACCCGTCCGATCCGTTCCCGGTCGGCAAGGCCGCGGAGGCGGCGGCAGATCTCGTAGAGCTGCTCCAACGGCACGATGGATTCATGCGCCGCGATCTGGATCACGGAATCGGCCGAGGTGTAGAGGATCGGTTTGCCGGTGCGAAGGTGTTCCGCTCCGAGTTCCTCGAGGATGACGGTGCCGGAACGGGCGCAGTTGCCGAGAAAGGAAACGCCACAAATCGCCTCCATCTCCGAGACGAGCGGATCGGTAAACCGGGCAAAGGTCGCGAAGGGCTCGGAGACGACGGCCCCGGCCAGTTCCCAGTGGCCGGTGACGGTGTCCTTCCCCGCGGAACGTTCCATCAGGGAGGCGTGGGAGAGTCCGGTTGGCCCAACCAGAGGTGTCCCCGCGGCGAGGGCCGCGCAATGGAGCAACCCGGCCGCGTCGAGGTGCGGAAGGGCGAATCCGGGAACGGCTTCGCGAAGATGACCGAGGGTGTCGGCCCCCTCATCCCCGAAGGCCGCCGCATCGGGCGCGTGACCGATGCCAACGGAATCGAGGACGATGAGGAGCGCCTGTTTCACAGGTCACATGCCCATGGGATGCCAAGCGGTCTTGAACTCGACCGTGTCGAGGACCCGGTAGGGATCGCGGGCGGCGTCGCCGAACCAGGCTTCGGAGGAGGGCAGGGAATGGTCGTGGACCCGCTTGAGGTTGGCCTCGGCGCCGCCCTGGAGGGTCTTGTGGATTTCCGGGTCGCCCGAGGCGTCGAGGACCGCGTTGACGTCGAGGTGGCTGGCGAGCCAAGGCGCGAGTTCGGCGCGTTGGCCCGTGAGCAGGTTGATGACGCCGCCGGGCAGGTCGCTCGTGGCGAGGGCTTCGGCGAGGGAGAGCGCGGGCAGTGGGTTGGTCTCGGAGGCGAGGGCGACGCAGGTGTTGCCAGATAGGATGACGCGGGCGAGTAGGGTCGTGAGGCCGAGCAGAGACGGTTGGTCGGGCGCGAAAACCCCGACGACTCCGCAGGGCTCCGGAAAGGTGAAATTGAAATGAGGGGAGGCGACCGGATTTACCGAGCCGAAGACCTGGCCGATTTTGTCGGTCCAGCCGGCGTGGTGGACGAGGATGTCAACGGCCGCCCCGACCTCGCGACGCGCCTCGGTGGGGCGGGCTCCGGTGACGGCGGTGATCTCGTTCGCGAAACTTTCGGCGCGTCCCTCGATCATCTCCGCGGCGCGGTAGAGGATCTGGCCGCGGAGGTAGGCGGTCGTGCCGCTCCAGCCGGGCAGGGCGGCCCGTGCGGCGACGATGGCGTCGCGCAAATCCTTGCGCGAGGCGTGGCAATAGTGGGCGAGGTGCCCGCCCGTGGTGGCGTGCCGGGTGGTCATGGTGCGTCCGCTCTCGGTGCGGGGAAATTTTCCGCCGATAAACAGCTTGTAGGTTTTGAGGACCTTCAGTCGGGCCGGGGGCATGAGACGAATGTAGCGGTCCTGTCCGCGGATGAACAGTCCCGATGCATGGAATTTCGTCGCGTCGTGCGTGCAACTGTGGTTGGTTTCCCTGATATGAATGGCGCGGGTGATGATCCGGAATCCTGGAGAGAGGGCTCGGTCCGCCGCCGGAACCGGCTTTTTTTTCTGACCTTGGGCACGCTGGTTTGGGTTTTTGTCGGCGCGGTCCCGGCGGCGCAATGGCTCGGCCGCAATCCGGGCTGGTTCGCGGTCTTCTGGTGCCTCGGTTTTGTCCTCGTGGTCGTGATTCTCGTCCTCGCGGTCCAGGATCTCCTCCGGGTGAGAAGGGAGCACGGGCGGCTCAACCGGCAATTGGAAAAGGAACTCGCCGAAGTGGCGGCGGAAACCCGGGAATTGGCCCGGAAGGCCCGCCATCCGGAGCCGGAATCGGAAGAAATCCAATGAGCGGAACCGTCGCGCCATCACCGGGGCGGCCTTTCCATTTGCCCGTCCGCGGCGCGTGGCGTAGACGGAAGGGAATGCAGATCAACGCCTGGTTCATCGTCATCGTGCTCGCCCTCGTCGTCCTCTGGAAGATCGACCTCATCGCGACGCTCCTGAACCTGAAGGCCCAGGGCGCGGGCATTCCTGAGGTCTTCCGTGATCTCGTCGATCAGGAAACCTACGAGCGGTCCCAGGAGTATGGCCGGGCCAAGGCGGTCCTGGGGATCGGGGAGGGGATCTTCTTCCTCGTCCTCCTCTTCGCCTTCTGGTGTCTCGGGGGATTCGGCTGGCTCGATGGCCAGGTCCGGGGCTTCGTCGGAAAAGGCGGACCCATCCTCGCGGGGATCGTTTATATCAGCGCGCTCGCCGCGGGCTTGGGGCTGCTGCGCCTGCCCTTCGATTGGTACGACACCTTCGTGCTTGAGGAACACTTCGGATTCAACCGCACCACCTATGCGATTTGGTTCGCCGATCTCGTGAAGGGAGCGGCACTGTCCTTCGCGATCGGCGCTCCGCTTCTCGCCCTCCTCCTCTGGATTTTTCAATCGGTGCCTCACGCCTGGCTCTGGGGCTGGCTTCTCGTCACGGTCTTTTCACTCGTCTTGACCTATGTGGCTCCGGCCTGGCTTCTGCCGCTCTTCAACCGCTACGAACCGCTCCCCGACGGCAGCCTCCGCCGCTCGATCGAGGAGATGGCGCGGAAGTGCCATTTCCCTCTCGCCGAGGTCAGTGTCATGGACGGGTCGAAGCGCTCGACGAAGTCGAACGCGTTCTTCACCGGTTTCGGAAAAACCAAGCGCATCGCCCTCTTCGACACGCTGATCGAGAAACACAGCGAGGACGAACTGGTCGGCGTGCTCGCCCACGAGATCGGGCACTACCAAAAGGGCCACCTCGTGACGTCCCTGCTCGTCGGAATCCTCACGACGGGGGCGATGTTTTTCCTGCTGGGCCTGATGATGAACAACCGGTCGCTCTTCGACGCCTTCGGGGTGAAGGAAACCTCCGTCTACGTGAGCCTCGTCCTCTTCGGCATCGTCATGAGCCCGGTGAACGACCTCCTTTCCGTCGCCGGAAACTGGCTGAGCCGCAAACACGAGTTCAAGGCCGACGCCTACGCCGCGGAGGTCACGGGCAAGCCGGAGGCCCTCGCCGGGGCGCTTCGCCAGCTGAGCAAGGACAACCTCAGCAACCTGAATCCGCACCCCTTCTACGTCTTCCTCAACTACACCCATCCGCCCGTCGCCCAGCGGATAGAGGCGCTCGGGGCGAGGTGAAGCCGCTACAGCGGCGCCTGGATTCCTTCCGCTTCGGCGAGCGGTCCCCCATTCGGTCTTCGGTCGATGCCACAAGGGAGAGGCGGCATTCCTGCAGCCCGGCCCGGAATCAAACCGGATCCCGCGCGCGACATGGAAAGCCGGAAGATTGGCATTTTACGCTACGTCGCTCCGATGGCGCTGCCCGAGGGCCGATTCCCCGCCTCACCAGCCCGTTCCGACCTTCCACTCCTCCATCAGGTCCGTCGGGATCTCGTCGAGGAAGCGGGAGGGTCGCTGGAGGACGTCGCCGGTGAAGGATCCGTGCCAGAGGAGCGGGTAGGTGAGGTAGAGCTCGTCCTTCGCCCGGGTCACGGCGACGTAGAAAAGGCGGCGTTCTTCCTCGAGACCGCTCTCGTCGGCGTTGTCCTCGTCGATGACGCGGCTGTTGGGGAACATGCCCTCGGCCAGCCAGACGCAGAAGACCACCTTCCACTCCAGCCCCTTGGCCTGGTGGACGGAACTGAGGCAGACCGATTCCTTGTCGGGCTGGGTCGCGGTGGCCTCGACCGCGTCCTGTCCGGCGAGGAGGCTGAGCTGGCTGAGGAACTCGCCGAGGTCGTCGAAACGTTCGGCGTAGCGTTCGAGCTGCTGGAGGTCCTGTTTCCGGTTCTCGTAGTTCGTGAACTTGCCCTTCATGTAGTCCTCGTAGACTCCGCCGAGGATGGAGGGCATCATCGCTGCGGGCGGTTTCGGATACCCGCCGGCGTCGACGAGCTCGTCGAGGGTGTAGGCGAGTTGATCCCAGCCGGTTTTGGCCTTCGCGGCGATCTTGAATTTCAGAAGGGTTTCGGAAAAGGAGGGCACCGTCTCCGCGGTCGCGAGATCGCTCGCGCACCATTCGCGCCAGAGGTTGTCGGCCCCCTTGTTCCCGACTCCGGGGAGCATGCGGACGAGGCGCTTGAAGGCGATCTCGTCGCGCCGGTTGAAGACGAGCTTCATGAAGGCGGCGGTGTCCTTGATGTGGGCCTGCTCGAAGAAACGCAGCCCGCTCGTGATGACGAAGGGGATGCCGCGCTTCGTCAGCTCGAGCTGGATCTCCATGGCGTGGAAATGGGCCCGGTAGAGCACGGCGATCTCATTCAGCTCGATCCCGTCGTCACGGAGCTCGAGGATGCGCTGGGCGACGAAGGCCGCCTGGGTTCCCGGGTCCTGCATCGGGACGAGGGCGGGCAGCGTCATCCGGTCGGGCCGGGCCGGGGCGAGATTCTTGCGGAATTGCTTCGTGTTCGGGGCGATCGCGGCGTTCGCCAAGGTGAGGATCTCGGGGACGGAGCGGTAGTTCGTCTCGATGACGTATTTCCTCGCGCCCTCGTAGCGGTCGGGGAACTCGAGGATGTTGCGGAAGTCGGCGCCCCGCCACGAGTAGATCGACTGGGCGTCGTCACCGACGACCATGACGTTGTTCTGCGGAGCGGCGAGGAGATCGATGAACTCGGCCTGGAGCAGGTTCGTGTCCTGGTATTCGTCGACGAGAAGCCATTCGAACTGCTGCTGGTAGACCCGGAGGATGTCCTGCCGCTCGCGGAAGAGCCGCAGGGGCTTCTCGAGGAGATCGTCGAAGTCCATCGAGTTCGTCTCGCGCTTCTTCCGCTCGTAACGCTCGTGGAGCGCCTCGATCTGCGGGATGAGGTGCCGGAAGTAGGGGTAGCGCCGCCCGACGAGGTCGTCGATGCCTTCCCCGGTGTTGATGGCGAGGCTGAAGAGGTCGCCGAGCACCTCCGGCTTCGGGAACCGCACCGCCTTCGTGTCGATCCCGCTGTCCTCGATCGTGCTGGAGAGCAACTCCTTCTGGTCCTCCCGGTCCATGATCGTGAAGCCCGGTTCCCAGCCGATCTCGCGGGCGTGTCGGCGGAGGATGCGGTTGCCGACGGAGTGGAAGGTCCCGCCCCAGAGGTCGCGCAGGTCGTGGGGGACGAGTTCGCCGACGCGTTCGAGCATCTCGCGGGCGGCCTTGTTCGTGAAGGTGAGGAGGAGGATGTTCGCCGGACGCACCCCGTTGTCGAGGAGGTAGGCGACGCGGTAGGTGAGGGTTCGGGTCTTGCCACTGCCGGCGCCCGCGATGACGAGGGCGGGTCCGGGGGGCGCGGTGACGGCGGCAAACTGCTTCTCGTTCAGTTCGGCGGCGTAATCGATCCTCGAGCTTGCGTCCGCTGAGCCCGCGTGGGCGGGGTTGCGGCTGACGGTGTATTCACGGGCCATCTTCCGGGGAGTTTATGCCCCGGACCAGGCCCTTGCGCAAATAAAACGCCGGGGCATCGCCCGTTTTACATCTTCCGGGCAGCGGCCTCCGCCAGCTGGCTCCGCTCGCCACGCTCCAGGGTGACGTGCGAAGTGCAGGCCTCGTCGCGGAGACGCTCGCGAGTGTAAACAAGACCGTTGCTAAGTCGATCCACATAAGGGTTGTCAATCTGGGCTGGATCGCCCACGAGGACGAGCTTCGAGCCCCGGGCCATGCGCGTGACGATGGTTTTGGCCTCCAGCGGGGTGAGTTGCTGCGCCTCGTCGAGAATGAAGAACCGGTTCGGGATCGAACGCCCGCGGATGTAGCAGAGCGCCTCGATCTCAATGAGACCCGATTCGAGGAAGGGATCGTAGCTCCGCTTGCCACCGCCGGCCTGCGGAAAATCGGCCCCCCCCTTGCGGGCGGAGCGCGGTGCCTGCTTGCGTTTCGAGGCACCCTGCTCCGGGGTGAGGAGAAACTCGAGGGCGTCGTAGACGGGCTTCAGCCAGGGATCGAGCTTTTCCTCGAGCGACCCGGGGAGGAATCCGAGGGTGTCTCCGAGAGGGATGACTGGCCGACTCACGGTGACCCCGTTGTATTCTCCGTTGAAGGTGGCGTGCAGGGCCGAGGCCACCGCGAGCAGGGTTTTCCCGGTGCCGGCGGAGCCATAGCAGGTCACGAGGGTGATCTCGGGATTGAGGAGGGCGTCAAGAAAACACTGCTGGCCGAGATTGAGCGGGCGGAGGGGGGCTCCGCGCTGGATCCGGATCTGGTCGGGGATTTCGAGCTTGTGGAAGGCACCATCGACTCCCATGCGGGCGGGCATGGTGCGCTTTTCCCCGGCCTGGAGGAGCACGTATTCGTTCGGGCTGATCCGGCGGACGTGGGCCGGGCGCTCGAGTCCGCCGGTGCTGGCGAAGCGCTGCAGATCGTTCGGCTTGATCTCCACGAGCACCGGCGACGCGGCCCCGACCTGAGCGCTGTCGACCTTGTCGTTCTGGTAGTCCTCGCAGGGAATCCCGATGGCGTGGGCCTTGAGCTGGAGATTGAGGTCCTTCGTGACGAGGATCGTCGGGGCGGTGTTCTTCTCCGCGATGAGCTGGGTGCAGAGGAGAATGCGGTTGTCGTTGGACGTTTGCCCCTGAAAGACGGCGAGGAGTTCCTCGACCGCGACGCTGCGGTTTCCAACGGAGGCCTGGGCCGGAACGAGGCGCACCGAGCCTCCCTCGCGGTTGGGGATTCCGGAGGTGGCGTTTTCGGGATGTTTTGAAAAGAGGGCGGCCAGCTTGCGGTGGACGCTGCGGGCGTTTCCGCCGCGCTCGGACTGTTCGTTCTTGAACTTGTCGAGTTCGCAGAGAACCTCGAGCGGGATGCAGACATGGTTGTCACCGAAGCGGTCGAGGCAGTCGGGATCGTGAAGAAGCACGTTCGTGTCGAGGACAAAGTTCTTTCCAATCGGCGACGGCGCTTTCAACCCGTTCCCGTAGAGCGGTCGTCGCTTGCTTCGATCATCCGTTTTCGCTTTTCTGCCACCGTGGACGACGAACATCTCGGATTGGAGGGGGCTGCGGAGAGGGCTACCGGCACCAGCCTCGGAGGGGGTATCGCTCATAAAACAACAGAATTCGCCGCGAGGGCGATGAGAGATCGGATAAGCCGAATCTTGGCCAAACTCGTTAGGAATGTCAAAGTTTTAAGGAAATTAAAATTCCACTCTGACACCCGCCCTCGCACCGAGGGCATGTCCGGAACGGAGTTGGCGGATGAGTCCCTCGACCTCGGACTCAATCTGGGCGAGGGCGACGACCGGGGCTACCTCGTCGATATCTGGCACGGTCCAGTAGCGGATCCGGTCCGACCAACGGGGGAAGCGGTCTTCCATCATCGGGCGATGCTCCCGCTCGTAGAGCGCGACGATGAGGGAGGCTTCCGCCAGGTCCCGCTCCTCGACCCGACCCGGTTCCCGCCGGGTCAGGAGGCGCGGGACCGATTGGCTGGAAAGCCGCTCGGCCGCATGGTGGGAGAGGGGAAGGGCCTCGATGTGGGGACGGAATCCCCGCGATTCGGCGCGCCAGAAGAGCCCGTGCCGCGGGGCTTCATAATTGAACCAGGCCTCCGCATACCGGCTTCGGTAGAAGTTGCCCGTGCAGAGGAAAAGGACGGATTGCCAATCGTTCACGGGGCGAACATGGACCCTCTTTCCCCGGAAACCAATTAAGAAATGTAAAGGGTTCGTCACCACGAACCGGAGGGCCCGGCGCTCGAGGGGCCTGATCCCGGTCACGAGTCGGTGCCACGACCGATGCCGTGATATTCGAAACCGTGCTTCCGCATCGTCACCGGATCGAGCAGGTTCCGGCCGTCGAAGAGGAGTGGCGAGAGCATCGAGTCACGCACCTTGCGGAAATCAACCCGGGCGAACTCGGGCCATTCCGTTGCAATGACGAGGGCCTCGGCGCCGACCGCGGCTTCCTCGGGCGAGGCGGCCAGACGGATCTTCGCCCCCACCGGCAGTTCGGCGGCGCGCTCCATGCCCTTGGGATCGTAGGCGACGACTTCGGCCCCCTCCGCGACGAGGCGTTCCACCAGGTCGAGGGCGACGGAACTGCGCAGGTCGTCGGTGTTCGGTTTGAAGGTGAGTCCCCAGACCGCGATTTTCTTCTCTCCGAGCACCCAGAGGGCCTTGCGGATCCGATCCACAAAACGCTCGAGCTGGCGGCGGTTGATTTTCTGCACTTCCTTGAGAAGGTCGAAGGGTACCCCGAGCTGTTCGCTGATGGCGATGAAGGCGGCGATATCCTTCGGAAAGCAGGACCCGCCGTAACCGAGGCCGGCGTTGAGGAACGACCGGCCGATGCGGGTATCCATCCCGATGCCTTCCGCGACGAGTTCGACGTCCGCGTCGCTCGCCTCGCAGATTTCGGAGATCGCGTTGATGTAGGAAATCTTCAGCGCGAGGAAGGAATTGGCGGCGTGCTTGATGAGTTCGGCGCTGTTGATGTCGGTGACGAGAAGGGGGGCCACGAATGGCTCGTAGACCTTCTTCATCAGCGTCGAGGCGCGCTCGCTGTTCGAACCGAAGACGATGCGGTCCGGCTTCATGAGGTCGGCCACGGCGGATCCTTCGCGGAGGAATTCGGGATTCGAGACGACATCGAACTCGGCCTCCGGGGCGTAGCGCTGGATCGTCTCGGCGACCTTTTCCCCGGTTTTCACGGGAACGGTCGACTTGTCGACCACGACCTTGTAGCTCTTGATGCAGGGCGCGATCTCGCGGGCCACCTTCTCGATGAACTTTAGGTCGACCGAACCGTCCGGATTCGGCGGAGTGGGCACGGCGATGAAAACGACCTCGCCGTGGTCGACCCCCTCTTCCGTGCTGGTGGTGAAGGAAAGCCGGCCCGCGGCGACATTCTGCGTGACGAGATCGGCGAGCCCGGGTTCATAGATCGGGATCTCCCCGCGCAGCAGCGTTTCGATCTTCTTGGCGTCGTTGTCGACGCACATCACCTCATGCCCGACTTCGGCGAAGCAGGCACCCGTGGTCAGTCCGACGTAGCCGGAGCCGATAATGGTCAGTTTCATCAGGGGAAGGGGAAAACGATCGAGGGTGCGGAAAGGTCGGGGATTGTGGGCCGTGGAGACGGGCGGCGCAACTGCAACCTTCCATCGCCGGAGGGGGCGACGCGACGATTCCGTCACTGTTCGGCACCGAGCGAGCCTGGCTGGAAATCGACCGGGAGGTTCACTTTGGGGAAGGCCTTCAGGGTCAGGCTCAGGACCACGCCGTATTCCTTGTCGGTATTGCGGTTGTCACGAACGATGCCACCGAGGCTGGCGGTCCAGCTCGCCAGGTCGCGATGGATGCTGTATTGCTGGAACTCGAGGGTGCCGTCGTCGGATTCATACCGGTGGGCGGTGCTGAAGCCCCAGTTGTCGCTCAGGCGGGTGTAGGTCGTGAGCGTGTAAAGGTCGGAATCCTGGAAAAATGGGTGATCGGTGATGAAATAATGACGGAGGCCCACTTCGAACCAGTCCGTCGGCATGAAAGTAATCGCCGACGTCATCTCGGTGAAGTCGAGGGTGTTGTCGAGAAGGGGCACCTGGGTCGTGGTCGAGGCGGTGAGCCAGGGAAGGGGGCGCCATTCGAGGTCGGTGAAGAAGTTCGAGAAATTGCGGTTGAATTCGGGATCCTCGAGATAGGCGTCGAAGTAGTTGTTGAGCGAGAGCCATTCGTAGGAGGCGCCGTTGCGGAGGGTGTAGAATCGGTTCGAGAGGCCGGTGCGGACGATCTGCCAGTCGCGGATGTCGTCGACGGAGGTGAAGAGCGGCATGTCGATGGGGCGGAGCCGCGTCGTCGGGGTGAACCGGTCGATCGGCGAGAAGCGCCCGGTGAGGTCGTCGGTGCTCACGAGTGAGAAATTCACGTAGGGACGGACCACGTGGAGCAGGCCGTTCAGACCAAGGGCACGGTTGACGAGGTTCGGGGACTTCTTCGATAGTTTGAAGGAAACGTCGATGCCGGCATGCGCCGTGCTGCGGTCGAGGGAGCCCAGACCTGGAATGTCGAAGCTGCTGTAGTTCGTGTATCCGCCCCCGGCCCGCGGCACGACATCGAGGAAACCCAGTTTGGCCGGATAAAGGACCTCGTGATAGGTATGGAAGCGGCTGAAGCCGCTGGGATCGGTCAAGCCCTGTAGAATCGAGGCATCGTCGAGTTCCTCGTCGAGGATCCCGTAACTGGTGAGCCCGTCGTAGAAAAACCCGGTCTCCCCGATCGGGGTGCGGATCACGTCGATGGATAGTTCCGGGGAGCGGGTGTCGGTCTGGAAGAACTCATTCAGTTGGAAGCGACCCGTCAGGGAGATCTCGCCCTGCGGGAAGATCTTGTTCAGGTTGACGAGATTGTCGGGCTTCGGATCGATGCGGAAATGGTTCGGGAAGAAATCCTCGTAAAAGTGGGCGTCGCTGAACTTGTTGATGTCGAAGTCGAGATAAAAGGTCTCGTCCTCGGAGCCCGGCATGTAGACGCGATGCTGGAGATTGATCCGGTAACGTTCGTTCGGCGGAATGTTGGTCGTGCGGGTGCGCCCGTTGAAGCTGAGCTGGGGGTTCTCGTCGTTGGCGTAGTAGAGTTTCAAGCGCCCGATCGCCTCGTTGTCCTTGAACTTGCGGTCGAACAATTCAATCCCGCCCGCCATGCCCCGCTCGGAGCGGTAGTCGTAGTGGATCTGGGCGTGGTGGTTTTCGCCGACCATGAACCCATAGCGGTTGAGAAGGAATCCACCCCAGGGGGTGTTCCAGCCCGGAGTGAAGAGGTAGCCCAGTTCCGCATCCAGCGGTTGGACGAAGTAGGGGAACCAGAGGAGCGGGACTTTGCCGGTGTAGAGCCGGGCGCCGTGCATGACAATCCGGTCGTCCGGGAACACCTCGAGCTTTTTGACCTTGATATGGTAGTTCGGTGTCGCCGAGTCGTGAGTCGTGAAATTGGCGTCGTGCAGAACGATGGGTCCGTCAGTGCCCTCTTCGGGGCGTTCCACCTGGTCCGACGTGTAGTAGACGGGCTCGAGCGCGCTTTTGAGCTGGCTCGTCGTCATCTCACCGGTGTTGACGTTGTAGATGATCTCCTCGGCGTCGACGACCTGGCCGTCTTTGGAAATGCGGACGTTGTCGCGGGCGAAAATGTTGCCGGTCGATTGATGAAACTCGATCTGGTCGGCCCGGATCGTCACATCCCCGTAGGTGACGACCACATCCCCCCATGCCTTTGCCACCCCCAGATTCTGGTCGTAATCGCTGAAATCACTCTGGATGTCCAGATTCAAGGTCCCCCCCTTGCGGGGCCCGTTCCCGCGAGCGCTTTCCGCGTTGGCCTTTTCGGTCGACTTTTCGGGGGCTGGCGAATCCGGAGAGGATTGGACCGGCTTCTCAACGCCTTGCGCGATCGCCCCCGACGCCAGGGGGCCGAGCACTGCAAACAGAAACGCGACTCGGAGAACCGGTCGAAGTCCTTTCAACGGTTTGAAACGCTTGCGGATCAAAGGAGACAAATGCGGTTAATCGATGAGGGTAACGAGACCCAACTCATCGAGTCTCATGTACTCGCATCCGGGCAAAAGACCAACGAAAATTTCGGGTTTCGCCCGTATTCTGTGGCTCTTCTAGTCCATGAGAGTCCGCCGTCGGGCCCGAATGCAGAGCCCCTTTTTCGACGGTTCGCGTAAAAAATCGAAAAACGCCTCCACGGCCGGTGAGCCAATCAGTGCTTCGGCTTCTCCGAGGAGGGTTTGGAGGGTTTTGGGGCTGTGATAAAGCTCGCGAAAGACTTCCTTGATCCGGGTCCGCTCTTCCCGTGAAAAACCGGCGCGTCGCAATCCCACCGAATTGATTCCCGAAACCAGGTTGATGTCCGAAGCGATCACGAACGGGGGCAGGTCGAGGGAGAAGCCCGAGTTCCCCTGCGTCATGACGTAATCCCCGACGCGGATGAACTGGTGGAAAACGGATCCTCCGCCGAGGAAGCAGTGGCTTCCGACGCGGACGTGGCCTGCGAGCAACACGTTGTTGGCCAGGGTGTTGTCCTCGCCGAGGATCGCGTCGTGGCCGACGTGCGCTCCCGCCATGAGGTAGTTTCCGGAACCGAGGCGGGTCTCGCCGCCCTCATGGATGCTGCGATGGATCGTGACATATTCCCGGAGGACATTTCCGGCTCCGAGAGCGACACCCGAGCGAACGCGGCGGTCGAATCCCCGAAACTGAGGGTCGGAGCCGACCAGGGCTCCCGATCCGATGAAACATCCCGCGCCGATCCGGCTTCCCGCGCGGATCTGGGCGGCGGCCTCGATCACGCATCCATCGCCCACCTCGGCCCCTGCTTCGATGACGGCGAACGGTCCAACGGAAACTTCGTTTCCGAGTTGCGCTTCGGGCGAAACCAAGGCGTGGGGATGGATGGACATTCAAATCAGCTGTTTTTCAGAAAAATCAGAGGAGCCCGGATTCCCGGAAACTGAAATACGGGGGAGCGCCGTCACGGGACGGGATTCCGATGATGAGGTGATCCGTGAGCTCGATTCCCACGGCCGCGCAGGCCTCTTTGAGCCGGCGGGTCGCCTCATGATCGGCCCGGCTCGGGGAAGGGTCGCCGGAAGGGTGGTTGTGGACGAGGATCAGGGATGAGGCCGAGGCAGCGATGGCCCGGCGGAGAATTTCCGGAGGGTGGGCGAAGGATTCGTTGCCGGTGCCACGGTAGACTTCCTCGTTGCGGAGGAGCCGCTTGCGGTGGTTGAGGAGGAGAACCCGGACCGCTTCCTGCGAGAGTCGCTGCATTTCGGCCCCGACGAGGGCGAAGACGTCCTCGGGAGAGGAGACGGATCGGTCCTCGTAAGCTTCGCCTGCGAGGCGGCGACCGAATTCGAACACCGCCGCCAGTTGCGCGGCCTTGGCGGGGCCGATGCCTCCGATCCGGCGGAGTTCCGCGGAAGAGGCCCGGCTCAGCTCCCGCAGGTTTCCGAACTCCCGGATCATCTCACGTCCGAGCTCGATGGCGCTCATTCCGGCCCGGCCGGTGCCGAGGAAGACGGCGAGGATTTCGGCATCGGTCAGGGCGGAGGCTCCGCGGTCGTGAAGCTTCTCACGGGGGCGCTCATCCTCGGGGATGTCCTTGATCAACATGCCGGAAACCTCGAAAGGGTGCGCCCGGATTCGCGCGGGTGCAATCATTTTTACCGGTTGCAGGAAGGCCCCCGGACCGGAGATTGCGCGTTCTCGTCCCTCTGCCATGCCTCAGTCCACCATCGCCGCGATTGCATCCTCCCCGGGAACCGGGGCGGTGGCGCTGCTCCGGCTCAGCGGTTCCGGAGCGAAATCCATCGCGTCCGCGATTTTTTCAGGCCGCTCCGCCGAGTCCTGGGTGCCGCGGCAGCAACACTTCGGGAGGATTCGCAATCTGCTGGGGGACGTGATCGATGAAGTCCTCCTGACATGGTTCCCCGGTCCCAGGAGCTTCACCGGTGAAGACGTCGTGGAAATCGCCTGTCACGGGGGAGTCCTCGTGACCCGCCGGATCCTCGATTGCCTCGTCGCGGCGGGGGCCGTTCCTGCCGCTCCGGGCGAGTTCTCGGAGCGCGCCTTTTTGAACGGTCGGCTCGACCTGACCCAGGCGGAGGCGATCATGGACCTCATCTCGGCCCGGACCGATCTCGCCTTGAAGGCCGCCCGAGAGCAACTGGGTGGCCTCCTCGGGCGTGAGGTGGAGGGAATCCGGCTCGATCTGGTCGGTCTGGTCGCCCAGGTCGAGGCCCACATCGACTTTCCCGAGGAAGACATTGCGCCCGATTCGACCGCGGCAATGCTGGGATCGCTCGAGACCATTCAGCGCCGCATCTCCCGTCTTCTCGGCACCGCGGAACAGGGACGTTTCCTCCGCGAGGGAATCCGCACCGTGATCTGCGGACCTCCGAACGCGGGGAAATCGAGCCTGCTGAACCGCCTTCTCGGATACGACCGCGCCATTGTCAGCGGAGAGGCGGGAACGACCCGCGACACGATCGAGGAGGGTTTGAATCTGAACGGCATTCCCCTCCGACTCATCGACACGGCCGGCATCCGCGAGGCGGAGGGCTCGATCGAGCGCGAGGGAATCGCCCGGAGCCGGGCCGAGATCGGCGGGGCGGAACTGATCCTGTTTGTCGTCGATGCCAGCGTCTCCTCCCAGGGCGTGGAGCAGGTCCTTGCTCCGCCGGGGGCTCGCCTCCTCCGGATCCTCAACAAGGCCGACCTGCCGCGGCACCCTGATTGGGAGAGCGGGGACGGCCTTGCGGTGTCCTGCCTCGAAGACCGTTCGGTCGACGCCCTTCGCGACCGCCTCTTCGCTCTCGTCACCGCGGGCACGGGACTTGAAACGGGGGATCTCACCTCGATCAATGCGCGTCACCAGGCTTGCCTCGGGCGCGCCGGCTCCGCGCTGGCAGCGGCTCGCGGATTGCTGGCGGCGGGGGAATCGCCCGAGTTCGTCGCCGAAGAACTCCGTGCCGCCCTTGATGCCGTGGGCGAGGTGGTCGGCAAGACCGACGTCGAGGAGATCCTCGGAGAGATCTTCGGCCGGTTTTGCATCGGCAAATGATGCATGCCGATCCGGTCGGACACCGAATGAAAACGAAGGACGTTCCACGAGGAAGGCCGCCGTTCCGCGAAAAGGAGACGATCCGGGCGGATCAGGCGTAGAGGGCCGTGACCGGAACCCCTTTGTCCGCGAAGGTGAAGGGTCGCTGCGTCGGCGAATAGACCGTCTCGTCGAGATTGAGGCCGAGCCCGAATCCGATCGTCGCGAGGAAGTCCTCGGGCTTCACGGGGTTCGCCTTGACCTTCTTGCCCATCCCATCGGTTTCGCCATAGACCGTGCCCCCGTTGATCCCTCCGCCGGCGAGGACGCAGGAATAGGCGGCGGGATAGTGATCGCGGCCCGAGTTCATGTTGAGGTCGGGGGTGCGTCCGAATTCGGTGCCGACCGCGATGAGCGTCGACTGGAGAAGGCCGCGTGAATCGAGGTCGCGGATGAGGGTGGAAAGGGCCTTGTCGAGTTCGGGAATGCGGTCGCTCGTCCCGCCTGCGATGTCCTGGTGCATGTCCCAGCCGCCGGAGACGACCTCGACCACCCGGACGCCGCTTTCGACGAGCTTGCGGGCGAGGAGACATCCCTGGCCGAGTCGGTTTTCACCGTAGTCGGCCCGGTTCGATTCGCCGGAAATGTCGAAGGCCTCGAGGGCGTCGCTCTTGAGGAGCTTGTTCGCCTGGTTGTAATATTCCACGTAGGATTTCGGACCCGTGTATTTGAACTTCTCGGCGAACTGCTGGCCGAGCTTTTGCGCCATCTGCATGCGGCGGTCGAAACGCTCGCCCTCTACGATGAGGGATGTATTCGGAACCCCGCCCGACGGGTCGGCGATCGGAAGCGGACTGAGCGAGGGATCCATGAATCCGGCGCTCGAGGTGCTCTGGCCGACCAGCACGCTGTCGGGGAGAATCTCGCCGCGTTTCCCGAGGAGGGTCTCGGCCCAGGGTCCCACCGTGGGATGGACGATCGTGGCACGCTTCTCGTAGCCCGTGCGCATGATGTATTCACCCTGCTCGTGCGCCCCGTTGGTCGAGGTCATCGAGTTGATCACCGCGATCTTGTCGGCGAGCTTCGCGAGTTCGGCGAGGTGCATCCCGAACTTCATGTTGTCGACGTTCGTGTCGATCAGCTCGGTCGAGGCCATCACGTCGCCCTTTTTCGGGTCGAAGGTGTCGAGGTGGGTCATCCCCCCCGACAGGTAGATGTAGATCAGGTTCTTGGCCTTCCCGCCCTCCTGCGCCTTGAACTGGCGGGGCAGGAAGGGGACGCTGAGGCTGAGGCCGAAGGAAAGTTTTGCCGTCATTTCCATGAAATAACGGCGGCTGAAGGGATCTTTTCCGGCGAGTTCGTCGAGGTGCATGGCTTGAGGGGAATGGATGGGTTTCCGGGATCGGGCGTTGCCGTGGGTTATTGGATGTAGAGGAACTCGGGACTGTTCATGAGCGCCCAGGCGAGATCGCTGATTCCCTCGTCGCCGAAGTCTTCCATCATGCCGACGCCGAGATCGAGTTCCTCCTTCGTGGGGAAACGGTTCAGCAGGGTGAAGAAAACTCCGCGGACCTTGTCGTCGGGCCCGTCGAGTTCCTCGAGATCCTCCACCACCTTGGAGGAGACCCCCGTGAGTTGCTGGGTCACGGGACCGTTCATCAGGGCGAGGACCTGGGGAACCGAACCGTCGAAGTTGTGGTCGTCGGTGATGCGGCGGTCGGACTGTCCGAAGGTGTCCAGCATCGAAGCGCCGGGAGCGGGCTGCGGAAGCTCGGAAGCGCGGAGTTCCGTGTCGTTGACCATCGTCGGGCTGTAATCGTCGCCCTCCGAGACCATCGCCATGGCGGAGGCTCCTCCGCGGAGGCTCTGCCACATCTCGTAGTGGCGCCAGACATCCTCGTTCGAGGCCGAGTTGAAGTCGATGTCCAGGATCTTCTTGTAGAACGAGCCGTCGCCTCCCTTCTTGGTGTCGATCGACGCTCCGTGGGCGAGGACCATCATGGAATCCCAGGCCTGTTCCGCGCGCATGCGGCGGAGCACCGGACCCTGGAAATAATAGGTCTTCGTCAGATCCGGCTCCTCGGCGGTGGCGACCGATTGGTAGGCGCGCGTGTTGTAGAGGATGCGCATGAATTCGCGCAGATCGTAGTTCACGCGCCGCATCTCCTTCGTGAGGTAGGCGAGCACCTCCGGCTGCGAGGCGCGCTTGATCTCGTCATCGCTGAAATCGTTGAAGGGTTCGAGAATTCCCCGTCCGAAGGCACGGCCCCACATCCGGTTCGCGATGACGAGCGCAAAGCGAGGATTCTCCGGGGCGGTGAGCCAATCGGCGAGCGCCTCGCGGCGCGTTTTGCCACCGACCTTCGCGGCCGCGCCGATGAGCGTGCGGGGTTCCGCCACCTCGCCCGGTTTGCCGCCCTGACCGATGAAGTCGTGGGGCAGGACGGTCTGGAGCGCCTCGTTGTCGGCCAGGTTCCAGCCGAGCGCGGCGACAAAAAAACGGAATTGATTGCTGTTCTGGTCCTTGGGCACGATTCCCTTGTTCGTCTCCGCCCATGACTCGAAATTCGCCTTCCAGCCTGCTGGGGCGTTGGGCATCTCGATCTTGCCGCCTCCCATCATCGAGTCGGCGGGACGGTATCCGAGGGAGCGCTGGGTGTTCCCGAAGAAGGCGGCCATCTCGTAGAAATCCCCCTGGGTCCATTCATCGAAGGGGTGGTCGTGGCATTGGGCGCAGGAGATGTCGATTCCGACCATGACCTGTCCGAAGTTCGCGAAGGCGTCGAACTCCATCCCGGTGTCCCGCAGGAGGAAGCCGGCCGCCGGATTCTGCCCCACGTTCCCTTTCGCAAGGATCAGGTCACGCACGATCTCATGATAGGGGCGGTTCGACTTGAGCTGTTCGCGCCACCAGTGGACGTAGGGATCCATGCGGACGCCGTTCTGGAAGTCCGTCGCGTGGAGGCGGAACATGTCCGCGAAGTAGTTGAAAAGATGCGAGGAAAATCCGGGCGAGAGGAGCAACTCGTCGATGAGGGCCTCCCGCTTGTCGGGGCGCGCGTTTTCGGCGAAGGCGAGGAACTCCTCGCGGGTCGGGATGCGGCCGGCGATGTCGAGGTAGACCCGGCGGACAAAGAGGTCGTCCGGAAGCGGCGCGTTGAAGGAATTGAAGCCATTCTTCTTCAGCGTGGTCGCGATGAGAATATCGAGCTGGCGGGACGAGGCCTTCGTGTAGGAGTCGTCGCCGATTTTCGCAAGTCGCTCGGCGGCCTCCTGGTCGGCCTTGATGAATTTGTCCTTCGGGACGAGAATCTGGTTCCCCGCGGGGAGCTTGAACTTGTAATTTTCGCCCTCGATGCCGAGAAAGATGGCCTGAAGAGGCTTGCCATCCACACTCGTCCAGGTGCGCGCCTGGGAGGATGGGGTGAGGCTGGAAAGGGCCAGGATTCCGAGGATCGAAAGGAGGGATCGGACGCTCATGGTGGGGGGATCGATTGAACCCTTATTTTTAGCGGGTGGACGCGAAAACGTCACGACAAAATTGATCATTTCGAACCAATTCCCGGAGTTTTTGGACTCGTTTTGCCAGGAAGCGTCCGGCTGGATCCCGGGCTTCGCCAGACTCGATACGGAATTGGCGGGCGCGTGACCGGTCTGAAACGGTTCCTCGCTCGACAAAAGGGCCGGCCCCGCGGAACATTCCCGCCCATGGATTTTGCTTTCAGCGGGATCGAGCCCATCGGGAGCGAGTGCCGTCGGATTTTTCTCGCGGAAGCGGACGGGGCTCTCGCGCGTCTGTCCGACTTCGAGGACGATCCCGACCGGGTCATCCACGAGACCCGCAGGCACAACAAGCGCCTCCGCGGTCTTCTCCTCCTCGCCCGCCCGGTCCTGGATTCGGAGGATCTCGCGAAGGCGAACCGGCTCGTGCGGGACGCCGCCCGCCGTTTTTCCCCGGCGCGCGACGCCCTCGTCCGCCAGGAGACCTGCGAAACGCTCCTCGCCCGGTTCGGCCGGAAACGCGTCGGGTCCTCGTTACCGGTCGTCATGGAGGCACTCCGGTGTCGTCACGACCGGATTCTCGGCGACCGGGATTTTCCCGCCGAAGCCAAGGCCGCGGCCCGTGATTTCGCCGAGGCCGCCAAGCTCGTCGAGGCTTGGGATTGGAGCCAGGTCAACTACGGGATCGCTTTCAGCGGCATCGTCTCGAATTACCGGCTCGGACTGCGCCATTTCGAGATCTCACGGGCCACCCGCGATCCCCACGAATGCCACGAGTGGCGGAAGCGGGCCAAATATCTTTCCTTCCACTACCAGTTGCTGGGCTTTCTCGATTCCGGCGAGTTCGCCAACCGGGCCGCGCTTGCCGAGGAACTCGCCTCCTGGCTCGGGGCGCATCATGACCTCGCCGTGCTCGAGGAGACCCTCGCCCAACACGAGGATCTCGGAATCTCCGCGAAATCGGCCCTCGCTCTGATCCGATTGTGCGAACAGCGCCGTGGCGAACTCGAAAAGGACGCCTTCGAACGAGGGGCGGTGGTTTATCTCGATCGACCCGAAACGCTCCGGAAATGGTTCGACGGGCGCGTCGCCGCCCTCGCCTGAACCTTGGCGATTTCCATGGCTCGGTTTCGTGGCTGAATTTCCATTTCATTGCCGGATGTCGGCCATTTCCCCTTTCGCCGCCTCGTCGGCGAGGTGAAGGGTGAGGGTCTGGCGGGTCGCGAACTTCTGACCCAACCGGGCGGGCAGATGGCGCCCCGCTCCGCCGGCAAGCCTCCCCCGGGTAGGATTCGCGCCATCCCCGGAGTCGAGTTCCTTCTTGCCATCCTCCCCGCCGATTCCCCAGACTGTTCCGATGAAGATCGCGCACTGCCAGTTCGAGTCGTGGAATGCCGATTTCGCGCGGAACCTGCGGCGTTTCGAGGAAGGCCTTGCCCGGGCCGATGCCGCCGGGGCCGACATCGTGAGCTTTCCCGAGTGTTTTCTCACCGGATACCCCGACACCGGGGCCGAGGCGCGGCGTGGCGCCTTCGCCCTCGATTCCGAGGAGGCCATGCGCGTCCTCGATGTCACCAGCCGGCACGAGGCCCTCGCCATCGTTGGATTCAACGAACTCCGCGGCGGGGATCTCTACAACACCGTCCTCGTCGCCCATCGCGGGCATCTCGAGGGGACCTATTCGAAGTGCTCCGCCTACCAGATATTCCATCGCCAGGGGCGCGACTTTCCGGTGTGGGAGCACCGGGGGCTCCGGTTCGGCGTCCTCATTTGTTCCGATGGCGGCTACATCGAACCCGCCCGTATCCTCGCATTGAAAGGCGCCCGCGTCATCTTCGCCCCGCATTTCAACGCGATCCAACCGGGCGGTGTGCTCTCCCATTTCACGAAGGTCCGCGCCGACCACACCGCACGCGCCATTGAAAACAGCGTCTATTTCGTCCGAGGAAACAATGTCATCCTCGATTCGGGAAAAAGCGGACTCACCCGTTCCGATCTCGTCGGTTACGGCGACAGCTACGTCATGGACCCGGGCGGCGAAATCCTTGTCCAGAGCCGCCGGCACGTGGAGGACTTCCTCGTCGCCGAAATCAATCCGGAGCGGCCGCCCGACCGCGCCTGGGGGCTCTCCAAGTCCGCATGGAGCTACCGCGAATTCCGCACCCAGCTTGAGGTCGCCTGGCGCGAGGCCGAGGCCCGCGGGACGACCGGCTGATCCGGAGATCGGAATCGCCTCAGCGGACCCACTCGCGATACTTGCTCCGCATCTGGTCCGTCGCATCCGCCGGAGACAAGGTCGGCGGCGCCACGTAGCTGCCGTCGCCCGGAGAGCCGGACTTGGAAGCGCAGGAGGAAATCAGCAGGGGAGCAACGAGGGAGGAGAAAACGAACAGCGAGAGGGGCAAAATAGTTTTCATACGTGGCGAACCATGAGCAAAACCCGCGCGGGAGGCAACTGGAAAAGCCCTCGGGGGTGAGCCGAGTGGTCGCTCGGGGCCACCCTGCGGACACCTTCGCGGCGTTCAATCCTCATCGGAGTCGTCGAAATCGTCTTCGGGACCGGCCGCCAGGTCGATCACGGTCTCGGAGGGGTGGCATTCGAAGTATTGGAAGAAATCGTTGATGTTGCGCAGCGGCGGCCAGTCGGTCTCGTCTGTCCACCAGGCGCCGAACTCGTTGGCGGCGATGTCGAGCAGGTAGCGATCAAGCAGGTCGGCGGTGGTGACGGCATCGAGCGATTCCTCGAACTCGACGAGGTAGACGGTCTGGATCATGACGTCGGTCTCCTCGAGGTTGCCCCCGTCGAGTGAGTTGACCCACTCGGCGAATTTCCAGGTGGGGCGGACGATGAGGGCGCAGCGATCGATGTAAACGAAATCGTCGTCGGGTATCTCTGGCATGACACGGGGGCGGGGGTTGAGAAAGCGGGAAGGAGGCTCACGGCCTGACAGAAGCTCCGCGCGACACCGGGCGGGCGGGAAGCCTGCCGAAGGGCCGCGCTGCGGGGACGGTGCGCGAGGAGCGCGCCGCGGAGCGCGGATCGGCATGGGCAAAACGGAAGGGAGATCCGGGGCCGACCCGTCGGGCGGCGGGAGAGGATGCGGGAAACGGTCGCCGGAGCGACGCGGACGGAGAGGAAGACGCGGATCCGTTCGGCAACGGCGAATAACCGGAAATACAGCCGGGAAAGGCGTTGGGGGATAACCGGGTCTTGGACGCGAGTCGGGCCGAAGGGGCGCTTCGGGGACCATGCGAGCCGGGCCTTGAGGACGACGTCACTTCGGCGAGGATCGGGAGCCGTTCGCAGCGTGCCTTGGAAAGACGCCGTTCCGGAGCGGAGAGCGGGAGCGGTGCGGGGATCCGAAGGAACGGGGGCATCGGCCTTTCGGCGGGAAGGCTCCGTGCGGGAGGCTCGGTCCGACCGATCATGGAACGGGGAGAGGCGATGAGGCGGGTTTTCCGGAGGACCGCTTCAACCGCCGATCGTGAGCCGCGGTCCCTCGCCCGGGGACGCGGAATGCGCGAGGCACGGAGTTGACGGATGGACTCGGCGAGCGGAACGATCGCGGAGGGAGCGTCGGGGACGGCGGCGAACACCAGGGGGGGCGTTGCCACCGCGACGGCGACGGCGGGCGCTGCCGCGGGGCTTGTCTCCGTGGCGGTGGTCCGGGGTTCCTCGCCAGCCGCGGTAAAGGTCGCGACGGGTTCGGCCGGAATCCGCATTGGGCGGATCGGCTGGGTCATCGAACCGCGGCGAAGATCGTGAAGCGCACCGATCATGGCGAGGCCCGGAGCTCCGCCGGGCAGGGCCGAGGTCGGCACCGCGCGATGGAGGACGCGGGTCTTCGACTTCGAGAGGATCCGGTAACGGATCCCTCCCCACGAGACGCGGTTCTGCGTCCAAGTGCTCGCGAGAAGGATCCAGTGGAGGGACATCCACAGCGGGGTCAGCATGTGCTCGAGCCAACTCGTTGCGAAGAGCCTCTGCCGGGTGGGGGTGTCGGGAAAGAGCGAGAGATAAACCTGTTGGCGGGCGAGGGCGCGGAATTGGTCGATCACATAGGCCGCAGCGACGGGAATCCAGGCGAAAAAATAGCCGTAGACGATCGATCCGACGATGGAGACGAGCCCGAGCATGTAGAGAGCGAGGACAAGATTCACTCCGAAGTAGAGGATCGGACTGAAGAACTTCACCTGGGTGTATTGGCGTCGCACGAACTCGAAGAATCCTCCCCAGGTGAAGTCGATCGGCGTCGGGAGGATGAGGGAGCGCACAAAGGCGATTTTCCGTCCCGTGGCGCGGGCCGCCTTCGAAAGGCGCAGGTCGTCGTTGAGGGAACCCGCGAGGAGATTCGGCACGTCGAGCTCGTCAAAGACTCCTCGGGTCACCGCCATCGATCCTCCCCAGAGCACCGTCGACCAACGCGCCCCTCCCTGGGTCGTGATCGAGGCATTGATGACCGAGGCGAGCTGGTTCGGCAGGGTGGGGCGCTTCGGCACAAGCCAGCGGTAGGTGGTGGAAAGCTCGTATTTTCCGCGGTTGATCGGGGCGACGAGCCGCTCGAGCCAGTCGGGTCCGCAGAGGATGTCCGCATCGGCAAAGGCGATGATGGCGTCGTCGGGTCCGAGCTCCGCGAAGGCGGCGCGCTGGTTGTGGACCTTCTGCCCCTCGTTCTCGGCAAGCCCCCCGCAGGCGAGAGTGACGCTCCGGATTCCGCTCGCGGGATCGGGGTGGATCCATATGGGCCGCTGCGCGGAGAGCTCGAGATGCTCGCAGAGCCAGAGGGCCACGGGATCCTCCCAGCTTTCAAAACAGACGATGACCCGGTAGTCGCGGTGGGTCTGGCCGAAAATCGCATCGAAAAACCGAGGCGTGGCCTGCAGGTCGAAACCTTTCACCGGGACGATGAGGGCGACCCGCTTCCCCACGGTGGAACCGCGGCGGAGGCGACGATCCTGGTGCCGGCGGGCGATCGAAAACCCGAAAACACGGAAGGCCGCGACGAGAAGCAGGAAGACCCACACTCCCCAGAATGCCAGCAAGCTTTTCTCGATCATGGAAAACCCGTGCAAAATGAGCCGGGGCGTCTAGACTGCAAGCGTTATTGCCCGTCGGCCCCCATGAAAGTTGCGGAGACCCGGAATCTTAAAAAGACCTATCGTTTCGGCGACACGGAAGTGTCGGCTCTGCGTGAAATCGACCTCGACATCGAATCGCGGGAGTTCGTCGCGGTGTGGGGACCGTCCGGCTCCGGCAAGTCGACCCTCTGCAATCTGATCGGGCTGCTCGACACCCCCACCTCCGGGGAAGTGATCATTTCGGGCAATCCCGCCGCGAGTCTTTCCGACGCCCGTCGCAGCGAACTCCGCAATGCCTCGATCGGCTTCGTCTTCCAGAACTTCAATCTCATTCCCGTTCTCACCGCACTTGAGAATGTCATGCTCCCGCTCCAGATCCACGGGATGGGAAAATCCGAGGCGAGGGGGCTCGCGGAGAAACTCCTCGCCGAGGTCGAACTCGCCGAGCGCATGCACCACCGGCCCCAGAAAATGAGCGGGGGCCAGCAGCAGCGGGTCGCGATCGCTCGGGCCCTCGTGACCGATCCGGCCCTCGTCATCGCGGACGAGCCCACCGCAAATCTCGACACCCACAACGCGAACCTCATCATCGATCTGATGCGCCGCATCAACCGGGAACGCGGAGCCGCCTTTCTTTTTTCCACCCACGATTCCAGACTTCTCGACCGCGTCGATCGAAGGATCCACCTCCAGGACGGCGAGATCATCGGGGACGAGCGGCTTTGAGCCGATGGATGGCCGGGGCTGCGGAAGCGCGGGGGCCCCGGCGGTGGATCGCGAGGACACGGAGAGGGGGCCCAAGTGGGAGGTTGATGCGAGGAGGGGAAACCTCTACGTTGGCACCTCCACCCGTTTCACCTTTCCCGCATGAAAATCGCCAAAGACGGCATCCGTTCCATCGTCAAAGTCGGCTACGACGGACGTGTTCACAAAACCTTCCGTGGGACGGACAAGGAGGAACGCTTCGCCAACGAGGTGCGGGTTTTGAAGGCTCTCGAGGCCCGCGGGTGCGAGTTCGTCCCCCGGCTCCTCGACAGCGATCCCGAAACCCTCACCATCGTCACGACGAATTGCGGCGCTCCCGCGGAGAGCAGCATCAGCGCGGAGCGCGCCGTCGACCTCTTCAAGTCGCTCGAGACCGACTACGGCATCGTCCACGACGATCCCTTTCCGCGGAACATTACCTATCACTCCCGGATGGGGCAGTTCTGCGTGATCGACTTCGAACTCGCCCAGATCCTCGAGGATCCCCAGCACCGAGGCGACGCCGACGAGGCCCATCGCAGCCTCGAATGGTGCGGACTCACCCGCGACGGTGTGCGGCGGCCCGGCAACCAGGACGCTCTCGCCGTCTTCTCTTCGGCGATGGGATGGGCCGAAAGCGCCGATCTCTGCGGGTCTCAATCGATCGACGGGAGCGGACTCATCTTCACCGTCAGCGACGGCATGGGCGGACCCGCCGCCGGCGAGGTCGCGAGTTCGCTCGTGGTCCGGGAGTTGCGCCGGTTCCTGCCAGCGATGATGGGCGACTTCCACGGCGCCGCCGATCCGGAGGGGCTCCTCGAGGCCGCCGTCGAATCGCTCCACGACTATGTCACCCGTGTCGGCAACCGCGATCCGAAACTCACCGGCATGGGGGCGACCGTCGTATGCGGGCTCTTCTACCGCACCCGCGTCACGTTCGCCCATGTCGGCGACAGCCGTTTCTACCAGTTCCGCCAGGGCGAGCTGAAACAGCTCACCTTCGACCACACCTACGTGGGGGCGCAGTTCCGCGCCGGAAAGTTCAACGAGCGGGAGGCCCGCATGCATCCGCGCAAGAACGTGCTCCAGCAGGCCATCGGCGGCGGCTGTCAAATTGTCAGGCCCCAGGTCGCTTCCGCGACGATCGAGCCGGGCGATTGGTTCCTGATCTGCTCCGACGGCGTCATCGATGGCCTTTGGAACAAAAACCTCGCCGAATGTTTCGCCGATGGCGCGCGCGAGGGATCGTCCGCGGAAAGCGTCGCCCGTCGCATCCTCGACTGGGCCGTTGGGGAAGCGGGCGGGGATGACACGACCCTGTTCGTGGTGAAGTCGATGTGAGGGTCGGAACGGGGGGGCAGCCGGGTCCGTCGATGGTCGTGCCGTCCGTGCCGGGAACGTGGATCGATGGACGAGCTGCGAAGGGGCGCGGCGGAGCCGATCAATGGACCCGGATCAGGTCTTGCCAAACCACCCGCCCCGCCCGATACCTGGTGGCCATGCCCCCTCTCGCAAGGTCGATCGTTTTTCTCTCGGTGATTCTCGTCGCAATCCCCTCCTTCGGCACCGAGGTCTCCGTCTCCGATCCGGAGTCGGCGCGGAAGGCGGTTCTAGCCGCCAAGCCGGGCGACGTCGTCGTCCTTGCGGCGGGCGAGTGGAAGGACGCCGACCTCCGCCTCGACGGGGAGGGCACCGCGGAGCAGCCCGTCACGATCCGGGCGGAGAAGCCGGGGGAAACGATCTTCACCGGGGCCTCTCGCGTCCGCCTCGGGGGATCGCATCTCGTCGTGAGCGGGCTTTTCCTGGTGAACCTGTCCGGAGCGAACGCCGACTGGCTCGAGTTCCGCATCGACTCGAAGCGGAGGGCGAGTTTCTGCCGGGTGACCGACTGCGCCTTTCTCGAGGACGCGAAATTCACCGCGAAGGAGAAGGAGAACCGCTGGATCGGGATCTACGGGGAAGGGAACCGCATCGACCATTGCACGATCCAGGGCAAGAAGAACCAGGGGGCGACCCTCGTGGTGTGGCTCGGCGAACAGGACCCGGGGCGTCACCGCATCGACGCGAACTTCTTCGCGGAGCGTCCGCGCCTCGGAAAGAACGGCGGCGAGACGATCCGGGTCGGCGACAGCAAGACCTCGATGAGGAAGGCGGAGTGCCTCGTGGAGGGGAACTACTTCCACCGCTGCGACGGCGAGACCGAATGCATTTCCAACAAATCCTGCGGCAACGCCTACCGGGGGAACTGGTTCGTCGAGACCCAGGGGACCCTGACATTGCGACACGGAAACGACTGCGTCGTCGAGGGCAACCGCTTCGCTGGATTGAATCGCGAACAGACCGGTGGCATCCGCCTCATCGGGGAGCGCCACCGCGTCGTCGGGAACGTGCTTTTCGGATTGCGCGGCGACGATTTCCGCAGCGCGATCTGCCTCGTCAACGGCATCCCCGGAAGTCCGGAAAACGGCTACTTCCAGGTGAAGGACGCGGTCATCGAGGGCAACACGGTCGTTGATTGCAAGGATTCGCTTGTGATCGGATACAACGACGAGGACGAGGCGACCCTCGCTCCGGCCGGGGTGCGGTTCGCCGGAAACATCATCCTCGCCGGTCCCGGTCAGCACGCCGTCCGGGTGGGCAAGGCCCCGTCGGAGGTCGAGTGGGTGAAAAACACGGTGCGGGGAACGATCGAGGGAATGAACCCGGTGCCTGGTTTTTCCGGCGGTCCGGAGGGCGCTCCCGACCTTCCCCAGTCGCCCGATCCGTCCGCCTACGGCGCGGGATGGATGAGACAGGCGGCCGGAGCCAGGTGAGAGGTAGGGCGCGTTGTCCTCAACGCGCCGCGAGGCGTGAATGGACGCGGTCTGGCCGAAGCGCGGCGGATTGGGGACAATCCGCCCTACCGCCCTGGGGTGGGTGCGCATCCCCGCCGGCGTATCCGAAGCCCCCTGACATTCACACCGCGCCGGCCATTTTACGCCCCACCCAGAAGAGGGTGAGGATCAGCACGATCGCCCCGATCCAGACGGGGTGCGCCCAGAGGCGAAGGCGGCGCTCGATCGGTTCGGGCTCGGGGAGGGCGGCGAGGCGTTCGCGGAGCACGGCCGGATCGGGCGAGGCGATCAGCTCGCCGCGGGTGATGCGGGCGAGCTCCTCGAGCACGTCATGCCGGGCCGGTTCGCCGATGCGTTCGCGGGCGGTGCCCTGCACGGTGACCTTGGTCTCGAGGGTTCCGCCGTTCTCGGCGCAGGTCATGACGAGGCGGTGCTCGCCGGGCTCGGCCGGGGCGAAGGTGCCGGTGAAGAGCCCCCACTGCTCCTCGCCGCCGGGTTGCAGGCGCACCGTTTCGATCTTGCCCGAAGGGGCGTTGACCTGCACCACGACATTGGCCGACTGGAGCGGTTCTCCACCGACGCTCATGACGTTCGCATTCAAGGTCAGCGTGTCGCCGGTGCGGGGACGATCGGGCGAGTAGAAGAGACGCATGAGTTCGTCGCTCGCCATGTTTCGCTGATAGGCCATCCAGCGCGCGACCTGGCCCCAGAAGCGGTAGTGGTATTTGTCCTCGACCCCCTTGCGCCAGCGCCACGCGCCGTCCGTGCCCATGAAGAGGATTTTCCCGGTGCCGTAGGTTTTGGTGACAATGAGAGGAATGCGGCCGTGCCGGTTGGTCTCCGAGCTGTGGGTCGCGAGCACTTCCGAGCCAGGCTTGGCGCGGACGACGCCGGCATGCCATTGGAAGCCCGGGAGGGAGGCCCAGATGTTCGCGTTCGCGTTCTCGGTGTCCTCGAGCCGGGTGAGGAGGCTGCGCGCGCCGAGTTCGGTCAGCTCGAACTGGCCCGGGGTCGCCGATCCCCAGCCACGCGGCTGCGCCTTGTCGAGTTCGACCGGGAAAAGATCCTTCAGCTCGGTGTCGAGCAGCGAGATCTGGAATCCGCGGAAGCCCGGCATGAGGATGAGGCCCGCGGCCTGCGCGGCGACCTGCTGCTTCAGTGCGGCGATCTGTTCGGCGGTGAGCTGGCCTTCGGCAAGACCGACGTCGCCCAAAAGAATCACATCGTAGGTCGAGAGTCCTTCGGGACCGGGAAAGCCCTGGAGGTAACCGGGGCCGCCGCCGACGCCATTGCCTTCGGGATGGTAGAGCAGGCATCGGACCTCGACGCCGGGATCGCGCTCGAGGGCGTTGCGGAGATAACGGTATTCCCAGCGTGGATACGATTCGATGAGGAGGACCTTGAGCCGCTCCTGCCGGATCGCGATGGGGGCGGTGAGGGAGTTGTTCTTCGTATCTTGTTCCTCCTCGGCGGGCGGCAGGGTCAGGGTCAGTTCGTAATCGCCCTCGGCCTGCGGGGTCCAGAGGAGCGTGTCCTGGACGCGTCCCATCGCGGGCAGGGTGACCTCGCCGGTGAGGCTTTCGCCTTGCGCGGTGCGGATCTCGAGGGTGGCGGAATGGTTGCGAGGGAGGGTGCTCGTGAGGGTGAAGGGCAGGCGGACCGGCTTGCCGACGAGACCGAAGGTCGGCGGATCGAAGCCGGTCACGGAGAGGTCTGGAAGGCGCGTCTCGCTGCCGGTCGGCACGGTGAAGACGGGGATTTCCTCCATGCGGAAGCGCGTCGCGCTGCGCGAGGGCGGTTCGCCGGTGTTCCAGTCGCCGTCCGAGATGAGGACGATACCGCGGAGATTTGGATGGCGCTCGAGCACCCCGGAGAGCGCGGCGGAGAGGTCGGTGCCTTCGTTCGCATCGCCGGACGGGGTGGAAAACGATTCGTGGATGATGTCGAAAGGCTCGGACAAGGGCGCCCAGAGGGCGGGCTCGACGAGTTCGGTCGCGAGACTTTCGCGGGAGCGGAGCGGGCCGGCCGGTGCGTCGGGCGCGACGACGTCCTCGGTCTTCATGCTGCCGGAGGCGTCGCGGAGGACGGCGATGACCGGCTTCTCATCGGGCTCGTAGGTCTCGCGCCATTCGGGCTGGTTGAGGGTCAGGGCGACCGCGGCGACCGCGAGGAGACGGAGCAGTTCGAGAATCCCGGTCGCGGCGGAGAAGTGGCTCCGTTTCCAGATGAGAAAGGAAAAGACGGACGTGACGAGGAACACGACGACCCCGAAGACCACCGTCATCGGGGTCCACGCAAAGGTCAGTTCGCTGTTGGAAAGGGTCACGGGAGGAACGGCCTGCGGCCGGGTAAAAAGTAAAAGGTAAAAAGGTCGGGAGATGGGAATGCGCGCTCTGAAGCCTTGGCGAAGGAGGGTCAGGTCCCGGACTTGAGAGGGTGGGGGGCCTTCTCCTCTTCGGGTTTGGGAGGAAGGCAGAGGATCGCCTCGGCGAGGAGGGCGAGGGCCATGGCGACGAGGAAGGCGCGCCAGATCTCCGCGGCCAGCGAACTGCCGCTGCCGACCTCGTCATCGATGCGCCGGTAATCGACTCCCGCGAGGAGCGTTTCGAGGGCGTCGGGAGCGAGGATGCGGGTGTCGTCCTCGGCCTCCGGGCGGTTCAGGGCGAGGAGGTGCCGGGTGGCCTCGTCCTCGCCGGATTCGAACGCGGACGGGAGCAGGCCGGGCGCGGCCTCCGCTCCATCGGCGGCGGTGCGGTCGAGCGGACGGGCGCCTTCGAATCCTGACAAGGCGGCCAAACCGGTCGAGGCCATGCGCGCCCGCGACACGGAACCGGCCCCGGCGTCGAGGGCGCGGTGGAGCATTACGAAAAAGACGACGCCTTCGCTGGCGAGCGCGGAGTGATCGGATCGGGGCAGGGTGCCCCAGACATGGACCGATCCCGCGGGGGAGTCATCGTCGGATTCTCCTTGCTCGTCGAGGATGCGGGCGATGACGGTGAGGTCGTCCTTCAGGCGGAGGAGCGGCAGGACCTCGCCCTCGAAGCGGCGGGTGCGGAAGATCCCGAGTTCGGAGACGGGGAGGGGAGCGCCGTTGCGGGTGTTGGCGAGCAATCCGGCCTCGGTGCGCCACCAGTCGACCGGCATGGGCTGGTCGCCGCCATCGACCCATTCGCCCCATTTCACGCCGAAGAGTCCGGCCCCGCCGTCGTCGGGCGGGGGGAGAAGGACGAGGCTGCGGCCGGCCGCGACATGCTGTTGCAGGAGGGTCGCCTCGGGCGTGCCCTCGGCCGGGAGGGGCGCGTGCCAGAAGAGCAGGGCGGTCTCGGCCCACGGGATCTGGGCGGCCGCGGCGGTGCCGAGGACCTGCGCCTCGTAGGTCGTGCCCGGCTCGGTCGCGGCGGAGGCGGCGGCGCGGATCGCTCCGGCGGTCTGCGCGTCGTCGCTGAGGATCACGGTCTTGCGGGGGGCGGGTTCATCGAAGACAAAAAAGGCGGTGTTGTCCGCCGCATTGTCGTCCGCGGGAAGATCGAGACGTCCCCAGCCGCGCTCGTTGCCGGACCCGAGCGGTAGGGTGTGTCCGAGGAGGACGAGTTCCGGTCCGGAAACGGTGAAGTTCTCCACCGTGCGCGTCCCATTGAGGTTGATCTCGACGGGCACGATCGCTTCGCCGATGTCCGCGGACGGTCCGTGACGGCGCAGGACGAGGTCCATGACGAGGCGGAGTCCGTCGGGCGATCGCTGGCGCTTGACCGAGCGGATCGCGAGGGACGTGTTCTCGCGGTCGGTGGCGGGAAAGGCGAGGAGGAAGAGGCGCACCGTGTCCCGGGCCGCGAGGTCGGCGCGGAGGGATTCCCATTCACCTGATCCTGCCTTCCAGTCGGACTGCCGCAGGTCGGAGGCGAGCCAGATGTCGGTGCGGCCGCTCTCGTTCGTCGCGAGGTAGTCGGCGGCCTTGCGCAGCATCGCGGGAATGTCGGCGTTCGTCGCGGTGGGTGCGGTCTCGGGGAGGTCGCGCAGGGCTTGGGCGTCGGTCAGGGTGACGGGCGAGAGGGTGGCGCTGTCGATCAGCACGATCTCGCTGGCATGTCCCGTGGTTTCGATGAGTTCGGCGATGCGGTCGAGGGCGGTGGACCGCTTCGATTCGCCGGTCTCGAGATTCCGCTGCTCCATGCTCGTGGAGCGGTCGAGGAGGATCACGAGGGTGTCGGCGCGACCGCCGGAAAGGCCGATCCAGCCGCCCGCGAGGGGACGGCTCGCCGCGAAGACGAGGGTGGCGACGGCGAGGACCCGCATCGCGAGGATGAGGATCTGGCGCAGGCGGGCGAGGCCCTTCGTCATCTTCTTCGCGTCGAGGAGGAACATCATCGCCGCCCAGCGCACGGTGCGGTGGCGGTGCTGGTTGATGAGGTGGATGATCACCGGCAGCAGGGCGAGCGGCAGCCCGACGAGGAGGATGGGCTGGAGGAAACTCATCGCGCGGTGCGGGAGGTCTTCGGATTCCGCCCGAGGAGGAAGCGGGCGAGAACCTGGTCGTAGGGCTCGTCGAGGAAGACGCGGTGGTAATCGACGTGCGACCGGTTCACGATGCCGTCGATCGTGCCGAGGTAACGCTGCACCGCCTCGCGGTAGCGGCGCTGGATCAGGGTGGGATCGGCGAGGAGGGACGGGCCGCCCTCGAGATCGAGGAAGCGGGTGGGGCGGTCGAACTTGAAGTCGATCTCCTGACGGTCGAGGAGGTGGAAGACGGAGACGTCGTGTTTCCGGAAACGGAGGTGCTGGAAGGCCTCGCGGAGCGGCTCGGGCGGGAAGAGCAGGTCGGAGACGATGACGACGAGGGCGCGCTGGCGGATCTTTTCCGCGGCCTCGTGGATCGCCTTGATCAGACCCGTCTCGCCGCCGGCCTGGAGTCCGGCGATCTGGTCGAGGATGACGCCGAGGTGGCGAGGGCCGCGCCGGGGCGGGGTTTCCTTTTCAAATCCCACCGACCCGCTGTAGAGCCCGGTGGCGTCGCCCTGCTGGGCGGCGAGATAGGCGAGGGTGCCGGAGAGACGCCGGGCATAGTCGAGCCGGGTCGTGCCGGGTTCGCCGTAGCCCATTGATCCGCTCGTGTCGACGATGAGACAGAGCCGGAGATTCGTGTCGGCCTCGAATTCCTTGATGTAATAGCGATCGGTGCGGCCCCAGGTGCGCCAGTCGAGGCGACGCGTGTCGTCGCCCGGGACGTATTTGCGATACTGGGCGAACTCGATCGCCGAACCGCGGATCGGACTGCGGTGACGGCCCGCGACGCTCCCGATCATGGGATGACGCGCATTCAGCTCCAGCGGGAGGAGCTTTCCAAGCACCGCCGGATCGAGAAAGTCGCGTTGGGAAGGGGCGGGCATGGGGTTGCGGCCTGCGGCCGCGTAAAAGGTAAAAAAGTGAAAGGTAAAAGGTCTTGGCTAGAGTGGAAGCGGCGTCCCGCCGCTTGGGATCTGGTATGCGAGGGTCTGACTTCTGATCTCCGACCTCTGATCTCCCCGCTCACCCTTCCTTCGTCAGTTCCTCCAGCAGTCTCGCGATCACCGACCGGGCGGTGATGCCTTCCGATTCGGCGGTGAAGGTCTTGATGAGGCGGTGGCGCAGGACGGGGGAGGCGACGGCGACGAGATCCTCCTGCCGCACCATGTAGCTGCCGTGGAGGGCGGCGCGGGCGCGGGCTCCGAGGATGAGGTTCTGAACGGCGCGCGGGCCGGCTCCCCAGCCGATGAGCGGCTTGAGCCACTCCGGCGCCTCGCCCTCGTCGGGGCGGGTGCGCCGCACGAGATCGACGGCGAGCTGGTAGATGTGGTCCGGCACCGGGACGCGGCGCACGAGTTTCTGGAAGCGGATGACCTGTTCGGCGTCGAGGAGCGCCTTGAGGCGGGGCGGCGTTTCGCCGGTGGTGGTGCGGGCGATGGCGAGTTCCTCCTCGCGGGACGGGTAGTCGACTCCGATCATGAACATGAAACGGTCGAGCTGGGCCTCAGGGAGGGGATAGGTGCCCTCCTGCTCGATCGGATTCTGGGTCGCAAGGACGAAAAAGGGCGGCTGCAGTTCGAAACTGTGGCCCGCCACGGTGACGCGGTGTTCCTGCATCGCCTCGAGCATCGCCGCCTGCGTTTTCGAGGGGGCGCGGTTGATTTCGTCGGCGAGAACGATGTTCGCGAAGACCGGGCCTCGGGCGAATTCAAATTCCCGCCGGCCCGATCCGTCGTCCTGGAGGATCTCGGTGCCGGTGATGTCCATCGGCATGAGGTCGGGCGTGAACTGGATCCGGCTGAAACTCAGCGACATCGTCTCGGCGAGACGCGAGACGAGGAGGGTCTTGGCCAGTCCGGGGACCCCCATGAGGAGGGCGTGTCCGCGGGCGAAAAGGCAAATCGCGAGTTGCTCGATCACCGCGTCCTGGCCGACGATGACCTTGGCGAGTTCCGCGCGGAGGTCGGCGTAGGCGGTGCGAAGATGATCGATCGCGGCGACGTCATCTTCCTGGAGGCGGTCGGCGGGGGCGGGAGAGTCGGGCATGGCGGATCGTCTGGGAGTGGAATTTCCCCGGACGATAGGAGAGGGGAGAGACGGTGGAAAGGGGAAATTCCGGCCCGTTTCGGGCGCGATTCCCGCCGTTCGAATCGACCCGGCACGAGTCCGGGAGCGGCTTTCGCTTGCATCGCCCCCCGCACTTTGCCACCCTGCCGGAAATTCCCATGAAAACCGAAACCCTCTGTCTCCACGGCGGCCATACCCCCGATCCCGTCACCCATTCCCGGGCCGTTCCCGTCTACCGCACCAGTTCCTTCACCTTCACCTCGACCGAGCACGCCGCGAATCTCTTTGCGCTGAAGGAACTGGGCAACATTTACACGCGCCTGATGAATCCGACCACGGACGTGCTCGAGCGGCGCGTCGCCCTCCTCGAGGGAGCCCCGGAGATGGGTGGTCTCGCCCTCGCCTCGGGGACCTCGGCGGTTTTCTATTCGATCATCAACCTCGCCTCGGCGGGGGACAACATCGTCTCCGCCCGCAATCTCTACGGCGGGACCTACACCCAGTTCAACGACATCCTGCCCGCCCTCGGCATCACCGTGAAGTTCGTTGACTCGCAGGATCCCGCGGCCTTCGCCCGGGCCATCGACGACAAGACCCGTGCCCTCTTCTGCGAGTCCGTGTCGAATCCGGCCCTCGAGGTGACCGATCTTGAGGCGGTCGCGAAGATCGCCCACGACCACGGGCTGCCGCTGATCGTCGATTCGACCTTCTCCACCCCCTACCTGACCCGTCCGATCGAGCACGGAGCCGACATCGTCGTCCACTCCCTCACGAAATGGATGGGCGGCCACGGCGCGGGGCTGGGAGGACTCGTCGTCGACGCGGGCCGGTTCAATTGGGCCGGGGGCAAACACCCGCTTTTTGACCAGCCCGACAATTCCTACCACGGATTGCGCTGGGGACATGACCTGCCCGCCCCTCTCGCGCCGCTCGCCTACATCCTCCGGATGCGGACCGTGCCGCTGCGCAATCTCGGGGCCTGTATTTCGCCGGACAACGCCTGGTTCCTCCTCCAGGGGATCGAGACCCTCACCCTGCGGATGGAGCGCCATTGCGAGAACGCCCTCGCCGTGGCCCGTTACCTCCAGACCCACGACAAGGTCGAGTGGGTCCGTTTCCCCGGGCTCGAGACCGATTCGGAGTTCGGCAAGAACCAGCGTTACCTCAAGGGCAAGGGCGGCTCCATGGTCGTGTTCGAAATCAAGGGAGGGGCCGGCGGCGGACAGCGTTTCATCGAGAACCTGAAGCTCTTCTCCCACCTCGCCAACGTCGGCGATGCGAAGTCCCTCGCGATCCATCCAGCGACCACGACCCACTCGCAGCTCTCTCATGAGGCCCAAGCCAAGGGCGGGATCACTCCGGGGCTCATCCGCCTCTCCGTCGGGATCGAGCACATCGACGACATCCTCACCGACCTCGATCAGGCGCTCGCGGCGTCGTGACGGCTTCGCCGTTGCTTCGTTCTTCGTTCTTCGTTCTTGGTTCTTCGTTTTTAGGGTTATGCGCACGTTTCTGATCACCGCCACATTGTTTCTCGGACTCGCTTCGGCGAGGGCCGCCGACCTTCCGAACCTCGTCATCATGCTCGTCGATGACATGGGGGTGATGGACACCTCCGTGCCCTTCCTCACCGACGCCGAAGGCAAACCGAAGCGATATCCGCTGAACGACCTCTACCGCACCCCCTCGATGGAGCGGCTCGCGGCGAACGGGGTCCGCTTCAGCCAGTTCTACGCCATGAGCGTGTGCTCCCCGACCCGGATCTCGATCCTGACCGGGCAGAACGCGGCGCGGCACCGCACCACGAACTGGATCAACCCCTGGTCCGACAACGCCGGTCCCCAGGGGCCCAAAGATTGGAACTGGAAGGGATTGAAAAAGGGCGACACCACCCTGCCCGCCCTCCTCCGCGAAAAGGGCTACCGCACCATCCACGTCGGCAAGGGGCATTTCGGTCCCGAGGACAGCGAGGGGGCCGATCCGGCGAACCTCGGCTTCGACATCAATCTCGCGGGCCGTTCCATCGGCGCGCCCGGCAGCTACTACGGCGAAAAGAACTACGGGGCGACCGGACCGAAGGCGAAAAGCGCCGTGCCCGGGCTCGAGGCCTATCATGGCACCGACACCTTCCTCACCGAAGCCCTCACCCTCGAGACGAACAAGCTCCTCGCCGCGACGGTGAAGGAGGAGAAACCCTTCTTCTTCTACTTCGCCCAATACGCCGTCCACGCGCCCTTCAACTCCGACCCGCGCTTCGCCGATCATTACAAGGATTCCGGCCTTCCTCCGAACGCCCAGGCCTTCGCCACCCTCGTCGAGGGCATGGACAAGAGCCTCGGCGACCTCCTCGACCAGCTCGGGAAACTCGGCGTGGCGGAGAACACCCTCGTTCTCTTCCTCGGCGACAACGGCAGCGACGCCCCGCTCGGGGACCAGCACGTCGTCGCCTGCGCCGCTCCGCTCCGCGGGAAGAAAGGAGCCCACTACGAGGGCGGCATGCGCGTGCCCTTCATCGCCGCCTGGGCCGCGCCCGATCCTGGGAATCCCTGGCAGAAAAAGCTCCCTATCGCCGCCGGGACCATCCAGGGCCAGGTCGCGAACGTGACCGACCTCTTTCCCACCCTCCTCGGTCTCGTTGAGGCCGTCACCGATCCTGACAAACATCCCGTCGATGGGCGGAATCTCGCGACCCTCTTCACCGGCCGTCCCGATCCTTCCCGGCCCGAACAATTCCTCATGCATTACCCCCACGCCCCCCACCGCAGCAACTACTTCACGGTCTGGCGGGACGGGGATTGGAAGGCGATCCACCACGCCCTTCCCGGGATTCCCACCCACGGAGACTTCATCCAGCACGAGGGCGGCCACTTTCAGCTATTCAACCTGAAGGACGACCCGTTCGAGCAGAAGGACCTCGCCAAGGATCAGTCGGACAAACTGAAGCGCCTCGTCGCCGGGATGCGGTCCGAACTCGAGCGCATGAAGGCGGTCCATCCCGTCGACGCCGTGGGCAAACCGATCCTGCCCGGGGTGCCGTGAGCCGTTTCACGGATTGAAGACGTTTCCGCGAGCAGCGCCATCGCAAGTGCGGCGTGCATCATGGGAAGGAAGATGGGGCCTACGGAACAGATGGAACGATCGGAAATTCAGTAGCCAGGCGGCTTGCCATCAGTCACCTTTTGGTTGGCTGTCCCGAATGGCATGGAAAGAAGTGGATCTGTCGAAGGCGGATGACCGAACCGAAACCTGTGGTAGGGACGCACTGGAGGAACGCTACCGCGGCGGTGCGTCCGACGAAGCCCGGGAGTTCGCCGCACGCGGATGCCCCGGAGGGACGAAAGAGAGTAGCCGGTGGTGGAGCGCAGCGGAACCACCGGATCAAAGGGGTTCCGAATCGATTGCGCCCCGGCAGGGGTGCGAGAAGCGTCTCCTGAAAGGATTCGATCCGAGGATAGGCACACTTCTTTCGCCCCTCTGGGGCGACGGCCATTTTTGCCGGGTGTCCGGTGGTTCCGCTTTGCTCCACCACCGGCTACCTTCTCAGGCCCCTCCGGGGCCACGATTCGACCTCTCTCTTTTTTTGCGGCAGATCCCAAAAGGAGCGGGCTGAATCGGCCATCGTGTCCCGAGCATCCTGCGCACGCATTTATTGGCGATCGGACTCCCCGTTTGACACCCGTCCGTCCCGCCTCTTTCATCTCCGCATGTTGGAGGAACCGGAAGCCCGTCGGCGCATCCTCGAGCGGACCGCTCCCGGTTCCGTGATCTGGGTGCCGTTGGAGCTGTCGCTCGACCAGGTGCTCGCACAGGAGATCGTTGCGGTGACGGATTCGCCCCCCTTCGACAATTCGAGTATGGATGGCTACGCGGTGCGCGCGGCCGAGGCGCATGCCGGAGCGGGATTGCGGGTGCAGGAAACGGCCCAGCCCGCGGGCGGAGACCTCGGATTGTCTCTCGAATCCGGCGAGGCGATCCGAATCTTCACCGGAGCGGTCATTCCCGAGGGAGCCGATGCGGTGATCATGCAGGAGGACATTGATCACGAAGGGGAGTTCATCACGATCCGCGAAGGCGTCGAGCGGGGCGAAAACATCCGCGTCCGCGGCGGCGACGTCTGCACCGGACAAATCCTGCTGCGCCGCGGCGAGGTCTTGACGCCGATGAAGATCGCGCTCCTCGCCTCGCAGGGCATCCCCGAGGTGCCCGTCTACACGAAGCCGCTCGTCCACATCGTCACGACCGGCGACGAGGTCGTCGATCCGGGCGAGCCGCTTCTTCCCGGCGAGATCTACAACAGCAATTCGCCGATGCTCCAGACCGCCGTCGCCCGCGCCGGCGCGGTCGGCGGGGCCTCGCATGCGATCGATGATCCGGGGTTTCTTCGCGAAACGCTCGCGGGCGCCCTCAGTGCGGCGGACCTCGTCATCATCGTCGGCGGCGTCTCCGTGGGCGAGCGCGACTACGTCAAGGAAGTGCTCGGGGAACTCGGCGTCGTCACCGAATTCTGGCGGGTCAACGTGAAGCCCGGTAAACCCTTCCTCTTCGGCACGCACCCCGATGGCACCCTCGTCTTCGGCCTCCCCGGGAATCCCGTGTCGGCCTATGTCACTTTCTCCCTCTTTGTCGCCCCCGTGATCCGCCGCCTCCGCGGTCACGAGACCGAACCCTCTCCGGTCGGACTCGGAACCGTGTCAGGTCTCGCCGGGGAGGCGATGCAAAACCCCGGTGACCGTCCCCATTACCTGCGCGGCATCATTGAAAACGGCCGCGTCCGTCTCTCCGGCACCCCGCAATCCCACGCCATTTTTGGACTGAGCCGCGCCAACTGCCTCATCCGCCTGGAGCCCGGACAGGAAGTCGCTCCCGGCGAAGCCGTCCCGTGCCATTGGATTTAATCAGGTATCGGGCCGTGTTGCCATCAGGTGCATTACCTTTCACTTTTTACTTTCCCACCTTTTACCGCCCGCAGGGCGATCTTCCATGCCCGACCAAGTCTCCGATCTCAACGTCCTCTTCAACGTGCCGCTTCCGGCACCGGCCCTGCTCATGCACGAGCGGCCGCGCACCGACGCGCAGGCGGCCACGGTGTTCGCGGCGCGCCGGCGCATCGAGGACATCCTCCACGGACGCTCCGACCGTTTCCTCGTCATCGTCGGTCCCTGCTCGATCCACGATCCCGCCCAAGGCATCGCCTATGCGGAAAAACTCATGGCCCTGCGCGATGATTTGCAGGACCAACTCGAGATCGTGATGCGGGTCTATTTTGAGAAGCCGCGCACCTCGGTGGGATGGAAGGGGCTCATCATGGATCCCGATCTCGACGGCACCGCGAACCTTTCCGAAGGACTCCGCATTGCGCGCAACCTCCTTCTCGAGATCGTCGGGCTAGGCATGCCGACGGCGACCGAGTTCCTCGATCCGATCACGCCGCAATACATCGCCGATCTCATCTGCTGGGCCGCGATCGGAGCCCGCACCGTCGAGTCGCAGACCCACCGTCAGATGGCCTCCGGTCTTTCGATGCCGGTGGGATTCAAGAACACGACCTTCGGCGGCATGACCGCGGTGGTGAACGCGCTCAAGGCGGCCCAGGCACCGCAGACTTTCTTCGGGATCAGTCCCGAGGGCGTCGCCTCGATGGTGAGCACGCGCGGGAACAAGAATTGCCACACCGTCCTGCGCGGCGGCGATGCGGGCCCGAACCACGATGCCGCCTCGGTCACGGTCGCGGTTGCCGAACTCGAAAAAGGGAAGGTCAATCCCGCGCTCGTCATCGACGCGAGCCACGCGAACTGCTCGAAGGATTTCCGCAAAATGCCCGGCGTCTTCGAAGAGATCGTGGACCAGCGCGTCGCGGGGAACCGGCACATCGTCGGCGCGATGCTCGAGAGCAATCTCGTCGAGGGCAGCCAGCCAATCCTCGAGGATCGTGGTGCCATGACCTGGGGCCAGTCCGTCACCGATCCCTGCATCGGTTGGGAAACGACCGAGCGGATTTTGCGCGAGGCGGCGAGGCGCTTCGCGCGGTAAAAGGTGGGAAGTTAAAAGGTAAAAAGTAGAGAAATGGAGATCGTCGATGGATCAGAGTGAGCTCCTCAAATCCGTTTCGCGTTCGTTTTATCTGAGCCTTCGTTTCTTGCCGCGCGAGATGAGGGAGCCGGTTTCGCTGGGGTATCTGCTGGCGCGGTTCAGTGACACGCTGGCCGATGCGCCGGGCTTGCCGGAGTCGGAGCGCCTCGCGTCGCTGGAGGAGTTGCGTGGGATCGTGCAGGGACAGCGGGATCGCTTCGGGAGGGACCCCGGTGTCATTGCCGGCAAACTGTCGCACCAGGGCGAACGGGTTCTCGTGACACGGGCGGAGGAGTTGATCGAAGGCTACCGATCCGTCGATGCGGAACCGCGCGAGCATTTGCGTGAAGTGCTCGTGACGATCCTGCAGGGTCAGATCTGGGATCTGCAAGCCTTCGGCAACGGACCCTTCGCGTGCCGCACGGCCGAAGACCTGCTGCGATACACCTATTGGGTCGCGGGATCGGTCGGGGAATTCTGGACGAAGACGGCCTTCACCGTGCTGGGGGATCGTTTCGCCCGGTCCGGGCAAGCCACCGCCATGCTCACCAGCGGTCGCCGGCTCGGCCAGGCCCTGCAGTTGACGAACATCCTCCGCGACCTGCACGAGGATCTCCCGCGAGGCCGCTGTTACCTGCCGGTCGATGATTTGAAGGCGGCGGGATGGAGCGGGGAGGGGATGCCGAACGTCAGCGAGGTCGCTCCCGTCTTCGAAAAATGGATCGGCGTGTGCCGCGGATTTTTGGGTGAGGCCGATGGCTACATCATGGCGGTCCGCGAACCTCGGGTCCGTTTCTGCACGCGCCTGCCGCGTCTCTTGGCGGGTAAGACGGTGGATCTACTGGAACAAGCCGGGGTCGAACGGGTGATGTCGGCGCGGATCAAGATTCCGCGGAGCGAGGTCTTCAAATCCGCGGCCTGGGCGGTGTTTTGTTAGTCGATCTCCTCCCCTTCCTCCCACCGCCGGATCTTCTGGCGATCCTTCCGGCGGTCGGCGCGGTGTTCCATCTGCCGCGATTGCTTCGGCGTCAGTTCCTCCTTCCTCCGCATCCACGGAGCCGGTCCCGAGTCGCCGGCCATGATGCAGCCGAGCGGGGTGATCTCGGCGGTGATGTCGGCGAGTCCGAACTGTTCGATCTGCGCCCGCACCTGCGCGGCGGGTTTGTAGCCGACGGGACTCTCGCTGAGATCGGGTTTGCCGCAATACCAGCGGATGTCGAGTCCCCTCGTCGCGGCGGCGACGGCGCGCGCGATCGCGTTTTCGCCGGTCTCGCCGTTGCTCTTGCGGAATTCGCGCATCGTCGCGGTGCGCGACTGATTCCGTCCCGCGCCGTGGGGGGCGAAGCTGAGGAACTCCGCGTTGTCGCGTCCCAAGGTGACCAGGATCGGCGCGGCCATGTTCAGCGGGATCAGTCCGAGGAGCGGCCGTCCCGCCTCGTCCTTCCACGCGGGCGTCGCGCCCTTCCCGTGGAGGAAAGTGTCGCCGCGTTTCCAGACGAAATTGTGCTCGTTGCCGAAGTCGGTCACTGGGATGGCGCCGGAGCGTTCGAGGAAACGCGCGTGGATCGCCTCGTGATTGGCCTTCGTCCAGCGGGCCACGTATTGGAGGGCGTCCCAGTAGTCCTGCCCCTCCGGCGTGGTCGTGTCGAGCCAGGCCGCGGCATCGGGGATGCTGTCTGCGATCTTGCCGGTCTCGCGCATCGCCGCCTTGTGGCCGCGGGCGAAGACCTGGGCGCCGAGCCCGCGCGACCCGTGGTGGGTGACGAGCGAATAAAAGGTGTCTCCGTCGGGATCATCGAGACGGTCGCCGGAGGCGTCGCGGATCGTCCGGGCGATTTTCTCGTGGCCGGCCTCCGAGAGTGCCCCGACAAAGCCACGCGTCACCCGCAGTTTTCCGAGATAGGCGAAGTGATTCCCGTCGCCCTGGTCGGCGAGGTGTTTCGCGGCGTGTTCCTCGAGCCCACGGAGAAAGGGATTCGACCAGACCGTTTCGTGGAGCACGGGATGCACGACGCGATCCTTCTCCTTGCGTCCGCCAAAACCGAACCGGGTCGAGGCGACGAGGTCGTCGAGCATCTTCGCGGTCGTTTCACCGCAGCGGAAGAGGCTCGCGTGCATCGAGCAGCAGATGTCCGCGCTGTGGGCCGCGGGAAGGATCGCGTTCCTCGCCACGATCGCTCCACCGACCGGAATCGTCGCGGTGGCGGCCCCGGCGGGACAGGCGTCGGGCATGACGGAGCCCGACTCAACTACGGGCACGCGGAGGAGCTGGCCCATGAAGCGGCGCACCGCCGCGAGATTCGTCTCGTCGAGTTCACAGGTGGCCTCGATCGCCTCGGTGAAGGCGACCGGCTCGTCTCGGAGACGGAAGCGGGGTGCTTCCTGGTCGAAATCCCGCCTGAGCAGTTTCAGGATGTAGGAAGGATCCTGGATCCCGCGGCTCTCATAGTCGGCCGCGGCGGCGAGCATGGCGGGGAATTTCGGTCCCGGTGTCCAGCCGGCCTCGATGAGGGTTTGTCCGGTGATGAGCGGCATGGTCAGGGAGCATTCAACCCTTCGCGAGATGGCGCAACCGGGCCTTGACCGTGGCGAGCAGTTCTTCGGCGCTGCGGCTGCCCTTCTTGAGGACCGCGTCGACGCGGTCGCGGAGGAAGGCCTGCTCGGCCTCGTCGGGATCCTTCCCGCTCATAACGATGACGGGGATGGAGCGGAGCTGCGGGTCGCCGCGGAGATGCTGGAGGAACTCGAAGCCGTCCATCTCCGGCATGATGAGATCGAGCACGATCGCGGCAGGCCGTGTTTTGGCGAGCGCGGCGAGAGCTTCGGTCCCGTTTCCGGCGGTCTGGGTATGCCAGCCGGCCGCCTCGAGGAGCCGGGCCATCGCCGCGACGGAATCGGCGTCGTCATCAACGAGGAGGAGGTTCCGCTGCGGGAGGCGCTGGGTGACCCGATCGATGACGCGAGCAAGGCGCTCGACGTCGATCGGCTTGACGAGGTAATCCTCGACCTCAAGGGCCAGGGCGTGTTCCTGCTCGGCCATGACCGAGACCATGATCACCGGGATGGCATGGGTCGCGGGCGATTCCTTGAGGTGCTGCAGGACCTCCCAGCCGTCCATGCCTCCGGGCATGACCACATCGAGGGTGATCGCATCGGGGCGTTGTTGTTCCGCGAGGGCGAGCCCGTCGGGGCCGTTCTCGGCGGTGAGGACGCGGTGGCCGTCCCTTTCAAGAAGGCGGGTGAGGAGGTCGCGCACCTTCACGTCGTCGTCGATGACGAGGATCGTGCTGCCGCGGGGAAGGCCGAGTCCTCCGGATTCGTCGGGCTCGCGGACCGGGAGCGGGAGGTGGAGATCCTCCGGTTCCTTGCGGTCGTAGTGGGGCGAAACGGGGATCCGCGGGAGGAAGACGCTGAAGTGGGTGCCTTTCCCGAGTTCGCTGACAAAGCCGATCTTTCCTCCCATCTGCGCGACGAGTTCGCGGCAGATGGAAAGGCCGAGGCCGCTGCCGCCGGCGTTGTCCTTCTTGTTCGAGACGAAGGGAACGAAGGCCTTCGATTGCTCGGCCGGGCTCATCCCGCGGCCCGTGTCCGTGACGGTGAATTCCACCCAGGCTTCCCCGGCGATCTCCTGCGGCCGGGCCGCGAGTTGGACGGAGCCTTCCTGGGTGAACTTGCAGGCGTTGCCGATGAGGTTGCCGAGGACTTGGCGGAGGCGGCGTTCGTCGGCGACGAGTTCGCCGATCCCGGGACCGCTTTCGCAGTCGAGCGAGACCGGTTTGGTTCCGAGCGAAGGACGGAAGGTCGAAACGAGGTCCTCGAGAAGCGGGGTGATCGTGATCGTGTTGCGGTTGAGGGTCTCGGCCCCCATGATGATCTTCTGATACTCGAGGATGTCGTTGACGAGATTCAGTTCCCGCGCGGCATGGTCGCGGATGCGCTGGACGTCCTTGCGCTGGAGGTCGTCAAGATTGGAGAGCTGAAGCGCCTCGACCTGAAGGAAGATCGCGTTGAGGGGCTGCCGGAGATCGTGGCTGACCTTGGCGACGAAGGCGTCCTTTTCCTGGCTCAGGCTCTTGAGTTTGTCGTTCGCCTTCTCAAGCTCGATGTTGGTGCGGCGCAGTTCGCGGGTGCGGTCGCTGACCCGCTGCTCCAGTTCCTCCTGGAAGACGACCAGTTCTTCGAAAAGTCGCTTTGAGGCGCGCGCAATGTCGCCGACTTCGTCACGTCGGCGCGTGTCGAGGGCCTGCGCGAGACCGGAGATCTCGCGGACGAGGCTGTCGCGCGGGCTCTCGGTGATCTTCTGGGCGGTGAGGGTCATTTGCTTCAACGGGCGGATGAAGCGCATCGCGAAGAAAAATCCGACGAGACCGAAGCCTCCCGCAACGAGAAAGGAGAGATACTGGACGGAGAGCATCTCGTATTCGATCGACGAGGCGAGCTCGTCATCGAGAACGGCGTAATGGAGCAGGTATTCGGGCCGGCTTTCACCGTCGCCGAGGATCAGTCGCACCGCCCAGGCGTGGATCTCGTCGCATTCGATGAGGTTGCGCCAGTCGATCTCGTCGCACTCCGCGCCGAACCGCTTTTCCAGTTGGGCGACGACCGTTTCCCGGGTCGCAGTGAGTTCCTCCCGGTTGTGGCCGAGGAGACGGATCTCCCGCACCCCGGAAAGCATGCCGCCGATCCGGACGGACCGCCCGAAACGGCCTTGGATCTCCTCCAGAAAGAGCTCGAGTTCGTCCTCGTCCATCGCGTCAAGAGCCGCTGAGAGGCGAGGCCCGGGGATGCCTTCCTGGAAATAGTAGGGACTCGCGAGCGGAACGGAATCGTAGCGGACGAGCCGGTCGACCTTGGCTTCCTCCTTCGCCGTCGCGGGATTCTCGCGGGCGGTGCGGCGTTCCTCGAGGACTTTCTTCAGCTCCGGACTCGTCCCGAGCCGGGCAAAGATGGCGTCGTTCCCCCGATCGGCCGATTCCGCCTCGTCGGGACGCACGAGCGTGTTGCCCAGGGCGTCGGCCATGGAGAACAGATGGCGCGGCGACTCCGGCGCGTGCAGCGTCATGAGCATGCGGAGGAACGTCGGCGGAGCCGCTGGATCGCCTCCCGGAAGGATCACGGGAGCAACCGCCCAGATCACGGGTTCGGAGCGGGTGAAGGGATCGCCCGGGATGTCCTTCCGCGTCAGTTGGACGCGGTGGATCGGCGAGAGGTGGATGCCCGGTCCGGCGGAGGCGTCGGCACCGGGAAACCAGAGATCCTTTTCCTCGAGCGAGGCTTTTTCAAGGATGACGAGTGAGGATCGTTTCTCCGGCTCGAGGGCGACGAGGTCGATACGGAGGTGATGGGTCCAGTTCCGCCGACAAAGGGCGCGGGCGAGGGATTTCAAATCCTCCGGAGAGGCCCCTTCGCCGACCTTGGCCTGGAACGCGGGGTTGAGGGCCAGCTTCGTGGCGTCGTCACGGAGGCCATCGATCTGGTCGATGATGACCCAACCGCGGAGCGAGGCTTCGTCACCGAGATCGACGAGCTCGTGTTCACGCAGCACCTCGGAGGCGCGGTCGGTGAGCACCTTGGCGACAAGCAAGGCCGACGCGGCCGTCGCCACGATCACGAGCAGCGCGACCTTTCCCTGGATTCCGAAAGACATGAACGTTCCGGCGGTTCGACGCCTGAACTCTCCCACCGATTCAGAAAAGGGAAAGATTCGTTTTCAGGACAGATCGGCCCCGTTCTGCCGCCGCTTCCGGAAGCGCTCGCGCAGTTCGGAGAGGGAGTAGACCCGCAGAATCACGACGGAGGCGAGATAGATGAACAGCCCGGCGGAGACGAGCAGTCCCATCACCGCGAAGCGTTTCGTGAAGCGGCCCTCGGCCATGAGCAGGTCCTGGCCAAGGCGGGCGAGAATCCAGACGACGAGGCCCATAATGAGGGCGGCCGCGAAGAGGCGGAGAACGCGCCCCGTGAATCCCGGCGAAAGACCCATGAATCCCGAGCCGCAGAGGCCGAACCAGAGGAGCACGACATTGACCCAACCCGCGATCGAGGTCGCCGCGGCGCAGCCGACCGGCCCGAGCCAGAGGAAGAGCGGGTAGACCAGGATCATGTTCGTCACCGCAGCGATGATCGTGAAGACCATCGGGGTCCTCGTGTCCTCGCGGGCGAAGTATCCGGGCTGCAGCACCTTTGCAAGGATGTAGGCCGGCGTGCCCGTCGCGAAGGCCGCGAGGATCCAGCCGGCCTCGATCGCCGCCTCTCCCTCGAACTTTCCGCCCTCGAAGATCACATACATGATCTCGCGCGGGATCACGAGAAGGGCCACGGTCGCGGGCAGGCAGAGGAAGAGGGAGAGTTCAAGTCCTTGGCTGAGGCTGCGCTTGGCCGCGGCCTCGTCGCCGCCACGGAGGGCCCGGGTGATTTCGGGGAGGAGGACGACCCCCGCGGCCATGCCGATGAGGCCGAGGGGCAACTGGTTGATGCGGTCGGCGAGGTTGATCGTGATCTTGCCGCCGATCTGCAGCGAGGCCACGGCACCGCCCATGAGGAGATTGAGCTGCTGCACCCCGGCGCTGACGAGTCCCGGTCCCATGAGGACGGAGAGGTGCTTCATGTCCGCGTCGAAGTGCGGGAAAATCGGTCGCAGGTCGACCCCGTGCCGGAAACATGATACCGCCACGATGGCGAGTTGAACCACTCCCGCGACGAGAACCGACCATGAGAGGACCAAGAGCGGCTCGCCCGTGCGGGGCACGACCAAGATCAGGGCGACAACGAAGACGAGATTCAGCGCCACGTAGGAAAGGGCGGGCGCGGCGAAGATCTTCCGGCTGTTCAGGATGCCGCTGAAACCGGCGACGAGACAGATGAAGACGAGATAACCGACCGTGATGCGCGAGGCCTTCACGGCGAGTTCGAAGCGCTCGTCATTCGTGAAACCGATGTTCGTCAATCGCACGATCGGCTCCATGAAAATGAAGGAGAAAACGAAGCAGCCCAGGAGGATCACGAACATCGTCGAGAGGGTGCGCCGGGCAAACTCGTCGGCCGCGGCTCCGCCCTGCTCTTCGAGGCGACGACTGTAGATCGGCACGAAGGCGGCGTTGAAGGCCCCCTCGCCGAAGACGCGACGGAAGAGGTTGGGCAACTGGAACGCGGCGACCCAGACGTCGGCCATCGCCCCGCTCCCGAGGTGCATCGCGATGAGCTTGTCCCGGACGAAGCCGGCGATCCGGCTCGCGAGCGTCAGGGTGCCCACGGTGAAAAAGGAGCGGAACATCGGAAGGGGAAAGGGGGATGACTCCCGCGAGAGCCGGTCAACGGGGGGAGGGCGACGCGTCACTGCGGGACCTTCGTGCCCGATCCTCGATTCTGGAAGAACACGGCCGGCGGCGCGAGGTCGTTCGCCCCTTCCTCGAATTTCGTCCCGACTTCCTGGAGAGCCGGCAGTTCCGCGAGGACCTCGATCCCTTTGGTAATTTTGTCAGGATCGAAGACGAGCCGGGTGAGCCTCATTCCGCGGAGGGGGGAGAGGTCGGTGACGTCGGTTTCGCCGATGTGGAGCCGCTGCAGGGCGGTGCCGGCGAGCGGGGAGACGTCGGTGACACTGGTGCGGTGCAGGGTGAGGCTGACGAGGGGGCATTTCGCGAGCGGGGCGATGTCGCTCACGGGCGTGTCGGTGAGCCAGAGCATCTGCAGCGGCATTCCCGCCAGCGGGGAAAGATCGGTCACCTTTGTTTCGACGAGATTCATTTCGACGATGCCGAGCCCCTTGAGGGGGGACAGGTCCGTGACCGCCGTGCCGCTGAGGTAGAGCTTGCGGAGCGAGGTCATGCCCGCAAGCGGAGCGAGGTCCTTCACCGCGGTTTTCTCGAGATAGAGTTCGACCAGCGGCATGCCCTCGAGCACGCCGATCCCGGGGACGGCGCATCCCTGCAGGTAAAGGGCCATGAGCGACAATCCGCGGAAGGGCGAGAGATCCGTGACTCCGCAGTTGTCGAGGGCGATAGCCTGGACCTGGCCGTTCTCGATCTGGAACTGCCCGTTGCCGGAGTAGGCCGGATTGGCAGCGCGGATCACTTCGTGCAACTTCACTTCGCTCCAGAGTTGCGGTCCCGGTGCCGGCGGCTCGGTGGCTGGAGCGGCGGAGGTCGAACGGGGCTCCGTGGCTGGTTCGGGAGCGGGGGCGGGGGAATCTCCGCAAGCGGAAAGCCAAAGGGAGGCGGCAAAGGCGAGCGCGGTCAGGCGTCGGTGAATCATGATCGAGTTTCCACGATTCCGGCGTGCCTTCAAGGGCGGGTTTCGTCACCAGCCGACCCCAGAATGAACCCGATGGACCGGTTTTCCCGCGGAACCCGCTCTTGCGTGCGAAAGACCGATCAACGAGTTTGGAGGAATTTCCCGTCCGATACCATAGCCGGAAATCCGACCGATGAACCTCCCCGCTTTTGCCGTCCTGAATCGGTTCACCGTGTGTTGCTTTTCCGCTGCCCTCGTGGCCTTCTCCGTCCGATCCGTCGAGGGAAGCGGAAATGGCGTGGCGGACCGGGAAGATCGGAAGACCGTCTACCTCGACCGTGGCGACGGGAGGGCGATCCAAGGCGCGATCGCCGCGCTCCCGGAAGGCGGCGGGGTCGTGGTGCTGGGGCCGACGCTCTTTCCCGTGAGCGAGGCCATTGTGATCGATCGCGACGGGGTTGAACTCCGTGGCATGGGCCGCGAGACCATCCTGCGTCTCACCGACGGCGCCAACAGCTCCGTCATCGTCATTGGCAGCACCGCGACCCCGGTCGCCCGCATCGTGCGGAACATCGCCGTGGGTCATCTCGTCATCGACGGGAACCGCGGCGCGCAGCAATTCGAATGCAGCGGAGGCCCCTGCGATTCGGGTGGACTGAGCTTCATCCGCAACAACGGCGTCACCGTGCGCGGGGCCGAGGAGGTCGTTCTTACCAACCTTTCCACCCACAACTGCCGGTCCGGAGGTGTCGTGCTCGAGAAGGTCTGCCGGCGCATTCATGTCGTCGATCTCGAGTCCTACAACAACGAGTTCGACGGGCTCGCCTGCTACGAGACGGAGGACAGCGTCTTCGACCAGCTCCAGCTCCATCACAACCGCAGTGCGGGGCTCTCGATCGACTGGAAGTTCAACCGAAACCTCGTCCTCGACTCCACCTTCACCCGGAACGGCAGCCAGGGAATCTTCATGCGGGATTCGAATGCGAACACCTTCCGCAATCTCTACCTCCGCGACAACGGTGAACAGGGGCTCTTTGTCGCCGAGACCCGGGAGATTCCCGGCTCCGCCTGCCGCGAGAACCGTTTCGAACGGATGACGATCACGGGAAACCAGACCCAGGGGATCCGGGTGAACGACGCGAGCTGCACCGGCAACGTCATCGTCGATTCCCGGATCGCGGGCAACGCGGCCGAGAACGTCAGTCTTGCCGAACCCGGGCTGCTCATCGGGGCGGAGACGGTGCGGCAGGATTGAGCGACGTGCGCATGATTCCGACGGACTCCGGGTAGGGCGGGTTGTCCCCAACCCGCCGCCGTTGTTGCGAAGGACGTCCTTTGGTCATTCGGCGGCGCTTTGGGGACAAAGCGCCCTGCCTTGGGGGGGGCGGGCCGCGGGTAGGGCGCTTTGGGGACAAAGCGCCCTGCCGGAATCAACGAAGCTCCGCGATCAGGCGCACCGCCGCCGCCGAAAGCTCCACCGCCTCGCCGGAAAACGGCGTCGCGAGGATCATGGAGCGGCCCGCGAGGGGAAACTCGAGTTCGACCGCGAAGATCTTGTGCTCGAATAAAGGTTTGTCAGGACGATCCGCTCCCTCCGGCCAGGCCCGTCCGGACACGATCCAGTGACGGCGCTCCCCGATGACGGACAGTTCGAGGTGTAGGGTTTTGTCAGGATCGATCGGAAACGGTTTTCGCAACAGCACCGCGCCGCGGCGGACTAGTTCGATGCCGCCCCGGGCCGGCGCGGTCCGGATCTGGAATCCGTTTCTACCGTAGAGACCCGCGCCGAAGCGGGAGGGGAGCCGTCCGTCGCCGGGAGCCCGGCCCGTCAGGGTGATCACCGCCCCCTTTTCGCGGATCTCGGGGCCGAATTCGAGCCACGCGTCGAGGAGCGGCTCGGGCAGGGCCTTCAGTTTCTTCGTCCCGGCATCGACGGACCATTTCCCCGCGACCGCGGTGGCGCCTCCGGGGACGGAGCCCTCGGCGCTGTTGGCGAGGTCGAGTTTCGCGAGCTCGGCCGGCGGAGCGGGGGCGGGCGTCTTTTCCGCGGCGGACGCGGCGAGCAGACCGAACCCTGTCAAAAGCACCAGGCAACCCTCTCTGGTCTTCATTCACGGCGGATCGCGTCCATGAGGTGTCCCCGCAGCACCGTCCGCGCCGCGGCCGCGCAGAAGAGGAGTCCGCCGACGAGGACGGCCCCGTTGATCGCGGCAAGGAGGCCCCAGGGCAGCGGCGCGGAGCCGCCCGTGAGCTTCGGTAGCACCGCGAGGATCGCGGCACCGAGTCCGACGACGACTCCTGACAAGTGCAGAAACCAGTGCTCCGACAACACCATCCCGGAGAGGGCGCGGCGGGTGAAGCCCATCGCCTGCATCACCCCGAGCTGGCCGCGGCGTTCCATCACGTTGCGGCCGACGAGAATGGCGAGGCCGAGGGTGCCGAGGAAGAGGCCGAGCCCGCCGAGGGTGGAGAAGATCGAAAGGTAGGTGTTCTGCACCGCATTGAACTCGTTGAGCCGGTCCGCGGCGGGACGCATCTCGAGCCCGAGATCGCCGAACATGCGGGTGAGGCTCGAGGCGACGGGTTCGAGCGTCTCCGGATCGGCTCCGGCCCCGTCGAGGAGGAAGAAGCGGTAGCCTCCCGCATCGGGAAAGAAGCGGATGAACTCGGCCTCGTCGATGAGGAGGCTCCCCTGGAGGATCGAGGTCTCGAGGAATCCGACGAGGCGCACCGCGAAGGCCTGGCCCGAGACCGTCTCGTATCGCACCGTGTCGCCCACTTTCTTCTGGAGGGCGTAGACCGCGGTGTTCTGGTCGATGATGCCGGGAATCACGGGAAGACCGTCTTCGTCGGCGACGTCCGCGGAAAGGGCCCGCCACGGGCTTTGTCCGGTCGGCGGAGGGCTGGCCTGGGCCGTGAAATGGAACGGGGACAGTTTGGCGAAGGATTCCACCGGGACGCCCATCAACCGCGGGCGCTGGGCCCGGTTGAGATTGAGACAGCTCGCGTCCTCGCCGTTGCTGACGCGGAGGGAGATCACCGAAAACGATTGCTTCATCGTGTCGAGACTGAATTTTTTGCGTCCCGCGGCACTGTCGAGATCCTCGTAGACCGGGAGGGTCGATTCACCGACGTAGGCGAAGCCGCCCGTGCCGGCACCGCGTCGCTCCGCTCCGCGCGCGCCATCGAGGCGGAAGGAATTGATCGCCGTCACCATGAAGACACCCGCGGCCATCAGTCCGATCACGGCGAGGCTGCGTCCGCGGCGACGCACGGTGTGCTGCCGGCCGAGCGCGCCGAGCGAGGCCAGCGTCCGCGAGGGGCGCAGGAAGCGGCGGATAAGGATCGAGCAGAGCGCGACCCCGGCGAGGGTGATGAGGAAGCCCGCTCCGAAAAAGAGTCCCTGCTCGGCCATTGTGCCGGGCACCTTCGGCGCGAAAAGGCAGCCGAGCGCCGCGGCCAGTCCGCCCCGGAAGGTGATCACGTCGAGGCGTCGTTTTCCCGGCGAGGCCGGAGATTCCTCCGCCATTCCCGAAATCAGCGCACCCGGCTGCACCGCGGTGACACGGCGGCTCGCGAACCAGACCACGACGAGCGCGACGATCACGGTGATGGCGAAGGTGATGCCGAGCGAGGCGGGCTTCAGGAAATAGACGAACTCCATCCCCGCCGCCGCGTCCTGCCAAACGCCCGACATCCCGTGGAGGGCGAGGCGGGTGTAGACATAGCCGCCGAGGAGGCCGAGGGCCGCACCGGTCAGGGCGAGGACGAGGGCTTCGACGAGGAAGAGGCGGCGCACGCGCTTCCGCGTGAAGCCGAGGGCGAGGAGCAGACCGATCTGGGTGGCGCGCTGCTCGATCCCGAAGACAAAGACGAGTCCGGCGAGAACGAGGGCCGCGATGATGAGGAAGAAACTCATGCTCGCGAAGAGCGCCCCGAAATCGAACGAACCCGCCACCGCCGCGGCGGCCTCGGCCGGAAGGTCGCGCGAAGTCATGCCGAGGTCGGTCAGCTTCAGATGCGCGCGCAGTTGCTCGACGAGAGCTTTGTCAGGATCCTTCAGGGTGAAGCGCACCGCGGTGGCGTCGCCGAATCGGTTCGACCACATCGCGCGCGCGGCAGCGAGGGAAACGAAGGCCTTCGGCGTCGTCTTGTGCTGGTCCCAGTAATCGTCGTCCTTCTGCCGGATGCGGTCGCGGTCGATGGGGATGCCGGGCTCCCAGTCGTCGAGGCCGTCGACGTCGAAGATGCCGGGGAATTCCGGCGTCCAGGTCCGGTCCCATCCATTCTGCCCGAGCGGAGAGATCCCCGCGACGGTGAACTTCCGCTGTTGCTCGACGAGGGCGCGGCCCGCTCCGACGACATTGTAGGTCAGGGTGATGGTGTCGCCTTCCTTGGCGGCGAGGTCCTCCGCGAGCCAGTCGGAGAGAAGGATCTCGTCATCGCCGAGTTCGCCCGTGACGATGGCGTTGAGCGCCGGAGCAACGCCCGTGACCATGGAATAGGGCGTGCCGCGTTCGGCCGGAGCTTTCGCAATGTCGGTGGCGAGATAGGTGAGGACGGGCGCACTCGCCGACGAGACTGCCTCGAGCGCCTTCACGAGGACGGCGTCGAAAAAGACGCGTGAGCTGGTCATCTGCTGCTCGCCCGCTCCACCCGCGGGAGCGACGGTGAGCTGGAGATCCTCGAGATGCCACGACGACTCAACCGCTTCGGAGAAGCCGACGGCGTCGAGGGAACGGCCACCGAGGAGGAGATTGGCGCGGTTGCTTTGCTCGATCACCGTCTCGAGCCGTTCGCGGCGGACGAAAAGAGTCGCGGGTGGGACTTGCTCCGACTTCAGTGAATATCCTCCGAAGGATTCGGCGTCGAGGATAGTCGTCACTTCAACGGTGAAGGGCGTGGTTTGCTCGGACTCGCCGGAGAGGGGGGCATCCTTGGAAAGGGCGCCAGGCACTTCGAGACGGACGATGAGGGTGTCGCCCACCGTTGCTCCGATGCGGTCGGCGAGGGGACGGTTGATGGCGATGAAACGATCGTCGTCGAAGCCCTCCGGTGACTTTTCTCCCTGCGAGAGTTTCCAGAATCGCTCGTCGACGCCGACGATCTGGATGCGGTTGACGCGGCGTCCTCCTTCGCGGCTTGCGGCGGTGCCTTCGATTTGGAGAACGGGTGCGACGAGGGCGTTACCTCCGAGCTTCGCCGCGACGCGATCGGCGAGCGAGGCGGTGAAAAAGCGTTCGCCTCCGAGGAAGACCGGTCCGATTCCCGAGTGGCGCGCCTCGGCGTTGCGTCGGAGGCTTTCCTTCACCGAATCGCCCACGACGAGGGCGCCGCTGAGGATCGCCGAAGTCAGCGCCACGCCCGCTAGAACCGAGAGGTTCACCCACCGGTAGTGGAACAGCGAGGTGAGAATGAGGCGGAGGGAGGTCATGGGGGAGGGAGTCGGCGCTCGTTCGGCCCGGCCTCAATGAGGCCGGCTACAGGCGCTGCCGCGTTGATCGGAGGAATTCCTGTAGCCGCGGTCAGTGACCGCGGGCGTCGCCGGGCCGGGACGGTGTCGGTTTCTTGCCAACCTTTCATGCCTGCGTTTCCAATTTGCCGCGATGAAGGGTGCGCACCGATCCGAGGGTCGTGGCGAGGGCGCGGTCGTGGGTGACGACGATGAGGGCGAGGCCCTCGGTCTCGTTGAGCTCGGCGAGCAATTCCATGAGCCGCATCGCGTTGTCCTCGTCGAGGGCGCCGGTCGGTTCATCGGCGAGGAGGAGGCGCGGGGAATTGATGAGCGAGCGCACGATGGCGACGCGCTGGCGTTCGCCGCCGGAGAGCTGCGAGGGGAGCCGGTCGAGCTTGTCGCCGAGCCCGACGCGGTCAAAGAGGCGTTTGGCCCGGGCGGCGGCTGCGGCGGGATCGGGGCGTTTGGGCAGGGCGAGGGTCGGGACGAGGGCGTTCTCCAGCGAGGTACACTGCGGGAGCAGGTGGTGCATCTGGAAGATGAAGCCGATCTTCTCCGAGCGGATCCGTGCGACGGCGTCTTCATTCAGGCCGGCCGTGTCGATGCCATCGACAATGACTCGTCCCTCCGAAGGGGCATCGAGCGTGCCGAGGAGATTCAGCAGGGTGCTCTTTCCGCAGCCCGAGGGGCCGACGATGGCGAAGCGCTCGCCCGCACCCACCACGAGATCAAGTCCGTCGAGGATGCGGCGTTCGGGGGCGCTTTCGTACCACTTGGTGACGTTTTCCAGTTGGAGAATGGAGGAGGACATCGGAAATGGATTCTGGGGGAGGGGGGGAGTTCGATCAAGAGGCTACCGTTTCATGGGCGATCCCTCACGGATGTCCGCGTCGGCCCGTGGCGGTGTCCCGCCTTGGTCTTCACTTCTTCTTCACGAGCGAGGCGAGGTAGTCGAGCAAACTCGCCATTTCGTGGACCGTGAAATTGCCCATCAATCCCGGAGGCATCATGCTCGCGGGCAGGGTCTCGCGTTTCGCGATGTCGGCCTTCTTGAAGGTGTGCTCCTGCGAGGCGATGTCGCGCAGGGTGACCTGCTCGCCCTGTTCATCGGTGACGAAACCCATCAGGGTGGTCCCGTTCTTCAGCGAGACGAGGTTCGTCGCGAATCCCTGCGCGATCGTCTTGTTCGGATCGAGAATGTTCATCGCCAGGTCTGGACGCTGGTAGGTCTCGACGATGTTGCCGAGGTAGGGGCCCTTTTGCTTTTCGCTCTGGCTCACGGTGTGGCAGGCGACGCAGGTGGCGCGCGCGAAGACGGCCTCGCCGAGGGCGACGTCGCCGCCTTGGTGGGCCAGGACGGCGGCAAAAGCCTTGTCGGGCGCGAGGGTGGCGATCTTCGGCGTCTTGTCCTCGCCCTTGGCCTGGAGTTTCAGGTCGTTGATGGCCTTCTTCGCGGCCTTGGCGACGGCGGGATCGAGGTCGTTCGCGGCGACGAGAATGCGGTCGTCGAGGGCCCGGTTTTTCGTCTTCACCGCCGCGGCGATGAGGATGGCCTTTTGAGCGGGCACGTTCCAGGCGGCGTCGAGGGCCTTCTTCGACAGTTCGCGGGACTCGGGTGAACCGCCCGTGCGCGAGGCGAGAGCGAGGACCGCGGCGTTGGCCCAGAATCCCTCGGGAGTGCCGGGCTTTTCGGCGGCGGTCTTCTCGACGGCGAGGTGATGGTTCTCCAGCTTCGGCGCTTCGAGGAAGGCCTTGGCCGCTTCCTCGAGGTGTTTCTCGCCGTCATTGGCGGCGGTGCGGGCGTACTTCTGCCCGCTCTTTGCCTTCACCGGATCGGCGATCTCACCGGCGGCCTTCACCGCGGCGCGGAGGGTTTCGAGGCGCTGGGTCAGGGTGCCGAATCCGGCGAGGGAGGCGGCGAAGGCCTCGTTCCCATCGACCTTGGAAAGGGCGATGATGGCCTGGGAGAGCGTCGCGCTGCCGGCCTTGGCATCGTCCGCGGCCTGGATCAGGAGCGGCACGCCCTCTGCGGGAATGGACTCGGAGGCGACGAGCTGGGCGACGGCTTCAGGGCGGACGGAGGGATTGTCCTTCGCCAGCGAGAGGATGCGCGAGAGGGCGTCGTTCGACTGGATCCGGTTGCGGCTCATCTCCTTGACGAGGAAGGAGGCCTCCTCCGGCGTGGCGGCGTCGAGGGTGGATTTGAGCGCGGCGAGAATCTTGTCGGTCTCGGCCCACTTCACGGGCTGGTAGTAGGGACCGCGGGTGTCGGGACGTGTCCCCCAACTGTCGCCGGTCCACTCGCCCTCGCGCTGGGCGAGACGGCAGAGGATGGCGAGGAGAAGGTTGCGGATCTCGGGACGTTTTTCGGCGGCGAGTTTCGAGAGGAGGTCATCGACGATGCCAGATACGGCGTGCATGCGCATGAGGGCGAAGGCGGCGCCTTTCGGATTCGAGCCGCTCAGGAGTGCTTCGATCGCCGCGTCCTTCGCGCCGAGACGGGCGAGGGCCTGGAAGGCGGTGTGGGCGACGCGCGGGTCGGAATCTGCGAGGAGGGAGGCGACGGCGGGGGCCGCGTCCTTGACGTTTTGACGCGCCGCGGCGACGGCCGCTTCGCTGCGGGTCCGGGGATCGGAGCTCTTCACAGCGTCGGTGATCCAGGCGGCGGGGAGGGAACCAAGGTCTCCGGCCGCGCGCAGGACATAGGGTGCGAGGTCCTCGTCGCTGCGAAGCGCCTCGAGGGAACCTTTGCTCTGGGCGACCGCATACACCGCCGCGACCCGGGTTTTTAGGGCTTTGTTAGTATTCTTCGCCAGCGCCAGCAGCGCCTCGGACAAGGCAGGGTTCGCTTCGCGACGCAGGAGGGTCCGTTGCGCGGTCAGGGTGCGGATGTGGCTCGGTGAATCGAGCGCGGCGACGAGTTCGGTATCGCTCATCTTCTCGTAATCGGGAAGGGGTTCGGGTTTGAAACCCTTCGGCGTGACCCTGACAATGTAACCGACCTCGGGACCTGCCCAATTGAAGGTGGCGGGGCCTTTCCAGCTCGCCTGGTAGACGGCGCTCATCGCGTCGACGTCGGCGTCGGTGGGACGGGTCATGCCGATGAAGGGACGGGGCTCGGTCAGTTCGACGAAGCTCGCGCCCTGGCGCTGCACGGTGTGGACGAAGGAGGCGGTGCGGCCCCAGTCGCAGGTGATGGGGGCCTTGTTCCACTCATCGGGGAAGCCGGGTTCGTGCAGGTAAACGGAGCCGCAGCCGGAACCGCCGCCGTAGTCGGCGAGGGGTTGGACGTGTTCCTCGGGGAAATTCTTGTAGAGGCGCGGATACCCGTGGTCCTCGAGTCCGGAGAAGTGATGGAAGCGCACGTCCCATCCGCCGCCGTCGTTGGTGTTGTCGCGGGCGAAGAGGTCGCAGAGCGGACTCATCGGCGTGCCGAGGATGTTGCGCGTGCCGGTGGCGTAGATTTCGAGCCCGCTGCCATCAGGACGGAAGCGAATGACGCCGCCGGCGCGGTGCTGGACGGTGCGTCCATCGGTGCCGGTGGCTTTCACGAACCCGAAGTCTCCTCCCGCGATGTAGATCCAGCCATCGATGCCGAGCTCGAGACCGTTGGTGGTGTGATCGGCGGGACGTCCCGAGAAGTCGAAGGCGATGCCGTCGATGAGTTTCTTCGATTCCTCGGAGATGCCGTCGCCGTCGCGGTCGAAGAAGACGCTGATGTGCGGCGGATGGAGCAGGTAAAGGCGGTCGTGATCCCAGATGAGACCGCGTGGCGAATCGACGTTTTTGACGAACTCCTTCACCTCGTCGGCGCGGCCGTCTCCGTTCGTGTCGCGCAGACGCAGGACGCGGCCACGGCCCGGTTCACGACCGAGCGAGCCGTTGCCGTCACTCGAGACGTAAAGGTCGCCGTTCGGCGCGGCACCGACGTAGACGGGGTAGTTCGCGGCCTGCCAGTTCGAGAAGAGGGTGACGTCGAAACCTGCGGGCACCTTCACGTCCTTGAGAACCTCGGCTTCCTCCTGCGGGGAGAGCTTCACGATCTTCGGGGTGATGTTGCCTTCCTTGGCGCGGGGATCGGCGGCCTTTTTCGCGGCGGCATCGGCGGCGGCCTGTTGTTTGGGATCGAGCTTCGGATGGAGTTTGGTCAGGGTCGGGCCGGCGAGGGCGATCTCGCGGATGCTGGACCAGCCTCCATGGCTCGTGCCGGTGCAGGTGATCTTGAGAAACTTCACGTCCTTGGCCGGGAAAGTCGCCTGGGTGTCGCCGGATTTCGGGGCGTCGGTGAGATCGGCGAGGACGGACCAGGCTTTGCCGTCGGTCGAGGCCTCGAGGCGGGTCTTGTAGGCATTGTTGCCGCTCTCCCACGCGATTTTGGCTTCGGTCAGGGTCTGCGGTTTTTCGAATTCGAGCTGAAGCCACTGCGGCTGCGAGGGATTCGCGGCGCACCAGCGGGTGTCCTTGTTTCCGTCGATGGCGTGCCAGACGAGGTTGTTCTTGCCGGTCTCCTCGCTGCTCGCGGTGACGACGGCGAGGGTGGCGTCCTTCGGAGCCGGTGAGGGAGCCACCGCCTTCGGAGCGGGCGGGGGAGTGGGTTTGGCGGGTTCGAAGGTGACGGTGTTTTCGCCGGTGTAGGCGGTGCCGAGATAGCCGGGCTCTTCGAGTTTCCCGGCGGCCCACAAAACGCCGCGGGTGACGAGATCGAGGTAGCGGGGATCCTCGACCGTGGCGGTGTTGTGGCCGAGGGTGGTGCTGAAGCTGCGCGCGCCCTGCTTCTCGTTGGTCCAGGCGACGACGGCGACCTCCTCCTTCTCCTTGCCATCGCGTTTCACGATCTGTTTGCCCATCGCGAGGGGATGGGCGTCGAAGACGTTGACGTTGTTGTAGAGTTCTTCCTTGATCGTGGTCCAGTTTTCGAGGGTTTTCGTGACGGGGTGCGTCTTGTCCACGAACTCGATCGCGATGGGCTCCTGGGGACCGTGGGAGGCGGATTGCAGGCCGAGGTGCTTGAACCACTGGTCGGTGCCGTTGCGGAAGCTGTGCATCGCGCAGTGGAGGTGGACCGCGGGGATCGTCTTGTGCACCTCGAGGAGGCGCTTCATCACGCTCAGGTCCTTGTTGCCCGCGGCGCATTCGTCGTGGATGACGAGGTCGTAGCCTTTCGCCCAGTCGTCCTTGCCGTAGACCGTCACAGGCGGATCGACCGATTTGTCATCGGTCCACCAGACATCGACGCGGACGTTGGCGCGCTGCGAGATGCCTTTGGAAAGGACCTTGTGCTGCCCGGTGTAGTCGTGACAGCATCCACCGGCGACGAGGAGGACGCGGAGGGGCTTCACCGGATTCTGGGCACGGCCGGGGAGGGTGAGGAGGAACGCGGCGACCGTGGCGGCGGCCACCGAAAGGACGGCGGGGATTTTCATGGGCGTGACAGGTCGCGGGACCGCGCAAAGAGTGCCCCGCGCGACAAGGATGGTCAAACGCGAAACCCGTTCCGGAAAGGCGGACCTCAAGGACGCAAATCAGGGCTACACGACCGGCCGGGCATTCGCTATGGTTCCCCCATGACTCATCGACGCGACCTGATCAAGACAGGTGTCCTCGCCCTCGGGGCGGCGGCACTTTCCCCAAACGTGCTTGCCGACATCCCTCCGCCGCGCCGCGGCCGCTTCGCCGGCAAAATCCGCAAGTCCCTGAAATGGAACATGGTGAAGCTCAAGGGAGAGCAATCCCTCCTCGAAACCTTCAAGAAACTTCGCGATTGCGGCTATGAGGGGCTCGAGCCGAGCCTGGGCGACGTTGCCGCCGGGACCGAAGAGGAGTGGATCGCGGCGAGCAGGGAGAGCGGACTGATCCTCGACGGCACCGTCGCGGCCCGCACCGAGGATCTCAAAGGCGGGATCGATCTGACAAAGCGCTTCGGGGGAGATTCGATGCTGGTGGTGGCGCGCTATGACCAGAAGCAACCGATCCAGCCGCAATGGGACCGCGCCCGCGACCAGTTGAAGGAGATCGCGCCCTACGCGGAGCAGGAGGGCGTGCTCCTGCTCGTCGAGAATGTTTGGGCGACCTTTCTCATCAGCCCCTTCGACATGGTCCGCTTCATCGACGAAGTCGGCCATCCTTCGGTGCAGGTCCATTTCGACATCGGGAACATGGTCCGATGGGGCGTGCCGGAGCACTGGGCGCAGATCCTCGGAAAACGGTCGAGAAAACTGGACGTGAAGGAATACGACCTGAAAAAGGCCATGAACGAGGGCATGGGCAAAGGCTTCAGCGCGCCGCTCGGTGAGGGGAGCATCCAGTGGAAGGCGGTCATGGACGAGTTGGAGAAGATCTCCTTTACCGGCTGGGCCGCGGCCGAAGTCGCGTCGGGGGACTGGGATTACCTGGCCGATGTGGCGGCACGGATGGACCGGGTTTTGGAGTTGTGAGCCCGTGTCGAGCCGTTTTCCGCATCGGTAGACCGGCAAATTTTGCGCAAAAAAGCACAAGGAGACGGTTGCTAGATTCCGGGAATCGTGCGAGTCTCGTCGCAATCCCCGTCCAAAAATCAGCACGGGATCAAAACCTATGAATATCATTCGCATCTCCCTTGCCACCGTCCTCCTCAGCCTTGGTTTCGGCCTCGTCAGCTGTGAGAAACCCGCCGAGGCCCCCAAGGCTCCTGAGGCTCCCGCCGCTCCGGCGGCCCCCGCTGCGCCCGCTGCTCCGGCGGAACAGCCCAAGTGAGGCGGCAGGAGCTCCGCGGCATGACCGCGCCTCCCGCATCATTGATTTGAAAAGCCCCACGGTCCCAAGGCCGTGGGGTTTTTTTGTTTGGGTCGATCCCGTGGAGAGCTCTCGCCTCGTTCAGGTTGCGGATTCCGATCGTTCTTCACCACCCGGGAGGAGATCGACGAGGCGGTCGGGACGATCGTCGCGTTGGTGAAACGGATGAGGCAGTGAGCGATCGGTTCAGGGTTCCGGAACGAGCAGTTCGGCCGGCGTCCGGGCGAGGTAAGGAGGGATCGAAAGCAGGGAGACGCGGCCGGCGACGTTGTGGAGTTTCCAAAGGCGCCCGTCCATTCCCTCGGGAACGGCCACGCTGAGAAATCGTCCGCCCTCCGCGGCGAGGTCGAGTGCCTTTCCGCCCTCCGGGTTGATCAACTCGCCGGCCGAGGCGGCGGAGTAAAGGCCGATCCGCCGGGTGCCTTCGGGAACCCACGCGTAGAGCGTCCATCGTCCGCTGATGGAATCGGGGAATTCCTCGAGACTCATCTTCCAGCTCATGAGCTGGCCCCCGGGCCATTCGACGCGGGTGAGGTCGCGTCCGTCATCGAGGTCGAGACGGTGCATTCCGGGTTCGGTCGCCTTCAGGATGACGCGCCGTGCGACGCCGTCCGGTGGCACGCTCGTATCCTCCTCGACGAGGGTCTCTCCCTCGCCCGTGGCCGAGGGGCCGCCGAGTTTCCAGAGCTGGATCCTGACATTGCCACGATCGCGATAGTGCTCGATGAGTCCGCCGGTGACCTCGAGAACGATCTCGGCGGGAACGGTGTCGACCCGCGTCAGCCAGGACCGTTTTCCCCGGCCCGAGGAAGCTTCCCCCGCCGGAGCTTCCGGCAGGGTGAGAATCTCCCGCGCCGCGACGAGCTTCGTGTCGTCGCTCGTGACCGGTTCGAAATCGAGTTCCACCGGGGAATGACGGGCGATCCCTTCGCGCAGGATCGTGGCGAGTTCGGCGGAGGAGAACGTTTCGCTCGATTTCCACGGGTTCTTCGGCTCCGGGATGTTCCAAGCCGCCTCCGCCGGGATCGAGACCGCCTTGTCCCGGGAGTCGACGTCGCGGTAGAGGGCGTAGCTGTGGACCATGTAGGTGTCGCGCATCCGCCAGGCGTGCCGCAACATCCGCTCGAAGGCGGCCTGGCGTTCCTCGCCGTCCGCGCGACGGTATTCGTCGTAGAGTTCGGCATGCCGCACCCAGAGGGTGAGCGCGTCGAGGCGGGCGCCGATCACCGGATCGCCCGAGGCGGCCGTTTTCGCTTGGTCGAGGAGCCGGTAGAGTCGGGCGAGGAGATCGTCGTAGACGAGGGTGGCGAGCCGGTTGTCGCCGTCGATGCGGCGGTAGAATTCGTCCATCGGTTCCCGGGCCGGACCGAAGGCCCGCTCGAGGAAATCCGGGACGATCGCGTCGCGCCGGGCGGCTTCGCCCACGTCCCACATCGTCCGCGAGGCGAAGTAATACCCGAGTCCGTTCGGCCCCCAGTTGTCGCTCGACTCGGCGGAGAGGAAACGGGCTCCGGTCGCGTGAAAGGCGGGGATCGTCTCCGCGAGGTAGCCGAGCCGGCCGCCCCGCGCCGCTCCGGGCAGATCGCGGTCCCAGGCGCTGACGCTGTAGTATTCCCGGATCCCGAGGGTCGCGCCCTGTTTCGCCCATCCTGCGAGAATCGCCTCGATCGTTATGCCGCCCTTGATGAATCCGGTCGCCGCGGAGACGACCACGTTCGGATGGACTTTCACCGAAGGGGGCTCTGAGTGGTAGTTGTAGGCGTAGATGCCGACATGGCGGTCCTTGCCTCGTTTTGAAACGACGGCTTCGGCGACGGTATTCGCGAGGATCAGGGCCCGGTCGCTCGGAGTGCCCAGTTTCACGCAGTCCTCACATTCGCACCAACCGCCGCCGTCGCTCGGGTCCATCGAGACACTGTCGGCGTCCGGGTTTTCGTCGAAGAACTCCAGGGCATAGGCGATCGCCGCCTCGCGCACTCCGGGATTGGCGACACAGAACTTCGCCTCGGGCAGGATCTGGCGTTTTCCGTCGACGAGGGCGTAAAACTCCGGGTGCGCGTCGAAGGCGGCCTGCTGCGAACGGATCAGCTTGCCGTAGGCATGCCCGGTGTTGAGGGTGAAACCTCCCTCCATCCGGTTCTTTTCGACCCAGTCGAGGTAGGCGGCGCGATTGTGATCGACGAGACCGAAGCCATACCAGATGCGGCGGCTCGCATAGTCGGGCGATTCGGACAGGTCGAGGTCGAGTTCGAAGGCGTCGAGTTCCGGCACGACCTCCCAGACCGGACCGGGAAAGAACTGCCGGTAACCGAGGCGATGCAGCAGGTCCCACACGGCATGCCGCAGGGCGAGCCCGGTCGCGCCGGTGATCTCGATGCCGCGATCCGAGGTGCGGATCGTGTAGTCTTCCCGGGCGAAGGCGCCGGGCCGTGGTCCGTCCGCCACCCGCAGCCGGATGGCCGGACCTTCGGATGCGGCGACGACGGGGAAGGGGAGGGAAAAGATCCGCTCCAAGGTTTCGGAGAGACGTTTCGAAGCTTGGGCACCGGTTTCCCCTGCGGTTTCCGGAAGCACGATGGGAAACGGACGTCCGTCAGGCCCCGGGAGGGTGACCGGAACGGCCCGGGCCGTGGCGACCGTTGTGAGGACGAACGCGATCGAGAGCAAACGCGGGAGAATCATCTCTCGGAGGATGAGCCAACCTCCCGGTTTTCGGCAAGTCTGAAACCGGGATTTCGGATCCGGACGACGCGGAGGTCTCCGGAAAGGACGAACACCCGCTTTCATTCATCGAACCGAATGGCTCCCCGGGGCGGATGCCGGCCCGACTTCGTCCGTATTCCGATCACGGCGCCAGCTCCTGATTGCAGATTCCCTGGGTGCCGGGAGGCAGGAGATTATTGGAGAAATGCAGGTTCCTCGGATGACCCGGTTCGTTCGCGATGATGATCGCGTATTTGTAGCGGGGCGGCCCCGGATTGTGGATGAGGTTTCCCTGGATGAGGACGTCGGTGAGCGGCGGATCATCGGGATCCTGGCCCGCGTCGAACTTGAAGGGGGAGCGCTCCATCCCCCAGATCCAGTGGGCGTCGCCGTGGCCGAAATCGGAAATCACATTGTTCGCGATGATCGATCCGCCGTCGGCATTCGCCGGTTTTCCCTCCCCGCCGGGATGGGCCGCGGCTCCCGGCATCAGTCCGATGGCCCAGAGGTCGTTCCGGGAAAACTGGTTGCCGGTGATGAGGACGTTGCGCGATCCGTGCATCGCCTTCATTCCGATGTGGGCGTGGTTGACGAGGTTGTTCGAGACGATGACGCGGTCGCAGTGCAGGTCGATGCCCTGGGCGGCATTCTCGATGTGGTTGCCGAGGATGCGGGTGAAATCGCTCGTCTCCGGAGCCGTTACCTGGATGGCGCTGCCCTGTCGCCAGTTGTCGGTGTAGCCCGCGTCCCAGGCCTGCTGGCTGATGTGCGGTCCCTTTTCGGGGTTCTTTTTGACGAAGCCGCCGAGCTGGTATTTCTCCTTGTCCGCCCGGCTCGGCAGGAAGTTCTCCTCGATCACCCGGTTGCCCTCGATGAGCGTGCCCGTGCAGTAGCGGACCATGATGCCGGTGCCGTCGGTGCAGCGGAAGGCGTAGCCCGAGACCTCCCCCTGGGTGCGGTCGTCCACGGTGACGCGCATGTAGTTCCGCACGAGACAGTCGCTGATGCGCGTGTCGCGGCTGTCGGTGACGAGGATCGCGCCGGACTTGCTGCGGTTCTCGAGGACCTTCACATTGTCGATGACGAGATCCCGGCAATGCAGGGCGTAAATCCCTTCCTTCATCGAATCGCGTTTGCCTTCGGGTCTTGTCAGGGTCAGGTCGCGGATCTCGATCCCGGTGGCTCGTTCGATTTCGACGATGGGGTGGTCCGGATTCTCCTGGATGAGGCGCCCGGGACCGTAGAGGCCCGCGCCGTGGCCGCGGACGCGGATCTTTTCGCGGAGAAGGTGATCGCCCGCCGGGACAAAGACCATGCGGTCCGGATTCGCATCGAGCGCGGCCTGGATCGAGGGATAGTCCGCCGCCGAGATCGTGCCGGACGGGGCCGGTGGCTGGGATGGACGCTCGTCGGCCACCGAGAACAGAGGGCAGAGGAGAAGCAGTGACAGGATTCTTGAGGTCATCCGGTGTGGGAAAAGAGATTATCGCAGGAGCCGGTCGATCGTGCCGAGGAGGATCGTCGTGGAAGGGCCGTCCAGTTCCGGTTCGTGGGGAGCGGCGACGGGAGTCGTTGCATCGAGCAAATGTGGCGTCACGGCATAGACCGGCAGGACGGCGAGGCGCTCGTCGGCGGTGATGGCCCCCACGACGAGCGGGCCTCCTTCATGGGAGAGTGTCAGGATCGGGATCAGACCCTCTCCGGTTGCGGGATCGAACTGCCACGGACAAAACGGTTGCTGCCATCCAGCCGGAGTCTCCGGAGTGTTGGCGATCGTCCAGGAAGGCTTTCCCTTGAAACCCGTGGTCAGGGTCGATCCGACGAAGGCCCTTGCCGGGACCGGGAGGTTGGTCTTTTCGGTTCGCTTCCAGGCGGCGCGGACGGAGGCGAAGGTCTCTTCCGGCAGCACGCCCGTGCCCGCGATCCACAGCACTTTTCCGCCCTTGGCGACATAGGCGGAAAGTCCGGAATCGAAGTCGGCCGCCTTCATCCAGTGATAGCTGCGGAAGGACGTGGCGGTGACGAGGAGCAAGGGCACGTCCGCGGGATCGGGGAATCCGGCGGTGAGCAATTCGCGGAGATCGATCGTCGCGTAGGCGCGGCCCGTTTTTCCCAGCGTGCGCGCCGTGGCGGCGGCCTGGACGCGGCTGGAGAATCCGAGCATGGCATCGTTCATGTCCCAGGTCGGCTCGATCACCACACCGATCCGTCCGCGATCGCCGGGTTCGAGCGGGCGCAGGATCGGGGCGAACACGGAGTCCTCGGCGATCGGACGGTGGCGGATGAGATCCTCGACCGCGGCCTTCGCCGCGAGACGGTCCTCCTCCGTCAGTTCGATCCGCGTGCCCTCCTTCGCGAAGCGACGGGCGACCTCCACGTCGCGCAGGGTTCGCGCCACGGCCCAAGCCCCGAGTTCGCCGATCCGGTCCCAGAGCAGGGCCCGGCCCGCTTCATCGCCGGCATCGGTCCACAGCACCGCCCCCTTGAGAATGTCGCATCCCCGCGGACTGCAGAAGCGCGCCCCGTCCTGACCGTACAACAAGACCTCGAGCACCTGGGCCCGCGCCTCGCGACCGTCGTCCTTCAGTGGGAAGCGCTCGATGGCACGGTCGAAGGCCGCGCTGCCTCCGGCTGGATCGCGGGCCGATCCGGCGAGGTCGAGGAGGGGAGCCACCTTCGAGAAATCGCCGCCCTTCGGCAACCGCACCTTCCACGGTCCCCAGCCATAGGTCGCCGTGTGGACCAGTGGATCGTGGTTGCAGGCCGCCATGTCGGCGATGACATGCGAGTGCGAGGCGATCCAGTGGGCGATGTGCGCGGGATCGCCTTCGCGGAAGGCGTTGACGAGCGCGGCGAAGGAGGCGACCCGGCCGTGATCGAGATGGAGGTCGTATCGCTTCACGACCCCGGCCGCCTTCAGCGATGCCACCGCGGATTCTCCAATCTCGGCGGCAGTGAGCGGCTCGAAGCTGTCGGGATAGTGGCTGCTGAATTCGATGGCCCGCCGGGTGACCTCGGGGGAAAACGTCGCCCGAACCTCCACCGGCAGTCGATCAAGGACGGCGCGCATGACGTCGTCGTGTCCCGCTCCCCACGCGCCGGCGAAGCGCGGGAGCAACAGCAGCGCCGGGAGGAGAAGGCGAGGGGATTTCAGGAATCGGATCATTCGGGGCGGGAGGGGACTTCTTGAATGCGGAGAGGTTGGCCCACGGAAGGCACGGAATTCACGGAAACAAAATGCATTGCAACCATTTCAGACCTCGCTCAAAAGGGAGGGAACGCCTCATCGGCCCACGATTCCGTGAGTTTCCGTGAGTTCCGTGGGCATTCATTCTTCATGTTCCAGGTTTTGACGCGGCGCGTGAATCGGGCCCGCGGCATTTCAGGCTTCGGACCGGGTCGAATCATAGGCCCTCTGGAGGCGTCCGGGAAGCAGCCTGATCCCGCCCCCGGAAAAGACCTCGACCAGACCGTAGCCGTTGTTCTCCGCTCCGGACCCCTCGACCATGGCGCGCAGGGTGACGTAGTGGATCCCGCCGAGATCGACGAGGTCGTTCTGGTGGCTGTGCCCCTGGAACACCGCCGCGACCTTGCCGGATCGTTCGAGGATCGCGCGGACCGCAGGGGCGTTTCGCACCGTGTGCACGTCGTCGCGGTCGAGACGCTGGTGCGCGAGGACGATCGCGGGCCCCTGCGCTCCGGCGAGGTCGGACTCGAGCCACTCCAGCTCCTCGGGAGGAAGGTTCGCGTCCTTCCAGTCGAAGTTCTTCCGGCCATAGGGAGTCCCGTCCGACCGGAAGCAGGCGTCGAGCACGACGAGATGGACTCCGCCGCGGTCGAGTGAGAAGTAGGAGCGCTCCTGCCCCGTCTCCCCGAGGAATTCCTGCTTCGTCAGGGTGTCGACGCAGTGATTCCCGAGGACGTGGATCCGCTCCGTCGCGATCGGGGCGAAGGCCGACTGGATGCGCCGGAGGTAGCCGAGTTCCGTGTCCACCGAATCCGCCGCATCGATGAAGTCGCCCAGTTCCGCGACGAGGGCGATGCGTTGATCCGCGAAAAACCTTCCCGCTTCCTCCAGCTTCGCGAGGGTCTCGCGATAGTGGCGGGTCCCCTTCGGATCCTTGTCGGCATAATGCAGATCAGTGATCAGACCGAGCCGCAGGAGCGATGCCTTCGCGTCCGCGGAAACGGCGATCCCGCCGGAAAGACCGGAGAGACCCGCGAGCCAGATCGAGCCGTCGCGGAGAAAGCGGCGCCGGGTGGTCGGGGAAGGATGCATGATCCGGGCCGGGGGTTTCACGAGGATCGGCTGACCCGGTATCCGTTGGCGCCCTCGCGGAAGAGCTCGTCCTTCAGCCGCGTCCCCAGTCCCGTTCCCGTGGGCAGTTTCGCCCGCCCGTTTTCGATGATTGGCAGGGTGTCGACGAGGCGGTCGTAGAAGGAGCGGATGTGCGCGCGGACCGTTTCCTGGAAGACCACGTTCGCCGACGACGCGGCGAGATGGAGGCCGCTGAAGAGCGTGAGTGGGCCGGTGCAGTCGTGGATCGTCGCGGGCACGTTGAAGGCCTGGGCCATCTCGATGACCCGGCGCGTTTCGCTGATGCCGCCGTTCCACGTCGGATCGACCATGCAGTAGTCGCAGGCCTGTTCCTGGAGCACCGCGAGGTATTCCTTGCGGCCCAGCAGCATCTCGCTCGCCGCGATGGGCAGGCCGCTGCGGCGGCGGAAATCGGCGAGGGTCGCGACGTGGTCGACGCGGAGGACATCCTCGAGCCAGAGCGGCCGGATCTCGCGCAGGGCCTCGGCGATGCGGAGAGCCGCGGGCAGTTGGAAAAAGGCGTGACCCTCGATCGCG
>JBILDO010000070.1:0-25887 GCA_044352585.1 Verrucomicrobiales bacterium
TGTAGGGTTGTCCGCCGATGGTGCCCTCGGCGATGACGCGGTTGGATCCCTCGAACGAACCCGTGCTGGTGGAGTTCGCCACGTAGCAATACTTCACCGTGGTCGCACCGCCGTCGCTGAGAAGCGAAAGGATGGTGTTGTTCATCGCGGCGCGGAACGCGGTCGCCCCGGTGATGTTGATGACGGTCTGGGCGTGGGCGGAGGAGGCGAACCCGAGGGCCGCGATTCCCGCCAAGAGGCTGAACTTCAATTTCATGGTGATGAGGAATAGGAGTTTTTCGGAAGAGGTCGGCTCTCAGAGACCCTGGGATGGCCAATTCGTTTGGAAACCCGATGTCTGAGACGGCCCCGCCATTAACCACCTCCGATGAAGACGCCGCAAAGAACAGAGAGTGACATTATTGCCATGTGGCGATTTTGTTTCAAACGCTCGACATGAGTGCCGCGAAGTTGATGCTATAGGAAGACACGCTCAATGAAGCTTTTGTTATTCGCCGTAGTGCTCTGTTCGCTGGGCTCCAGTTTCCGCATCGCCCGCGCGAACGGAGGGGCCGAACCGGAGGATGGTTTGGATGTCGTCTCACGTTTCGAGTTGGGAAAGAGGCTTTACCGGGGGGAGGGGGAGGTGATCGACAAGGCCAAGGCCGCGGCGCTGATCCGTTCCGCCGCCGAGGAGGGGCATCCCGAGGCGCAGGGATGGTATGGGTTTCTTCTTTTCCGAGGAGAGGGTGTGGAGAAGGACGAGATGGCGGCGCTTCCCTGGCTGGAAAAAGCCGCCGCCAGCGGAGTCGCCTCCGCGCAATGCAATCTTGGCCTCCTCTTGGTCAACGGGGTCGGAGCGATCAAAGACGTGCCTCGCGGCGTGAAGCTGGTGGAGGAGGCCGCCACAGGAGGGCAGGTCGAAGCCCAGGCCCGCCTCGCCGAATGGAACTACTTCGGCGCGGAGGGCGTCGCGAAGAATCCCGCCCGCGCGGTGGAATGGGCGCGGAAAGCGGCCGAGGGTGGTGATGCATGGTCACAGAACCTCTACGGGAACATGTTTGAATGGGCTCAAGGCGTCGCGCTCGACCGGGTCAAGGCCATGAATTGGTATCGGAAAGCCGCGGAGCAGGGCAACGCCAAGGCCCAGGCCAGTCTCGGGCGTCTCCTCGCGAGCGGGCTCGTCGGGAAGCGTGACCGGGTCGAAGCGTATTACTGGCTTTGGAAAGGCACGGAGCAGAACGAGCCGACCGCAATCAACTTCCTGAAGGACATGGTTCCCGGGATGACCGAGGAAGAGCGGAAGGCGGCTCTGGCGAGGATCGGAATGGCACCGCGCTGAAGCGCACGGGACCGGCAAGGAGCGGGGTCGCCATCGGCCCCGGTTCGGCGTCGTTGGTCCGCTGCATCGACTTCCATTTCGTCCTCGGACCACGGACCGGCCCGTGCAAGCGGAATTTCGCTGACAAATCTTGTCAGTTCCTTTGGAAAACTTGATTTTTCAGCTTGCCTAAGATAAACCTAAGATAATATAATGGATAAGCCTTATTTTTCTATTTATGAAAATTATAAGGCGGCTTGGGCGGCGCTTCTGAATTTCAAGATTCACAATAGATTTTTGGCCAACAACTTCCGATGATCATCCCTATCAAGCCATGGCTCGATCTCGCGAATGGAAACGGCGGGGGCGTCTCCTTTGGGCGTTCCTGCCCTCCCCTGTCCGGGATGGTTCTCTCTCCGGGATGGGAAGACCCGCGTTGGCCGCTCGGAGGGCCGTCCGGGGAGACCCTCTTGAAACGCGCCGCGAACTCCACCATCCGCATGGACTTTTATCACGAACCGATTCTCGGCGAAGAAATCCTCGAGGCGATGGAGCCGCTCGAAGGAAAGCAGATTTTCGATGGGACGCTGGGAGGGGGCGGTCATGCGGAGCTCCTCCTCCGCCACGGGGCCCATGTGATCGGTTGCGATCAGGACGAGGAGGCGCTCCTGCACGCGACGAAGCGTCTCGCCGCCTACGGAGACTCCTTCCTCCCGGTGCGCGGGAATTTCCGCGATCTCGACCGTCTCCTCTCCGCTCTCGGGATCGGGCAGGTGGACGGAATCCTGCTCGACCTCGGCGTCTCGTCGAGGCAGATCGATGACCCGCTCCGCGGATTCTCCTTCCGTGAGGACGGTCCTCTCGACATGCGCATGGATCATCGCTCATCCTTCACCGCCCGGGATCTGGTGAATGGATGGGAGGAGGAGGAGCTGACCCGCATCTTCCGCGAATACGGCGAAGAGCGCCATGCCGCCCGGGTCGCGAGAGCCATTGTGAAGGCGCGCGCGGTCGCGCCCATCGCCACGACCCTCGAACTCGCGGATCTCGTCGCCCGGGTCGTCCCGAAGACCTCCGGGAAACATCCGGCGACCCGTGTCTTCCAGTCGATTCGCATCGCGGTGAATGGCGAGCTGGAGGCCCTCGAGACGGTTCTGGAAAAATCGGTCGGGCTCCTCGCTCCCGGAGGCGTCCTCGCCGTCCTGACCTTCCATTCACTCGAAGACCGCGTCGTGAAGCGCTTCATGCACCGGCGCAGCAGCCCGTTCATCGACAAGCCGGAATGGAGTGAGCCCCGTCCGAATCCCGATTACGCCTTTCACCTTCCCCGCCGCAAGGCCGTGCTGCCCGACGAGGAGGAAACCACGCGAAACTCCCGTTCGCGAAGCGCGAAGCTGCGGGTCGCGGTGAGAGCCTGAGCCATGGAAAAGAGGAATCGATACAAAAACCGCGTCGGGGGCATGGTCATCCTGCGCATCGTCCTGGCGGGTGGTCTTTGCCTCGCGACCGGAGCCGGCTTTGTCTACATGCGGAACGAGCATGTCCTGCGAGGCAACGAGATCGGCGCGGTCGAGAAGCAGATCTCCGCGCTCGACCAGGAGATCGAACTCTGGGAGCTCCGCATCGCCGCGGTGCGTGACCGTCAGGAGTTGTCCCGTCGTCTCCGCTGGGTCCAGAGCGACCTCGCCGAGATCGATGTCTCGAAGGTGATCGAAATCGAACCCATCGTCCCGGCCGAGGCACCGGTGGCGAGTGCCTACTGAGAAAGGAACCGTCGTGGACCGCGATCTGAGAACAAGGCTGGTTCTGGGGTGTTTCGCCCTCGTCACGTTGCTGAGCGCGCTGAGCGCGCGCCTTCTCCACCTGGAGGCCTTTCGGAGCGAGTCGCTTTCGGCCCAGGCGAGGGGGCACTATGAATACAAGGAAACCCTCCCGGCGCGGCGCGGGCGGATTTTCGATCGTTCCGGCGAACTCCTCGCGCGAAGCCAGACCGTGTTCACGCTCGTGGCCGATCTCCATCACCTCAGTGATCCGATGCTGGCGTGCATCGGGCTCGGTGAACGGGAAAACGTTTCGCCGCAGACGATCAAGGCCCGCTACCTTCCGGAGGAAATCGGCGGACTCTACCGCGAATATGTCGCGGAGAGCCTCGCCGCGGCGCTGGAGGAACCCCGGCACGAGATTGCCCGGCTTCTCAAGGGGAAAAAGCTCGGCGAAGTCGTTCTCGCGAAAAACATCGAGGATGACTTCGCCCGTAGTCTCGAGAGGATGCTCGACGAGAAGGAAATCGGCGGTGTCTATCTGCGCCGGGGCGAGCGCCGCTATTATCCTAGCCCGATGTCACTGACCCAGGCGATCGGTTACGTCGACGAAGAGGGGATTGGAGTGGCGGGGATCGAGAAGGTCTTTGATGCCGAGATGCAGGGGAAGCCGGGTTACCGTTATTGCGAGCGGGATCGCAGCCGTCGGGAAATTCACGCCTTCCGTGGCCGCGAGGTCGAGCCGGTGGCGGGCCGGGACGTCCATCTCACCATCGACATGGCGGTGCAGACGGTGGTGGAGCGAGAGCTCGATGCGGTGATCGACCGATTCCGACCGGCGAAAGCGACGGTCATCCTCCTCGATCCTGCGAATTCCGAAGTGATCGCAATGGCGAGCCGTCCCCATTTCGACCTTTCCACGCGGAACGGGATCCGCGACCAGGAACCGGTCCGGCGCAACCCGGCCATCGCCGACCTCTACCAACCCGGATCGACCTTCAAGATCGTGGGCTACGGCGGGGCCTTCGATCGCGGTCTCGCCGATCCCGCCACGGAAGTGGATTGTCATATGGGGCAATACTCGCTCGATGGATTCGTCCTCAAGGACCATCACCCCTACGGTCGTCTCACCGCCCGGGTGGCCTTCGCGAAATCCTCGAACATCGGCGCCTATCTTCTTGCCAGACCGCTGAACAAGGATCTCTTCCATCACTACGTGAAGGAGTTCGGTTTCGGTTCGAAGACTGGGATCGAATTGAACGGGGAGAACGCGGGCCGGGTCATCGCGCCCGACCGCTGGTCCGCGACCTCGTTTTCAAGCCAGGTCATGGGATACGAGATCGCCGTGACTCCGATGCAGATGGCGATGGCGTGTTCGGTCATTGCCAACGGCGGGATCTACCGGACTCCATCGATCGTGCGCGGTGTGAAGCGGGACGCCCCCGACGCGGAGTTGGCGAAAGAAGCGATGTCGGCACCGCGTAGGGTAGTCGGTGAAAAGGCCGCGAAGCAAGTGATGCAGTGCATGCTCGAGACGATGTCGGAGCAGGGGACGGGCTCGAAGGGCGACCTTCCCGGCTACACCGTCGCCGGCAAGACCGGAACCGCCCGGAAGCACGTCGAGGGGGTCGGTTACGTGGAGGGTTGTTATGTCGCGTCCTTCATGGGCTTTCTCCCCGCGGAGAATCCCCGACTTCTCGGCCTCGTCGTGATCGATGAGCCGAAGGCGACCGGACCGATGGTCTACGGCGGTGCCGTGGCCGCACCCGTCTTCAAGGCGATCGCCTCCGAGGCGGTCAAAATCCTCGGTATCGAGCCCGATCAGCCCGCGGAATTGAACCCGGCTCCGCCGGTACCACTCGCGGAGGCGAGGCCGGGCGTGGAGGAGGTGCGCTGAATCCATGAAACTTTCCGAACTCGTCGAAAACATCCATGTCCGGCACGTCGCGGGAACGCTCGAGACGGAGGTCACCGGTGTCCACCACGATTCCCGGAGCGTCAGGCCGGGCGGCGTTTTCTGCGCCCTGAAGGGTGCCGGTCGCGACGGGCATGAGTTCATCCAGGCGGCGATCGAAAATGGCGCGGTGGCGGTTCTTTCCGAGAGGCCGAATCCCGCCGAGTTCCTCGCCACCTGGATTCAGGTCGGCAACGGGCGCGCCGCCATGGCGACCGCCGCGGCCAACTTCGAAGGTCGCCCGAGCCTGCGGTTTCCGGTGGTCGGGGTCACGGGCACGAATGGCAAGACCACGACGGCCTTCCTCGTCCACCACCTCATGCAGTCGATCCTGCGTCGCGCCGGCCTGCTCGGCACGATCTACTATTCGACCGGCGAAGTCCTCGTCGAAGCGTCCCACACAACGCCCGAGTCGACCGAAGTTCAGCGGCTTCTCCGTGAGATGGCCGAGGCCGACTGCCGCGGGATGGCGATGGAGGTTTCCTCCCACGGATTGGCCCAGAACAGGGTCACCGGCGTGTCCTTCGATGTCGGAATTTTCACGAATCTCACCCAAGACCATCTCGATTACCACCTGACGATGGAGAACTACTTCGCGGCGAAGCGTCTCCTCTTCGAGCAGATGGACACCGAGACGGCCAAGAAGGGAACCGCGGTCATCAACCTCGACGATCCCTACGGCGAGCGCCTCGCCAAGACGCGTTTCGAGCGGCTCCGTGTCATGACCTACGGACGAGGGGCCAACGCCGACTTCCGCATCGGCGACCTCCGGTCCGACTTCAACGGCACGCAATACCAACTTCGTTTCCAGGACCGCCAGTTCCTCGTCCGCATTCCGCTGATCGGTTCGTTCAATGTTTACAACTCGGTCGCCGCGATCGCCGCGGGATGGGCCATCGGGCTCAACCTCCGGGAGGTCGTGTCGAAGATGGCGGATGCTCCCCAGGTCCCGGGGCGCCTCGAACTCGTCGGAGGACGGCAGACGAACTACCGTGTCTTCGTGGATTACGCCCACACTCCCGACGCCCTCACCAACGTGCTCTCCACCCTGCGGGCGCTCAAGCCGAACCGGATCATCACGGTTTTCGGATGCGGCGGGGATCGCGACTCGACGAAGCGTCCCCTCATGGCCGCGGCGGCCGAGGCGGGGAGCGACCTCTGCATCCTTACCTCCGACAATCCGCGGACCGAGGATCCGAAGAAGATTCTTTCCGACGCCGCCCGCGGATTTATTCGCGGCGGTCACGAGGTGCTGGAGGACCGTTGGGATGCCATCCGCCGGGCGATCAATCTCGCGGGGGAGCGGGATATTGTCTTGATCGCCGGAAAAGGACACGAGTCCTATCAGGAGATCAACGGGGTGCGGCATGACTTCGACGACCGCAAGGTGGCGGCGGGATTCGTCGGTCGCAAGGCGGAAGGAGGCGTGGCATGAAGACACTCACACTTCTACAGATCGCCGAATGGGTCGACGGGGCCCTCATTCAGGGAACGCCGTCCGCGACTGTTTCCTCGATCTCGACCGATTCGAGGAAGGTCGCGCCGGGCGAACTCTTCGTCGCGCTGAAGGGCGAGCGGCTCGACGCGCACAAGTTTCTCGGTGACGTCGCCGCGGCGGGTGCCGCCGCCATGCTGGTGAGTGCGCTGGCACCCGAGACCGGACCCTACCGGGGCGGCCTCATCCGGGTGAAGGACACCCTCAAGGCGCTCCAAGCCCTCGCGTATCACCATCGCAAGGCATCGAAGGGCCTTTTCGTCGTCGGCGTCACGGGCAGCAATGGGAAGACTTCGACGAAGGATTTTCTCTCCGCGGTCCTCGCGCGGGGCGGACGGGTCAATGCGACAGCCGGCAACTTCAACAACCACGTGGGGCTTCCCCTTACCATCCTCGCGGGTGATGGAACGGAGCGTTTCGGCGTCTGGGAGATGGGCATGAACCATGCCGGGGAGATCGGCGTGCTCGCCGACATCGGGACTCCGGATGCCGCGGTGGTGACGATGATCGGTACCGCCCACATCGAGAACCTCGGATCCCGCGAGGCAATCGCCGCGGAAAAGGCGAGCCTTCCCGCCGCGATTACTCCGGGCGGCTTCTGCGCGATGCCGGCGAAAGACGATTTTTATGGCTTTGTAAGGGATCGGGTCCGTTGCGCCATGGTGCCGGTGGGAATCGGCGAGGGCGTCGTGCGTGCCGAGAACCTCCGGGGGGACGCGGAGGGAAGGATGCGTTTCGATCTTGCCTCGGATGCGGGGAAGACCGTCCCCGTTGCGCTCGCGGTAAGGGGCGAGCACATGGTGATGAACGCGCTTCTCGCGGCCGCGACCGCTCTGCGTTGCGGGATCGACCCGGACGAGATCGCGGACGCGCTCGGCGCGGTGAGCCTGACCAAGGGCCGCCTCGAGGAGAAGACGGTGAACGGCATCGGTTTCCTCGACGACAGTTACAACGCAAATCCCGATTCGATGTTGGCCGCGCTCCGCACCCTGCGTTCCTCGACGGTCACGGGACGGCGCGTCGCAGTGCTCGGATTCATGGGCGAACTCGGCGACCACGAGGAGCCGGAACACCTCCGCCTCGGCGAGCGTGTCGTCGAACAGGGGATCGAAATCCTCGTCACCGTCGGGGACCGCGCCGCGCGCATCAACGAACGCGCCGGCACACTTCCGGTGAACCGGAATTTCTCCACCCACGAGGAGGCCGCCGCCTTCCTTCGCGGGATCCTCGTTCCCGGAGACCTCGTCCTCGTCAAGGGGAGCCGCTCCGCCGGGATGGAACGGGTCATCGCCGCCTTTGCCTGACCACCGCCATGCTCTACTACCTCCATCTCCTGAAAGAGAAGTCGGAACTGCTCGATTTCCTGAACGTCTTTCAGTATCAGACCTTCCGCGCGGCCGGTGCGGCCCTCACCGCTTTCCTCCTCTCGGTGACGCTCGGAAACCGGGTCATCCTGAAGCTCACCTCGCTCAAAATCGGACAGCCGATCCGGACGAAGGAGGAAGTCCACCGCCTCGCGGAACTCCACGGCATCAAGACCGGCACGCCCACGATGGGCGGAATCCTCATCGTCGGATCGGTCCTTGCCGGGGTGCTGCTCTGGGCGCGGATGACGAACCCGTTCATCCATTCGCTCGTCTTCGTCACGATCGCGACGGGGATGCTCGGCTTCTTCGACGACTACCAGAAGGTGACGAAGAAGAATTCGAAGGGGGTGAGCGGACGGGTCAAGCTCGTGGTTCAGTTCGCGGCCGCGGGAATCGCGGTGGGGTATCTCTATTTCCTGCCGGAGACCTCCGCCTACATCCGGGAACTCTATGTCCCGTCGATCAAATATCCCATCATCCAGGACATGGGGATCTTCACCCTCGTGCTCCTTCCCCTCGTTATCGTGGGGGCCTCCAATGCGGTCAACCTCACCGACGGGCTCGACGGTCTGGCCTCGGGGTGCACCGTGACGACCGGGCTCGCCTACGGGGCGCTCACCTATGTGGCCGGTCACCAGATTCTTGCCGAAAAATACCTCTTCGTGCCCTTCCATCCCTCGGCCGGCGAGGTCTCGATCTACTGCGCCGCGCTCGTCGGGGCCGCCCTCGGATTTCTCTGGTTCAACTGCCATCCGGCCCGTGTCTTCATGGGCGACACCGGTTCGCTCTCGATCGGCGGCATGCTCGGGATGATTGCGATCTGCTGCAAGCAGGAACTCCTCCTCGTCGTGATCGGATTCGTCTTCGTGATGGAGGCGATGTCGGTGATCCTCCAGGTCGCCTCGTTCAAGCTCACCGGGAAACGCATCTTCAAGATGTCGCCGATCCACCACCATTTCGAACTCCTCGGGTGGGAGGAAAGCAAGGTCATCAACCGCTTTTGGATCATCTCCATCATTGCCGCGATGATCGGACTGATGACGCTGAAAGTCCGCTAGAATGGAACTCACCGGAAAACAGATTGCCATACTCGGCGCAGGTGGGAGCGGTTACGCCGCGGCCGCGCTCGGCCTTGCCCGCGGAGCAGTTGTCTCGGTCTTCGACAGCGGCAGCCCTGAAAAGCTCGCCCCCGCGGTCTCCAGGTTCGCGGCGCTCGGGGCTCGCCTGACCTGCGGCGGGGAAGCCCTGAGGCCCCCGGGGCGCTTCGACCTTTGCGTGATCAGTCCCGGGATCGACGCATCCTGGCCGATCGCGGCCGCCTTTGCCGAGGCCTCCGGGGAACTGGTCGGCGAGATCGAGTTCGCCTGGCGGCTCGGGAACGCTCCCGTCATCGCCATCACCGGGACGAACGGAAAAACCACCACGACCGCCCTCGTCGCCGCGATGCTCGGCGCGGCCGGGCTCCGCTCCATCGCCGCCGGGAACATCGGGCTGCCCTATTCTGAGGTGGTTCTGTCAGGAAAAAGCTACGATTGGATTGTCCTCGAGACCAGTTCCTTTCAGCTTGAGACCGTCTCGACCTTCGCCCCGCGCATCGCCCTGTGGCTGAACTTCGCGCCGGACCACATGGACCGTTACCGGATCCTCGACGAATATTTCAACGCGAAGAAGCGGATCTTCGCCAACCTCGGAGGGAATGATCTCGCGGTGCGGAAGCTGGAGTGTGAACTGGGGCTTGCGGGGCGGGAGGCGACCTTCTCCGCCTTCGCGTCCGGCGGGGATTTCAACTACGGGTCCGGCAACATCATCCATCCGGCCTCGGGGCGCCGTTTTCCCTTCACACAGGGCGAACTGCAGGGAAAACACAACGCCGAGAACGTCATGGCCGCCCTCGCCGTCGCGGATGAAATCGGCATTCCCTGGGATTCGGTCGAGGCGGCCCTCCTCGCCTTCAAGGCACCTCCGCACCGTTGCGAGAAGGTCGCCGAGATCGACGGCGCGATCTATCTGAACGACTCGAAGTCCACCAACCTTCATTCGCTTGAGAGCGCACTCAACGGCCAGGAGGTGCCGGTGGTTCTCATCGCCGGCGGCAAGAACAAGGGGCTCGACTTTTCGGAACTCAGGGAGGTCGCCGCCCGCTCGGTGCGCGAGGTGGTTTGCATCGGCGAGATTGCCGGGCACATCGCCGCGGCGTGGGACGGAGCCGTTCCGTGCCATCCCGCCGCAGGCGTCGATGAAGCCGTCGGGATGGCGCGAACCCTCGCCCGCCCCGGTGAGATCGTTCTCTTTTCGCCCGGCACCTCGAGTTTCGACATGTTCACCGGCTACGAGGCGCGCGGTGATTGCTTCCGCCGCGCGGTGCTCGACCGCGTCGGCCGCTGAAGCCGATCCAAACTTTCCCGACCACCCCACCAACCAACGACACCATGAGCAATAAAAGAAGAAACCGCAGGACCGCGAAAGCGGCCCGCCAGGGATTCCTGGGACGGGCCCGCGCCCAGATGAAACTCTCGGCGAATCTCACCGAGGAACAGGATTGGTATCTCGACACCCCTGACGTCCGGCTGACCCGGATTTTCGCCGTGGTGATCCTGCTGCACGCCATCGCCGTCGGCGGCATCTTCGCCTTCAAAATGGTGGACAAGGCCTCGGCCGCGAGCGGGGTGACGATCAGCTCGGCCCGCGAGGAGATGGAAGTCGCGGTGCAGCGTGCCCGCGAGACCGCGGCGAGGGTGCCTGCCACTCCGGTGGCCCAGCCGCTCAACGAGGCGCCCGCGCGCCAAGCTCCGCCGGCGCCGCTCCGGCGCGACCCTTCGAAAGGGGATCAATACAAGGTCCAGGCCGGTGACACCCTTCCGGAAATCGCGAAGGCCCTGGGGACCTCCCCGGAGGCGCTGCGTGCGAAGAACTCGATTCTCTCGGACAACGAACTCTATCCGGGACGCTGGCTCATGATTCCGGGAGCGGGAGAGGGCGCTCCGGCTCCGGCCGCCACTCCCGTGGCGACACCGGTGGCTGAAACACCCGCGGCTCCGGCCGCGCCGAAGGCCCCGGCATCATCGGCCGCGGCGTCGAACCCTTCGGAGTATTCGGTGAAGGCCGGCGACACCCCTTGGGCGATCGCGCGCCAGTTCAACGTGCCCTTCAACAAGCTCATGTCCGCGAACGGGATTTCCAACGCGCAGTCGCTCCAGATCGGGCAAAAGCTGCGCATTCCCTCCGCGAACTGACCTGCTCCGGCCGCCGCTTCCCCCCGTTTCTTTCCCATCAGCCATGCATCGCCACAGCGTTTTCCTCCTCCTCTCCGCGGTGTCGTTCCTCGTCATCGTCGGATTTGTGATGCTCGTGAGCACCTGCGTCTTCAGCGCGCAGGCCTCGGAGATCGACGGCTACCGTGAAGCGAAGCGCCAGGGAATCTCCCTCCTCATTGGAGTGGCCGCTTTGTGGGCGTCGGCCTTGATCGACTATCGGTTCTGGAAACGCCACGTCTGGACGATCCTCGGAGCGGTCTGTCTCTTCCTCGCCCTCTGTTTCCTCCCCGGGGTGGGACTCGAGGTCAACGGCGAGCGCCGCTGGATCGGTGCGGGGCCGGTCCGGGTGCAGCCGTCGGAGATGGCGAAGATCGCGGTGGTCGTCTTCCTCGCCTACTGGTTCTCGCGTCACCCGGACTGCGGCAGGGATCCGGTGCGGGGGTTTCTCCTGCCTCTCTGCCTCTGTGCGATGCCGATGTCGCTCGTGCTCTTCGAGGTGGACATCGGCACGACCGCGGTGATCGCGGCGACGGCCTTCCTCATGCTTTTCGTCGCGGGCACGGATTGGAGATACCTCTCCGGACTCGTCCTCGCCGCGGTGATCGGTTTCCTCGGAATGCTCAGCTATGCCCCGAACCGGATGGAGCGGATTCTGGCGTTTCTGGACCCGGAGGAACACCGCCTCGGGGCCGGTTTCCAGCAGTGGATCTCCCTGATGGCGATCGGATCGGGCGGCATGACGGGGCGGGGGATCGGCGAGGGACGTCTCAAGATGCTCTACATGCCCTTCGCCCAGACGGACTTCATATTCCCGATGATCGGTGAGGAGATGGGACTGGTTTTCACCCTCCTCGTGGTGTTGGCCTACATCACCTTCGCGGTGTGCGGGTTTGTCATCGCCTTCCACGCGCCGGACCGCTTCGGGGCGCTCCTGGCGATCGGGCTGGTCGGATTCGTCGCTTTTCAGGCGTTCCTGAACATCGGGGTGACGACCTCGATCCTTCCGAACAAGGGCATCGCGCTGCCCTTCATCAGCTATGGTGGCTCCGCCCTTGTCATCGGTCTGTTCGCCGTGGGGATTCTCGTGAACATCTTCCGGCAGGGAAGGCCACGGGACCCCGAGTCCCGCGAATGGGTCATCCGGCCGCGGGTCACCCCGCGGGTCTGAACGCGGGAAAGGCGTTGGAAAAATCGCGGTCATCCGATTTTCAACCTTGACCGCCTTTCCGCCCGTTCGTTACCATGCGAAGCATCGCGGAACGGTTGGTCGAAGGGTTTTTGGTCAGGTCCGCGGAAATATCCCCATGAAGAGTTCGCTTTCCAAACGGTTCCGAAGCCGGGCCATGACCCTGGTCGAACTGATCGTCGTCATCGTGATCATCGCCACCCTGATCACCCTCCTCGTGCCCGGTCTCTCGAAGGCAAAGGAACTCGCCGAGGCGATGAAGTCCACCGCCAACCTCAAGGAAATCGCGGTCTCGACCCTGAACTGGGCGGCGGAGAACAACAGCAAGATTCCTTCGCCGGAGTATCCCGGAGGGATGCAACCGCCTCCGGGAATCCCCGCCGAAAAGTTTTTCCCCGCGAATTACAATCTCGGCCAATCAGGACTCTGGCTCGACGGGGTCGTTTTCGCCCAGATCTATCTCGTGGAGGATCCGGACACCGGCGAAGCGGCGACGTCTTACAACGTGACCGAGGAGGGCGACCACCTGAAGGGCACCTTTTTCGAGAGTTCCCGATCGGTGAAAAAGAATCCCCAGGAAAAAAACTGGCACCGGCACAGCTACGCGATGAACGCGAATCTCCAGTATGACCGTATTTACGACCAGGTCGATTCATCCGATCCCTGGCTCACCGAGAAGACCCTCTCCAATCTCGTCTTCGCCCCGAAGGCGATGCTCTACATCGACAACATCGACAGCAATGTGGTGCGTTTCGAAGACCGCCAGCAGATCTTGGACACGATCGAGAAACGCTGGGACGGTGGAAAGGTCATCGCCACCTTTCTCGATGGTCATGCCGAGCGCCTCTCGGAAAACGACATTCCGAGCGGGGATCCGCGGAATGACCGGGATTCGAGCCGTTTTTGGCGTGGGGTCGATGCGGTCGACTGATCCGGCCCGCGTTTTTGCCCGTCAGTCCCCGGTCTTGACGGTCTCGACCGAGGCGGCCGCGGTCCGGGCCTCGTGGGCGGCCTTGGCCAGTTCCCGGGCACGGCTCACGGCGAACGTGCAGGCCTCGGTGCAGAGGAGCGGCACCGTCTCGGGAGACAAGTTCGGAACACCCGGGCCCTCGTCCTCCTCGATCGGCCAGGTCACGTGGCGCAGGCAGCCCGCGCCGCAAAGATCCCGTTTGATCTCCGCGCCCATTTCCGGGGTGATGGTTCCGGCGAAGCGATACATGCCCGTCTGCCGGTTCAAGGTCTGACGCAAGGCCACCGGGACCGTTTCTCCCTGTTGGTAGGAAATCCACGTCGCGAAGAGTCCCGGATAGAGCGCGTCAAGCCGATTGAGGAACTCGGCCGGAGATGCGGTGAGGGTCCGCCACCCGGAAACAAGGCCCGGCGCGGTTTTGAGCGGTCGGTAGTTTCCCTCGGCGTCATACTTCGCGAGATCGCGGAGCTCGCGGACCGAGGAAATCCCAGCGAGATTTCCGCTGCACGCGCGATCGGCAAGATGGCGGGCTTCAAAGGATCCGTCTTCGCCGCGGCTCAGGGTGAGTTCGCCGAAGGTAAGGCGGGTTCCCCGGGGGAGGAGACGGTCGAGTTCGTCGGCGAGACTCATGAGCGGTAGTGGTCGTCGAAATAGGAAACCTGGTCGACGATGACGCCGGCGACGGAGGGATCGGTGCCGATCGCGGAACTGTAGTAGAGGGTCCGGCCGCCGAGGTGGTGGGGATTATGGCGGAAAACCTCGCGCTGGCTGGCGGCGGCGGTGGGCTCGTTCTCGATTCCGAGGAGGACGGGAATGTCCTGATAGCTGTGGAGTCCGTCGGCGATGAAAAAGGGGACGACGACCACATTCGGGGTGTCGGTCAGGGTCTGCCAGTCGGCGATAAAGGGGGCTTCCTCCATGTAGGCATCGAGCACCCGGGCAAAGCCGACCTGGGATTCACGGATCGCCTCGACCTGGGTCTTGATCGCTTCGGTGGACTTCTGGTTCAGGCCGGTGCCGTGACCGACGATGATGAGGGAAGTTTCCTCGGGACGGACTCCCGGTTCGAGGATTTCGAGGGCCCGCTTCGTAAGCAGTCCGGTCATGGCCGGATGGATCCCGACGGGGTCGCAGTAACGCAGCGTCCGCCCGGCCCGCACCGTGGTATGGCCGTCCAATTCGAGCTCCCGGGGAAGGACCTGACGGGTGAAGTAGCCTTCGCTGATAAAATTCGGGACAATGTAGACCTCGTGCTCCTCGATCATCGGCCAGATCTGGCGGAAGCTCGGTTCTTCCTTCCAGAAGGCACAGTAGACCCCGCCAAACTGTCCCGAAGCCGCGATCGTTTCCGCGTGATCCCAGCAAGGTTGCGAGGAGTCGGGGTTCTCCGTCGAGCCATGGCCCAGGATGAGGAGGGCGCTGTCGGGTTTGGAAAGGGGCATGACCAATCTACGGATCCGGTCTCGGGAAAGATGCAGGGATAAATTCCGTATTTTTTAGAAATACGGATTGCTTAACAACCAAGAATTACGCATCTTGTTCGAAGAGTGTAGCCCGCCGAAGCGGAGCTGTAAAATGGCAGGGAAGTGGAAAGCAAAGTGTCAGTTCATTGGCGTGGTTCTCGGGATCGCGACGGTCGCTGGCGGAGACCCTTCCGTTCCGGAAGGAACCGCGGCACTCGCGGAATTTCTCCGCAAGGTTCCCTTCGAGGACGGCGGGCGGGTCGTCGGGATGACCGGTTTTCACGCGGGACCTCGTCCGCAGAATTGGCTCATGCTCGTGGAGGCCGCTTCAGCGGAAGGGAGCTTCCGTGAGTTTGTCTTCGATGGTGCCACGGTCTTGGCGCGACGAACCCTGGCCCCGCTGCCGGGACAGCGGTTTCCGACTCTACCGATCGACCCCGACGGATTGCGGATTCCCTCCGATGAGGCCTGGCGAATCGGCGTGGAGCAGGCCCGGCTCCGGGGGGCGGCGCTTCATTCCGCGCACCTCCAGCTCCGGATCCGCGAGGAAGGCGACGAGCCCGTCTGGATGCTCAAGTTGCTCGGTCCTGCGCGTTCAGAAGTCGGAACGGTCTATGTCTCCGCAAGGACCGGAGAGATTCTACGGCAATCGTGGCCGACGGATCGCGGGAGCGAGCGGGACAAGGTGTCCGCCCGGTGATCCTCTCCGGTTCTCCCGAGGCGATCAATCAGAGAATCGCGAGGTCCGCGTTTTCCCCGCGCTCGTAGACCACGTTCGCACGTCCCACAAGAAGGGGATCGACCGGACCGATTAATTTCGGATCCTTCCGTGCATAGGGCAGCTTATGCAGCACGTAGCGCAGAGCGTTGAGCCGGGCCCGCTTCTTGCAGTCCGACTTCACCACCGTCCAAGGCGCGTCGGCGGTGTCGGTGTTGAAGAACATCGCCTCCTTCGCCGCGGTGTAGTCGTCCCACTTGTCGAGCGAGGCGAGATCAACGGGGGACAACTTCCACTGCTTCAGGGGTCGAATGCCCGAAACAATCCTTCCCCGTCGGCAGGATCGAACGCGACCGCCACTTCCCGCCACAAGGGTTCCGCCGCCGAAACCTTCACCGTGTCGGAGGAAACCGCCGCCGCCCGGGAATCGAAGGCCGCCGCGATAGTCGTGGAAGTGGCAGGGCATCCCTGCGTCGCCCACCTCCGGCGCGCCACCGTGCGCCCCCTCTCCACCGGGGCTGACGGACGCGAGGCCGTCGTCGAGGACCACTCCTCTCTATGGCCGGTCCTACCCGATGCCGTTGGCCCGGCTGCGCTCGTGTACGGCCACCGGGGGGGGGGAACCGTTGCCGCTGCCCCCTCGGCGCGACCCTCGATGGAGATCTCCGCGGGAGTCGCGACACCGCTGCCTCCTCGATCCGCGAAATTGCCATCGGCATGCTCCGCGCCACCCCTCCACGAAGAATCCACCTCCGAAGCAGGAGCAGGCCGCTCTCGGCGAAGACTTCAGGCTCGCCTTGCTGGAGAAGTTTTATGCGGCTACCAAGGGAAATCGACTCGAAATGCCATAAAGTGGTTGACGTCCCGGGAAGCCCACGCCACCTCTCTTGGTGCTGTTGACGATTAAAAAGATGATGATCCGCGGTCTTTTAAACGCGTTCTCCTGTCTCGTGCTTGCCTTCTTCGCAACCTCGTGCGGCGTGGAAAAAAATGCCTCGTTCCGATGGGGGGGCAATGGGGCCGCCGAGGCTGGGCCTTCCAGGGCCGCAGCCGGTGGGGAAGTGGAGAAGGAGAGATTCTTCGACGCACCCCGGGCCCGCCGCGAAGCCGCCCGACGCGCCGAGGCGGAGGCTGAAATGGCCGCGTTGAAAGCGCGCCCCGGATCTCCCTCTAGCCCGGTCCCGGGGGTCCATCCCGGTTCGCCCGAGGACGATGAACTGCGCGCCCGCGCCGGGTTGATGGCGGAACGGGAACGCAAGCGCGAGGAGAGGCGTCTCGCGAAACTCGCCGCGGAGCGCAATTCTTCCGTCTCGGTTCCCGCTCCCTCCGACGGAGCCGCGGTTTACTCGGGGGAGGTCGCAATTCACGAGATTCACGGCGATAACAAGCGCCGTGGCTGGTTCTCTGGCGTTGGTTTCGGCCTGAATCGCCGCGACCGCGAAATCCCCGATCATCGCATCCTCGTCAATCACGGACTACTCGCGGGGCTCACCCCCTCGAACGCGAGCATCGAGATCGATCTCGGCGACCAGCGCGCCCGGGTCTTTCGCAAGACCGGCCCGATGAAGACCCTCGTGATCGACACCCAGATCTCCTCCGGCAAGTCGGGATTCGAGACTCCCACCGGCAGTTACACCATCAGCGAGAAACTCGCCGACAAGAAGTCGACGATCTATGGCGTGTGGTACGATGCCAACGGCGTTCCCGTGCCCAGCAACGGGGAGAGTGCGGTGCGTCCGGCCGGGGCGACGGAGTTTGTCGGTGCCGACATGCCCTGTTGGCTCCGCATCACCGGCGGCATCGGGCTCCACATCGGCGAAGTTCCCGGTTATCCGGCGAGTCACGGCTGCATCCGCGTCCCGGCGGCGATCCATCCGCTCATCTTCTCGAAGGTGGATCTCGGCACCCCGGTGACGGTGGTGCATTGAGGTTGACGGACCGTTGTCCGTTGTCCGCGAACTGCATACATTCAGACCAAGGACCAGGGGCGATTTTCCGCTCCCGCCGAGCCTGAAAAGGCGTTACCCTTTTGCCAATGAGCAGCCAACCCCCGGCTTCCCCCCTGAAACTCGGCGTTAACATCGACCATGTTGCGACCCTGCGTCAGGCGCGTTACGCCCCCGACCTCGACGCGCATAATGTCGAGCCGTCTCTCCTCGCCGCCGCGCACGAAGCCGAGGCGGCGGGCGCGGACTCGATCACGATCCACCTGCGTCTCGACCGCCGTCACATCCAGGATCGCGACGTCTTCGAACTCCGGCGCGGAATCCACACGAAGCTCAATCTCGAGATGGGCAACACCCCCGAGATCCTCGCCGTGGCGCTCGAGGCGCGTCCGGATTTCGTCTGTCTCGTTCCCGAGAACCGTCGTGAGATCACGACCGAGGGTGGGCTCAATGTCGCGAATGCCGACACCTCGCTGGAGCGGACGATCCGGACCCTCCAGGACCACGGGATCCTGGTCAGTCTCTTCATTGATCCGGAACCGCAGCAGATCCTCGCCTCCGCCCGGATCGGCGCGGATATGGTCGAGCTCCACACCGGTGCCTTCGCGAATGCCGCGCCGGAAGGCGGGGTAGGGGAGTTCGAACTCCTCCGCGAGGCTGCGATCCTCGCCTCGGGCGAGGGATTGCAGGTGAATGCGGGGCATGGGATCAACCTTTCCAACCTCGTCACCCTCATGCGGATCCCGCACCTGGCCGAACTCAACGTGGGGCACCACCTCGTCGCCCGCGGGGTCTTCGTGGGACTCTCCCGCGCGATCCGGGATTTCAAGGCGCTCATGGCCGCGTATCCGCTTTCCTGAGGACGGATTCGGGCGCGGCGGATCGGCCCTCCGGGGCAAGCCTTTGCTTGACCGCGGCCTCTTCCCGGGTGTTCACTGTCCGCGGCCTTGAAGACCTTCCACGAACGCTACCGGCGCCTCGCGCGCGATCCACTCGGGTTCTCGAGTTTATGGCTCGGTGAGGATCATCTCGTCTACGTCAAGGGCTCGGGATTCCTCATGGTCACTGGCGAGGAATACAAGCGCTTCCGCCTTTCCGAGATCGAGGCGCTGAACGTGGCCAAGACCTCCCGCACCGGAACCGGTTTGCTCTTCCTGGTCCTTTTCCTCGCCTCGGCGGGGATCGCCTCGCTCCTCCTCGGCCTCTCCGACGGGCTTGGTCCCGCCTCGGTGACGTTCCTTTCGCTCTTCGTGCTCGGTGCCCTGCTTTCGCTGGCCCTCCTCGTGCGGCACCTCGTCCTCGGACCGACCTGTGTCTGCGATCTCCAGACGCGCCTGACGCGGGAGCGGATCCTCCCCCTCAACCGCTACCATCAGGCTCTCGAGGTGGTGAAGCGTATCGACGGTCTCATCCGCGAGCGGCAGTCGGGCATTGTCATCGGATCCGCCGACGTGGCCGGTGCGGGCACCGGCGGAGTCCGTGGAGATGGATTCTATTCGGTTCCGGCCCTGGCGGTGGCGGGGTTTTTCGGCTTCGTCGTGTTCGGTCTCGTCGCACTGGCGGCGCTGCATCTCGAAAGCCTCCTCCTCACCGGCGTGGTCCTGTTCCTCGTGCTCGCGGCGAGCCTCCTCGTGATCCTGGCCCTGATTTCGGCGGTGCGCCGGCCGACGCCCGATTCGATCCGAAAGATCCTCTGGTCGCTCCTCCTTCTGCATTTCCTCGTCGTCGCCATCGGATCGGTCTACTACCTCGTCGCGGCGATGCGGGAACCATCCTACACCGTCGGATTCGCCGGACCGCTCGAGGCATACACCGCCCTCGCCGCGGAGGGTGGGATGGTGCTTTACGGGGTTTTTGCCGGACTTTTGGTGGGAATGGTCGCCGGCGGAATCGGCGGCATCCTGCTATCGCTGCGCTGGCGTGGCCGGATCGAACGGGCCGCGGTTCTGGCGCAACCGGCCGGGTCGCCGCCGAATCCGCCACCTCCGGCCGAATCATGAGCGAGTCGATTGCCAAGGCCCATTGCTCGGTCCATTTCGACCGGCCCGCAACGGTGCGCTGTCCCGCGTGCCGGCGATTCTGTTGCGGCGAGTGCGTTACCGAACATTCCGGAAAGCTCGTCTGTTCTTCCTGTCTCACCGCCGCCGCGCGCGAGGTCAGGGCGGAACGCGTGAAGCACCGCCGGCTCCACCTCCATCCCGCTGCGTGGTTCCAGGCGATGGCGGCGGTCGTGTTGATGTGGGGGTTGTTCTACCTCTTCGCCCGTTTTCTCGGAGGCATTCCCGACTCCTTCCATGACGGGACCATCTGGGAGTGAAGCCCTCACATGAAGAGCAAGGCGCATCGACGGGTGAAGCGGAGGAGGGCGGAGACGGGGGCTCTCCAGATCCTCGAGGAAGCCTTTCATCTCGTGAGGACCTGCGAACCCGCAGCCTTCTGGTGGTATGGTGTCGGAGCGGTTCCTTGGGCGGTGGGTCTGCTCTACTTTGTCGCCGACATGGGGCGCAGCAGCCTGGCCGGGCGGGATGCCGCCTTTGCCGCGGTCGCGATGACGCTGCTATGGCTCTGGATGCGTTTCACCCAGGCGAAATATGGGTCCATCCTGTGGGAGCGTCTCAATCCCGGCCACCGGACCGATGACGGATTCGCCGCGCGTGCCCGCGCCATCGCGGCGCTCTGGTTCCTCCAGGCCTTCCAGGTTCCCATGCTCGTCGTCGGGCTCTTTTTCGCGATCCCTCTCGGATGGATTCTCGCGACCCAGCAGAATCTGTCCGTGCTCGCCCTCACCCAATCCCATGGAGGGCGGCCCCTGCGAGATCTCCTCGGCACCGCGATCCGCTTTTCCCACGACCAATGGGCCCAGAATCACGGCATTCTCATCATCTTCTTTTTTGTCTTCCTCTTCACGGAGATCAATCTCGTCTCGACCTGCATCATCCTGCCGGGTTTGGCCAAGTCGGTCTTCGGAATCGAGAGTGTCTTCACCCTCGCACCCACCGTCGCGACCTCGAACACCACCTTCGTTCTTGGGACCCTCTTGTTGACCCAGCTTGTCATCATGCCCCTCTACCATGCCGCCTACGTGCTGCGGTGCTTCCATGCCGGGTCGCGCACCTCCGGAGCCGATCTCCTCGGCCGCCTCGCCGCGTGCCGGGAAAAGCGTGAGACCGGGAGCCGGCGCGAACGGGCCGCGCTCGGCCAGGTCGCGGCGTTGGCCCTGCTCCTCGGTTTCAGTGTCACCGGCGCGGCGGCGGAGGAAGCGCCCGTGGCACCCGGTGCCCGCGTCGAAGACGCCGGAGCTCCGCTCGATGCCGGTCGTTTCCGTTCCGAGGTTTCCGAGACCCTCGAACAGAAGAAATACCAGTGGCGGCTTTCCCGACGCACCGTCGAAGGCGAGGGGGCGGGCGGGGATTCCTGGCTCGGACAGCGGCTTGAGGAAATCGCCGGGAGTGTCAAACGGGGGCTCAAGCAGGTCGATGATTGGATCGATGAGACGATCAAACGTTTCTTCGAGAGGGATCCCGGAGCTTCGGCTCGTGATCGGAATCAGGAACCGGCTTTCCTCAAGACGCTCGGATCCACCACTTCGCTGATTCTCGTCGTCGTGATCCTCGGCCTGCTCCTCTGGCTCGCGTGGGTCATGTATCGGCGATACCGCGGCCGGGAGCGCGTCGAGGTGACCGACGAGGGCGTCGCGGGACCGATCGATCTCGAGAGCGAGGACATCGTGGCGACGCAGTTGCACGAGGAGGAATGGCTCCGCCTCGCCCGAGAACAGATCGAAAAGGGCGAGGAGCGGCTCGCCATCCGCGCACTCTTCCTCGCCACCCTCGCCCACCTCGGCGAACGTGGATTGCTCAAGATCGCCCGCTTCAAGTCGAACCGCGACTACCGCAACGAACTGCTCCTGCGGGCGAGGCCGCTCGCGGAACTCCGGCGGGCCTTTGATGAGAACACCTCCCTGTTCGAGCGGGTCTGGTATGGACTGCACCGTCCCGGGTCGGGGACCGTGGAGGGTTACCTCCGGAACCATGGGCTGATTGCCCGGGAATCGTCGGGAGCGGCTCACCGTGTGCCGGAGGCGGCGGCAGGCCGGAGATCATGAGCACGAAGTCCATCGCCACGAAGGCCGGTCTCGTCCTGCTCGGGCTTTTCCTGGTCGCGGGATTTCTCGAGGTGCTCGGGAAGCGGTTCAACGAAGGCGGCATCTACCCGCACTATGCCAGTTTCCGAAGCGATCCGCTGGGCACGAGCGTCTTTTACGAGACCCTCGACCGGATCGAGTCACTCGAGGTTTCCCGGAATGTCACCGATCTGAACACGGTCCGCGGGCTCGAAGGGGACAGCACCCTCCTCATGCTCGGTTATCCGCGCGACGGTTTCGACGACATCCGCGCTCCCGTTTCCTCCCCCGTGATGAAGGCGGTCGAGGAGGGGGCGCGTCTCGTCCTGACGATCAATCCCGAGTTGGTTCCCGAGGTCTATCGTCCCGGTTTGTCCGAACTCGAGGAAGACTGGATCGATCGACGCCGGCGCGTGCGGGAGGAACGGGGGCGACGCGAGGCCGGGAAAAAATCAAAGGGGGATCCGGCAACGGCCCCCACCGGGACCGACCGGAAGGAGCCGGAGGATTCCGCGGAGAGCACTCCGGTCGCGAAGGAAGCAGTCTCCAAAGATCCCGGGAAGCCGGAGGAAGAAAACTTGGACGAGACGAAAGACGAGACGGAAGACGAGACCGGGGACGAAGCAGAGGAGCGTCTCATCGAGGAAGAAATGAACGAGGTGCTGGGTCCTCGCCTCAACGAGAAACTCGGATTCGAGGTCGAGAATCCGGTGGCCTTCACCCGGCCCGAGGAGGGATGGGAAACCGAACCCGGCGAGACCTTCCCGGGGTTGCCCGTGCCATCGGAGTTGCCCTTGTGGCGTTCCCAGTATCGCTTCACGACGGAGGACCTTTCGTGGAAGACGGTTTTGAAGGTCGGGGGAAAACCGGTCGTGATCCAGCGTTCCTATGGGAAGGGAAGCGTGGTCCTGGCTACGGACTCCTATTTCACGAGCAATGAAAGCCTTCACCTTGGCGGAGAGCCGGAACTCCTCCTCTGGCTCCTTGGCGGGAAACGGAAGATTGTTTTCGATGAAACGATCCATGGCACGGTCGAGACGGGCGGGGCCATGAAACTGGTTCGACGATACCGGGCCCACGGGTTCTTTCTCGGACTGGTCGCTTTTCTCATCCTCTGGGCGTGGCGCAGTGCCAGTCCGCTCGTCCCCGGAAACGAGGCCCTCGATCGCGGACTCGTTGGGGCGGAAGGTGCGGTTTTCGGGGAGACGACGGAGTCGGGACTGGTCCGGCTGTTGCGGCGCAGCCTTCCTGCGACGGACGTGATTTCCCGATGTGTCGAAATTTGGAGCCATTCCACCACCGCGGACGTGCCGGAAAAGGTCAGGTCGGCCATCACCGCGATCGTTGCCCGTCATCAGGCCGATCCGCGCCGTTTCGGGGCCGCCGAAGCCTACCGGGCCATCGCCGACCTGCTCCGAAAGCGTTGACAAGGCCCTCGATCACCGCGAAGAAAGGGAACATGTCGAGCCCCGCATCGCTTCCGTTTGACGCGTGCGCCGCCTTCGCGATTTCGGGCGGAGGTGCCGCCGGATCACGTCCGAGTTCTCCCCGCCCCTCCGTCTCCGCATGACCGCCTGGTATTGGATCGGCCACACCCTCTCAAAGATCGTTGCGAAGGTCGTTTGTTCCTATCGTGTCCAGAATCGCGAACGGCTCGAGGACCTGCCCGAGGGGCTCATCATCGCGTCGAATCACGTCAGCTTTCTCGATCCGCCCTTCATCGGTGCGGCCTTCCGCGAGCCTCTGTATTATTTCGCGAGAAAGACGCTCTTCGACCATCCCGTGGCGAATTTTCTCTTCACCCGCGTCAACGCCATCCCGGTGAACCAGGACAAGCCCGAGCTTTCCGCCCTGAAGCATGTCATCGGCCTGCTCAAGGCGGGAGAAAAAGTCCTCATTTTTCCCGAAGGGGAGCGCACCCTCGACGGCAGAATCAAGAGCGAAGGGGAGCCCGGGGTCGGCATGATCGTGAGCAAGGCGGCGGTTCCGGTTCTGCCGGTGCGTCTCTTCGGGCCCGAGAAAGCGTTGCCGCGGGGAAGCAAGAAACTGAAGCGCCATCCCGCGACTCTGGTCGTTGGCGAGATGATCAACCTCGACGACCTCGTCAACGACCCGTCCCTTTCGACGAAGGACCGCTACCAGGCCATCGCGAACCGGATCATGGATGGGATCCGGGCCCTCGAACTGCGCGACAGCCGCGGGGAGTGAGCGAGGCGCGTCCAACCGCCGCTTGGGAAAGCGGCGTTCCTTGGGTGTGCTGCACACGCACGAGGTAGGTCGGGCTGTCCCCAACCCGCCGATGGACGCGCCATTCGCCGCTTGGGAAAGCGGCGTTCCTTGGGTGTGCTGCACACGCACGAGGTAGGGCGGGCTGTCCCCAGCCTCCCGATGGGCGCGCAACCGTCGCTTGGGAAAGCGGCGTTCCTTGAGGCAGCGAATCGAACCGATGTTCGAAACCGTTTCCACAATTTTTGCCACCACGAGGGTGGCAAAAATGGCGGAGGGGGTGGGATTCGAACCCACGGGACCTTTCGGCCCGGCGGTTTTCAAGACCGCTGCCATAAACCACTCGACCACCCCTCCCGGGAGCCGTTTCGCCTTGCGAGGACGATTCCGGACTCTTGGACCTTACTACGGTTCCGGCGACGGTTCAAACAGAACCCGCACAAGCCGGTGCGACCCGGGGATCAAGCCCGGGAATCCAGTTGGAAGATCTGGCCGGAAACATGATTGAGAGTTGTGAGGAAATGGATGAAACGGGCCGCCTCCTCCGGGGTGTTGAATCGCCCGAGGGCATGGCGGGAAAGGGCGGCGGACTTCGCCTCTTCGGAGAGGCCCGCGGTCATGCGCGTCTCGAGAAAACCGGGGAGGACGCAGTTCACCCGCACATTGCGCGGACCGAGCTCCTTGGCGAGGCTTTTGGTGAGCCCGATGAGACCGGCCTTGCTCGCGGCATACGCGGTCTGGCCGATCGGCGGATGGATCGAGGAATAGGAACCCATCTGCACGATCTGGCCATGGCGCTGGCGGATCATGCGCTCTGCCGCGGCCCGGGAACAGAGAAAGGCCCCCTTGAGGTTGGTGTCGAGGACTTCGTTCCACGAGGCTTCGTCGAGTTTGGCGAACAGGGCATCGCCGGTGATGCCGGCGTTGTTGACGAGCACCTCGATCCGTTCAAAGCGGGAAAAGTAGTCCGTGACCGAGTCCAAGGACCTCACGTCGAGTTCATCGCGACCGGGACAATGCACCCGCGCGCCCGCGTTGGCGAAGTGACCGGCGAGCGCCCGGGCGAGATCTCCTCGCCCTCCGGTGATGATGACGGCGGGAGAACTCAAGAAGGGAACGTTCGCGGAGGGAGGGAAATCTCCGGTTCACTCGAAGGCATTCTTCGGCTGCGTCGCAGGGGCGGGAGAGCCGAAGGGCGGGTTGCCGGCGGGTTGCGGGGCGGGCACCGGAACGGACTCGGGTTCCGGGGCCGGATCGATGATGACCGCATGTGGCTCGTACTTGATCCGGCAACGGCTCAACTGCCCGACATACTTGATCGCTTCATTCATCGGGACATTCCGGAGCGACAGGGTGATGAGGGTTTTCGCCCGATCTTCGCTCGTTCCCTTGTAGAGAAAGTTGACGACGATCTGGCCCTGGGAAATCTCCTGGGCACGGGAACTGAAGTAATCCATCACATCGCCGAGGGGGGCCTCGGCGAAATTGACCTCGGGCAGGATGATGCGGCCGAGCTTGCCCTCGAGGTCGTTTTTGGGGCCGGCTCCCTTGGCAATCGCGGCTTTGCACTTGGCCGCATAATTCCGGGCATAGACGAAATCGGGACGGACCTGCAGCACCTGTTCGAAAAGGACGAGGGCTTCGTCGAACTGGTTCCGGTTGAAAAGAAGAACGCCCTGATTGTAGACCGCCTGGGGGTTGTTTTGGGCGGTGGCGGACGTGATGGAGAGAACGAGGAGCCCGAGGGAAGCAACGAGAGCGATCAATTTCATGGGACTGGAGGGAAGGTGCGTTCCTGCGGCGTCGGCCACGTCGCCGCCCGGTCGGGAGGACTTTGGACCGAGCCGATCTTTCGGAATCATATCAAATCCGCCATGGAGTGTAAACGCAAAAGCGTTCAAGCGCGTTGCCCCCGCAGTGCCTCATCAAAAAAGACACCGAAGGAAATTTGGGCGGAGCCCACGGGAGGGCTTGATGCCTCATCAATGAGGACACCGTGGTGTGAGATGCCACTGATTTTTGGACAGGTGTTGGTTATTTGAGGGTGTGGTTGAGTGCCTCGAACTGGGTCGGTGTCAGGTAATCGAGGGAGGAGTGTCGGCGGTGGGTGTTGTAATACGATTCG
>JBILDO010000114.1:0-8009 GCA_044352585.1 Verrucomicrobiales bacterium
CGGCTCGGGCTTTGGTGAGTCCATGAACTCGTCGCCGGGCACGATCCGGGGAAGCCCGTCCGCGCCGCTCTCGCCTTCCCAGGCCTCCCAGTTTTCCGCGCCGAGACCGAGGGCGAGGAGTTGTTGCCGACGGACCTCTCCATTGACGGTGCGCCAGCCGTCGGGACAGCGCGAGAGGCGGCTCGGGTTGCGGTTCTGGCGGTCGAGAGGATGGCCTTCGAACCAGTCCCAGACCTTGCCGACGCGGCGGCGGTATTCGGCCTCGTCGCGGGCCTCGACCCGCACCCAGGCGTGGAGGCTCTTGTTGCCGGAATCGATCAGGGCGGTGACGGGCAGGCCGCTGGCGATGATGGCGGCGTGCTGGACCTCCTTGGGCAGGGGCGAGCCGTCGGGGCCGGTGTCGAACTCAACGAGGACATGGCGGAAGGCGGTGACGTCCTCGTTGCGGGAACCGTGCTGGCGCATCGGGTTGATGCGCACGAAGAGGCCGAGGCGTGTCGTGAAGCAGCGGTCGATGCCGCCCTTGGCGAGGACGCGCTCCCGCCACTGGGCCGCGGTGAGGGTGACGCCGGATCGGGGCGCGACCTCGCCGTCCTCATTCTCGGCGGCCGGGGCGATGGCGATGAACTCGCCGGGGAGGAAGGCGGCATCGAGGAGCTTGAGGAAGCCGTCCTCCGCAGGTTCCGGCAGCGGACGTGGTAGCGGGATGACCTTGGAGGCGTTGGCAGCGTTGGCCGCATTGGCGGATTTGGCAGCGCTGTCAGTTGGCCTTGATGGCAGCGAAGGAGACGAGCCCTCACCGGCGGCCTCGCGCGGTTCGCGGCGGTAGGCCGAGCGGATCGTGTGGAGAGCTTCCGACTCGGAAAGACCGTCGGCGAGCGCTCGGGCGATGAGCTGGCTTTCTGCCTCGCCGGTGGGCAAGCCCGCGTCGCGGAACTGGCAGGCGGCGTCGAAGAGCTCGGCGTTGCGGGAGCCCTCGGGAGCGCCCCGTTCGAGGTAGTCGAGGGTGCGGCGGGGAAGGCGTTCGATTTCGGTGTTGGAATGATAGCGTGGCATGGCGTTCAGGCGGCGCTGCCGAGTTGTTCGGCGAGGAAGGCGGAGTGAAGTCAGCGATCCGCCGGTTCCGTGGCTGATCCACGCACGCTCATCGCGTCGAGCGCGGCCTCCAGTTCGCTGCGGCGGTAGCGCACCGAGCGACTGATGCGGACAAAGGGGATCAGCCCCTGCTTTCGCCAGGCATAGAGCTGGCGCGGGCGGATGCGGAGGAACTCGCAGGCCTCCAGTTCGGTGAGCAGCGGTTCGGGACGACGGTTCGGATCAGTTTGCGGACTCATGCCCCAATCCGCGTGTCAACGGAGTCCATGAGCGTCATCCATCAGCGCTCACAACCAACCGATCGAATAGCACCCTTATTCAATCCATGATCACCGCACGGGGCTAAACTTCGTCGTCACCGAGAAAATGGAGCTTGTTGCGCAACGAAGTTTGATAAATCCGGAGTAGCCGGCTTCCGCCCCCGCCCAAGACTGTGGTGCAGATCCTGCATGACAAAACATGACAAACGACCTGCGTCACCCTGCGAAAACATCCCCGGACACCCTCGAATCCCTTTGAAGAAAAGCCCGTGGATACGAAGGTTCAAGCATGAAGAAACCGAATGGCATGGGCTGGAAGCCCATGCGTCATGAATCCCAGCGCCCGCATGGGATTGTCCCGGTAGACCTGGTCGACCCCGGCCCCGCTCAAGCCGAGCTGTTCCCGCAGATTCCGCGCAACCTGGTGCCCCCGGATCGTCGAGCCGGCCAGGTTCGGAGAGCCCGGGCGGCGGGCCACGCCTTCCGCATCGACCTCGACCGGTTCGCCCGAGAGGTGGTAGATCCCCGGCCCCAACCCTGCCGCGAGGATCGCGTCGGAGGTGAAGATGGTCCGCTCCATCCCGGTGATCCGGAAGTAGTTTTTCAGCGCGAAGAACGGCACATGGGCCCCGTCGGGGATGAAGCAGACCCAGAGCCGGTCCGAGAGGGAGAGAACCCGCTGGATGAAGTTGTCGTGTCGCGGGAGCACCACGGGACAGCCGTTCCCGAGGTGGGTGATCATGGAAAGGCCCGCATCGATGGCTCGCTCCAGCGTGGCGAGGTCCGGATCGCAGTGTCCCGCCGAAACGGTCACGCCCTGCCCGACGAGGAAGCGGGTCGTGGCGGCGCCCGCGTCGTTTTCCGGGGCCAGGGTCATGAGCCGGACGAGCCCGTTGCCCGCGTCGAGGATGCGGGCGGCGTCATCGGGGTTCGCCGGGACGACATGCTGCGGCGGGTGCGCCCCAATGTAGCCGGGGGCGGCATTGAGAAAGGGGCCTTCGACGTGAAATCCCCGGACCATTCCGCGGATGACGGGATCTTCCTCGCGGAACCGGACCATCCGTTCCAGTTTCGCACAGAGCGCATCGACCGAATCGGTGATGAGCGTCGCCAGGATCCCCCCGATCCCATCCGCCGCCAAGGCCTCGCAGGCGCGCCGCATTTCCTCCCCGGTGAGGTCATTCGAACAAAAGTCGACGCCGGCATAGCCGTTGATCTGGAGGTCGAAGTAGGACATGGCGGGCGGCGGGTGGAGGGAGGGAGAATGGAGTGGTGGAGTATTGGAGTAATGGATTCGACACCATCAAGCAAGCTTCAACCCTTCCATCACTCCATCACTCCCCTGCCCGCCTCCCGCACCCTCACTCCTCCACGATCACCGGCGCCTCGGGCATCGCCTCGAGGAACAGCTTGCCGTAGCGTTTCGTGAGGACGCGGTTGTCGAGGAGGACGACGAGGCCGCGGTCCTCGCTGCTGCGGATGAGGCGGCCGACGCCCTGGCGCAGCTTGAGAATGGCCTCGGGCAGGCTGTAGTCCATGAACGAGTTCCCCCCATGCTCGTCGATCCACTCGAGGCGGGCCTGGGTCAGGGGGTGGTCCGGCACGGCGAAGGGAAGCCGCGTGATGATGACGTTGCTGAGCGCCTTGCCGGGCACGTCGACGCCCGTCCAGAAACTGTCGGTGCCGAAAAGGACGCTCGTTTCATCCTCCTTGAACTCCTCGATGAGCTGGTTCCGCGAGGTGCCGCTCCCCTGCACGAGCAAGCGGATCTTCTCGGTGCGGAAAAAGTCGTCGAGATCGGCCGAGACCCGCTGCATCAGCTTGTAACTGGTGAAGAGGACGAAGGCGCGGCCTCCGGTCTTGCGCACGAAATGGCGGATCCACTTGGCGAGGGCCGCCTCGTAGTCCTTCGCGGTCGGCTCGGGCATCGACTTGACGAGGTGAATCGTCATCTGCTTCGCGTAGTCGAAGGGACTGCCGATGCGGATCGCCTCGACCTCGCCCGCCCCGACCCGCTTCCGGAAGTAGCCGAGGTCGCGGTCCCCCACCCCGAGGGTGGCGCTGGTGAAGATGCAGGGCCGGTCGCGGTCGAAGAACACGGGTCGCAGCAATTCGGCGACGTTGACGGGGGCGGCGACGAGGGAAAGGGCCTCGCGTTCGCTCTTCTCGACCCAGTAGACGAGTCCGTCGTCGCGTTGGTCGAGGAAGGTGGCGAGGGCGGCGCGGCAGTCGGCGAGGCGGCGGGCGAGTTCGCCGAGTTCCGTCTTCGTCGTCTCGTCGGCGAGCTCGGCGATGGCCCGGGCGCGGCGGCTCACCTCGATCAACCCGCTCCCGAGGGTGTCCTCGACGAACTCGGCCTCGCGGATACGGAACTCGCGTCCGTAATCCCCCCACCGGCAGCGGCTTTCCACGGTGCCGAAGAACTCGTCGATCTCGTCGAGCAGGGCCATCGTCAGGCGCCGTCCCTCGGCATCCCCGGTCAGCTGGAAAAGCCCCTTCTTGTTCTTCGGGTTGAAGAGCCGGTGCAGGTCGAACTTCATCCCCGTCTGCGAGAGGGAGAGCCCGAGTTGCCGGGCCGCGACCTGTTCGAGGGTGTGGGCCTCGTCGAAGATGAGGAAGTCCTTCGCGAAGAGGAACCCGTCGCCCGATTCCTTGAATTCGCTCTGCCCGTTGAGGAGCGTGAAAAACAGGGTGTGGTTCACGACGAGGACGTGCGCGTCGGCGATGCGTTTGCGGGCCTCCTGGTAAAAACACTTCCCCGATCCGGCGCATCGTTTCGGAGTGCAGGCGTGGCTTTCGCTGCAGACCTGCGACCAGACCCGCGGAGCGGGGGCGAAATCGAGATCACTGAGGGTGCCGTCCTTCGTTTTTTCCGCCCATTCCCAGATCAATTTCAGTTCCTCGAGCTCGGAAGTCGTGAACAGCTCGGGGCCGCCCGACATCGCGATCTGGAGGCGGAACGGGCAGAGGTAATTGCGGCGTCCCTTCAGCAAGAGCGCCCGGAAAGGCTCGCCGAGGACGGATTGCAGGAGCGGGATGTCCTTCTCGACGAGTTGCTCCTGCAGGTTGATGGTGTGGGTTGAGATGATCGCCTTCCGCCCCTCGTCGAGGGCCTTGCGGACGGCCGGGGCGAGGTAGGCGAGGGACTTGCCGACTCCGGTGCCCGCCTCGACCACGAGCGGGCGCTCCTCCTCGAGGGCGCGGGCCACGGCCACGGCCATCTGCTGCTGCTCGGGCCGGAACTCGAAGTCGCGGAGGCGCGACAAAGCCCCGCCCTTCCCGAAGAATTCGGTGGTGAAGTGCGAAAGCGAATCAGAGCCATGGCCCAGCTCGACGAGAGAGATCACGGGTTCAGCCATTCACCGGAAAGCCAACCCCGGCAAGCGGGAAAAGATTCCGCGGCCAAACGGGGCCACAAGTCCGTCGAACACGCGCGAGGATTATCGAGGGAGAGACCCGCCGCCGAACTTCGCGGCGAAACGCCCCGTCTCCTTTATATACTCGCGGTATTCCTCCCCGAAGACTCCGGCGAGGTGCCGCTCCTCGTCGATCGCCTTGATCGTCGCGCAGACATAATGAATCACAAGGATCGCGAGGGAAATCCAGGTCGGCAGGAGCAGGGCCGCGCCCATGAGCATGGTCATCTGGAAACCGTAGATCGGATGCCGGATCGCACGATAGGGGCCCGACTTCACCAGCTTCGAGGTCCCCTTTTCATCGATCCCGATCCGCCAGGCCGCGCCCATCGCCGCATAGCACCACAGCGTCGCCGCGTATCCGGTCACGATCAGGAAGACACCGACCCCTTCGTTCATGCGGGGGGCATGTTTCGAAACCCAAAGCACCCCGTGCCACGAACCGGTGCCGCGCACCCAGAGTGGTTGGAAGATCCAGCAAAGAATCACCAGGGTCCACCCCACCCAGAGGAGCTGCTCCTTCGTCCCCTTCGGCTTCAGGTTCGGAGTGCGCCCGATCCGCTTCCGGACCCGGCGGGCCTGCACGAGCACCCCGCCCCAATAAACCAGGCCCGACAACGACACCACGATCCGCTGCCAGAGAAAGTCGTCCGACGGGATGGCCGCGGAGAGAAGGGATTCGCCGAGGAGATTCATGCCGCTCCCCCCTTTCCGGAAAGAAGGGAGAGGAGGCGGTCCGCGATCTCCTCCACGACGGCCTTCGAGATCGAATCGGGTCGGTAGGTGAATCCGAAATTGAGCCGTCCGCCGACTCCCGTGATCCCCACGACGAGGGCGAGGGCCGGCCCTGCCGACACCGCCCGGAAATAGTCGCCGATCAATCCCGCCTTCGTAGCCTGTTCCAATTCCATCTTGTAATTCGTGATACCGCCCCAGACCGGGTAGGCCTTTCGATAAAAATGACGCTGCTTTTCCGGACGCTGCCGGGAAAAAAGGAAGCGGTTCGCCTTGAACTCGAGGCGGGAGGCGAGATAAAGTTTGCCGCGCTTGATCGCCGAGGTCTGGGCCTTCACGCTCTCGAGGAGCTCCCCGAGGGTGATGTCTTCCGGCACGCGGTGGGTCACGGCGAAGGATCCGAGAAAGAGCCCGAAATCCCGTCGGCGGCGTTCGGGAAGATCCCGCCTCAGGTTGACCACGCAACCGGCGGAAAGGTGCTGACGCCGCACTTCGAAACGGGGCGAGGCCGCCGGAATCACCGCGATGAGAAGAGCGGCGAGGCAAAGATCGTTCAGGGTGACCCCGTGATGCCTCGCTTCCTCCAGAACGCGCGCGGAGGTCGCGGCATCAAGGTTGCGGGGGAACCAGAAGTTGTCGTAGGTGTCGATTTCGCTGGGCGGGGGACGATGGCTTTGCCGCATCGCCTGGAATTTCCGGTAGCTCGCCCGGGTTCGGCGCAGCGCCGCGAGCGGTCCCCCGAGGGGAATTCGCGAACTTCCCCGGAGGGCCAGCCCGGCATCGCGGAGGGGGTGGCACGATTCGTCGAAGGCGGCGGCCACGATCTCAAGGAGGAGGCGGGCAACCGAGTCCGCGTCCGCAACGACGTGGAAATAGGCGAGTCCGACGTGGGAGACGTTTTCAGAGACGACCAGAAAGAACCGGAACGGCTGGAAACGCGCGTGGTAGGCGAAGGGTTCGTTCAACTGGCGCTCCATTTCGCCGAAAACGACCGGCTCGGACCCACCCCGTCCATCGAGGACCCGCAGTTCGATCCCGGCCGGCCCTCCTTCATACCGGTAAACGCCCTTGCTTTCGTCGAGGGAATAGTTCGTGAGACCGGCCTGCTCCAGCACGTGTGGGATCCGCCCGACGAGCCGGTCCGGATCAATCGTCGCGTCGACTCTCGCAACGTGGACGGCGTTGTAGGGGTGCCGCCCGGTCCATTGCAGCATGGTGCGCTGGAACTCGTTGAGCCGACCTGAAACCGGTCCGGCGGGCCGACCCACATCCGTCTGTCCACCCTCGGCCATGATTCGGTCGAATCCTTCGGGATCTCAACGGCGGCGGCCCACCGTGGCGAGAATCTCCCCCAACGCGAGCGCCTGCACTTCGGAGACCTGCTCGATGTTGAAATGGTTCGCCCCGAAACCCGCCACCTCCACCTGCTTGAGCGATCCACGGAACCCCGGTCCCTTGCGGTATTGCCCGGTCTGGCCGCACCGGTAGTTGATGACCCGCTTCGCCCCCTTCGTGAAGGTTCGTGTCCCGGTCGGATCCATTCCCAGGACCAAATCGGTGGAAATGCCGTTCCGTCCGAGGAGATTGGCAAAGTCCACCGCGGCATCGGCTCCCCAGGAGTGGCCGATGACGATGATCGGGTGGGAAACGGTCTTCCGGGAGGATCGCCTGATGAGGTCGTTGGCGACCGATTGCCAGTTCAGAAAGCTGCACGAGACGGCCTTCACCTTTCTGGCGCGTAGGGTGGCGGCCATCTCGTTCATCCCCGTGGAAAAGATATCGAATCCGCCCCGGAAGAAATACACTTCCTCGGCGCGTGCGGATTCGGAAACGGCGAGAAAGCAGGCCGCGGCGGCGACAAGCGCCGGCAAAGAAAATCGGGGCGGTTTGTTCATGAGCAGACGGGGACGAGCCAATCCGGGACCGGCCACCACTCCCCGTCTTCTTTTCCCCCGCCCCGTCCGCTTGTCAACGCCGAAAGGCCCGATCTCAGGCACGCGCCAGCAACGCGCGCATCCCCTCGCTCATGACGTCGTCGGTGCCCGGAGCGCTGTTCGCCACGCTCACCTCGTAGCCACCCTGAGGGAAAGCCTCCTTCGTCGGGACATACCAGGTTCCGCCGTCGCCATAGGCGGCGGTCGCCACGAAGCGGCCGGGGGCGAGCGATTGGGCACGCAGTTGATATTCGATGAAACTCTCCGCCGGCAGATGCAGCAGGGTGATCCCGTCGAGGTGCAGTGCGCTGAGAATAATGGGCTGCCTAGCAGCGACGCGCCGGATCCAGCTCACCCGCATCGCGGGGCGGATGCGGTTGGCCGGCGCGTTTTGCGGGTTGCGGACGTTGGCGAGCTCACCCTCTTCGCTAAAGGCCGGATTGACCTCGGGCAGGAGGTCGTGGGTTGCCCAGTCCACCTTCGCGAGCGGCACCGGAGCCAGCTTCGCCGTGGCCGCGACCATGGCGGCGTGGAGGCGGTCGGTCAGTTCGATCCGGGCCTGCGGCGAG
>JBILDO010000019.1:0-80422 GCA_044352585.1 Verrucomicrobiales bacterium
AACGGGTGCGGTATTTCTCGGACGGAGCCGTCCTCGGCACGGCGGAGTTCGTCAACGCGGTCTTCGCCCGCGAACGGGATGAGGGCGAACGATTCGGCGAAAAGCGCACAAGCGGCGCCCGCCGGATGCGGGGAGCCGACTGGGGAGAGTTGCGCGTCCTGCGGGATCTGCAAAAGGATGTGATGGGAATGTAACCAGGCCCGACGGAGGCACCACCGGAATCGAGGCCCTGAAGGTAGTCACGTCCACACCATCGCCGCGCCCGGCGCGACTCACACAACTTCCATCGCGCACGCTTGCCCCCGGAGGCGATCCGTGACACTCTTTCCCGGCCACTCTTTATCCCTCCCATTCGCCCCCACCACCTCATCCCCGCGCTCCATGGAAATCCTTCGAGATCAGTACGAACAACTCGGCAAGTTTTACCTTGGCCGCACCTACGATCTCGGTGAGAAGGCCCTCGGCGATGAACTCGTGATTTATGATTCCAAGGATCTCGTCACCCACGGGGTCGTTCTCGGCATGACCGGTTCGGGCAAAACCGGTCTTTGCATCGCCCTGCTCGAGGAAGCGGCAATGGACAACATCCCCGCGATCATCATCGATCCCAAGGGTGACATCGCCAATCTGCTTCTCACCTTTCCCGACCTCGCGCCGGAGAGTTTCCGCCCCTGGATCAACGAGGACGATGCCGCCAAGAAAGGCATTTCTCCCGACGAATTCGCGGCCAAGACCGCCGATACCTGGAAAAAGGGCTTGGCCGACTGGGGGCAGCCGGTGGAACGGATCCGGCAGTTCCGCGACAAGATCGACATGTCCGTTTACACGCCCGGATCGAATGCGGGATTGCCCGTCTCGATCCTCAGTTCCCTCGACGTTCCGGACTTCGAGATCCTCGACGACGCCGAGTCGCTCTCCGAGCGGATCGAGTCGACGGTTTCGAGCCTGCTGTCGCTCGTCGGCAACAACGCCGATCCCCTGCGCGACCCGGAGCATATTCTCCTTTCCAACATTTTTGCGAGCACCTGGAAGGCCGGGCACGGCGTGACTCTCGAAAGCCTCGTCCGCCACATCCAGGTGCCGCCGTTCGACAAGATCGGGGTGATGGACCTCGAAACGGTCTGCCCGCGGAAGAACCGCCTCGACCTGGCCATGAAGATGAACAACCTCCTCGCCTCGCCGGGTTTCTCCTCCTGGCTCGAGGGCGAGCCTCTCGACATCAGGCGAATGCTGCATACCCCTCAGGGCAAACCCCGCATTTCCATTTTCTGCATTTCGCACCTGAACGACGCCGAACGCATGTTTTTTGTCTCGCTCCTGCTGAACCAGACCCTCGGCTGGATGCGGGCACAGTCGGGCACAACGAGCCTCCGGGCGCTGCTCTACATGGACGAGATCTACGGCTACCTCCCGCCGTCGGCTATGCCTCCGTCGAAAAAGCCGATGATGACGATGCTGAAGCAGGCCCGCGCCTTCGGGCTCGGCGTTCTCGTCGCAACCCAGAACCCCGTCGATCTCGATTACAAGGCCCTCTCGAACATCGGCACCTGGTGGCTCGGTCGTCTCCAGACGGAGCGCGACAAGGCCCGCGTCCTCGACGGACTAGAGGGTGCCGCCGCGAGCAACCACAGCGGATTCGACCGGAAGAAGATGGAGCAGCTCCTCGCCGGACTGGGGAACCGGGTTTTCCTGATGAACAACGTCAACGACGACGCTCCCACGGTCTTCCACGTTCGATGGGTCATGAGCTACCTCACCGGTCCGCTCGCCCGCGGTCAGATCAAGAAACTGATGGACCCGAAGCGCGCCGAACTCGCCGCCGCGAAGGCCGCGGCCCCGGCGCCCGCCGCGGATGCCCCGGTGCCTCCCGCACCGAAGCCGTTGCGTCCGAAAATGCCGCGCGGGGTGAAGGAGTTTTTCCTTCCCGCCGGACCGGGCATCCCGGGTGAAGAAGTGACCTATCTCCCCTCCGTCATCCGTGTGGGAGAAGTCCGCTTTCAAGAGGACACGAAAGGCGCTCTCTCCGCACCGGAGGTATTCGCCCTGCTCAACGCAATCGACCCGGCCAGCGGCGAGGTGAAATGGAATCAGAATCTCCCGCTTCCCCCGGGGCTCAACGTCAGCCAACTCGGCGACGATCCCCTCGCCGGGGCCGCGTTTGCCGACCTTCCCCAGGCGCTGCTCGACGAACAGGTCTGGACGAAACTGGGAAAGGAGTTCGTCGATTGGATCTACTCGCGACGGACCGCGACGGTCTACAAGAGCCCGCTCACCGGCCTGCGCTCGAACCTCGGCGAACCGGAGGGGGAATTCCGCACGCGGCTGGTCCATGCCGCCCGCGAAACGCGCGACCGGAAGGTCGAGGAACTCCGCTCCAACTACGCGAAAAAGGTCAAGACGCTCGAGGACAAGATCACGAAGGCAATGAATCTCGTCGAGGACCAGAAAGCCCAGGCCAACACCGCGAAAATGGACACGGCGGTGAAGGTCGGGGGCACCATCCTCAGCGCCATTCTCGGAAAGCGCGTCTCCGTCAGCTCGAGCCGCACCGCCGTTTCCGGCGCTTCGCGCGCCTGGAAAGAAAGCCGTGACGTGGCCCGCGCCTCCGGGCAGGTGGAGCAATATCAGGCCGAGCTCGCCGCGATCGAGCGTGAGTGCGAAGCGCAGGTCGGACAACTGAAGGCGGCGATGGACCCGATGAGCGAAACGCTCGAGCAGGTCACGCTCACGCCGTTGAAGAAGAATTGCAACGCGAGGGCCGTCGGCATCGTCTGGATGCCCTACCGGAAGCAAACGGCGCCGGCGATGGGAGCCGCTTGGTGAACGGCACCGGGGCCCGAACCGTTTTCCCCGTCGCGGCGGGATTCGCGGACCTTTGGCGGCAACGGGGCATTTCCCGACGAACGCGATCCCGAATCTTCCCGGTTGAAAGAAGTGCCGGGGCGATGTCCCTTGGCAGGAATGGCCATCGCACCCGCCAACCTCGACGAGCGACTCGAGCGCATTCTCTTCGATCAGACCACGATCCGGGAGTGCATCGCGGGCATGGGTGCCCGCATCACGGCGGACTACGCTGGAAGGGATCTCACCATCGTTGCCGTGCTCCAGGGCGGAGTTCTCTTCCTCGCCGACCTGATCCGGGAGATCCGTCTGCCCCTGCGGATGGACTCCATCTCCGTCGCGAGTTATCACGGCGGCAAGAGCAGTTCGGGCACGGTGACCTTCCACCAGAACCACCTCCCCGATGTCGGGGGCCGCGATGTCATCGTGCTCGACGACATCCTTGACTCGGGCCGCACCCTCGCGGCGATCATGGAGCGGATCCGCGGGGAATGCCGCCCCCGCAGCCTTCGTTCCGCCGTGCTCCTCACAAAGCGGGTCCCCCGTGCCGTGCCGGTCGAGGCCGACTACCACGGATTCGAGATCGGTGACGAATTTGTCGTCGGTTACGGACTCGATTACCAGGGCGAATACCGGAACCTTCCCATGATCGGGGTCCTGAAACGCGAATGGATTCTCAATGCATGACAGTGAAGGTGCTTTTCTTTTCGTTGCTCCGCGACCTCGCAGGCACCGATCAACTCGCGCTGGCGTTGTCGGCTTCCGCGACCCTCGGTGACGCGGTTGAACGGCTCCGGGAACGTTTTCCCTCCCTCGCCGCGTGGGACGGACGGCTCCTCCTCGCGGTGAACGGCGCCTACGCGAACCGCGCCACCAGCCTCGCCGATGGCGACGAGATCGCCCTGATGCCGCCGGTCCAGGGCGGGTGAAAAACGAAGCCATCCGGCCTGATTCGCATTTACATCGCGCCCCTCCCGGCCAACACTCTGCAGGGATAATGGCCAGCTGGTTCTACACCGACGCGCTCGCGGCGCAACAGGGTCCGGTCGATGACGAGACCCTCCTGGAGCTCAATGCCTCGGGCGTGGTGAAAGCGAGGTCCCTCGTGTGGCGCGAGGGACTTCCTGCATGGACCGCCTTTCGCGAGGTGGCGGGTCCGCTCTTCAGTGCCCGTCCGAAGGACGGGAACGCCGCCGCCGCGACATTGAAGGAGAATGAATCCGAGCCCGTAGCCATCGGCGTGTGCGCCTTTTCGGGCCGGGTCTACCCGATGCAGGAGTTGCTCCCCTACGGCGAGGCCCTCGTCGGACCGGAACACATCGACGCGTTCGTGCGCCGCCTCATGGAGGGCGCGGCCGTCGAAATCGCGGACGCGACCCACCGGACCCTCGATTACGCCGGTTTCTGGTGGCGCTGCCTCTCCTCCCTGCTCGATTATCTCATCAAGATGATTCCCTCGGGGCTCTGCATGGTGCCTTATTACGCCGCCGCGATCTTCGCCGGAGCGACCCGTTCCACGGATCCGGACTCCCTCGAGGGAATCACGGGAATGACCGCCCTGATGGCCGCGGCCTACGGAGTCGGCCTGCTCGGGGTGCTCGCCCTCAGCATCGCCTACGAGACGTGGATGGTTGGCAGGTATCAGGCCACCCTTGGCAAGATCATTCTCGGCTTGAAAGTGGTGAATCCCGACGGATCGCGCCTCACCTACAAGCGGGCTTTCGTGCGCTGGCTTGCCAAAAAACCCCTGAACACTCTCATCGTCTGGATTCCCTCGACCGTGGGGTTCGCCCTCGTCATTGCGGCGATCTCGGCCATGGCCGATTCGGGAGGGGATGACGGGGCCACGGTCGTCCTCGCGATGGTCACGGGACTCTTTGTTTATGCCGCTCTCGTCGCGCTTTGCTCCGGGGTCTACTGGATGGCGGCGTTCGATCCCGAAAAGCGCACCCTCCACGACCGCGTCGGCTCGACCCGGGTCGTCAGAAAATGAACGGCCGACCATGATTGCCCCTTCCCTCGATTCCGAAACCGCGATTCTCCAGTGTCCGTCGTGCCGCAGTCCGCTGAAAGTGGCTCGGCTGGTTTCATCTCTCGAAGAGCGTTGTCCGGTCTGCCGGGCCGAAACGCACCTCACCACCTTCCCCCGTCTCTACGGTAATTTCGCCGGGGGCGCGGAGGATGCGCCCGCCTCGGAGAACGAGGCGACCTGCTCCTTCTTTCCCGCACTGCGTGCGCAACTCGTCTGCGACGAATGCGGCACCTTCCTCTCACATCGCGCCTCGACCCGCTGGGGCGGCGAAGTGCTCTGCCTGCCCTGTCTCCACCGCCTCCGGGAAGTGGAGAAGTCTCCGGATTTCATCGCGAAATCCATGCTCCACGATCGCCGCGCACTTTTCCTCGTGACTTGGCTGGCCCCCTTCACGCTCTTCACCGCGCCCCTCGCGATCTTTCTCCTCCTGAGTCACCGGGGCAAGCCTGAGGGATTCGTGCCGCGGGGAAGGACCATCTGGTGGATCGCGATGACACTGGCCGCCGTTTGGCTGACGGCCTGGCTCGTCCTCATCGTGGTATGGATCTCCCTGGTGCGGGACAGTTTCGCGTGACTGAAAACCGAAGCGTCGGAGTCTAGCACTCCGCGAAAGAGGAGCGGAACGTCCGGACAAACCGGACACCGGGGGATCAGGCCCGCGCCTTGCCCACCTTGCACTGCCCCTCAAGGGAGGCACCTTCCTCCATCTGAAGACTGACGGTGTTCACGGCTCCCGAGATCACCGAAGTCGGGGAGAGGCGGCAGGAATTGAAGTCTCCGTTGCCGACGACCTTGCCCTCGATGACCGCCTTTTCGGCCTTGAGGTTGCCGTTGACGGTGGCGTTCTGACCGATCGTCAAACTGCCCTTCGAAGTGATGTTCCCCTGGATGGTGCCATCGAAGATGAGATCGGTCGAACAATTGAGATCTCCCTCGATCTGGATGTCGCTGGATAGGTGGCTGCTCACGGCTGGAAAACGGTTGAATGAAGCTTTCGTGACGAACGATCCGAAATGCCACTTTCGGACTCGGACGGGACCTTAGCCCGATTCGTCCCCGGTGTTGAGACTTTTTTCGCCTTCCCCGAAAAAAACAGGGGGCCCCGCGCCCGAGTCACGTTGCCTCGCGGAGACGCAACTCGATCCGGTTGAGGGATGGCATCGCCGACGGCGTTTCCCCCCTCGCCGGCGCGGCCTGACGGCGCGCCTTGATGAGGGAGGCGATCTCGCGACACAAGACCATGAGGTCGAAGGGCTTGGTAAGGAACAGGTCGCATCCGGCGGCGATGGCCTCGCCGCGCATCTGGTCGTCCGCGTTGCCCGAGGCCGCGATCACCGGCACTCCCGCGATGGGGGTAGCGAGGGAGCGGATCTGTTGCACCAGCGTGATTCCATCCATCACTGGCATCTCGATGTCGGTGACGATGAGATCGGGCGCGGGGGAGCGGTCGCGGAGGAGCTCGAGCGCCTCGACCCCGTTGGCGGCCTCGAGGACGGCGTAACCGGCCCCCTTGAGGACCTTGCCGAGGAGCGCCCGGTTGGGAATCAGGTCATCGATCACCAGAATGGTGAAGCAGTTGGCCGGGGGCACCATTGCCGGAATCGAATGGTGGGTTTGAGGGATCATCCGAGAATTCATCAATTTACCGAGAAGTTAAGAAACACAAGTCTTTAACGTATCAGTATCACTTTGAACAGGAATGTTCAAAAGAATGTTCCCAAAGTTGTCCGCATTTCACCGGGGCGTAGCCGCTTCGGAGAAATTTTCAGGAGCCGCTTTCCCCAACCGCTTCCCTGCCCCGCTCATACGCCTCGATGATCCGCGCCACCACGGGATGTCTCACCACATCGCGGCCATCGAAGCGGACGAAGGCGATGCCTTCGGTCCTCCCGAGCAGGTCGATCGCCTCGAGCAATCCGCTGCGGCTCTTGGGCCTGAGATCGATCTGCGAGGGATCTCCCGTGACGATGCACTTGGAATGCTCGCCGAGGCGGGTCAGGAACATGAACATCTGCTCGCGGCTCGCGTTCTGGGCTTCGTCGAGGATGACGCAGGCCCGGCCCAGGGTGCGGCCGCGCATGTAGGCGAGCGGGGCGATCTCGATGAGATTCTTTTCGGCGAAACGAATCGCCTCGGCTCCGTCGAGCATGTCGTTCATCGCGTCGTAGAGCGGACGAAGGTAGGGCAGCACCTTCTCCTCGAGCGCACCGGGGAGGAAGCCAAGCGCCTCGCCCGCCTCGACCGCGGGACGGGTCAGGACGATGCGGTCGATCTGGCGGCTCTTGAGCAGGTCGAGGGCGTAGGCCATCGCCAGATAGGTCTTTCCCGTACCCGCGGGTCCGATTCCGAAAACGACGTCGTGACGATCGAGCGCCTCGACGTAGGCGAGCTGGTTGCGGGTGCGAGGCGTCACCGGCGGTTTTGTCCCGGTGCCGAGGAGGCGGCACTCGAAAAGATCCGAGACCTTCCCGCCGCCGGTCTCTCCGCCCCCGTCCCGGTTTGCGAGCGTCTCGACCGCCTCGTTCACGGCGTAGCGGAAGGAGTGCGCGGTGATCGAGCCTCCCTTGCGGCGCGCTTCCTCAAGATCGGCGAACACCGCGGCGCCCGCCGCGACCCGATCGTCTTCGCCCTCGAAACGGATCCAGGAGTCGCGGGTCGTCACGGTGAGATCGAGTTTTTCCTCGAGTTCACGGAGCAGCGCGAGTTCGTCCGCAAAGAGACCATGGAGAAAATGCGGCGATTCGTATTCCAGGGTCCTGTCGGCCATGACCGGGGTGGGCGGGTTCAACGGTAACCGTAGACGACGCCCCAATCGACGACGCCCTTATACTCCCCGACTCCCTCGACCGGGTCGTTGGCCCCGCGCTCCGCCGCGGTGAGCCCCTCGCCCGTCTTCTCGTAACCGGCCACGACGCGGATGAAATAGGTCGCCGTCTTCTGCGGCAGGGCGCGGACCCCGGCCAACGAGCCTTTCGCAAACGACTCGAGCCCGACGGAGTTCCCCTCGTTGTCGAAAATGTCGATTTTCATGGTCGCCCCCGGCCAGCTCGTGCCGGCCCAGAACCAGTATTCGTTTCCGCGGAAGAGCTGGTGGCGGATGAGGAGCGGTTTGCCCGGAGCGACCTCGCCCGACCAGGTGTCCTCCCGAACTTCGAAGCCCTGTTCGACGTAGGGGGTGGCCGCCTCGAGGGCGATGGAGATCGCTTCATTGACGAAGGCCTGCACCACTCCGCCTAGGGAAAGGAGGAAAACGGCGGCGATCGCGAGGCTTCTGGGGCTGGACTTCATCCGGAATGTCGGGGCGGTTCACTGGACGGCCGCCGGGCTGCCGGGGGCCGTCTTGTCGAAGTAAAATTCCTCGAGCAGGGCGCGACTGATGTCGCGGAGTTGCTTGACGTCCTCCTCGGCAATTCCGCCGGGTTCGACGATAATGGCCTCGAGGCGGGCGAGCCCCGTGCCGATGGCCCGGATCACGGGAGAGGCGGCGGAGGGCTGCTTCAATGCGGCGAGCACTTGCCGGAAGTGGGCGATGAGACCGGGCTGGTTGAGCAGTTCGGCCTTGTCCTCGCTGAAGGAACCACCGATGAAACTCGTGACGACGTGGGTTCCGCGCAGCCAACCGCCGAGGCTGACGAGGTCCGCGAGCTCGTCGTCACGGAGTTTTTCCATCGTCGTCCGCACCGTCTGCTGGGTCGCGTCGAGCTCGTCGCGGACCTTTTCCCAGTCTCGGTTTCCGGCGGCCTCGATGATCGAGAGGCTGTGGGGCCGGACCGCCGCGGCCAACCCGAGCGATTCCGACAGGGAAAGCACCCGGCGGCCGATTGCCTCGATCTCCTCCGCATTCCTCGCCTGCACGGCGATGAAGCCCTCGGCCACGAGACTGCCGAAGGTCAGGGCGAGCAAGGTGCGCTCTCCACCACGGGATCGCTCCGCGGGCAGGTCGATCCCGCTGTTCCAGTCGGGCTCGTCGAGCTTGTCGAGCACCGCGAAGATTTCGGCGGGAATCGGCACGACGACCTGATCGACGAGCTCCCCGGGGAAATTCGTGAGATCGATGCGCTCGGGGGAGGCAGGAGCCCCAGCGTCCCGAGCGATGGTTCCGGAGATCCCCCATCCCGCGAGGATCCCGACGAGGAGAAGGCCGGGGATGGCGCGGGAACGAGGCTGGTGCATTTCAATCATTACGTCAGGCGAGGGATTATCGCAGAAAATCCCCGGTGATCAATGATCCATCCGCCCGTCGCCCCCTCAAATCGAGGCCAGGGTCACGGCGATGTCGCCTCCGAAACAGACATCGACGTCGCTGCCAGGCACCCGGGGACGCTCGTGGTAGTCTCCAGCATAGGACCACTCGCCCGGAATCCGCTCTACGTAGCGCACCGGCAGAGAATGACGCTCCTGCTCACATCGAACGAGCCGGGGTTCCCGTTCCCCCGGGGCAGGATGGGGCAGATTCACATTCCAGAAATGGCCCTCGCCCGGCGTTTCCCCGATCAGCTCCCGCAACGCCGCCCGAACCCGGGAGGCGGCCAGGTCCCAGTCCAGCGCGAGCCCCCTTTTCAGATAGTGAGAGACCGCGACGCCGGGAATCTTCTGGAAAGCGGCCTCGCGCACCGCCGCGACCGTTCCGGAAATGGCAAAGTCATGCCGCCCGAGATTGCCGCCGTGATTGATGCCGGAAAAAACCCAGTCGGGCGCCCGCGGCAGGAGCGAGGCGAGGGCGAGGCGGACGCAATCCGCCGGGGTGCCGGAAATCGCGAATTCGCGCTCGCCCCGGCGTTCGTGGCGGATCGGCGTATCGGTGGTGACGCGGTGTCCGATCTGGGACATCTGCGACGACGGCGCGACGACCCAGACTTCCTCGAAAAAGTCCTTCGCGACCGAATGCAGGGCCGTCAATCCGGCGGCATCGATGCCGTCATCGTTCGTGAGCAGGGCGATCCTCATGCGAAAAATCCCGGGGCGGGGAAAAGGGTTTTGCCCGATCCGGCGTCGCGGTCTATCCATGCAGCGTGCCCGGGAAGCAAGAGATCCTTTTCCACGACCGTTACGAAGGCCGCCTTCGGGCCGAGGCCGTCTTCGGTGAAAAACCCCTGCGCTGGGCCTACGAAACGACGCTGGGCCGGCTCTGCCTCGAGGGCGTGATCAAACGCCGCTGGTTTTCCGGTCTCTACGGTCGCTGGGCCGACACCCGGCGCTCGGCGAAGGAAATCGCGCCCTTCATCGCCCGGTTCGGGGTCGATCCGACCGAGTTTCTCGACCCGCCGGAATCGTTCCGGAGCTTCAACGAGTTTTTCCACCGCCGTCTCCGGCCGGAGTCGAGACCCTTGGCTCCCGGACCCGACACGGTCGTGTTCCCCGCCGACGGACGACATCTCCTTGTTCCCGACCTTTCCCTCGAATGCCCGATCTACGCGAAAGGCCGCCGTTTCGACCTCGCGACCTTTCTCGGCGATCCCGCCCTCGCGGAACAGTTCGCCGCAGGCTGCGCGGTTCTTTCCCGCCTCTGCCCGACCGATTACCACCGGTTCCATTTCCCCCTCGAGGGCGAGAGCGGCAACCCACGCCTCATCAACGGATCTCTCTATTCCGTCAATCCGATCGCCCTGGCCCGTTCCCTCCGCTATCTGCACGAGAACAAACGCCGCGTCACCGAGATCCGCAATGCCCGGATCGGGAGCTATCTCTTTGTCGAGATCGGAGCGACCAACGTCGGCTCGATCGTGGACACCGCCGCGCCCGGCCCCGTGACCAAGGGCGGGGAAAAAGGTTATTTCCGGTTCGGTGGGTCGATGGTCGCGACCCTTTTTCCCCGCGGAGTCCTCCTTCCGGAGCGGGACCTCGCCGGACAATCGGCCGCCGGATTCGAACTCTACGCCCGCATGGGCGACCGGATGGGGACTCTCGCCGGTTGAAGGCTCAAAAGAAAAAACGGCTGCCCCCACGCGAGGGACAGCCGTTTTTGAAGCGGTTTGGATCGATTCGGCGGGCCGCTTGTGCCCGCCGCTCGTCATCCCGGCCGGCTCACTTGGTGCAAGCAGCGCACTCGCTCTTGTGGCACTCTTTGGACTTGCAAGCGCCGAGGGAAAGGGCGCCGACGGCAACGATGACGAGGAGGATGATGTTCTTCATGGTGTGGTGGTATTCTGGTTTGGTTAAGAACCGAATGAACACGAAACCGACGCTCGAACCCTGTGGGACCGGAACGCCAAACGGTTGCATTCGGGTTAAGAGACCGTAGACTCGCCGACTTCGAAAAAAAAGCAACCCATGAGTCGACAGCCAAAACACCTCGCCGTGGCGGGCGCGACCGGGGCCGTGGGGATCGAGATCCTCAAGTGCCTCGAACAGCGCGACTTCCCCGTCAGCGAACTCACCCTCCTCGCTTCCGCCCGGTCGGCCGGAAAAACGATCCCGTTCCGGGGCAAAGAGGTCCCCGTGAAGGAGTTGACCCCGGACTCCTTCAAGGGCGTCGATATCGCCCTGTTCAGCGCCGGAGGCAGTATTTCCAAGGCTTTCGCGTCCCACGCGGTCGCCGCCGGAGCCGTCGTCGTGGACAATTCCTCGGCCTTCCGGATGGACGAAAACGTCCCCCTCGTCGTCCCCGAGATCAACCCGGAGGACGTCAAGACCCATCAGGGGATCATTGCGAACCCGAATTGCACCACCATCATCACCCTGATGGCCCTGAACCCGATGCATCACGCGTTCGGGGGGGTGAAAAGCGTGATCGCGTCCAGCTACCAGGCCGTTTCCGGGAGCGGAGCCCAGGGCATCTACGAACTCGAGGCCCAGGTCAACGCCATCGCGAAGGGCGACCCGCTCCCCGAGCGCAAGGTCTACTCGCGCCAGATCGCCTTCAACGTCATCCCCCAGGTCGATGTCTTCACCGACAACGGCTACACGAAGGAGGAAATGAAGATGCACTACGAGGGGCGCAAGATTCTCCATGCGCCCGGTCTGAGGGCTTCGGTCACCTGCGTAAGGGTGCCGGTCTACCGTTCGCACTCCGTCGCGGTCACCGCCGTGTTCAACCAAAAGCCCTCGGTCGAGGCCGCCCGCGCCGCCATCGCCGCGGCTCCGGGAGTCCACGTCATCGACGATCCCTACGCCGACATCCCCGTCTTTCCCACCCCGCTCGATTCGACGGATGGCGATGACTGTCTCGTCGGACGAATCCGCGAAGACCTCGTCCTCGAAAACGCCCTCACCTTCTGGGTCGTGGGCGACCAGGTGCGCAAGGGCGCGGCCCTGAACGCGGTGCAGATCGCCGAGTTGCTCTGATCCCGGGACACGCGATGGACGACGCCTATCTGAGCGATCGCTGCCGCCTCGTCGACGAGGCCCTCGATCGGTATTTGCCGAAGGCGAAAACGCGTCCGGCCACGATCCACGAAGCGATGCGCTACAGCCTCTTCGCGGGCGGCAAACGGCTGCGTCCCATTCTTTGTCTCGCCGCGGCCGAAGCCTGCGGCGGCACGGTGGAAACAGCCCTGCCTCCCGCAGCGGCGGTGGAGTGCCTCCACACCTACACCCTCGTCCACGACGACCTGCCCTGCATGGATGACGACGATCTCCGCCGCGGCATGCCGACCTGTCACGTGAAATACGGCGAAGGCATCGCCGTGCTCGCCGGCGACGCGCTCCTCACGATCGCCTTCGAGATTCTCGCACAGACCCCGCCCTCGGCACGCCACGGCGTCGGAGCCTATGTCACCGAACTTGCCGTCGCCTCCGGTAGCCGGCATTTGATCGGCGGCCAGGTCCTCGATCTCGAAGGCGAAGGCAACGACGTCCTCCTCACCCCGGCCCAATTGCGTTTCCTCCACGAGAGCAAGACCGCGGCCCTCCTCACCGCCTCGATCCGTCTCGGGGGCATGACCGCCAACGCCACGCCCTCCAAGCTCGCGGCTCTCACCGACTACGGCCAGGCCCTCGGACTCGCCTTCCAGGTCATCGACGACATCCTCGATGTCACCCAGACCAGCGAAAAGCTCGGCAAGAGCGCCGGCAAGGACGTCGCCGCCGCGAAGTCGACCTACCCCGCCCTCTTCGGACTCGAAAAGAGCCGCAAGGAAGCCGCCCGTCTCACGAAGAAGGCCCACGACGCCCTGAAGCCCTTCGCGAAAAAAGGCGAACGGCTCCACGAGATCGCGGATTACTTGCTGGATCGGGAGTATTGATCTCACCGCGATTTTCGCCTTCAAACTCCGGTGAAATCGGGTAAGGTCCCTGAATGAGCTTCGATCAGATCGCTGCCGAGGCCCTGAAACTGCCGCCCGAGCAACGGGCGCTCCTGGCCTCTTCCCGCTGGGAAAGCCTCGAGGATCCCCATCACCTCTCCGTCGATCTCGACGATCACGCCGCCACCGCTTTGGCCGTCGAACGCGTCCGTGAAATGGAGACCGGTCTCGTCACACCCATCAGCCACGAAGAGCTGATGAAGCGAGTCACTGGAATCGGATTAAACCTCCGTTAAGGTTCCCATTCAATCCGGATGATGCCCCGCGTCCGTCTCGAGGCGCGGCATTTCTCCGGGAGCGTGCCCGTGGATGCGCTCGTGATCCTCGGCCGGCTCGAGATGCGTCGTGACGATCGTCGACGGCCCCACTTCCTCGCGGATCTCGCGTTCGATCTCGCTGGCGATGGCGTGGGCATCGCGCACCGTCGTCTCATCGGCGAAGACGAGGTGAAAATCGACCCAATGCCCGTCGCCGAGGTGACGGTGGCGCATCTGGTGCCAGGTGACGCCGTGACGCGCCGTCGCCGCATCGAGCCGAGCCACGAGCGCGCTCTGCACCACCGGGTCGGCGCGGTCCATCAGCCCGTTCGCACTCCGCCACATCAGCGCCCCGCCCGACCAGAGGATGTTCAGGGCCACGAGCATCGCGCAGATCGGGTCGAAGCCCATCCAGTCCGTCACCCAGGTCAGCCCCAGTCCCGCGAGCACCCCGATGCTCGTCCACGCGTCGGTCAGCACGTGATGACCGTTCGCCTCGAGGATGAGCGAACCGCCCTTTTTCCCGAGCCGCAGGAGATGCCAGCCGAGCCACCCGTTGACGAGCAGGGCGACCGCGGTGAGCAAACTGCCGGGCCCGAGATTCTGGGGCGCTTCCCCCACGATCCATTGCCGGATCGCCTGCCAGAGAATGAAGACCCCGGCGATCGAGATCAGCCCGCCTTCAAACCCCGCCGAGAAAAAGGAGATCTTCGCGTGGCCGTAGGGATGCGTCTCGTCCGGCGGCTTTTGCGAAAGGCGGAGGCTGTAAACGACAAAACCCACCGCCGCGACGTGAACGATCGACTCCGCCGCATCACTGAGGATCGCCGACGACCGCGTCAGCCACCACGCCCAGACCTTGATCGCAAGCATGCCCACGCCCACCCAGAAGGAAAGCCAACTGGCCTTCCGGAGGAGCGCCTGACTGCGTTGCGAATCGGTCATGAAATCAAAGTCAGTCTACACGGTTTCCACCGTTTACTGCCTACTGTTTACCGCTTACCGCCCTCCGGGCGCCACCCCCAGCTCCCGCAGCTGCCGCGCCGCGGTTCCCGCCCAGTCGCGGTTCGCGGCTGGACTCGCCGGACTCGGATGAAGGACGCGGCCGATCTTCGCCGGTTGCCCGATCGATTCCGCGACCCGGGCGAGACAGGCTTCGGCAAACCCGCCCACGCCGATGAGAAGGTCGGGCTGAAGCAGCCGCAGATGCTCCGCGAGGTAAGCATCGCAGGCGACTTCGACCGGAGCCATTTCCGCGGCCGGCAGTTTGTCCGGGGTGCGGTTGCGGCTGCTCACCTCCATCCAGACTAGCGGGCAATAGTTCACCACGTAATGATCGGCGAAGAAATCCTCCGCGTTCGGATACCAATCCGAGAAGAGGCCCCAGAGACGGCGTCCGCTCACCTCCGACTTGTCGCAGTCGAATCCCACGACCGGCCGCTTCGGATGTTCGGGCATCGGCTTTTGCACCGGAGCCGAGATCCCCATCCAGTCGCGGACCAGGGCGATTTCCCCGAAAGGCACTCCCGTCTGCGCCATGCCCCACGGACCCGGATTCATCCCGAGGAATAGGACGCGCTTTTTCGAGTCGCCGAAACGCCGCACATACCGCTCGTGTGGAGCCCGGGCATATTCGAGCGGATTGTAGACGTGCGTCACGGGCTCGGCGAAGGAGAGCCCGCGCAGGCGCGAGACGAGTTCATCGGTGGCGATGAGGAGGGCGTCGGAGACGGACATGTCCGCATTGAACGACCGGGCTCGGGAAGGTCAAGGCGGGAAGCACGGAGAGGCACGGCGAGTTTGCAAATCAGATTATCAGATTCTATGATTCCCAATGGAAACGACCCTCACCGTCACGGAAGCCGCCCGGGCCTTCTCGGATCTGATCAACCGGGTCGTTTACCGCGGCGAGACCGCGATCTTGACCCGCAATGGCTCGGTCGTCGCCCGGATCGTTCCCGAGCCGCGTCGCGAAAGCACCGGGCTCGACCTCGCCGCCGCCCTAGAGTCCGCCCCGCGCCTTTCCCCGGAGGAAGCCTCCGCCTTCGCCGACGACATCGAGGCGGCCCGCCGAAGCCTGAACGGTCAACCCCTGCCCGATCCCTGGGGGGAATGAGCCTGATCCTCGACAGTTCCGTGCTCATCGCAGAAGAGCGCGGCACCTGGGACGGCCGTCGTTTCGCGCGGGAGGTGATCGGCAACCAACGAACCGCGATCTGCGCGATCACCGCCTCCGAATTTCTCCACGGTTGCTTCCGCGCTCCCGTGGGCAGGCGCCGCGAGCAACGGGTCGCCTTTTTCGACGCGATCGTGAATGCCCTCGAAGTGATCCCCTTTGATCTCGGCATCGCCAAGACCCATGCCGAACTTTGGGCGGAGCTCGCTTCGCTCGGAGTCGGCGTCGGCGCCCATGATCTGCTGATCGCGGCGACCTGCCTGCACCTCGATTGGTCGCTGGTCACGCTGAATGAAGCGGAGTTTTCGCGGATTCCGGGATTGAAGTTGGTCGGTTGCGTTTCCTTCCGGCTCGGCTGAAAGAACGTGCCGCTCCCGTTCCCATGATCGATTTCTCCCCCACCCTCGCCATCGTTGGTTCCGGCTCGGTCGGCGGATATTACGGCGCCCGCCTCGCTTCCGTCGCCGAGGTCTCCTTTCTCATGCGGCGCGACCTCGCCGCGGTGCGCGAACGCGGCCTCGTCGTCCAAAGCCTCGCCGGCGACCTGCACCTCGATCCGGTGCGCGCCTTCGCCACGACCGCGGAGATCGGTCCCGTCGATCTCGTCGTCATCGCGATCAAGTCGACCGCCAATGCCGCCCTCCCCGATCTGCTCCCGCCGCTCCTCAAGCCCGGCACGATCCTCCTCACCCTCCAGAACGGACTCGGCAACGAGGCCTTTCTCGCGCGCCATTTTCCCGGTCATCCCATCCTCGGAGGACTCTGCTTCGTCTGCATCAATCGCGGCGAACCGGGCGTGATCCACCATCTCGCCCACGGCCGCGTCGAAATGGGCGCCTTCTCCCATCCCGAGACGCTCGCGCCCGTCGCCGATCTCTTTGTCCGGGCCGGACTCGACTGCCGCGTCCTCCCCGATCTCGGACTCGCACGCTGGCGCAAGCTGGTCTGGAACGTGCCTTTCAACGGCCTCGCCATCGCCGCAGGCGGCATCGACACGCAACAAATCCTCGCCGATCCCGCAATCCTCGCCCGCACGCGCGCGCTCATGGGCGAGGTCATCGCGGTCGCGGCGGCGCTGGGTCACGCCATCGACCCGGCCTTCGCCGAGGCCAACATCAAGGGGACCCGCGAGATGGGCCCCTACCAGCCCTCCAGCCTCGTCGATTTTCTCGCCGGACAGGCCGTCGAGGTCGAGGCGATCTGGGGCGCGTCCCTCGCCGAGGCACGGCGTCTCGGCGTCTCCACGCCCGAACTCGAATCGCTTCACCGCGAGATTTGCGCGGCGACCGGATCGGGTCGATTGTGAGCCATGTCCGAGTTCACCCTGCCCGCCGCCCTCAAGACCGCGAAGCCGGCCGTCGGAATCGTTCTCGGATCGGGACTCGGGGGATTGGTGGATTTGATGAAGGACACGAAATCCTTCGACTACGCGGAGATCGCCGGACTGCCCGTCGGCAACGTCGAAGGCCACGCCGGGAGGCTCCATCTCGGGATCCTCGGCGGCGTCAAGGTCGCTCTCGCCCAGGGCCGGGTCCATGTCTACGAGGGCCGCACCGCGCGCGAGGCCGCGGCGATGATGCGCCTTTTCCACCAGCTCGGCATCGGCACCGTCGTCCTGACGAATGCGGCCGGGATCGTCAACGCGAACCTCAAGCCGGGGCGCTGGATGCTGATCTCCGATCATCTCAACCTCGCCCGCCAATCGCCCCTGACCGGGGCGGGGACCTTCATCGACCAGAGCGAGGTGTATTCGGCGGAGTTGCGCGATCTCCTCCGCGCCGAGAGCCTCGAGCTCACCGGCAGCAAACTCGCCGAAGGGATTTACGCCTGGGTCAACGGCCCCGAATACGAGACACCCGCCGAAGTCCGCATGCTCCGCACCCTCGGGGCGGACGCCGTCGGCATGTCGACCGTGCCCGAGGCGATCCAGGCCCGCGCCCTCGGGATGCGCGTCGCGGCACTTTCGTGCCTCACGAACTACGGGGCCGGCCTCTCCGCCCGTCCCCTCGACCATCTTGAGGTCATCGAGGTGGGCCGGGCCGCGGCGCGGGAACTCTTCGTGCTGTTGGAGAACGCGATTCCGGCGATGGTGGAGATTTGAGCGGATCCCAATTCCGCCGAATCCGCGATCGGCCGCCGGCTCACAGCTTGAAGAACACCACCGCATAAGCCGTGGCCTCCATCTCCTCGACGCGCATGCGGCGGTCCCGCGTGTCCTCGCCCCAAGGCTCCGCATAAATGACACTGTTCGTGGCCGGACTGTATCCGGTGATGACCGAGGCATGAGAGGGTGAACCCCGGCCATCCCGCTCGGGCAGCTTCGCGAGCTCCTCCGTCGTCAACGCCGCCGGGGCGAGCGTCGGATCCCGACGTCGCGCCGCGGCAAACTGAAGATGCGCTTTCTCGCGCTCCATCGAGACGCGCCGCCACACGATCACCGGCAGGCCGTCCTCGAGGGATTGCACGACCTTGTCGCGGTCGAACGACGGGACGATGCTCGTTCGCATTCCCAGTTCGTCCCCGACCGCCCGGTAGAGTCCGATGAGATTGCTTCCGCCCGCACTGCCGGTGTTTTCGAATCCGGCGCTGCCGGCGAGGTCGACGGGCGTGGCGCGCAGGCCCAGGTAGCGGGAAGTCATGGCGAGGGCGTGGATCGCGCAATAGGGCGTTTCGCCCTGGACCATCATGGGAATGCCGCCGACGGAGATTTCCCCCGACTCGTTGCGGATCACGGACGAGGCGAACCTCTCGGCCCGCCCGCGCCGGTCGAGTGCGGCGAACCCGGGCGAAACGAAGGCGGCGGGCGCGGCATCGCGCTTGAAAAGATGAAGCGACACGGAATGCTCCGGCCGGGCGACGAGGCGGAGCACGAAATCCTCCCAGAAATAATCGACGTATTCGGTCCGCAGGAGTGGTGTCGATCCCATCACGCCGGGCACGCCCCGGCCGCAACCTTCCTCGAGCCTTTCGCCAAGACGCTCCACAAATTCCTCGAAATGCCGTTCAAATTCCTGCCGTTTTTCACGGCCCGCCTCGCGTTGCGCGCGGTTTTGCTCGCCGCCGAAATGATAGCCAAAATAAAGTCCTGCATCAAGGAACCCTAGAGTGATCTCCGAGACGCCGCTCTCATTGCCCGAGGTGGTCACCGACATCGGCACCTCGCCGAAGACGAGCGGCAGGGCCTCCATGCGCCGGATCCTTTCCCCCTCGAGTGACGGCTCGTCGCGCCAGGGGCCGGGAAACTCCTGTCGTTTCCAGTTGTCGGCCGTCAGGAAGTCCTTCGTGAGATCCGCGTTGAAGCGGGGAAAGGCGGGGATGATGGGAATGACGTTGCCATTGCCGTTGCCGAAAAAGCTGTTCGGGATGGCCTCGGCCGACGGCGTGGCAAGGAACGGGAGCAACAAGAGCGCGAGCCGTTTCATGGCGTCGAGAGTAGCCGAGGCGCGGTCCGGAAGTCAACCCTCCTTCGCCAGGTCCACTTCCGTCCCGGGTGGGAGAACTTTCGCAAGAGCCTCCCGCATCTCCGAATGACTCCAACCCGTCGCGGCGCTCTTCGCCGGATCATCGCGGAGTGGTTTGAATTTCACGACCAGCTCGCCCTTGGACGGATTGGTGACCTCGAGCTCGACCCGGTCTTTCCATTTCGCGAAAACTCCGGCGACTTTCGCGGCGTTTTCACCCTCGCGGTAACCCTGCACGACGAAGCGCAGGGTCGGGACGTAGGGCGCGCCATGGAGCGGAAAGGCATCGGCCACCCCTTGGGCGATCTGATGCGCGCTGACCTTGGACGGGTCGAAGGTGACGTTGATATAGTTGGCGTTGTTCTGGCCATCAATCACCTCTTCGATTCCGGAAAGACGGCGGACCGAATCGTTCACCGCAAAAACACAAGCGGCACACTCGACCCCGGCGACGTAGAACGTGAGGGTCTCGAGCGGCGCCTTCGGCGCGGGATCAGCGGCGAAGGAAACCCGAGCGAGCAGAGCCAGCGGAATGACGAGGCGGAGGATGGCGATCATTCGAAATGAGGGGCGAGAAGTTTCCGGTTCTCAACGGGTCTTTTTCGCAATCGTCTGTTCGTCGAGAACGCGACCATCGAGGGCCTTCACCGCCACCTTCATCGCTCCCGTGGCCTGATCGAGGGTGATGAGGAGATAACCGCCCGCCGGATCACGGAAGGCGTGCTCCGGATCGATCCCGAAGGTGCCGTTGCCGCGGACCGAGGTGTTGTAATAGGGCAGCCCGTCGACCACGGTGCGCTCGGCGTGATAGGCCTCGCCCGAGATCGCCATCGTCCCCTTGGCGATGAGCCGTTTCCATTCGCCTCCGGCGTGGGACCGGACGCGGCCGCCGGTCTCGCCGAAAAGGGTGATGACCTGTCCGGCCTTTGTCGCCTCCATCACACCCCGATACCAAGCGAGTTGCTCGGAATCGGTCCCGAAAGGATGGCAGGACTGGTTCGGCGTGCCGAAATCACCCGTGTGGTTCATGTCCACCGAGACGAGTTGCAGGTCGAAGTCCGGAATTTCAAAGGTCCAGATCCATTCCTTCCCCGGCAGGGCGAAAAAGGCACGGTAGGCCGACGCGGGGATCTCGTAGGCCGGCTTTTCGGGACCGTCGCTGTTCGGGCGGATCTTGCGGTCGAGATTGCCCAGGGTCGGGAGAAACGGAGTCGTGCGGAAAAGTTCCGCCTGGGTATCGACGAGGGTGCCATGCGACTCGACGCAATCCGTCCGGTTCTCCCCGCAGAACTGGTATTGCATCGCCGTGTCGCCGGAGGAAAGGAGCAGGTGGACGTCGTCCTTCTTCAGCGCCGAGAGGTCGATTTTCGCGTCGGCGCGGAGGTTCGCGACGACACCGATGCGCAGTTCCTTCGTCGGATAGCCCTTGAAGGTTGCCACCGCCGACTCCTGCGATCCGGTCTTCACCCGGTAATGATAGGCCACGTCTGTCTCCGCGAGCGGGATCTCGACATGGTGGAGGGTGCGGCTCCCCTCGACCGATGCCGTTTGCCCGAGTGCGGGGCTCGTGCCGAACTCGACCACCGACGGACCGGGCTCCGTGGTTTGCCAACACACCACGATCTTCGATGGATCAAACGACTGGTGGGTCAGCCACACGCGTTTCACTTCCGCGGACGCCGTCGCAAGGTGGAGACAGGAAGCCAATCCGAGAAACAGGGCGGGGGAACGTTTCATCCGGAAACTTCCCCCTCCTCCCCTCCCCGGACAAGCCCGCGAAAACGCACCGCGCGGATGCGGCAAGGGGGGCGGGGACCCGCCCCCGCTGAAATCCCTTGGAAGAACCATCGGTCCGGCTATGCTCATCCGGAACCCCATTCCATGAGCGGAAAAAAGAAAGGCGACGCCGACACCGCCATCCTCGTCAACAAGCTCACGGTGGGGGACGCGGTTCACCTCGTGAGAACCGAGGGAGGCACGCTCTCCCGGATTCAGATCGCGCTCCGCGTCGCGACGGTCGTCATCGTCGCCGCCTTCACCGCCCGGGCCATCGTCGCGGGACAGGCCACCGCATGGCACCTCTTTCTGCCGATGGTGGGGGAGTATCTCGTGCTGCTCGCCGCCCTCCCGGTGATCAGTTTCATCCTCCACGATGAAACCCTCCGCCAGGACGTCCGGCGCAGCCTCTCCTGGCTCTTCGCGATCGCCTTGACCGTCTCCCTCTGGATCGCTTCACGATCCTTCGATGATGGCACCGCCTGGACGGCGCAGGCGAAGGTCGAACTCTCGCGCCTTTGCACCTGGATCACCTCACACCAGATGCACTGGCCCATTCTCGGCGCGATGGCCGCGATGATCGCCGGGATCCCCGGCCGGGTCGCCGCCTTTCACCGCCACGGGCCGCCCTTCATGGCCGTGGGTATGGGCTGCGCGATGCGCCTTGTCATTCCGCTGCTCGGTTGTTTCCTCCTGCCTCTCGTCGCCGCCGGAAAATTCCCCATCGTTTGGGTGATCTGGACGATCCTGCTGCTTTCTGAGCTCGGCGCCCTTACCATGCACTGGGATCTGCAGCGCCGGCTCACGAAGCGCGGGATCGCGGTGTGAGGATTCTCACTCGAAGTCGATGCCCTCGTAGATTTCACCCAAGGTCAACTCCACCCCGGATCCTTCGAATCTCACGGCGTCCCCGGGATCTGCCAGGAGGATGCGCTCCCAACCGTCCTCGGCACGCCGGAACCATTCGGCCGACCGCTTGTCCTGCGAAACGATCACATAATGCTCGAGCGAGGCGAGGCTCTGGTAGACGGTCAACTTTTCGCGCCGGTCCGTCTGCTCGGTCGAGGGACTGGTCACTTCGAAAAGAATCGAAGGCCGCTCGAGGTAAAAATCGTTCCGGTCGGTCGGATCGCAGCCGACCATGACGTCGGGGTAATAGAAGATTTCTCCGAGACGGGTTCGGACGAGGACTTTGACATCATTCATGTAAGCCTGGCAGGATCCCTTCCGGATCTTCCGCTGCAAGACGGAGGCGATCGCCAGGCAAATCTGGTTGTGTCGCCGCGATCCACCAGCCATCGCATGGATGGTTCCGTAGAGATATTCATGCCGGATCTCGGAGCGTTGCTCCGCCTCGAGGTATTCCTCGACCGTGAACAGCGTGTGCTTCCCGGCTTCCATGATACGGGAACTATGCCAGAACTTCCCTTTTCCAGCGAGAAAATTCCCACTCCCCGTCACCTCGGATCCGTCCCGTAAACGCCCTCCTTTTCCGCCACCGGCAACCGCGGCCTCGATGCCTCGGGACGGTCTTCCGCGAACCACCGGTTTCCCTCGAAGACGAAGGTCTCCGGAGCGGTTCCGCCGCCGACATTCACGTCGGACCGGATCACCGACCGGAGGAAAACGATGCGGTTGCCCGTCACCCTGACATTCCGACACGGAACAAAGCCCGGCTCGTTCGTCTCCTGGAGCATGCGGAAGATCCAGCGCTGCGGAAACAGGATCGTGTTGTTTGAGAACTCCGCTCCGTCGACCCCGACGAAGGATGCGTCACAGAGACCGCCCTCGATCCGGTTGTCCCGCGCGACCAGCTTCGCGGCCTCGTGTTTCGCACCGGGCGGACGGAAGTAATCCAGCCCGGTCGAACCGCCGAGATTGAGGGGACGCTCGCCCGCGTTCTTGAATTCGCATTTTTCGACGACGATCTCCGAAGAGCCGCCCTTGAACTGCACCCCCGCGCTCGCGCTGAAGCCTTCCTTCCCGACGAAACGGCAGCCCGTGATGAGGGAGCGGTGGCAACCGACGAGATCGATCCCCTGTCCGCCCCAGCCTTCGATGAGGCAATCCCGGATCGTGAGGCCCGCGAGACCCGATCCCTTGATGCCGTCGTGGTTCCCTTGCGGTCCGACCTCGCGGATCTCAAGATGGGCCAGGGTGATCCCCTCGACCGGCTTTTCGCGATCGCCACCGTCGTCGAGATTGATTCCGTTGCTCGTCTGACCGCGGGCGTGCAGATGCGTCAACGTGAGTCCCGGGCAACGGGAGAATTGCCAGGCATTTCCTCCGCCGACAAAAACGGGCGGTTTCGCGGGATCAACCGCGGTGATCGTGAGCTTCGCAATGCCGCTGACGTGGTGACCTCCGGGATACTCACCCGGCGCGATCCGGAGCGTGTCGCCATCGACCAACTTCGCGAGCGCGCCACGGAGTTCCTCGGGAGAAGAGACGGTGAGGTCCTCCGCGGACGCCGGAATCATGAACAGGAACCATACCCAACCCCCTTTCATGTCCGGATCATGAACAAGGACTGGAATCGATTCAAGCCCCGTTCTCCGCTCTCTCTCCAAAATGACACTTTCGTCACCACGGCAGACGTGAAATTCCGGACTTCCTAAGGCTTCTTGATCGTATGCCGCAGTCCGTCGCCCCGACCAAGATCCACCACCGCGCCCAAGACGCGACCTTTCAACGGGTCCACGGGGGAAATCTCGTCTACAACGCCTGCTGGGAGGATCCGCGCATCGACCGCGAGCTGATGTCCCTCGACCACGACAGCCGCGTCGTCATGATCACGAGCGCGGGCTGCAATTCCCTCGATTACCTCCTCGACGATCCGGCCGAAATCCACGCCGTGGACATGAATCCCCGGCAGAACGCGCTTCTCCAGCTGAAATCGGCGATGATCCGGCGCGGAGAGTTCGAGGATCTCTTCACCCTCTTCGGGGAAGGGTCGCATTCCGATTTCAAGAACCTCCGCAGGGAGTTGTCCGATCTTCTCCCGCCTTATGCGAACCGCTATTGGAAGGAGAAGCATTACTATTTCAGGAGTTCGCCGCTGAATCCCTCGTTCTACTATCGCGGCACCGCCGGCCAGATGGCCTGGATCGCCTTGAAGACCTTCACGAGCGGACGCGGCAAGCTGCGCGAGAGCGCCACCGCGATCCTCGAAGCGAAGTCGATCGAGGAGCAGCGCGCCATCTACGAGGAGGTCCGTCCCATCCTCTGGACCAGGCTCGTCCGCTGGCTTCTCCGGCAGCCCGTCTCCATGGCCATGCTCGGCGTGCCACGAGCGCAGGTTCGGCTCATCGAAAAGAACTTCGAAGGTGGCATCCCCGGGTTCCTCCAGGCCAAACTCGAACAGGTCTTCACTTCGATTCCGTTTTGGGAAAACTATTTCTGGCAGGTCTACCTCCGCGGACGCTACACCCGTTCATGTTGCCCCAACTACCTTCTCGAGGAGCACCAGCCGGTCCTGCGCGGGCGGATCGACCGCATCCACACCCACAGCACCACGATCGCAAATTTCCTCCGCGAACATCCCGCCCCCTATTCCCATTACGTCCTCCTCGACCACCAGGACTGGATGGCGGCGCATCGTCCCGAAGCGCTCGCCGAGGAGTGGCAACTCATCCTCGAGAACAGCCGCCCCGGCACCGCCATCCTGATGCGATCGGCAAGTCCGGAAATCGATTTCATCCCCGAGTTTGCCCAAGAGCGGCTCGAACTCGTCGACCCGGACCGCACTCTCTCGCTTCACCGGATCGACCGGGTCGGCACCTACGGTTGCACACTCTTCGCCCGCGTCCGCGCATGAGCAGGAATGCCGATTCCCTGCGCGGCTACTACCGCTGGCACGCGAAGTTCTACGACCTCACCCGCTGGGCCTTTCTTTTCGGTCGTCGCGACCTCATCGCGACGGTGGCCGGTCGGATCGAGTCCCCCGACCGCATTCTCGAGATCGGCTGCGGCACGGGTCAAAATCTCGTCGCCCTCGCCGCGGCGTTTCCCGGGGCCCGGATCGCCGGACTCGACCTCTCCGCCGACATGCTCGACCGCGCCCGCGCCAAGATCGCGCCCTTCGCCGATCGCGTCGAACTGCTGCACCGACCCTACGATGGCCCGGTCGCGGAAGAAGGCGAACCTTTCGACCTCATCGTCATCAGCTACGCCCTTTCCATGATCAATCCCGGATACGACGAGGTCATCGCCCTTTGCCGACGGGATCTTCGTGAAGGCGGGATCATCGCCGTGGTCGACTTCCACGAGACACGCTGGACCTGGTTCCGCAAATGGATGGGCGTCAACCACGTCCGGATGGAGGGGCAGATCCTCGCCCGGCTTGACGACGGATTCGAGGCCGTGGTGCGCGAGATTGGCCGCGGCTACGGCGACCTCTGGAGATACGTGACCTTCGTCGGGAGGTCGTGATTCGTTTCGGGAGGCGCCCCACCGGGAAACAAAACGGCCTCCCGCGGTGGAACCGGGGAGGCCGGAAAGGATGAACGTCACGCGCGCGGGGACTCCGCCGGAGTCCGGTCAGAGGCGGCGGTAGTGCTGGAGCATCACCTGCTCGCTGAGCTTCAGGTGAGCATCGACCTCGTGGATCGCGGAAGGTTCGGCTTCGAAGCGATACTGAACGTAGTATCCGTGCTTCTGCTTGGCGTTGTTCGGGTAGATGAACTCCTTGCGGCCGAGACGGTCGATTTGTTCGAGGACCGCGCCATTCGACTCGAGTTCCTTCGTGATCTTGCCGATCATCTCGTCGACGGTCTCGTCCTGACCTTGGAGTTTGAGGATGTAGACACCTTCGTATTTGCGTTTCATGGGAGGTAACAGAGGGTTGTTCCGGCGGGCGAATCCCGCGCGTCGTTGCATCAGCCCCGTCGGTTGAACCGGTTCATGGCCGCGTCCAGGCCGACGGAGAGCGCGTAATTTACTCCTTCTGCGGCAATTTCGAGGACTTTTTCCATTTCGACCCGTTCCTCCGGGCGAAAGGGCCCCAGGACATGGTCCGCCAGATCGACTCCGACGGGGGCAGGGCCCACCCCGAGGCGGAGCCGGGGAAAGGCCTCGGTGCCGAGATATTCAATGATCGACTTGATCCCGTTGTGCCCGCCCGCGGATCCTCCGGGACGGAAGCGGAGCGCCCCGGGGGACAGGGCGGTGTCATCATAGACCACGAGAATCCGCCCGGGGGAAAGGCGTTGATGCCGCATCAGGCGCGAGACCGCGTTTCCGCTCAGGTTCATGTAGGTGAGCGGCTTGGCGAAGACGATGCCATCGCGGCCGGTCGCGATCTTGGCGCGGAACTTGTGTTCCTTCTCCCACTTCAAAGCCCGTTCGCGAACGAGTCGGTCGAGGAGGTCGAAACCGATGTTGTGCCGGGTCGCCTCATATTCCGGACCCGGGTTTCCGAGCCCCACGACGAGGCGGATCCCGTCCGCCCCGCCGGAATCGGCGCATTCGTCCCGATGAAAGAGGCGGTCAAGCAAGCTCACGGCGGGAAGGTCACGGGTGGAAGGTCAGAGGTCAAGATCCGATCCTCGATACCGGGGTGGGGTCGGGCATGGGGGACAAGGGGAAAAATCCCGATTCACCCCGGTTCCGGGTGCCGATCCGGGGAAAAGGCGTGCCCTCAATTCAAGTGCAATTCCCGTTGCAATTCCGGACTTCGCGCTTACTGTGCCCGCCCTATGGCTAGAATCGCCGGAAAATGCAAAACACGAAAAGGGGTCGCCAAGAGATTCAAGGTGACCGGCAGCGGTCGGATTTTGCGTCGGAAACAGGGCAAACGCCACTTGAACCGACGCAAGAGTTCGAAGCGTCTTCGCCGTCTCGGGCAGGGCACCCTGGTGTCCCCCGCCGATGAGAAGGCGCTGAAGATGAATCTCCCCTTCGCCAGCAAATAAGCGGGCGCGGGCGGTTCCCAACCGCTCGGACCGGGTGATCCGGTCCACGATCGAGCTGACTGGCGGCGCGGCGGAAACGCCCACCGTCGCCTGACGAGAGGGTGAGTCGGCCGATCCCAAGAAAAACAACAGCCCCCTCAGGAGAAAATACGAAATGCCACGTGCCACCAACTCGGCTGCAAGCCGCAAGCGCCGCAAGCGCATCCTCGAGAAAGCGAAGGGCTTCCGCTCGGCGCGCTCGAAACTGATCCGTACCGCCAAGGACGCGGTGACCAAGGCCCAGGTCTGGTCATATCGCGACCGCAAGGCCCGCAAGCGCAACTTCCGCAGCCTGTGGATTCAGCGGATCAACGCGGCCGCGAAGTTGAACGGATTGACCTACTCGCGTCTCATCGAGGGCCTCAAGGCCGCCGGGATCGAGTTGGACCGCAAGGTCCTCTCGGATATCGCGATCAAGGATGCCGATGCCTTCGCCGCCCTTGCCGGAAAAGCCTCCGCCGCCCTCGCCGACAAGGCCAAGGCGAGCGCCTGACCAAGCCACCATCGATTTGAAAACCGGTTGTCCGCTCGGGCGGCAACCGGTTTTTTCGTTTTCGGGAGACCCCGCTCCGCGCAGCCGGACGGTGTCTCAATACCAGCCTCGAACGGTTTCGTGACGCCGGGGACCGCCACCGGACAAGGCCCCATGGCGTTGCGGCAGCAACGGAGCCAGCGAAGTGAAATCGACCGCCTGCCGGGAACGAGCTTTCGGCTCGAAGCCATCGCGTTGTCCTATCGAACTTCCTGCCCCGAGTCGTTTGCCATGCGGCGAGGCAGGTCCGGCGACAATCAAGCCAAAGGAATCTACCGAACGCTCCAGAAGAAACACCGGGAATCGGAGTTGAGAAGCGTGGAATTGATGACAAGAAGAGTTGCAGGCCGTCCTGTCGGACGCTCGGACGAATCGGTGATAAGTTTGTTGCAAACGCAATTATTAATTTCAAACCCATTCCTTGTGCGGTATCGTGGATGATCCCGCTCCTGGTTTTCCTCAAGCCCATGAAGATCGCGATCCTCAACACCAACCTCGCCTCCGGGGGGAAAACCGCCCACCTCTCGGACACCCTCGCGGCCCTCTTTAAGGAAGGGGGCGACGAACCCCGGGTCTTTTCCCTCGCGGAACGGGACCTGCCCGCTTGCGACGGTGGTGCCTGCTACAAGGACGAAAAGACCATCGCCCTCACCGCGGATCTGTCCGAGGCGGAGGCCCTCGTCCTCGTGGCCCCGGTTTACAACTACGACCTCAACGCCGCCGCGAAAAATCTGATCGAACTGACCGGATCCAGTTGGAAAGGCAAGGCCGTCGGCCTCGTCTGCACCGCCGGGGCCGAGAAGAGCTACCTCTCCCCTCTCGCATTCATGAACAGCCTCTCGATCGACTACCGCTGCCTCGTCTCGCCGCGCTACGTCTACGTGAAGCGCTCCGATTTCAATCCCGACAACACCCTGCCCGCCGAGGGCGACATCCGCCGGCGCCTCGCCTTCCTCGCAAAGGAACTCCCCATCCTCGCCGAAGCCGCGACGCGCATCGCATCGATGCGACGCTGACCGTATTCCTCCGCCCCGCCATGGCCGAAGCCACGCCTGCCATTCCCATCCGCAGTCCCGAACGCAAGGTCGAAGTGGCCTGGTTCTCCGCCCTCTGCGGTGACGACTACGAGTTCCTCGGCGTGCCCGACGAAAGACTCCGTAGCAGCTACGAGCACTGTCGTGACATTGTTGGGATGGCCGACCGGCTCGGCTACCAGAACATCCTTCTGCCCTCGGGTTGGATCGTGGGACAGGATGCCCTCGCCTTCGCCTCGGCGATGGCCCCGCAGACGGAGTCGATCAACCAGCTTGTCGCCCTGCGCATGGGCGAGGTCTGGCCGCCCATGCTCGGTCGCGCCCTTGCCACCGTCGACCATATCGCAAAGGGGCGTCTCTGCATCAATATCATCTCCTCCGACATGCCGGGGAGGAAGGAAAGCAACGAGGTCCGCTATGCCCGCAGCAGCGAGATCATCCGGATCCTCCAGGGCATGTGGGCGGCGGACGGCCCTTTCGAATTCAAGGGTGAATTCTACGAGATCAGCCTGCCCGACACTGACGCGGCCAAACCCTACCAACAGAATGGCGGACCGCTCCTGTATTTCGGCGGCATCTCGCCCGCCGCGCAGGAACTCTGTGCGAAACACTGCGATGTCTTCCTGATGTGGCCCGAGACGGAGGAGCGGATCGAGGCGACGATGCGCGGCATGGCGGAAAAAGCCGCCGCCCACGGTCGGACGATCGACTTCGGCTTCCGTTCGCACGTCATCGTCCGCGAGACCGAGGTCGAGGCACGCGCCGCGGCGGACCGGCTCATCTCGAAGCTCGATCCCGGGAAAGGTCAGGAGATCAAGAACCGGAGCATGGACAGCAAGAGCCTCGGAGTGATGCGCCAGGATGAGCTCCGTGCCCAGAGCCATGATCTCTACCTCGAGCCGCACCTCTGGAGCGGAGTCGGCCTCGCCCGGAGCGGCTGCGGCAGCGCCATCGTCGGCGATCCAAACCAGGTTTACGCGAAACTGCAGCGCTACATCGACCTCGGCATCCGCGCCTTCATCCTCAGCGGCTACCCGCACCTCGACGAGTGCGACCTCTTTGCGAAGCACGTCCTGCCGCGGCTCGACACGATCAAGTTGAACGAGGCCCAGGGTCGGCTCCCGAAGGAAACGCCGGAGACACCGCTGACCTTCGGGCTGAGGAAGTGAGGCTCGCATGAAGGACGGCCAGCTTCAGGACCCGTCCTCGCCCGGTGAAGAATTTCCCAAGGCGGGTTGCGACCGTGGGTGGGACGAACCTCGTCTCGAATCATTCAAGAAACGCCGCGCGTGGACCGGAGCCCCGCATGGGGAATCCCTGGCCGGGGTCTCGACGCCGCCTGATGAGACCCGCGCGAAGCCGGGCGTTCCCCATCGTTCGCTTCCGGGTGATTCGGGCTTGTCGTCCCTGGCCGGAATCGCATAAGTTTCGTCCGAGTTCGACAAGCGGCGAACCGATCCCCGCGCCATCGTCGATTCGACCATTCCCCCCATGACCACGCCCATCGCAAAACCCCGTGTCGCCATCATCGGTCTCGGCTTCGGTGCCGAGTTCATCCCGATCTACCAGCGCCATCCAAATGCGGAAATGGCCGCGATCTGCCAGCGCAATCCCGAATCCCTCGAGGAAATCGGCGAGAAATTCGGCGTCGAAAAAAGATATCAGAACTACGCCGACGTCCTCGGTGATCCTGACATTGACGCCGTCCACATCAACACCCCCATTCCGAACCACGCCGAACACACCCTCGCCGCGTTGCGCGCCGGCAAGCACGTCGCCTGCACCGTGCCGATGGCGACCTCGGTCGAGGATTGCAAGGCGATCGTCGATCTCTGCCGAGAGACCGGGCTTCACTACATGATGATGGAGACCGTCGTCTATGCCCGGGAGTTCCTCTTCATGAAGGAGCTCCTCGACCGGGGCGAGCTCGGCAAGCTGCAGTTCCTCAAGGCGAGCCACCAGCAGGACATGGACGGCTGGCCAGGCTACTGGCCGGGCCTGCCCCCGATGCACTATGCGACCCACTGTGTCGGCCCAGTCCTGGGGCTCGCCCGCAATGAGGCCGAATACGTCAGCTGTTTCCCCAGCGGCACGATCCGCGAGGAGATGCACGCGTGCTACGGCTCGCCCTTCGCCGTCGAGACGACCCACATCAGGTTCGCCAACAGCGACCTCAGCGCCCAGGTCTACCGCTCCCTCTTCGACGTCGCGCGCCAGTACCGCGAAAGCTTCGAGGTCTACGGATCGAAGAAGGCGGTCGAATGGCCGTTGATCGAACACGAACCCCTCGTGGTCCACACCGCGAAAAAGCCAGAGTCCGAAATTCCCGAACGCATCACCTGCCCTGATTACGGCCATCTTCTTCCGCGAGAAATCGCCCCCTTTACCCAGGGCGGCGTTTATGGAGGCGAAGGCGGCGAGGAGCACCTCAGTTTCACCCAGGGTGCCGGTCACGGAGGCTCGCATCCGCACCTCGTCCATCAATTCGTGGAATTGCTTCGCGGGCAAGGCGAGGGATATCCGAACGCGATCCAGTCGGCGAACATCACCCTTTGCGGAATTTTGGCGCACGAGAGCGCGTTGAAAGGCGGGGAACTGATGCGCTTGCCGGAGTGGAGCCGGGCGTGAGGTCCGGGCGGCCCGGTGGGCTCTGCATGACGTGCATGGCTTCGAACCGAGTCCACGGTGACACCACGACATCGGTGAACCGACCCGGGCGGATCCTCGCCGCTGGTTCAGCTTGAGCAGGGCCGCACGGGCAGACGTGCGCAAGCACCGTTCCCGTTCGTCGCGCAAGATTTGTCCGGTGTCAGCTGCGGCGACGGACAAAATCACGACGACCCTTCGCCAAAAGAGTCGGAATCGATTCCATTTGGCTCGATCGCGGATGGTGGTTCAGCCGTTGCAAAAGTCCTTTTCCCGGGACCGCTTCAGCGCCCCAGAGCCTCTTCGAAAAACGCACCCGCGGCCGCAACACACGCATCGAAGGCGTCCTGCCGGCCCAGGAAGGCATGGGGCGCGTCCGGAATCACGACGAGCCCCGTTGTCACTCCGAGCCGTTCGAGGTCCGCGCGGGCCTCGTCCGCATGGGTGCTCGGATCATCAAGCGCGCCCGTCATGAACCATAGCGGGGGATCGTTCCGGTCGAGATGGTGGCGGGGAGAAGCGAGGGCGTAGAGGTCGCGCTTTTCCGACTGCGGTCCACCGAGAAAGGGGCGGTAGAAGGGATCATCAGGCCGGGCGCTCAGTTCACCGATGCGTTTGGAAAGCAAATCGCTCTGCGCCCCCATCGCGACGCAGGCCTGCACCGTGCTCGACTGGTCCGGGTGGCCTCCGTTGCCTTCGAGCGACGCGACGCCACCGCTCGTGGCGAGGAGGGCGGCGAGATGACCGCCGGCGGAAAGACCCGTGACCCCGATCTTCGCGGGGTCGATGCCGTGGATTTCCGCGTTCGCCCGCAGCCAGCGGACCGCCGCTTTCGCATCCTCGATCGCCGCGGGAAACTTCGCCTCACCGCTGAGGCGATAGCTGATCGAGACCGTGACGAAACCGCGCGCCGCGAGAGCCATGGCGAGATTCGTCATGGCGGAGCGATCGCCCTTGAACCAGCCACCGCCATGGATGCAGAGGATCGCGGGAAGGGCTTTGCCGCGTTCCTTCGGGCGATAGAGATCGAGCTGCAGTTCCCGTTCGCCGCAGTGTGCGTAGGTCAGACCGGCCTTCACCTCGAGCGCGGCAACGAGCGCATCGGGCAGCTTCGTCGGGGCCGGTTTTCCGGCCGCGGCGGAGGCGGGGAACCACAGGGCGAAAACGAGAGCGAAGAGGCGTTTCATATCGGATCGGATGAGGGAATCAGAGTGAACCACGGCGGCCCGTCCGCAAGCGCGACGCGGGAAAAAACGCGAATCGGGCTCGCCAAGCCGCCATCGCCGGGTTAGGAAAAGGCGCTTCCGTCGCGAAGCGGGGCCATGGAGCGATTCCGTCCGTTTTCAACCGAGCACCTCATCATCCTCCTGCTTGGATTCTCCATCATCGCCGCGTTCCTCCTCCTTGGACGACAGGGTGGAAAGACGGGCCGGGCCAGCACGATTCTTCTCGCCTGGCTCAACCTGCTCGCGAATCCCTTCAGTTCTCTCGCCGGTTTCCTTCAATCCGTGGAGGTGAATCCCGTGCATCACCTGCCCCTCCACCTCTGCGATCTCGCGGCCCTCGCGGCAGGAATCGCGCTGCTCACCCGGAACCGCTTGCTGGGTTCCCTGACCTACTTCTGGGGACTGGCCGGCACGATCCAGGGACTCCTCACGCCGGCGATCACCGAAGGAGGCCCGATCTGCGCCACGTTCTTTTTCCAGCATTTCGTGGTCGTCGCGGCGGCCCTGCATCTCCCCCTCGTCGAAGGTTGGCGCCCCCGAAGACCCCACTGGAAGGCGGTCGCGGAGGTGTTTGCCTGTTCCTTGACCTATCTTGGCCTCGCCGTCGTCATGAACGCCCTCACCGGATCGAACTACGCCTATGCCTCACGTCCGCCGGAGAATCCGAGCCTGCTCGACCATCTCGGACCGTGGCCCTGGTATCTGCTTTCCATGCAGGGGATCGCCATCCTCTTTTTCTTCGCGCTCTGCCTGCCGTTCCGCGGCAGGGAGAAACCGGTTTCGGAACCCTGACATGCCCGCCAAACGCAAGCCCGATGACGAACTGCACGGCGCCGAGCTCGTGAAGGAGACGGCCCGGCGCATCCGTCTCGCGCGGACGCATTGGGACGCCCACCGCAACGGAGCCTGCCGCCTCGAACGCACAAGGGCGCTCGCTCTCTACGATCGCCTCGATGAGGCGCAGAAGGAGCAGATCCCGCAGGTTCTGCGGGTCTGGTTGCGCTACCGCAGCGAGAAATACTTCGGCGAACACCGCACGCCTCCGGGAGGCGCTCCTCCGGGAGGTAGGCGGAAGGGCCGGGGCGGTCAGGATTCGCGAGACCCGAAGGCCTGACGGTGGGGCAGTTCGTCGCGCTCGACGAGATCTCTCCAGCGCCCGAGGGGATCACCGGGTAGGTGGCCTTCGTGCACCGAGACCAGATAAACCCGGCCGCCGAGGATCTCGAAAAACGCGGCTTGGCGGAAACGTCGTGCGAGAAGGACGGCTTCGGCCCGGTTGCAGACGATCCCGTAGCCGGGCTCGGCGTGCGAGAAGTCAGGACTGCCTCCCGTGACGGGAAACGACTCGAATCCGAGCCGCGCGATCTCGCTGCGGAGATGCTCGTCGGCGATGAGGTTCGCGGCCACTTCGGTCTTCACACCCTCGGGATTCCACGCGGTGATGACGCGGAACTCGGTCGGGATGTCGCGAAGGTCGCAGCGGAACCGGACGTTGCGGTATTCGGCGGGAAGGTGGGCGTGGAAACGCGGCGACGGGGGAATCTCCTCCACGACGCCCTTCGCGAAAAACTTCCTCACGTTTCGCCGGCGAATGAAGCGGATCAGTTCGACCTTCTCGGTGCGGCGGAACATCGCGGTGAGAAACCAGGGAATCGCGAAGAGGCTGAAAACGACGAGGACTCCGGTCCAGAGGAGACGCAGGCGCAGGGTGAGACGACGGGTGAAAAGGATCCAGACGAGGTAGATTGGCCACTGGATCATGAGGGCGTGGAAGCCCTTTCGCGTCACGTCGTAAAGCCATTCGTCCGGCTCGGGCATTTCCTCGCCCTGATAGGCGGCGGGCAGCCCGTCGACGACGAGCCATCCCACCGTCACGAAATAGGCGAAGGGCAGGAAATACGCGGGAACGGCGGCAAGGGCGTAACCGGCGATCCGAAGGATTTGCTTCATTCGGAGGAGCGTGGCATCGGCATCGCGGTCCTGCGGGTTTCCGGCCTCAGGCGCACCATTTCCGGAGCTTCTCCAGGAGCGGCGGCACCTGCTCGTAGGGATCCTTCTCCTCCTCGTATTCGAGAACGAGGAAGCCGTCGTATCCCGAATCCCGCACGATCTTGACGGCGCGCTCGAGATCGGCCGGGGCCTTGGACTTGCCGTCCTTGCCCACGCGGATTTCGGTCTTCAACTGCACGTTCACCGCGAAGGGAGCCGAGGCCGCGATTTCGGCATAGACGTCTTCCGCGATGAAGTTCCCGCTGTCGAGATTGACGCCGACCCAGGGACTCTTGACGGCCTTGACGATCCGGAGGAGACGATCCGAGGTGCTGATGCTGTCGTGGTTTTCGATGCCCAGATAAACCTGCTTCTCTCCCGCGAAAACGGCCGCCTCGGTGAGGGCGGAGACGGCATTGGCCTCGGCCTCTTCCGCGGTGACGCCCTTCGGGTGGACGCCGGCGAAGACGCGGAGGTGGGGTGCTCCCATCGTCGCGGCGTGTTCGATCCACTCCTTCACATGGGCCATCTGTTCGGCCCGCTCGGAGGAACCGGCGGGATGGGAGAAGTTGTTCCCCACCGCCGTGCCGGAAATGGCGATGCCTTTCTCCCCGGCGAGGCGGCGGCATTCCGCGAACTCCGCCGCGCCGGCGTCGGGCGGAAAGAAATAGCTCGTCAATTCCGCGCCCTGGGCCCCGTGCCCGGCGCAGTAGGCGATGAACTTCGCCATGTCCATGGCCCGGTCGCCGGGTTCGAAATCGGGATTCTTTTTCCCGCGGGAATACTCGAAGTATTTCCGGAAGGAATAGGCGGCGAGCCCGACGCGCGGGGCCTTGCCGGAGCGGGGGTAGGGTTCGGTGACGCCGAGGAGGGAGGTGGCCGGGGCCAGCCCGAGCCCGAGCGCGCCGGTGATCCAGGATCTGCGGTTCATGTCCATGAACCGCAGTCTAGGACGCCGGAGGGTCCGAGGGAAAGGGGAAAATGACCGGATACCGGATCACGTTTTCGAATTTCCACGAATACCGAAATCCTGACAAAGCGGTCACTTCAACGTCGCGAGGAAAGCCTTGATGTCCTCGAGTTCCTGCGGCTTCAGGATCAGGCCCATCGGCGGCATCGGCGAGACGGGGGTGGCGGTGTAGTTCTCCGCGAGGACGGCGTTCGGTTCGAGGAGGCTCTGGGTGATGTAGGCGGCGTCCTTGCGCGCGGCGATGCCGTCGAGGGCGGGGCCCACGGGGCTTCCCTTGCCGCTGAGCATGTGGCAGTTCACGCAGCCGGCCACGGGATGTTTCCAGAAGATCTCCTCGCCCCGTTTCGGATCGCCGGTGAGCAATTCTTCCTTCTCCTCCGCGGGGATCAGCTCGTAGAGACCCGCATCATCGAAGAAACTCTCGCCCCACGCGACGTGGAGGAGGTTGATGCTGGCCTTGGGCCGCTCCTTGCTGTTGAAGGTGGTCTCGACCTTCACCCAATCGGACTGCCGCGTCACCTTTTCGGTCTCGGCACGGCCGATGTGGTCGTTCAGGCTGACCTTGCTGGGATTCTTGAAGCCGCGCGCCTTGACCCAGGCGCTGAGCTTGTAGTTCGTGTCCGGCTTCAGATCGACATCGGCGAAGAAACTCGTGTCGGCGGGCGCCGTGGTGACGCATCGGAAGGCGTTCTTGCCGCTCTTCGCCGTCTTCTCGCCGCTGACGATGGACCACGCGGCGCTCTCGTTGCCCTTCTTCTTCGATTCACCCCCGTAGTCGCGGCGCTTCCAGCCAACGGGGAAGCCGTCGGGACCGACTTCCTCCATTCCGGGATTGGGGAGCAGGTTTGGACCCTCGGTGTAGAGGGAGGCGTCGTGGGCCGCGGAGAGCACCTTCACCGCCTCGGTGAGCCACTCGTCCTTCTGCGTCACGGTGTCGACGGCGAGCCGCTTCACGAGCGTCTGGATTTCCCCGGTGGTGGGGAATTCGGCGAGCTTGACGAGGGCGGCGAGGCGGGTGTTGAGGTCGGGATCGCTCACGACGCCGGAGCCAAAATAGAGCTTCGTGGCGACACCGTCATTCCCGAGGGCGCGGATCGCGTTGCGGCGAAGCCTCGCGTCCTTCGCGAGGAGGGCGGCCTGGTGGGTCTTTTCGTCGAGCTTGCCGAGCCCGTGGAGCGCCCAGAGGGCGTGGATCGCGGCGATTTTGCCGTCGTTGGCGGTGACGAGTTTCACAAGCTCGGGAGCGGCGTCGGACTTCTTCCCTTCGACGAGGAGGCGCTGTGCGGTGAGACGCCAGTGCTGCGTGCCCGATCCCAGAGCGGCCACCAACGCGGCGGTGTCGGCTCCGGCGAGGGATTTCAACTTCGGCTCGCTCGCCTTGTCCCAGACGATGCGGTAGATGCGGCCGCAGGAATGGTCGCGGAGGGGATTCTCATGGGCACCGCCGACGCCGGTCTTGGCCTCGTAACCGCCGCGGTCGAGGCTGGGCGTGGGATTGTGCTGGATGATGAAGTTCTGCCAGTCGGCCACCCAGACCGCGCCATCGGGTCCCACCTCGGCGTAGACGGGCGAGGTCCATTCGTCGGTGCTCGCGAGCAGGTTCATCGCGTCGTGGGCGGTGTAGCCGGCGCCTTCGGGGCGCACATCCATCAGCGAGACGAGTTTCATCGTCGGCTCGGTGACCATGGCCATGCCCTGGAGCCGTTCGGGGAGGTTGTCGGAGTCAATGAAGGCCGAACCCGCCGCCGCGGTGTAGCCGCCGAAGACGTCGACCTGGCGGAAGTTCGGGGTGATGGCGTGGGCGAGGTCGACGCGGTTGATCTTCTTCGCGGTCTGCGCGCGCATGCCTTCGGGGACGACGGTCTGGGGAATGCCACCGAAGAAGATCGGCGCTCCGTTGGCGGTGCCGCCGAAATTGTCGCCGGCCTCGTTCTGGCTCTGGGCCCAGGTGTTGTTGGTGAACTGGTGGAGGAACTCGATCGCCGAGCCGTCGGCCTTGAATCGGTAGGTCCCCATGCGGAACTCGTGATGTTTTCCGCCCACCTCTCCGGCGAAGCCCGAGTAACCGACCGAACCGTGGAGCCAGTTGTCGTAACCGTAGTGCAGGTTGCTGGCCTGGGCGTGGGTGTCGCCGATGCCCCATCCGGTCATGATCTCCTCGCGGACGTCGGCGACATCGTCGCCATTGGTGTCCTTCAGGAAGAGGAACCGCGGCGGCTGCGAGACGATGAGCCCGCCGTTCGCGAAGACGAGTCCGGTGGGGATGTTGAGCCCCTCGGCGAAGACGGTGAACTTGTCGGCCTTGCCGTCGCCGTCGGTGTCCTCGCAGATGCGGATGCGGTCGCCGCCGACGCCGTTCTCGACGACTTCGTGCGGGTAGTCGGAGGTCTCGGCGAGCCAGCAGCGCCCGCGCTCGTCCCAGGCCATCGCGATCGGTTTGCCGATGTCGGGATCGCCCGCGAAAAGCTCGAGTTTCAGGTCGGCCGGCACCTGGGTTCGCTCCATCGCGCCTTTCGGAGAAAATGGCTTCTGGAAGGTGAGCGGCTCGGGGCGCTTCTCGTAGTTGGCGACGTTGGGATCCTTGACGCGCTCTTCGTTTTCTCGTTGTGTCAGGAAAGACTCGTAGTTGTCGCGGCGTCCGTCGTCGACGCTCCAGAGGATGCCCCTCTTGAGGAGCTGGTGGAATTCCGGCAGGCTCCAGACGCGTTCATCATGACCGGAGGCGGTGTAGAAGACGCGGCCTTTTCCCTGCGTGCGGATCCAGGTCCAGGGTTCGGGCTCGGTGATGTTGTCATCCTTCGCCACCTCGCGGACCTGGAGGATGGTGCGGTCCCGCGGGTTGTGGTTTTTGTGCACGTAGGTCTCGTCCCAGGCCTCGAAACCGGGCACATCCTTGATCGCCTCGTGGTCGGGCGCGATCGTCTTCGGACGGAAGACCGCGGTCTTGTGATGGGCAAAGCGGCCGCCGACGACCTGGTCGAATTCGGGGATGTTCTGGAAGCACCAGCTCGCACAGTGCACCGGGATGAACCCGCGCCCGCCCTCGATGAAGGCCTTCAGGTTCTCCCAGTGGGCCGGCTCGATCTTCGCGTGGTTCGCGTAGAGGAGGACGGCGTCGTAGTTTGCGAGGAACTCCTTGTCGCCGAAGGCGGCCTCGGGCGTGGTGACGTAGTCGAACCAGATCGCGTCGCGTCCCAGCGCCTGCATCAGCATCGGGGCGTAGACGCCGGAAGGGTGATGTTCGGATTCGTGTCCGACAAAGAGGACGCGGATGGGACCGGAGGCTTCTTCGGCCGGGGCGGCCGGCGCAATGAAGAAGATCAGGGCGAGAGCCGGGAGAAGCAGGGAAGTTTTCATGAAACGGGGATGTTTCGACACGGCAACAGGGTCGCGTTCGCGGCGGCGGCCGCCTTGAGACCATGCGCCAATTTTTGTGGCGATTCGGCCATGCCGGAAACGATGGGGCTACTTTTCCAACCCCGTCTCAAGCACGAACCACGACACCGGCAGGTCCTTGAGGGACTCGCGCATCTTGTCGAGTTCCGCCGCCGCGCCGTGGATCTCGAGCCGGATCAGGTCGGCGATCTGGAGCGCCCGGTCGAGGAGGTCGCCGACGTTCGCGAGGTGGGCGAGCGCCCCCTCGCCACCGACGTAGGCCTCGCGGCAGAAGACGATCCCGTCGCAGACGGTGAAGTCGTAAAACAACACCCCCGTCTCCGAGCGGGTTCGCTCGATGAAGGCGGGCATGCCCGCGATGAACTCGGCGAGTTTGCCCTCGTGCGGTTGAAAGTAGGGGTGGATGCTGACGGTGGTGTGGGGAGACATGCCCCTGCTGGTAATCGGTCCGGCCCGAAAAATCGAGAGGAAAGTGGGATGGGCGGCTGTCACGGAGGAGTTCATCCGATCCGGCACGTGGTGACTCGGACCTCACCCCCGGCACGTTGAAACCGATCGCAATTCCTCGAATCGTGCGAACGCTCGGTAGTCGCGACAGGAAACTTTGGTTCACATGGACCCGATCAAAAGGAAGCTGCGAATCGACTCGATTCGACAGGTCCGCTCAGCGCTCGACCGCCCCCGAGGGTGGGCACCTCAACAAGGAACCTGCCGAAATGGACGCCGCAATCCAACGATTTGCGACTCCATTTTAGCAAACCATTTGCAAATGCAAACGGTTTGCATTAAAGAATCGAAGCCATGACTCAAACTGAGATTCCGGAGCCTCAAGCCCGCAAACTTCCCGTCACCGTTCTCTCCGGCTTCCTCGGCGCGGGGAAGACGACCTTGCTCGAGCACATCCTGCGCAATCGCGAGGGCAAGAAGGTCGCCGTGATCGTCAACGACATGAGCGAGGTCAATATCGACGCCACGCTCGTCCGCTCGGGCGATGCCTCCCTTTCCCACGCCGAAGAGAAAATGGTCGAGATGTCGAATGGCTGCATCTGCTGCACCCTGCGCGAGGATCTCCTCCTTGAAGTCGGCAAGCTCGCGCGCGAGGGACGCTTCGACCACCTCCTCATCGAATCGACCGGCGTAAGCGAACCCATGCCCGTGGCCGAGACCTTCACCTTCCGCGACGAGGAAGGGCGATCCCTCGGCGACATCGCCGAGATCGACACCATGGTCACCGTCGTCGATGCGTTGAATTTCCTCCGCGACTACGAGAGCATGGACGATCTTCGCGACCGCGGCGAGGCCATGGGCGAGGAGGACGAGCGCAGCATCGTGGATCTGCTCGTCGATCAGATCGAGTTCGCCAATGTCATCCTCATCAACAAGACCGACCTGATCGACGACGAACAAAAGCGCCGCATCCACGCGATGATCCGGGCGCTCAATCCCAAGGCCGTCATTCACGAGACGACCGAGTCGCGCGTGCCACTCGGCTCGGTGATGGGCACCGGCCTGTTCCAGATGAGCGACGCCGAGGCGACGCCGGGCTGGCTCGATTCGCTGATCTCCTACACCCCCGAGACCGAGGAATACGGCATCTCGAATTTCGTCTACGAGCGCCGCATTCCCTTCCATCCCGACCGGCTCCGCCAGGTTTTCGAGCAGGAGTGGCCCGGAGTGATCCGTTCGAAGGGGCTCTTCTGGCTCGCGACCCGCCTGCAGATGGCCGGCTATTGGTCGCAGGCCGGCGCGATGTGCCGCGACCAATGCCTCGGCTTCTTCTGGGCGGCCGTGCCAAAGGAACATTGGCCCACCGATCCGGCCCAGCTCGCCGAGATCGAGAAGGTCTCGAAGGGGCCCAACGGCGACTGCCGCCAGGAGCTCGTGCTGATCGGCTCCGGGATGGACCGCGAGGCCCTCACCGCGATGCTCGACAAGGCTCTCCTCACCGAAGAAGAACTCGCCATGGAGAAGGACGAATGGAAGGCCCGCTTCCACGACCCCTTTCCAGAGTGGAACATGGCCATCGACGCGACCGGCACCGTCATGCAACAGGCGCGCGAACACGCCCAAACCCTCGCCTGAGCCGCGATGGAGTCGCCCGAACCCCTTCCCCGCGAACAGCGCTCGTTTCTGACGCCGCGCGTCGAGATCCTGCGGCTCGACTTTTCGCGGCTCGGTCGTGCCGTCCGTCCGATGCCGATCGAGGATCGCGGCGACGAGACCCGACGGGTCGTCCATCACTTCTCCGCGATCGTGCGCGAACATCGCGTCAGCGCCCGGCGCATCGGATCTCAGCTCGATGATTGGGCCTTGCGCGCCGTCTTCGACGCCCTCCGCATCGATTCCCTTGGCGGGGATCCTCAACCGCACCTGCGACACCCCGATCCCGTCGCGGCTTGGCTGCGGCAGGTTCTTTTTGAAGATCTCCGCGAGGCAACGCGCAAGGTCTTTTTCACCACAAGCATCGATCAGGAAACGATCCGCCACGAGGCGATGGAAGCCGCCTTTTGGCGCGAGTGTCTCGAGGAGTGGGTCGAACGGGGCCCGGACTGATCGTTGGACCCTTGCGCGGATTCGCATTGAGCCCGACACTCCCCCATGTCTCCCGATCCCTCTCCGCTGAACTGGAACTCGCGCTCGCTCACCTCGGGCTGGCAGCGCGGCATCAACGCCTTTTACTGGGGCCTCGGATTTTCCGCGGAGGATTTTGCCAAAGCCCAGGTCGGCATCGGCACGCCCCTCCTCGATGGCAACCTCTGTAACGTCCACGCTCACGAACTCGCCACTCTCATCCGCGAAGGCTGCGCCGGGGCCGGACTGATCGGCTTTCCCTTCGGCGTCTCGCCGGTGAGCGACAACATCACCCAGGGACACGAGGGCGGCAACGCCTCGCTGCCCTCGCGAAACCACATCGCCAACGGCACCGAGCTGGTCTGCACCTCCCACTGCTACGACGCCATCGTCGGTCTGCATCATTGCGACAAAAACGGCCCCGGCTTCGCCATGGCCCTGGCCCGCACGAACTACCCCGGGCTCATCGTCAACGGCGGCTCCATTCTCCCCGGCTGCCACCGGGGGCGCGACGCCACCATTCTCGACGTCTACGACGCCGCTGCCAAGGCCGCGAACGGCACGATGGACTACGAGGAGTCCGAGCAGATCATCCGCACCGCCTGTCCCGGACCCGGCGGATGCGGCATCGCCGCCTCGTTCAATACCTGGGGCATCACGATGGAAGTGATCGGTCTCAGCCTGCCCGACACCTCGTCGCGCCCCGCCGTGGCGGAGGAAAAGCGCGAGGAATGCCGTCGCGTCGGCGCGGCCCTGCGTCTCCTCCTCGAGCGCGGCATCCGCCCCCGCGACATCCTCACCCGAAAAGCCTTTGTCAACGCCACGACGACGCTCGCCGCGATCGGCGGATCGACCAACGGCATCCTCCACCTCCTCGCCCTCGCCCGCGAGGCCGGCGTCGCTTTCACCCTGCACGATATCCAGACGATCTGCCGGAAGACGCCCGTGCTCTGCAACTTCGCCCCGCGTGGCACCGGCACGATGCACGATCTCCATCGAATTGGCGGCACCTCGATGCTGCTGCGCCATCTCCTCGACGGCGGCTGGCTCGACGGGAGCTGTCTCACCGTCACCGGACGGACCCTCGCGGAGAATCTCGCCGCCACCCCTCCGGTGCCGCGCGGCCAGGAACTCATCGCGCCGCTCGACGCTCCCTTCAAACCTTACGCCGATATCCAGATCTGCTTCGGCAACGTGGCCCCTGATGGGGTTGTTTTCAAAGTCTCCTCGCTCGACACCCCACGCTTCGAGGGCACCGCGATCTGTTTCGACGATTCGCGCGAAGTCCACGAAGCCGCCGCCGCCGGCCGCATCCGGCCCGGCCACGTCGTCGTGATCCGCGGCAGCGGTCCCGTCGCCTCAGGCATGCCCGAGGTCCATGTCGCCAGCGCCGCCCTCGCCGTGCCGGAGTTGAAAGGCAAGGTCGCCCTGCTCTCCGACACCCGCGTCTCCGGCGTCTCGGGCGGGGCCGTCGGCGTCCATTGCGCACCCGAAGCCGCCCTCGGCGGTCCGATCGCGGCGGTGCGCGACGGCGATCCCATCGCCTTTGACCTGCTCGCCGGCACCATCCACGTCGCGGCCGACCTCGACGCACCGGAGCGACGGACCTCTCCTTCGAAGCGCCGTTATCAACGCGGCTACCTCGCCGACTTCGCCGCCACCGTGAGCCAGGCGAACGAGGGTTGCGTGAGCCGTTGGGTGGTCAACGGCTGAGGTGGACCTCCGGTTTTCGTCGCCTTCGGACGCCCCTGCCGAAACCACCCTGCCCCCGCGTGATCCCTTTTCATTCTGGTCCCGGCCAGGACAAGAAGGGTAAAGGCTCTACTCCAGCGCCTCGGCCGCGAACTGGCGGATGCGGGCGATCATCGAGGAGAGACCGTTGCGACGGCCGGGGCTGATTTCGCTCTCCAGTCCGAAGCCCGCGAGTAGCAAGGCGGGATCGAGCGAAAGGATCGCTTCGGGAGTCAGTCCCGAATAGCGAGCCAGCACGATGGCGACGAGACCGGCGACGATCTGGGCATCGCTGCCGCCGCGGAAGCGCAGCGTTTCGTCCGGCCCGCAATCGCGAATCAACCAGACCGAGGACATGCAGCCGCGCACGAGGTTCTCCTCGATCTGTTCCGAAGGATCGAGGGGCGGCAGATTCCGCCCGAGCTGGATCAGGAAACGGAGCCGTTCATCGGCATCGGGGAGCAGGGAGAAATGCTCGGCGAGGGTCTCGTGGGAAGAGGTCATAGCAGGGGACTCTGCCACAGAGTAACGCCGGCGGAATGGAAGATTTTACTGCAAACAACTTGCGTTTATTGATTATCGCAAACAAATTGCGATATGCGATTTCTTTCCCCTTCGTCCTCCACCCGGAACGATGTCCTCATCGTCGGGGCCGGTCCGGCGGGCTTGGGTTGTGCCGTCGCGCTGAAGGCCTGCGGGGTGGAAAATCTCGCGATCCTCGACCGGCGCGGAGTCGGCGCGGCGTTCGAGCACTGGCCCGCGCAGATGCGGATGATCACGCCGTCGTTTCATTCGAATCCCTTCGGCCAGGTCGATCTCAATGCGATCACCCCGCAGACCTCGGTCGCCGATTACCTCGGGCGCGAGCATCCCTCGGGGGAGGAGTATGCGCGCTACCTGAGGGCGGTGGCTGACTTCCACCGGTTGCCGGTCGAGAGCGGGATCGAGGTGAAGGCGGTGAGGAAAAAGGGCCGCGAATTCATCATCGAGACCAGCGGAGGCAAACGCCGCGCCCGCTTTGTGATCTGGGCGGCGGGCGAGTTTTTCCAACCCCATCGCGGCGACATCACCGGGGCTGATCTCTGTCTCCACAACAGCGAGGTGGACGATTGGAGCGAATTGCCCGGAGTCGAGCATGCCATCATCGGGGGCTTCGAGAGCGGGATTGATGCGGCCGTGCACCTCGCCCGGGCCGGCAAATCCGTGCACGTCTTTTCGCGCGGCGAACCCTGGCACTCCGACCATTCCGATCCGAGCCGGACGCTCACGCCCTACACCCGCGATCGTCTGAAGGCCGCCTTTCTCGAGGCTGCGGGCTCGATCCGTTTCTACAAAAACGCCGACATCGTCGAGGTGAAATCGCTTGGCGACCGCTACGTCCTCCTTGACCGCGAGGGCGTGCCCTTCGAGGTCTCGACACCGCCGATCCTCTGCACCGGATTCCGCGGGGCCTTGCGCGGAGTCGAGGAACACTTCCACCTCTTCGACGACGAGCCCGTTTTCACGGAGGAGGCGGATGAATCCCCCGTCACGGAGGGCCTCTTCTACAGCGGTCCCGCCCTGAGGCATCGCGGCACGCTCTTTTGCTTCATCTACAAGTTCCGCGCCCGCTTCGGCATCGTCGCCAGCGAGATCGCCAGCCGTCTCGGGCTCGAGTGGGAAGGGCCCCTGAAGCTCTGGCGCGAGCGGGGGTTTCTCGTCGAGGACCTCGCCTGCTGCACCGACTGCCGGTGCGATGTGGGGAGCGAGGCCGGAGCGGCGGAGGCCGAGGACTATCGCGAAGCGCGCGGCGGCAAGGGGAACCCTGTCATGACCAGAAAATGAGCACTCTTTCCCCGCGTCCCCCCGTCGCCACCTTGATGCGCGACTTCACCGATGCCCTCGCCCAGCAGATGTATTTCTGGGGGCGTGACGTGATCCATCCCTCGGGCAACCTGCTCGTGGCGCACGGTTTCGAGCGGCGCAAGTCCGAGGGACTCGAAGGCACGAGCTGCTACCGGAAAGCTCTCGACGAGGGCTACATCGAACTCCACGGAGCCTGCGCGGGCTGGTATCCCGGCGTCGCGGACGAACCCGGCTTTCTCTACATCCGCACGCGCCGCCGCTGCTACCTCTACGATGGCACCGAGCCGCCCGCACCGGGATTCTACAGCGACGACCTCCTCCGCACGTCTCCGGGCGCGGACCTGCTCGAGCGGAGCCGGCGCTTCCTCGGCTGGTGGCTCGACTACGAGCGATGGATCTCCGGATTGACCGGCCCCGGCTACCGCGGCGCCTGCCACCGCACCTTCGCGAAACTGCCCAAATCGTCACCCTGGCTCCCGCCGGCCGCCGGCCTCGACTGGTTGCGCCGCTACCACCGTGATCCCTTGCGGGCGGGCCGGGCGCAGAAGAAGCGGCGATCCTGACAAACACACTCTTTCCCCGACCATGAAAACCCTCGCCGAGGCACCTCATCCTGACAAACTCACCCAATCCGCCGTCGTCCTCTGCGGACTGGAGAGCGTGGGCAAAACGCAGCTCCTCGCCTCGCTCACGGGCCGGCTCCCCCAGCCGGAGAATTTCCGCGGATCGACCCTCGCCTGCGAGACCTACCGCGACGGCGCGCTCCGCTGGACCGACTCGCCCGGCCTCTACCGCGAGTCCGAGACCGCCACGGCCAGGGCCGCCCTAGCCGAACTCGCCACCGCCGACCGCGTCGTGCTCGTGGCGCGGGCCGACCGGGCGGTCGAGGAACTGCGCACTTTGTTGCCCGTGGTCGCCGGGCGGGGCGGTTTTGTCGTGCTCACCTTCGCCGACCGTCTCGCCCCCGGAGCCGACCGCGAGGCGGGCGCGGAAGCGCTGCGAACGGCCCTCGGACTGCCCGTCTTTGTCATCGACGCCCGCCGCCTTGACGCGAAAACCGCCGCCGCCCTGCGCGAAGCGGCGGGTGCGGACGAGACGGGTCGATCCTTTCCCGCGGAGCTGCCCGCCGATCTCGCCGATCCCGTTCCCGCGCAGGCCGCGCGACCGGGCCTCCTCGAAAAACTCGTTTCGAATCCGCTCGTGGCCCTGGCCCTGCTCTTCCTTCCGGCCGGACTCGCTGTCGTCAACGCGAACCGCTTCGCCGACTGGCTCTATGAACCGCTCGGGGCTCTCTTGAAGCCGGTACTCGCCCGCATCGCGGAGTGGCCGGGACTGCCCGCCGCGCTCTTCGGAGGCGATTACGGACTCGTCGCGATGTTCCCTTTCCTGATCCTCTACGCCGCGCCCACCATCCTCGTTTTTTCCGCCATCCTCGCGATCTACAAATCGTCCGGATTGATCGACCGTCTCTCTGTCGCCCTACATCCCTGGCTGCGGCCCTTCGGCATCGGTGGACGAGACCTCGTCCGCGTCGTGATGGGTTTCGGGTGCAATGTTCCCGCCGTGATCGCGAGCCGGGCTTGCCACACGTGCTCCCGCGGCGCCTGTGTCTCGGCCATCTCCTTCGGCTCGGCTTGCTCCTACCAGCTCCCCGCGACCCTCGCCGTCTTCGCCGCCGCCGGCATGGCGGGAATGGGTTTGGTTTATCTGCTCGTCCTCGCCGCGACCACGCTGATCTATCTCCGCTTCACCACGCCGAAGGCCCTGCGCCTCGCCGGGAACGGGCTGCTGCTCCCGCCGTCCGATCCCCTCCACCGGCCCTCGTGGCGTGCGGTGTGGCGGGAAATGGCGGGCAACCTCAAGCAATTCGTCTTCATGGCCCTGCCCGTCTTCGTTGTGATCTGCTTCGCCGCCGCCGCCCTCGCGTCGCTCGGGGTGCTCGACCGGCTCGCGCGTGCGCTCACCCCGGTGATGGCCGTTTTCAATCTCCCGGGTGAAGCCGCCACCGCCGTCGTCCTCGGATCGATCCGCAAGGACGGCCTCGCCATCGGTCTGCTCGACGCCGACTGGGGGGCCTTGAAAGTCGCCCTCGCGTCACCCGCCCAGGTCCTCACCGCCGTCTACCTCGCCGGGGTGCTGCTGCCCTGCCTCGTCACCCTTTACACGATCGCCCGCGAGATGCGTTGGCACTTCGCCCTCAGGCTCTGCGGACGCCAGATGGCCTGGGCTGGCGGCTTCAGTCTCGTCATCGCCTGGATCGGAGCATTGATCCATGGATTCGCCTGACCAACCCACCAAACATGAATTCAGCCACAATATTTTCCGAAACGACGGGTAAACCTTCCAGGCTCCGGCGTCCGAATCCGGACCGGATCGGGGTAGCCGCGTCGATTCTCTGCGCCGTCCACTGTGCGGTGACCCCGATCCTGTTTCTCTTCGCACCCGCGTTTGGGAAGGTCTGGGCCCATCCGGCTTCGCACTGGCTGGTGGCCCTCTTTGTCGTGCCGCTCGCCGTGGTGATGCTTCGCAGCGGGTTTCGGCGCCATCGCCGTCCTTGGATCGTCGCCTGCGGCGTGATCGGCATATTCCTCGTGGTGGCCGGAGCGGCGATTCCCTACACCGGGCTTGGCAAAGCCAACGAGGCTTCGGATGTCAACCACGAGACGACCCCTCATACCCCTGCGGACAGCTCCGCGGCAGAGGAAGAATTTGTCTATGTCGTCGAAGAGGAGGACGAGAGCGAAGCGGAGGCGCCGGCATGCGCGGATTCATGCTGCCCCTCGCTGGGCAAAGATGCCGACGGAAACCTCAAGCTTCACCTCCCTCTCGCCAGCATCGTCACCACCCTCGGAGGGCTCGCCCTGATCGCCACCCATCTGGGCAACCTCGCCTGCTGCCGGAGATGCGGCACCAAGGCCGAAGCCGCCTTGCTCTGATGATCCGAACCTCACCTCCGGCACTTGTGCTCGAAAGAATCCACTCCATTCCAGGCATGTCCCCTCCCTTCTCCCCCCGCCGCTCCGTCGAACAAGTCGAGGAAGGCACCGAACTCGCCCCGAAATTCGATGAACACGGACTGATCCCCTGCGTCACCCAGCACGAGACCACCGGCGAGGTGCTGATGTTCGCCTACATGAACGAGGAAGCCCTGCGCCTCACCCTCGCGACCGGGTTCGCGCACTACTGGTCGCGCTCGCGCGGCAAACTCTGGCGCAAGGGCGAGACCTCGGGCATGCGCCAGCGCGTCGTCCGCACCCTCATCGACGACGACCAGGACTGCGTCATCCTCCGGGTCACCCTCGAGGCACCCGCCGCGGGTGGTGACGAGGCCTCCTGCCACGTCGGCTACCGCAGTTGTTTTTATCGGGAGATCGAAACCTCCGGCGACGGGGTGACCACCCTGCGCCTCCTCGAATCCCAAAAAGCCTTCGACCCGCTCGCCGTCTACGGCGACATCCCGAATCCGACGCGGCTCTGACCAAGGTCACGACCGTTCACACCCCTTGACCCTTGACCCATGGCAGTCGGCGACTATTTCGAAACCTACGAGGAATGGCACGAAGCCATCACCGAACGCTGCGGGCTCACCCTGACAAAGACCTATTGCGATGAGCGGATCCGCGCCTTGTCCGATCCGAAAGACGCCTCGACGCGCGACTTTGTCAGACTCTACGGCGAAAGCTACCTGCGGAAGGTGATTTCGTGGTTTCGGCGCGCGGGTGGAATCCAGTGAGCCGGATCCTCTTTGTCGAACCTCTCCACATGAGCAAACCCCTCCTCTTCCTCACCGGCTTCCTCGGCGCGGGGAAAACGACCCTGCTGCGCGGGATCCTGACCGAATCCCAGAAACTCGCGAGATCCTGCGACGTGATCCTCAACGATTTCGAGAACGCCGAGCTCGATGCCGCGACCCTGCCCTCCTACGCCGCCTCGATCGCGCCGATCGCGGCGAGCTGCGCGTGCTGCGACAGTCTCGAGGATCTCGTGCAACTCGCCCTCGCCGCCCAAGCGAGCCGAGGCGACGCGCTCCTTGTCGAGCTGAACGGCACGGCCGATCCGCTTCCCTTGCTCGAAAGCTTCACCCTCCTTGAGGAAAAGCTGCCCTTCTTTCCGCGCTGGCAGGTCGCGGTGATCCACGCGCGGAACTGGGGCCGCCGCGGCGAGTATGCGGCGCTGGAGCGTCGCCAACTCGAGACGGCGACGCACTGGGTGCTGACCCACGCGGAATCGCTCACGGCGCGTGAGTTGCGGGCGATCGCACGCGGCGTCGCCTCGGTCAATCCCCACGCGAAACGATGCCACGCCCAGGGGCTCGCCGCCGATCTTCTCGTCGCCCGGGGCGGACCGGAGGCGGTTTCATTTCTCGCGGGAGGCGGACACCGCCACGACCATGCCCACGCCCTCTCGCACCGCTTCACGGGATGCCAGGTGCCGCTTCCGGGACGATACTTCGGTAAGCAACTCGTTGCCCTGCTCGAGGCGCTGCCACCGGTGGTGGTGCGGGCCAAGGCTCTGGTGCGTCTCCACGACCGTCCGGGAAACCGCTGGCTCTTTGGTCGCAGCACCGACGATCCCGTGGGCGAGCCCTATGAGGTCGACGGCCTCACCAAGGCTCCGTCTTCGCTCGTTTGCATCGGGCCCGGCCTTGATCCGTCGCAGATCCGTGGCTTGGTCGAGGATCACCTGGGGACACGCTGCTGAGCGCCCGTGACGAACCGGTCCAAGGAAACGGAAGGGACGGCAGTCAGGGAGGAGTGCCGATGCGGCACGCCGCGCTTCTGACGGCGAGACCGGGCAGGAGGCGCGGCAAGAGGGCATCGAGGCGGTCGATCTCACCGGTCGTTTCGATGAGGATCGCCCCGGGACACCCGCCCCCCCCGGCGGGCAGCAGCGAGGCGACGCGCCTGGCAACGGCCGGTCCCGTGTCGATCACGACGCCGCCGTCTGGCAGGCACCGCTCGATCACCGGCCGCAAGAACGGATAATGCGTGCAGCCTAACACAAACACATCCGCTCCCGCCCCGAGGAGCGGAGCGAGCGCCTCGTCCACGGCGGCCTCGGCCTCGGGACCGTCGAGCAGGCCCGCCTCGACCAGTTCGACGAAGCGTGGACACGGCCGGGTGATGACGCGGACGCCGCGGGCGTGGGTATTGACGAGCTGGTGGAATTTCTCACCGGCGAGCGAGGCCTCGGTCGCGAGCACGCCGATGACGCCGCTGCGGGTGCGCTCCGCCGCGGGTTTCACGCCCGGCTCCATTCCGACGACGGGCAGGGGGTATTCGGCCCGAAGGGCCCCGACCGCCTGGATCGTGGCGGAATTGCAGGCGATCACGAGGATCTCCGCGCCGTGGCCGAGGAGGTGGTCGGCGATCTCGAAGACGCGCTGCTGGATGACCTCGGGACTCTTCGTGCCGTAGGGGCACCAGGCGGAGTCGCCGACGTAGTGGAGCGAGGCGGCGGGGATGAGCCGGTGGATCTCACGCAGGACCGAGAGACCACCGACGCCGGAATCGAGCAGGCCGATTTTCACGCTTCGTAAGGCAATGATCGGTTGCCAACCTGGAGGGTTTTTGGCCACGGATGAAACGGATGCTCACGGATGATGATGGCGGAATCCGTGTCCATCCGTGTATCTATCCGTGGTTGAAATCCTGACACGGTCACTTCTTCCCCGGCCAGCGGAATTCGACCGGCTCGGCGGCGGGTTGGGTGAGGTCGGCTTTGGAAGGCAGGGCGACATGCTCCATCTTGTCCTTCGGATCGAGGTTCTCGTTGAGCTGCACCTCGGTCACGGGCTGCGAAACCACGCCGCCCTCGGGCACATCGACCTTCGCGGTCCAGAGGATCGCGTTGAGAACGAGCTTGCGGAAATCATCGACGGCCCAGTTGCGGTGCCAGTGGCCGCCCGTGAAACCGACGCCGCGCCCCCCGTCGGGCCGCTCGACCGCCCACATCATCGTCTGGCGCTTGCCGAGGCCCTTCTCGCCGTCGGGAGTCCAGTGGATGTAGCGATTGATCTTCTCCCGGGTCGGCACGCCCGTGACGATGTCCTCGGCCGTCTTCGGGTCGGCGAATCGCATGTTGTAATACCATTCGTCATTCGCGCTGAAGCCCGGGACGCCGCGGCTGATGGCGTGACCTTCCTTGATCTCGACGTCGGCGGTCCAGTGGGGATTGGTGGAATAGCCGCTCTCGTAATGGCCGCCGATCCACTTCTTGAAACGCTCGCCCTGGTCGCCCTTCGGAACTTCGACGGCGTAGTGCATGCACATGATCCCGAAGCCCTTCGCGAGCATCGCCTCGATCTTCGCCTCGTTGCCGTTGGCGGGATGGCTCGCGTTGCCATCGGAGTAGATCACGACCGCCTTGGCGCCCTCGAAGACCGATTCATCCGCGGGCCAGCCGTCGTGGACCACCTTCACCTCGACCGGCAGGCCGCTCTGCTCGTTGAGAGCGCGGGCGAGGAGAATCGCCCCGGCGTTGAACTCGTGCTGGCCGGAGGGGTGGCTCTTCCGGCCGGCGATGAAGACGACGCGGGTTTTGGAAGACGTTTCGGCGTGCGCTTTTTCGACGCAGGACGAAAGGCCGAGAACCACACCGGCGACGGCCGCGGAGGCAAGGACGGCAACCCCCAGGGGACGGGTGAGGAACCGGAGGAATCGGGATGGGAGGGTTTTCATGACGGAAGGAATGGATAAGGCATTCCTCGAAAAAGGGGAAGTGCCATTTGCAGACCTCATTACGCGGAAAGGCGGGCGGATCTTACAATTTCCTGACAAACTCCTGACGCGGCCATGACAACCCGTGGCGGAAACCGCCGAAGGTTCCTCCATGGAAATCACCCATCGCCTGCAATTGTCGGCGCTCGCCCTGATCCTGGCCGCGAGCGGAAACCCTGTCATGACCGCCTCCGCCGCCGGGGAGGCGGTGACGCTGAAAACCTCCGTCGACCGGCCCCTCCTCGTGAAAAGCGAACGCGGCGCCCCCGTCGTCGTGAAGATCGAGGTCGAGGGCTGCGTCGCCCCCAAAAAAGCGCGTGCTCCCCTGAATCTCGCCATCGTCCTCGACCGCAGCGGTTCGATGAGCGGGGCCAAGCTCGAGCAGGCCAAACAGGCCGCATCCCTCCTCGTCGACCAGCTCGATCCCGACGACATCATTTCCCTGATCGCCTACGAATCCGGGATCGAGGTCGTCGTTCCCGCGGCGCGCCTCGGCGACCGGGCACCGGAAATCCGGCGTCTCATCGGGCGGATCGAGACCGGGGGCAGCACCGCGCTTTACGGCGGCGTCGAGGAAGGCTCCCGGCAGCTCCGCGAATTCCTCTCAAAGGAGCGCATCAACCGTGTCCTCCTCCTCTCCGACGGCATCGCCAACGTCGGACCGAGCGACAACCGCTCCATCGCCGACCTCGGGAAGCGCATCGCCGGCGAAGGCATGTCCGTGACCACGATCGGACTCGGCAGCGACTACAACGAGACCCTCATGACCGCCCTCGCCGAGGCGAGCGACGCGAACTACTACCACATCGCCGACGTCGAGACCCTGCCCGAGGTCTTCAAGAAGGAACTCGGCGAGCTCCAGACCATCGTCGCCCGCGAGGTCATCATCGAGATCCGCTGTCCCGAAGGGGTGCGTCCGATCCGTTTTCTCGGCCGTCCGGGAGAGCTGAAATCCCAGACCGAACGCGTCGCCTTCGCCACCGTCTCGGGCGGCCAGAAGCGCGAGCTCTATCTCGAGTGCCTTGTCGGGGAAGGCGCGTTCGGAAAAGTCAACGAGATCGCCAGCGTCGCCCTGCGTCATGACGGTTCGGCCGCGGATCAGATCGCGCCCGTGGTCGTCGGCTACACCGAAGACACCACCCTGGCCGAGAAGACGACGGACCGCGGCATCCGCGCCGAGGCCGCGATCTTCGAAAACGCCGTCGCCACCGAGGAGGCGATCGCCCTCGCCGACCAGGGCAACGCCGCCGCCTCGCGTTCCGTCCTCGACACCCAGATCGCGAAATTGAAGGCGGCCCAGGCCGCCGCCCCCGCCCCGCAGCAGGCCGCGATCAGCCTCGAGCTCGAGGGCATCTCGAAGGCACGCGAGGAACTCGAGAGCGACCAACTTTCCAAGGAACAACGCAAGGTGCTCTCGAACGGTGCCTGGCAGACGAGGAATTCGAAGCGGTGAAGCTCCCTGCCCTTTCCAGGATTCTTGTCGGGGCCGCGACAAGAATTGCGGACGGTCGCCACCATGCGCCTTTTCGACTGTCATCCCGGTCGGAAAGGCGCGATACTTTCCCGAAATCCGCCCCCGGCGCATGAAGCGCATCGTCCTCGTCCTCCTCCTTGCCATCCTCCTGCCCGCGGTCCTGCTCGCGGGGTTGGCGCTGCGCTCGTTGCGCGACCAGGAGCTCGTTGTCGAAAGCCAACGCACGCGCCTTCTCCAGTCCGGTTGCGACGGACTCGCCGGGCGCATCAACCGATTCCTCGACGACCTCCGGGTTTTCCACGAACAACTCGTCGAGGAAATCGTGAGCGAGGAGGGCGCGCGGGCCGAGACCGATTTTGATGCCCTCGTCAGGGAACGCTGGAGCCAGGCCGCCGCGGCCACGGTGGTGCGCGACGGCACCACGATTCTCACGGCGCAACCCGAGCCCGGCAGCGTGGGCGACCGCTTCCTCGCCGCCAACGGGGATTTCCTGACAAACCGCCGCGTCGTCGAGGTCTTCCAGGCCGCTCCGCTCGGGGCGCTCGTCGAAGCCGAAGAGGTCCATCGCAAAGAGTCGGCACCACCGCCTCCAGGAGAACCGATCGAAGAGCGCAGGCAACGGACGGCCCTGCAGAAGGTCAAGGTGGCGGTGCCCGAGTCACGGAACGCGATGCCGCTTTCCACCTCGGCGGCACCCGCTCCAGCCCCCGCCGCGACGACCGCCTCGGCGTCACCGGTGGCGGAGATCCCCGCTGCGGTCGCGGCCACCCCGTCTTCGATGGCTGCCACCGCAGCTGATGGAGCGGCTCCTGCGGCGGCCCTCCAGTTCCGCAACGTCGCTCCGATGCAGCAGCGTGTCGCGCGCGAAGAGGGTCGGGTCGCCGACCAAACCATGTCGAGTGGCGCGGCTCTGAACGTTTCGAGCTTCACCCCGGCCAACGTCTACAACAACCAGGTCACCTCGGGCGGCGATGAGGGCGCGGTGAGCCGGCTCGTCGACGGGAACCTGCACGTCCTTCTCTGGAAACGGCATCCGCGGAATCCGTCGCTCACCTTTTGGACTGAACTCGATCTGAACGCGGTCAAGGCGGACCTCGCCGGGATTCTCGCGGATTCCCCCGACGCCGCGTCGCCCGAGGCCTGTTTCGCCCTGCTCGATTCGGACGGCGCGCCCGCTGCCCGCACCCGTCCGGATTTCACGGCGGACTGGAGCCTTCCCTTCGTTGCTTCCGAGGTGGGACCGCTCCTGCCCCGCTGGGAGGTGGCCGCCTATCTCATCGATCCCGGCTCCCTCAATGCCGACGCGCGCAGGGTGCGGATGACGCTCTGGATCGTCATCCTCGCCCTCGTCGGCGCGGTCGCGACGGGCAGCGTGCTCGTGGCCCGGTCGGTCGGTGACGAGATGAGGCTGGCGGCGCGAAAAACGGACTTCGTCGGCAACGTGAGCCATGAACTGAAGACGCCGCTCACCTCCATCCGCATGTTTTCCGAGCTGCTCGCAGGACCGGGCGCGGACGATCCGCGGAAGACGCGCCACTACGCCGAGATCCTTTCGCGTGAATCGGCGAGGCTCTCGCGCCTGATCAACCGTCTCCTCGACTTCTCGAAGCTCGACCGCGGCGAAATGCGGCTCGATCGCGCGCCCGTCGATCTCGCCGTGGTGGTCCGGGAAACGGTCGGGGACCTCCGCGAGTCGCTCGAGGCCGCCGGAATGAAGCTCGTTCTCGACCTGCCCGCGTCGGGAGGCCCCGTCGTCGCCGGCGACCGCGACGCACTCGCCCAGGTCGTGGTGAATTTGTTAGGGAACGCGGTCAAGTATGCCGCCGCGGGAAAAGACGTGGACATCGCGGTTGGCACGGGTGGCGGCGGGGCGGTTCTCTCCGTCTCCGACCGCGGACCCGGCGTGCCTCGCGCGCACCGGCGGCGCATCTTCGAGCGGTTCTACCGGATCGACGACTCGATCAATTCGGGCATCGACGGATCGGGCATCGGTCTCGCCCTCTGCCGCCAGATCGCGGAGCGCCACGGCGGATCGATCCGTCACGAACCCCGGAAGGGCGGCGGCAGCGTCTTTGTCCTCACCCTTCCCCTCGCCTCATGAAGCCGACCGATTTCAGTCTCTTCGTCGTCGAGGACGATCCCTCGATCCGCTTCGGACTCGAGGAAGTCCTCGGCGGAGCCGGATACCGGGTCGCCTCCTGCGGCGACGGATCCGAGGCACTCCGGCGCATCGCCGAGGCTTTGCCCGATCTCTTGCTCCTCGACGTGATGCTGCCGGGCGCGAGCGGCTACGAGATCGCGAAACAACTGCGACGCGCGAATTGCCGGCTGCCCATCCTCATGCTCACCGCGAAGGGTCAGGAGATCGACAAGGTCGTGGGGTTGAAGGCGGGCGCCGACGACTACGTGACGAAACCCTTCGGGATCCAGGAACTGCTCGCCCGGGTCGAGGCGCTGCTGCGGCGCGCGCGCGGCTGGAACGACGGCAACTCCGCGGACGCGGCACCGGATCCGATCCCAGTGGGCCGTGCGACGATCGTGCCCGGAGCCTACGAGGCGACGCTCGACGGCGAAGTCCTCCCCCTGACGCCGCGCGAGGCCGAGCTGATCACCTTTCTCCACCGTCACCGCGGCAAGGTGCTCGGCCGCGACCAGATCCTCGAGGCGGTCTGGGGGGTGAAGTATTTCGGCACGACCCGGACCCTCGACCAGTGTGTCGCGCAGATCCGAAAGAAGATCGGCGACGACGGGAGGACGCCGCGGTTCCTCCTCACCGTGCACGGGGTGGGCTACAAGCTGGCGTGAGGTTCAGCGGCCCACGCCTTCCTCCTGCGCCTCGGTCTCTTCCTCCTCGTCGTGGAAGAACTCGCGCGGCTTGTAGAACCACGCGACGATGAGGAACAGCAGAGCGGCGGCGAGCATGAGGCCGCTGAAGAACCAGAAGTAGGCCGCGCCCTCGAGCTTGACGAGACCGCCGACGAAGTAGTCCCGCGAGATCGTCGGACCGGAGGCCGCCTGTTCGGATTCGGTGGGCAGGCCGAGCTGCTCGCGGCGCCGGTCGAGCCAGGTGCGTTCGGGGTGGAAGCGGTCGAAAAACGAGGCCTTCTCGACCGTGGGGCGGGCGATCGTGAGGACCGCGCCCTGGTCCCACTCCGTCTTGAGGGTTTTGTCAGGGCCGGCGCTCCAGATGCGGACCTGGTTGCGGTTGATGAGTCGGTATTGGTACGGGTTGCCCCAGGGATCGGTGACGGCGCCGGCGATCTTCGCGCCCTCGGCCTGCGCGGGCAGGGTGTGGTTTTCCCCGTGGAAGCGGGCCTCGACGAGCCCGAGGACGGCGTCGAGATCCTCGCGTCCGGCGAAACGCAGGTCGGTGCGCTTGCCTTCCGCGTCGAAGACGAGGAGCAGGTCGTCCTCCGTCCCGACCTTGCCGTCGAAGCCGCCGTGCGAGGCCTCGTTGCCGGCGGCCTTGACCGCGGCGATCGGATTGCCGGTCTGGATGAAGTCGTTGATCCGCGCGGTGACCTGGTTGCCGAGCGACACGGCGAACAGCCACAGGGACATGATGAGCGACTTCATCGACTTCGGCGCCTGGGTGTAGCTGAACTCGAGGCTGACGATTGAGACCATCACCTCCGCCGCGGTGAGGGCGACGTAGGCGACGATCTGCCAGGAGACCGAGGGCGACTGTCCCGAGTCGATCCTCGTCTGCGCGACGGCGATGAGGACGAAGGAGATCACCATGATGAACAGTCCGATGGCGATCTTGCGAAGGGGCGTGAGCGGATAGAAGCGGTCGACGAAGGGATAAACGAAATAGGAGAACAGCGGGATGAAGACGAGGATGAGGATGGGATTGAGCGCCTGGATCTGGCTGGGAAGCCATTCGACGCCGAGCCAACGGAGGTTCAGGTTCTCCGCCTGCAGGACCCACGAGGAACCGCTCTGATCAAAGAGCGCCCAGAAGATCGCGACGAAGGCGTAGATCGCGCAGAGCTTCAGCACCGCGAACAGTCCGTCCCGGCTCAAGAGCTCGCGGAAGACATGCCAGCCCCGCGCGGGGATGTGGACGAATTTCCACCGCCCCATCCAGAAGACGAGGGTGGCGAGGGCCATGAGCACGCCCGGCACTCCGAAGGCCCAGTGCGGACCATACCATTCGAGGAGCCACGGGGTGAGCAGGGTCGAGGCGAAGGCGCCCAGATTGATCGACCAGTAGAACCAGTTGAAGATGCGGGGGAGGAGATGGCGGTTGAGCTTGCCGAACTGGTCGCCGACGTGGGCCGAGACGCAGGGTTTGATGCCACCGGAACCCACCGAGATGAGCCAGAGACCGACCATGAGCCAGGTCCCCGCCTCCCCGGCGAGCCCCATCAGGGCGAGGGCGCCGTGGCCGAGGCAGTAGACCACCGAGAGCCACATGATGATGCGGTATTTCCCGAAGAAGAAATCCGCGATCAACGCCCCGAAGAGCGGGGTGAGGTAGACGAGCGAGACGAAATCGTGGAAGCGTTTCGTGGCCTCGGCGTCGGTCATGCGAACGCCGGCCGCGTCACCCATGAGCCAGAGGTAGTTCACCATGAAGACGGTGAGGATGGTCCTCATGCCGTAGAAACTGAAGCGCTCCGCCGCCTCGTTTCCGATGATGTAGGGGATGCCCGGAGGCATTCCGGAAAGGGCCTGGGGCGAGGTGGCGTAGGAGCGCGTTTCGTTCATCGGGTTCGGTTCAACTTCGGGTGAGGTTGCGACGTTTCAAGATCCTCTCTCCCCGCATGACGTGGATGATGTAAACCGTGTCGTCGACCGGGAGTTTATAGAAGATCCGGCAACGTTTCTCGACCAGTTGACGGTAGTTTTTCAGCTTGCGCAACTCGGGAGGAACCGAGCCGCTTTCGGGATGGTCGATCAGTTGCCCGACTCGGAGAAACACCTTCCGAACGAGGCGTTTTGCCGCCGCCGGATCCTCGAGGGCGATGTAATCGGCGATCCCGTCGAGGTCGGACAGGGCGGGTTCGGTCCAGATTACTCGAGCCATCGCTTCATTCGCCGCTTCGCCTCTTCGTGGGGTATGACCCGCCCTTCTTCGATGGCACGCTCCCCTCGTGCGATGTTCTCGAGCAGGGCGATCCGCTCGTTCATCGCCTCGAAGGTCGTGACATCAAGGAGGTAGGCCGCCGGGCGGCCGTGCTGGGTGATGAGAACGGGTTCGCGATCGACCGCCAGATCGCCAAGGATTTCCGTCGCCTTCCTCTTGAGATTGGTGACCAGCTCGACCTTCATGAAGTGATACTAGAGTGCCATTTTTTCCCTGGCAAGAAGTTCCTCGGGTCGTTTCGGAAAGGATCGGAGCCTGGATCCGCGGGTTTTACTTGTCATGAAGATCCGGTATCGTGGTCGGGTGATGACCGACCGAGCTGCCCGGCTCCTTTCCCTCGCCTTGTCGTTGTTCATTCCGGGCAACGCCCGCAGCGATCCCGGGACCTTTGATCCGCACACGATCGTTTTCATCGGCAGTTCCAGCATCGAATTCTGGAAGACCCTCCCGGCGGACTTCGCCGGGCACCGGGTCCTCAATCTGGGCAAGGCGGGCACGACTTATTCCCATCTCGTTGCCAATGTCGGGGAGTGGGCCGCGAGATATCCGGCGCGCCGCTATGTGATTTACTCGGGCGACAACGATATCGCCTGGATGCGGTCCCCCGAAACGGTGGCGCGGCAGTTCCGCGAAGTGGCGTCATCCTTGAAGGCGTCCATCCCCGGCGTGCGCGTTTTCGTGATCTCGATCAAGCCGAACGTCATCCCGACGCGCCGGGTCCGCATCGGAGCGGTGCGGAAGGCCAACGGGATGATCGCGTCCGAGGCCGCCGCGCTGGGCGGAGTCACGTTTGTCGACACCCACACCGCGATGCTGGGGCCGAACGGCCGGCCGCGGGCCGAATGGTTCACGATCGACGGGATCCACCTGAACGAGAAAGGCTACCGCCTCTGGCGCGACATCCTCCTGCCGGAACTCGATCGCCCCGCGTCGTCGAAGCCGCGTCTGGTGGCGCGGCCCATTGAACCCTGATCACCCTTCGATCGTCTTCCGCGCCCAGGCCGCCGCCCCCATCGAGCCGGAACCCTCGGTTAGCGTGGCGGTGACGATCTTCAGGCTCTTCCGGTAGGGAGCGAGAATGCGGGCGAGGGCGGACTTCCGCACCGTCTCAAGATAGAGTTTCGGCATGGCCTCGACCAATCCGCCGCCGAGGACGATGACGTCCGGCGCGAGGAGGTGGACGATGGTGGCGACGCCGCAGCCGAGGAGGGTCGCGGCGCGGCGGACGATAGTCTCGATCTCGGTGTCGCCGGCGGCGATGGCCTTGGCGATGGCACCGCTCGTGATCTTCGAGACATCGGTGCCGCAGGCCTCGAAGAGATTCGGGGCCTGTCCCCGGTAGGCGGCACGGGCGGCCTCGACCGCAATCTTCAGCCGCGAGCACTCCATCTCGAGGGTGGAACCGTCCTCGCCGGTGCCCGAGGTCTCGGGAAAGAGCGGGATGTGACCGAGTTCCATGCAGGAGAGGGTGGATCCCTGGAGGAGCTTCCCTTCGAGGACCGCTCCGGCCCCGATTCCGGTGCCGGGGAAAATGCCGACCGCGCAGCGCGCACCTTTCGCGGCTCCGGCCTGATATTCGGCATAGACGCCGGCGTCGACGTCGTTGCAGATGACGACGCGGACTCCGAAAGCCTTGCCGAGGTGCGCCTCGACCGGGACATTCCGCCAGCCGAGATTCGGAGCCTCGACGATGACGCCCCGCGCCGGATCAATCGGTCCGGGACATCCGACACCGATCCCGGCGAGGCGGGAAGGATCGACCCCCGCCTCGGCGAGGGCGCCGGAGACGGTGTCGACCATGCGCTTCAGGCCGGCCCGGGCGCCCTTGGCCCCCTGCGTCTTCTGCTTGGCGCGGCCGAGAACGCGGTAGCGGTCGTCGAAGACATTGGCGAGCATCTTCGTCCCGCCGAGGTCCAGGCCGACCCAGACGCGTCCGGCGGAGGAAGCCTTCGCGGTTTTCGCGGACTTGCCGGATTTCGATGGTTTCTTGGGAACGGGTTTCTTCGCCTGGGAAGCCTTTTTCATGGTTTTGTCAGGAGTGAGGTGGCGGTCTCGCGGGCCCAGCGGTCCGCCGCGACGATTTCGTCGAGCGAGGGATGGGTCGTGGGGCGATGCCGTGACATCGTCTCCGCGACGGTGTCCCAAATTCCAGGAAAGCTCAAGTGACCTTCCAGAAACGCGCTCACCGCGATCTCGTTCGCGGCATTGAGGACCGCAGGGAGCGTGCCACCGGTGCCGCCGGCCTCCTTCGCCAGATTCAAGGCGGGGAAATCGTCCCAGCGTGGCGCCTCGAACTCCAGCTTCGCCAGTTTCGCGAAATCGAGGGGGGGCAGCCGGTTCGCGACGCGGTCGGGCCAGGTCACGGCATACTGGATGGGGAAACACATGTCCGTGGTGCTGAGCTGGGCGAGGACGGATCCATCGACGAACTCGACCATGCTGTGGATGATGCTCTGCGGATGGACGATGACATCGACCCGGTCCATCCCGATGTCGAAGAGCCAGCGCGCCTCGATCATCTCGAGCCCCTTGTTGAAGAGGGTCGCGGAATCGATCGTGATTTTTTTCCCCATCTCCCAGGTCGGATGTTTCAGGGCGCGGGCCACCGTCACGCCCGGGAGATCGGCGGCCGGGAGGGTGCGGAAAGGACCGCCCGATGCCGTGAGAATGAGCTTCGAGACCTCGTCGGGCGAGCGGCCCTCGAGGCATTGGAAAATGGCGTTGTGCTCCGAATCGACCGGCAGGACCTTCACGCCCTTGCGGCGCGCCGCGGTCATGACCGCCTCGCCGGCCATCACGAGGATCTCCTTCGAGGCGACCGCGATGTCCTTGCCCGCCTCGATCGCGGCGAGGGCCGGCTTCAGTCCGGCGACGCCGACGATGGCGATGAGGACGAGGTCGGCTTCGGGCAGGGTGGCGAGTTCGACGAGGCCTTCCTCGCCGGAGCGCACCGTCACCCCGCCGGGCAGGGCGGACCGGACCCGGTCCAACCCGGTCGGGTCGAAGAGGCAACCCTCCTTGACCCCGAATTCGGCCATCTGCGCGGCGAGGGTGTCGGCGCTGCGGTTCGCGGCGAGACCGACCACCTTCATCCGGCCGGGAAGGTCGCGCGCCACCTTCAGGGAACTCTCGCCGATGGACCCGGTCGAGCCTAACACTACTACATTCTTCGGTCGGGACGGATCGGACATGCGCGGAATCAGGCGGCGAGGCGGAGATAAAGATAATAGACCGGAGCGGTGAAGATGATCGAGTCGACGAGGTCGAGGACGCCGCCGATGCCGGGCATGACGTGCCCGCTGTCCTTCACCGCGAGGCTGCGTTTCATGATCGACTCGGCGAGGTCGCCGAGGACGGCGACGAGCGCGAGGGAGAGGCCGAGGACACCGGCCCCGACCGGTCCGACGAGAGGGATGCGGTCGCCGAGGAACCACCAGCCGAGGTAGCTTCCCCCGACCGCAAAGACGAGAGAGCCCCAGAAACCCTGCCAGGTTTTGCCGGGACTGACATGGGGGACCAGCTTCTGTCGTCCGATCGCGGAACCCACGAGGTAGGCGCCGGCGTCGGTCATTTTCGTAACCGCGACGAGGTGGATGAGATAAAAGCTGGAGGCGGGGAGTCCCCCGGCCGTGGTCGCGGGGAGGAGATAAATCTTGGGAATGAACGAGAACAGGAGGATGCAATAGCAGAATCCGAGCAGGGTCGCGGCAATCTCGTCGAGGGAGCGGAAGCCCTCGAGGGGGTGACGCACGCGGAAGAGGATCATCAGGATCATGAGCGCGGCGATGGCGAGCCCGTCGAGTTCCCCCTGCAAGGGAAGTTCATGGCCCCAGTGGGGGGAAAAGAGCAGGGCGAGGTAGGTGATCGCGACGACAAAGGCGTGCGGTCGGAAGCGGCGGAATCCCGCGTCGCTGAAGAGGTGGAAGTATTCGGCGAGGGCGCCGAGCGACAGGGTCGCGAAGAGGCCGAAGAGGATCCACGGCTGCGAGAGCCAGAAGGCCAGGGTGATGAGGGCCACGAGGACCACGGTGCTGGCGGAGCGCTGCAGAAAGGTGCGGGCCTTGGACGAGGAAGCCGGACGGGGGGCCGGGGCGTCGGGTGGGGCGGCGGTGGATTCCGGCATGCGGGCGGCGGGGGTTGCGACCCGCCCATCAAACAGGCAAGGCCCCGCCTTGGCAATCGCGAAATTGTGAGGATCCGGGCCCGGGATTTGCTTCACGCAGGTCGATCCGACCCGAAACAGTTGCGCCGGGCCCGGTTTTGTCCGATCTCTCCGCAGTCATGTCGAAAAAACCAGTCGTATTCATCATCCGCGACGGATGGGGGGACAATCCCGCCGGACCGGAAGGCGCCGAACGATACGGGGATTGCCCCCGCCTCGCGAACATCCCCTTCACCCGCTCGCTGCACGAGAAGTATCCCGTTTCCCAACTCCGCACCTCGGGAATGGACGTGGGCCTGCCGGAAGGGCAGATGGGCAATTCCGAAGTCGGCCACCTCAACCTCGGCGCCGGCCGGATCGTCTATCAGGATTTCACCCGCATCAACAAGGCCATCGCCGACGGCGACCTCGCGCACAACGCGGTGCTGCAGGAAGCCTTCGCGAAGGCGGCCGGGTCGCGGCTCCACCTCCTCGGACTCGTCTCGGACGGCGGGGTCCACAGCCACCAGGATCACCTCGCTGCCCTCGCGGACGCGGCGAAGGCGGCGGGCGTGAACGACATCATGGTCCACGCCATCACCGACGGGCGCGACACCTCGCCAACCGGCGGCAAGGGCTACCTCGCCTATTGCGAGGAAAAGCTCGTCCCCTCGGGCGCGAAGATCGCGACGGTGGTTGGCCGCTATTTCGCGATGGACCGCGACAAGCGCTGGGAACGCACCCAGCTCGCCTGGGACGCCATCGTCCTCGGCATCGGGGAGGCCCGCGGCGACGCCCCCTCCGCCGCCGTTGCCGAGAAATACGGCCGCGACGAAACCGACGAATTCCTCAAGCCCCTCGTTTTCGGACACGCCGGCGAGCGCCGCGTCCGCGACGGGGATGTCATCCTCTTCTTCAACTTCCGGGCCGACCGCGCCCGCCAGTTGAGCCTCGCCTTCCTCAAGGAGGACTTCGCCGGATTCGACCGCGGCGGTTTTCCGAAGACGTCCTACTACACCCTCACCGAATACGACGAGACCTACGGTTGTCCCGTCGTCTTCCCCACGGTCGAGCTGAAAAACACCCTCGGCGAGGTCGTCGCGGCCGCGGGCCTGAAACAGCTCCGCGTCGCCGAGACGGAGAAGTATCCCCACGTCTCCTTCTTCTTCAACGGGGGCGTCGAGGAACCGAATCCCGGCGAGGACCGGCAGATGCTGCAGTCGCCGCGCGACTGCGCCACCTACGACGAGAAACCGGAAATGTCGGCCGAGGAGGTGACCCGGACCATCCTCGACCGCGCCGCCGACTACGATCTCATCATCGTGAACTACGCGAATGCCGACATGGTCGGACACACCGGCAACGTGCCCGCGGCGATCAAGGCGGTCGAGTGCGTCGACCGCTGCGTCGAACGCGTCGTCACCCGGGTCCTCGAACTCGGCGGATGTCTTCTCATCGCGGCGGACCACGGCAACTGCGAGCAGATGATCAACGAGGACGGATCACCCCAGACCGCCCACACCACCTTTCCGGTTCCGCTCATCTACGTGGGCGCCGACGCCGCCGAGGTGAGGCTGGACGAAGGCATCCTCGCCGACATCGCCCCGACCATTCTGGCTTTGTTAGGGATTTCCGCCCCCGCCGAGATGACGGGCCGGTCGCTCCTCTCGTCGAAGTGATCCGGACCGGCCCGTTCGGGTACTCGATGGATTTTACGGAAGTTTTTTGAACCGTGAAAGGCCTTCATGCGTCCATGCGTAAAGGACGCCATGAAGTATCTCGCCCTCATCCTCTTCTGTCTCTGGGTGTTGAGCCGTGCCCTCGGGGCGCAGGAGCCCGCGGCTTCCTTCGCGGAGCGCTTCGTCGGGGCCGCGAAAGACCGGCTCGCCCACACCGTCCGTTATGATCCCGCCTACGTCGTCCTCGACTACCCCGGCGGCGACGTTCCGGCGGACACCGGGGTCTGCACCGACGAGGTCATCCGCGCCTACCGGACCCTCGGCATCGACCTGCAGAAACTCCTGCACGAGGACATGAAGGCGGACTTCTCCGCCTACCCGAAACTCTGGGGCTTGAAGCGGCCCGACAAGAACATCGACCACCGCCGCGTCCCGAACCTGGAGACCTTCTTCCGCCGGCACGGCGCCGCGGTGGCGGAGGGCTCGGAGTTCCTGCCCGGAGACCTCGTCACCTGGGACCTCAACGGAAACGGCCTCTGGCACATCGGCATGGTCATCGCCCCCGACACCTTCGTCCACAACATCGGAGCCGGCCCCGAACGGACCACCGGGATCCGCCAATGGAAGGTGCAGGGACACTTCCGGTATCATCCGCGAGGAGATCACGACCGCGCTTGAACACGGTCAGCGTTCGCCGCCCCCCTGGGCGAGGGAGGCAAGAAACGCGGCGGCCGAGGCGGCGGGACGGGCCAAGTGGATGACCGAATGGACCAGTTTGCAGGTTGCTCTCCGTCGCCTTCGCAGCGCCACCCCGTTTCCGGTGAGGCGGTTGAGAGAGGCGGGCAGGATGGAAACTCCGGAACCGGCCACGGTCAGGGCCGCTACCGCCTGTGCGCGGGAGGCTTCCTGGACAACGCGGGGACGGAAACCTTCGTCCAGGCAGAATCGGTGGACGAGGGAAGTGTAGCCCGGGGCCGCTTCCGCGGAGATCATCACGAAGGGTTCGTCCGCGAGCTCGGCGAGCCGGATTTCGCGACGCGAGGCGAGGGGATGATTGGGCGGGATGAAGGCAAGGAGCGCCTCCTCGCGCCACCGGGTTGCGGCAAGACCGGCGGGAAGACGCTCCGGAGCCACGCCGACAAAGGCCACGTCGAGCTCGCCCCGGGCGAGGTTGGCGAGCTGTTCCGAGGGAGAGAGATCATGAAGCTGCAGGCGCACCTGCGGCTGCCGCTTGGCAAAATGCGTGAAGACCGCGACCAGTTCCGGCGAGAGCACCGCGCTGACGAATCCCACCTCGACCCGGTCGGTCTCGCCACGGGCGGCCCGCTTCGCCGCCTCACCCGCGCGCCGGAGCCGTGGGAGGATGTCGCGCGCTTCGGCGCGGAAAGCGCCGCCGGCCGGGGTGAGCGCGACACGGCGGCGCGAACGTTCGAAGAGGGTCACGCCGAGGGTTTCCTCGAGTGCCCGGATGTGTCGCGAGAGAGGCGGCTGGGCAAGCCTGAGTCGCTCCGCCGCCCGGGTGAAGGAGAGTTCCTCGGCCACCGCGAGAAAGCATTCAAGTTCCCGCAGGGAGAATTCATTCATATCAAAAAGGTATCATACCCTTGGAAAAATAGTATTTCCATCAAACGCGGGATTCCGTCATCGTATCGTTTAGGATCACCCGACAATTCCCATGGCCACGAGCAAATCCTCCCCCAAGCCCGCGAAGAAATCCGCCAAGTCCGCCCATCGCCAGTTTTCCGGTCCCATGCTGGACGGTCCCGACCGCGCCCCGAGCCGCGCCATGCTCCACCCGGTCGGGTTCTCGAACGAGGATTTCAAGAAGTCGATCGTCGGCGTGGCCTCGACCTGGAGCATGGTGACGCCCTGCAACATGCACATCGACTCGCTCGCAAAACAGTCGGTGAAGGGGGTCGACGCCGCCGGCGGCAAGGCGATCGAGTTCAACACGATCACGATTTCGGACGGCATCTCCATGGGCACCGAGGGGATGAAGTATTCGCTCGTCAGCCGCGAGGTCATCGCCGACTCGATCGAGACGGTGGTCGGTTGCGAGGGCATGGACGGCGTCGTCGCGATCGGCGGCTGTGACAAAAACATGCCCGGCTGCATCCTCGCGATCGCTCGGATGAACCGCCCCGGCATCTTCGTCTACGGCGGCACCATCAAACCGGGCTGCCACAACGGCGAGGACGTGGACATCGTCTCCGTCTTCGAGGCAGTCGGCCAGCACAGTGCCGGAAAGATCGATGACGCGGAACTCGACGCGGTCACCGCCACCGCCATCCCCGGTCCCGGGTCCTGCGGAGGGATGTATACGGCCAACACCATGGCAAGCGCGATCGAGGCCCTCGGGATGAGCCTGCCGAACAGCTCGGCCCAGGCCGCCGTGAGCGACGAGAAATTGATGGACTGCTTCGATGCCGGCGCCGCCGTCGTGAACCTCATCAACAAGAACATCCGTCCGCGCGACATCATGACGAAGAAGGCCTTTGAGAACGCCATCACCGTGGTGACGGTGCTCGGGGGCTCGACCAACGCGGTGCTCCACCTCATCGCCATGGCCAGCGCCGCGGGCGTGAAGATCACGATCGACGATTTCACCCGCATCGGGAAAAGGGTCCCCGTCCTCGCCGACCTGAAGCCGAGCGGCAAGTATGTGATGATGAAGCTCGTCGAGATCGGAGGCACCCTCCCGCTCATGAAGATGCTGCTCGATGCCGGGCTCCTCCACGGCGACTGCATGACCGTGACGGGCCGGACCATGGCCGAAAACCTCGCCAAGGTGAAACCCTATCCGAAGGGACAGGACGTCATCCGGCCGTTCAGCAACCCGATCAAGAAGAACGGCCACCTCGTCATCCTCTACGGAAACCTCGCCCCCGGCGGCGCGGTCGCGAAGATCTCGGGCAAGGAGGGTCTCTTCTTCAAGGGCGTCGCCCGCGTCTTCGATTCCGAGGAACTGGCGATGAAGGCGATTCTCGGCGGCAGGATCAAGAAGGGCGACGTCGTCGTCATCCGCATGGAGGGACCGAAGGGCGGTCCCGGGATGCGTGAGATGCTCGGGCCCACCGGGGCGATCATGGGTGCCGGACTCGGCAAGGATGTGGCCCTGATCACTGATGGACGTTTCTCCGGCGGCAGCCACGGCTTCGTCATCGGCCACGTCACCCCGGAAGCCTTCGTCGGCGGACCGCTCGCCCTCGTCAAGAACGGCGACGAGATCTCCATCGACGCCGAAAAGCGCGAGATGACCCTGCATATCTCCGCGAAGGAAATGGCCGCGCGCAAGAAGGCCTGGAAGCAGCCGAAGCCCCGCTACACCAGGGGCGTCCTCGCGAAGTTCGCGAAGCTCGCCGCCTCCGCTTCGGAAGGCGCGGTGACGGACGGGGATTTGTGAGGGGTTCCCATTGCCCCGGGACCAGGGAAGGGTGGCGTTCCCGCCGCCTTTTCCGCAGCCGGGTGTTTTACAGAACTTTTACGAAACGGAGACGCGGCGTTGACCCGTCGCGTTCCGACGTGTGGCAGGATGGCGGGAGATGAAAGCCTCAATCGCCCCCCCCCTCGCCGTCCTCCTGCTCGCAGGAGTTTCCCTCACCGCCCAGGAGGTCTCCAAAGAGACCAAACCCGCCGCCGCTCCGGCCGCACCCGCCGATCCCTTCGTGAAGAAGAGGGAGAAGGCCGGCGCGGAAGCGGGGAGCGGTCCCGCCACCTCTGCCAACGTCGGTGGAGTCTTTCAGTATATCGACGTTTCCCGCGAGCGCTGGCAGAAGTGGCTCGACGCGAACCAAGCCCCGGTCGACGCCGGTGCGTTGCGCCGGGAAGTGGAGGCGTGGATCGCCGAGGGCGACGCCGCGTTGGCGGAGACCTCCTTGGTGATGGGGAAAACGGGGCAGCGCTCGAAGGTGGAGTCGGTTCGGAACCAGGCCTTCCCGACTGAATTTGGTGAAAACGCGGCCGGTCAGCCTTTCCCGACCACGATTGAATGCCGCAACGTCGGAACGACCTCCGAAACCGACGTCGTCATCGCCTCCGATACCAGCGTGGATTTCAACTTCGCTCCGGAGCGGGTCGCCTGCGCCGGGGAGGTTCCGCCGCGGGAGGAGACCGGAGTCGGGGACGGGGACGTCCGCTTTCCCCTGTTCATCACCCAGAAGGTGACGACCATGACCTCGCTCGATCCGCGGCAGTGGGCTCTCGTCGGATGCGAGACCTCCCTCGCGCAGCCGGAGACCCGCCACACCCTCGTCTTCGTCCGGCCGGTCCTGCACCGCTTCGAGGAAGCGGCGGCTGAGGAGGAGGCCCCGACCGAGGTCATGCTCGCCTTCACCTGGATTGAGACGAGCCACGAGGCCTTCAATGCCTCGCTCATGAAAGGGGGGGATCTTTCTGCGTGGATCGGAGGCGGCCTGCGCGAAGAGGTCGCAAAGGCCGGAGGCAAGGTCGTCGAGGAAAAGGTGGTCAGGGTCCGCAACGGACAGCGGAGCAAGGTCGAGTCGATCCGGGAAATGCGCCACGCCACTGATTTCCTGGAATCCTCCGAGGGCGGTTTCGCCACTCCGAACGCCTTCGAGTCCCGCAACATCGGCACCACCGTGGAGGTCGATCCGGTCATCAGTCCGGCCGGAGGCATGCTCGACCTCAACCTCGCGGCGGAGTTCTCCTCGTTCTGGGGACACGACGTGCTCCACCGCATCCTCGTCGAGGGTGAATGGAAGCCGAATGTCACCATGCCCGCGTTCTACACGATGCAACCAACGACCCAGCTCAGTCTTCCGGTGGATGTTCCCGTCCTTGTCGCCGTGATGTCGCCGCCGGATGAAAAGGGCTGGACCGATCCCTCCCGCAAAGTCCTCCTCTTTGTGAAATTCTCGCGTTGATCCCGGGCCTCGGCCTGTGGGAGTATCGTCCTGATGGCCCCGTCCTCACGCCCTTCGCCCGCCCTGCTCCTGCCCCTCGTCGCCGCAGGGGTCGCGGCCGCGATCGTCTGGGGTGGAGTCATGCTCGCGAAGCAGGAACGGATCGAGCGTTTGCCCCGGACGGATGCCGCGGTGGAAACCTTCGCCGACGAACTGCAGGAGAAGATCACCGCCCTCGAGTCGCAATACGAACGCCACCTCGCCCGCATCTGCCGGACCGATCTGAATCACTTCTTCGGAGTGCAGGACGCCATCGACGGCGTCGTCGGGGTTCGACAGCTCTCCACCCTCGATCCCGAGGGCAGGATCGATCTGCATCTCCCGGCCTCGGACGTGGAGGCGATCCCGGCTCTTCCCGTTCCCGTGATCGATCCCCGCGAACGGCCGCCCGGTCGCGAAGTCGTCGCCGAGATCGGCGGCTTCGATCTTTTTGGCGGTGGGGAGGGGGAATCGGGCTGGATCACGACGCCGCAGGGACGCTTCTACCACCAGCGCGTGTCGATCCGCCGGGTGGTCCTGCTGCTCGTCGATCCGGCTCCCGTCGAGGCCTCCGTCCTGCAAACCCTCGCTCCCTGGATCGAGGAACAACTCGCCGGCTCCGCCAAGGATGGGGCGGTCGATCGCGTGCGGCTCCACGATCAATCCGTCGCCGCCACGGGAGAGCCTGACAAAAGCACTCCCTCCGATGCGGTGCGCACCCTCGCGACGCGGTTCGGAGGCTGGCAGGTGCAATCGTGGGACGGGAGGCGGACCGCCGTCACCTACCGCCGCGACCGGCTCGCGCTCGCCGCGGCACTGGCCGTGCTCGTGCTCCTCGCCGGAGTCGTCGCGGGCTTCACGGTGCGGCGCGCTCTCCGCCTCGCCGAGCAACGCGTTTCCTTCGTCAACCGGGTCTCCCACGAACTGAAGACACCGCTGACGAACATCCTCCTCAACGCCGACCTTGCCGCCGACGGGGCCGATGCCCGGGGACGCCAGCGGCTCGCCCTCGTGCGGGAGGAAACCCGCCGCCTTGCCCGGCTCATCGATAACGTCCTCGCGTTTTCCCGTCGCGATTCGACTCCGGCGCCCCTGTCCGCGCCGCTCTCTTTGCGACCGCTCGTCGACGACGTCGCCGAGACCTTCGCCCCCTCGTTGAAACGACGAGGAGTCGAGATCGTCGTGAAGGGCGGCGAAACCACGCACGCCCTCGCCGATGCGGACTCGCTTCGTCAGATCCTTGGCAACCTGCTTTCGAACATCGAGAAATACGCCGCCGCCGGAGGTCTCGCCGACATCACCCTTGCGGAGGACGACGAGACCGTCATTCTGCTCGTGAAAGACCGCGGCCCCGGCATCCCCGCCCGAGAACACGAGCGCGTCTTCCTCCCCTTCCACCGTCTCGACAACCGACCTTCCGAAGGCGTCACCGGCACCGGACTCGGTCTCGCCATCGCCCGCGAGCTCGCCGTGGCGATGGGCGGCAGCCTGCGTCTCGTTCCGCAGGACGGACCCGGCGCGACCTTCGAACTCCGCCTGCCCGCCGCCGCTTCGGCCAAGGTCGTTCCCTTTTCCGACTCGCTTGCTTCATGAAGATCCTCGTCGCCGAAGACGATCCGCTCACCCGCGAGGCCCTCGTCGCCTGCCTCGAGGGCGAGGGGTTTGCGGTGAGCTCGGCGGCAAACGGCCACGAAGTGCTCGAACGCTGGCGGAGCGAATCACCCGACCTCGTCTGTCTCGACATCATGATGCCGGGACTCGACGGCTACGAGGTCTGCCGCCGCATCCGCGCGACCCGATCGCGCGTCCCGGTCGTCTTCCTCTCCGCCAAAAACGAAGAGATCGACATCGTCGTCGGACTCGAACTCGGTGCCGACGACTTCGTTCGCAAACCGTTCGGCCGCCATGAGCTCCTCGCCCGGATCCGCAGCGCCCTCCGCCGTTCCGCGGCAACGGAGATGGCAGGCGGACCGCGTCCGCGCGAGTCCTTTGCGATGGGGACCCTCACGATCTACCCCAGAGAGCTCCGCGCCGAACATGACGGCGGGTTGATCGAACTGACGCCCCGGGAGGTCGCCATCCTTTCAATCCTCCACGAGCGGCGTGGAGAAGCGGTCGATCGCGACACCCTGCTCGACCGCTGCTGGGGGATGGATTATTTTCCGGAATCCCGGACCCTCGACCAACACATTGCGAAACTCCGCAAGAAGCTGGGAGACGAGGTCGGCGACACGGGCCTGATCGAGACGGTGAGGGGCGTCGGTTACCGGTTTCCCTGAGCCGGAACGCGGCACCGTCGTCCGCCTCACGCCGTCGCGAGGGCCTTGATCGCATTCCGCAGCATCACCTGGATGTGCGGGGCGTAGAGTTCCGGCTCGAGGAGGAAGGAGTCGTGACCCTTTTCCGAATGCACCGTGAAATAGAGGTGCGGCACCGAGGCCCGCTTGAGGTGGTCGACGAGGGCGGCCTGTTCCTCGGGGTAGAAGCAATAATCCTCGTCGATGCTGAAGACGAGATACTGGTGGTCCGCCTCCCGCGACCGGCCAAACAGCTCGAGCGTGTCGGCGGCCCCGCCCTCGACCACCGGATCATAACGGCTCCAGGCTTCGCAGATTCGGAGGTAGGTGTTCGCATCGAACCGGTCGGTGAATTTCTTCCCCTGATGGAGCATGTAGCTCTCGACGTGGTCGTGCGCCTGATACCACGAAAAGCGGTCCTCGGGCTGGATGACATCCCTGCTCGCCCGTCCTTCGATCGCGTCGAGGTGGACGAAGGTCTTGTGGCTGATCATCCGCGCGAGGGCGAGTCCGGTTTCGGGCGCCCCCGACCCGTAGTAATCGCCGGCGCGGAAGAGCGGATCGTTTTCGATGGCGAGGATCTGTTCGAGAAGGATGATCCGGTTCAGCACCGTCGTTCTGACGCCCGTGGCGATCGGAATGACGAGGCGGACGCGGTCGGGGTAGGTCGTCGCGAAGGTCACCGCGCTGAGTCCACCGGTCGAGGGACCGACCACGGCAAGGAGGCGGTCGATCCCGAGCCGGTCGAGGAGCATCGCCTGGCTGCGCACGATGTCCGAGACGGTCACGTGGGGGAAGGCGGGTCCATAGGGTTTTCCCGCGGCCGGATTCACCGTCGAGGGACCGGTGGAACCATAGCAGCCGCCGAGATAATTCGCGCAGATGACCTGGTATCGGTTCGTGTCGAGGGCTTTGCCCGGTCCGATGAAGGGGTCCCACCATCCCGCGACACATTCCTGCGTCCAGAAGGGCGTCTTCGCCACCGCGGGATTGATGCCCGCGGCGTGCTGGCTGCCGGAAAAGGCGTGGAAGAGCAGGATCGCGTTGGACCGGTCTTCGTTCAGTTCCCCGTAGGTTTCGTAGGCGATCTCGACATGCTCGAGGGTTTCGCCGCTGCGGAAGACGAACGGGGCTTCCGGGGTCGCGAGGGTCTCAAAACGGGTTTCGGTGATTCCTAGGTCACTCATCCGACGGCTGGGGCGGGGAGGCTAACCCACAAGTGCGGGGCCCGCCACCCTTTTGGCTGTCATAAGAAAGAGGAAGCCGCCCGGATCGACGGGCGAACTCCGCGGTTTTGTCAGGAAAAGAGCAGGCTCGAAAACCGTCGCTGGAACCGTTCGGTGATCTCGTGGCGCGGACCGAGAAACAGGAAAATCTGTTTCAAGGCGCGGGCGGCGAACTGGTCCCCGAAGGCGCGGTCGCGCTCGAGCAAGCCGAGGAGGGCTTCACAGGCCGCGTTCCAGTCGAAGTTCCGGATCGCACCGAGCGCCGTGGCGGCGAGGTCCGCGCCGCGGCCTTCGCCCGGAAACTCGAGAAGCAGCGAGGCCAGTTCCCGCAACGGCAAGGAACGCTCCCCGTGGGGAGATCCGGACGGAATCGCGTTCAATGCCGCCGGAACCGCTGCCGGATCGAGGGAGAGGGCGGCCTGCGCCTTCAGCCAGAGGGCTTCGTCGTTTTCCGGCTCGAGGGCGAGGACGTGGTCGGCGGTCGCGGCGGCCTCGCCCGCGGCTCCCCGGGCGAGCGCCTCTCCGGCCGCCTTCAGTTCGGAGGCATGGGGGGACGGCAGGTGGCGTGCGAGCCAGCGTTGCAAGTCCGCGTCGGGGAGGACGCCGAGGGATTCGCCCACCACCGCCCCGTCCACGTAGAGCCGGATCGTCGGGAGACTTCGGATGCCGTGTTCCCGGGCGATTTCCGGATGCTCCTCGGTGTTGATCTTGACCAGTTCCCACCGGCCTGCGGCCCCGGCCGCGGCCCGCTCCAAAATGGGACCAAACATCAGGCAAGGGCCGCACCAGTCGGCCCAGAAATCGACCAGCACGGGAAGCTCACGGCTGCGGTCGAGAACATCGGAGGGAAAAGAAAGGGGGGTGTCACTCATGACGAAAAGGTTTCAAGATACGCCTGCAGCCGATCGATTTCCGACCTTTTTGTCGATTCCAACGAATCCCGGCTTCCGTGCATTCGGTGAAATTCCGCTTGGATTCCAGGCTTGAATCTTTTATGAGTCCCGTAAATGATGAAAATTCTCAAATTTGCCATCCTTTTGCCGCTGGTGGTGGGCTCCTCGGGCACTCGCGGTGAAGAAGGCGGTTTCGATCACGAACGGCTCACCACGGTCGACGGGCGGATTTATCACGAGGTCTTCGTCGTCGGGTCCGATGGGAACGGTCTGACCTTCCGTCACCGCGATGGGATCGCCAAGGTGGGTTTCGGGCAGCTTTCGGAAGGTTTCCGGATGCTTTACGAGGCGACTTCCGAACTTCCCGAAGCGGTTTCCGGCGGGTTTTCGGATCCATCGGGGGCGGAGACAGCGCCCGGGAACGACCCGGTCGGGCGGGCCGACAAGCGTCCCCTCATACTCCTCGCCCGCAACCGGGCCGTGGTCGGGTCTCCCGCGGTCTGGCAGTGCCTCCGAAGCGGCCGGACCCCGCCATGGTGGGCGTCGGCATGGCCGGTGTGGTGGTCCGATCATTCCCGGGTTCACCGGATCGCCGATCCGCTCTATCGCGAATGGGTCGTTCGCGAATTTCTCCGCACCTCCGGATTGCTTCCGGGACCGGGAGTCCGGTGAGACACGATTCTTGAAGACTGGGATTGGCTCGAACCCGCTCGTGTGGTAGATTTCTGCTCGCCATGATCGAACCAGACGTCATCGGGGAACGCAAATCGAGCCATCCCACGCCGGCCATCGCGCTCGGACTCGCCGCCTTGCTGCTGCTCGTCGTCGGAGGGCTCAGTTACCGGGATTCCGTGCGCTCGAATCTCGAAAAGGAATACGCGGAAAAAGAGGCCAGGCTCATTCAGCGACTCGGGGGTGCCGATCCCGCCATGCCGGTGGCGGGTGCCGCCAACAATCCCACGGTGACTTCCCCCGCGGCAGCGAATGCCCCGGGCACCGCACCTGCGCCGGGGACCACGGTGCTTTATGATGCCCAGGGAAATCCTGTTTATTTGACCGGGTCCCGACCGGTCGCTCCCGCTCCCCCCACCCCGCCGGCCACCCCAGCCGGATCACCCGGCGGTCTCCAGGTGGAGGCCAACCTGCCCTCGCCCGAGGATCCCGACATTGTCCGGATGCAGCAGTCGCTCAATCAGGCCCGGCAGCAGGGGGCCGCCACCGAGCAACGCTTCAATCAACTCGCCGGCAGCGGCGATCCGCTCGCCGCCGAAGCGGACGCGATTTCCGCCGCCGCTACGAACGCCCCGGCCGCGGGAAATGCCACGATCACTTCCGAGCTACCCGATTTCCTCCGAGTGGCCGTGCAGAATCCACCGGGAGGCAACCCCGAGATCGAGGCCAGCCTCGCCCGGGTTCGTTCCCAGGTCACCTCGGCTCCTTCCCTAGGAAAGGTAACGAGTTACGACAAAGACTGGGGGATCGTGACCTTCGACGCGGGCATCGGCCAGGGCGTCCGAATCGACCAGCGTTTCGCGGTCCGGCGCGGCAGCGAGATTCTGGGCTGGGTCAAGGTGAACGAGGTGCTCGAAGACGAGGCGATCGCCACGCTCGTCACGAAAAACGCCGACAGCGACACCGCGGTCAAGCCGGATGTCGGCGATGATCTGATCGACTTCGAGTTGTTCTGAAGGGACCGACGGATTCACGCCGTGGCGAGATTGACAAGCCGCGAAAGTGAATCCTTGAGCTCGACGACCCCGCACGGTTTCTGGAGAAACTCGATCTGCGGGATTCCACCGAGACCGTGGTCGGCGGGCAGTTCGTTGTAACCGCTCGTCAGCAGGATCCCGAGATTCGGATGACGATGATGCAGCTCGCGGGTCAGGTCCCATCCCGAGACACCCTCGGGCATGACGACATCCGAAACCACGAGCGTGACTCGGTCGCGGATCTCCGGCCAACGGTCGAGAGCTTCGCGGCCCGAGGCGGCCTCAATCACCTCATAACCGATCATGGTCAACAGTTTGCGGACCAGCTTGCGAACGACAGCCTCGTCCTCGACGAGCAGAATCGTGGGCCTCGGGCTGCTGCCGGGGGAGCCCGGGCGGGAGCCACTGTGCCGGGTTTCGTTTCCTTCTGCTTCCGGGACGCCCGCCGTCGGGAAAAGCAAACGGAACGGGTGCCCCGCCCCGTGCATTTCCTGTGGTTCGATCCGGCCACCGAGTTCGCTGAGGATCGAGGAGAGATGGAAGATGCCCAGACCGGACCCGGTCGGATCGGACTGAGCGAAAGGAAAAAGAGTCGGCGGCCAGGGTATCACCTGGGAAGGACCCGGTCCTCCCTGGTTGGTGAGGTCCAGGCTCACGAAAACGGGATCCGGATTGGAATCGGAAGGCACCGACGTGGTCGAGAGCAGGACTTTGCCGGCGGGCACGGCGTCTCGTGCTGACAGGATCAGGTTGAGAAGGAGCTCGCGCAATAGGTTCTCTTCGGCCCGGATCGCAGGGATCGCTGGATCAAGGTTGAGACGGATTTCAAGGCTGTTCCCCAGGACGGGGCGCATCATTGCGACGAACCGCTCAAGAAATCGGTTGAGATTGCAGGCGCGCGGTTCGACTGAAGGGGTTCCGGTGAAGCAAAGCAGCCGCGAGGTGTGTTCATTTGCCCGTTCGGCGGCTTCACAGAGTTGTCGCAGTGAATCGCGTCCGCTCTCGAGGTCGACATATGCGAAGGCCTTGTGGAGGTGGTGAAGGTGGCCCTCGATGACGGTGAAAAGGTTTTTCAGGTCATGGGCGAATGTTCCCGTGATCCGGCCGACTCCCGAGAGTCGCCGGGATTCACGGAGATGGGTAAGAAGATCCTGGCGATCGACTTCCTCGAGTTCGCGCTCGAACCGACCCGCGGCGAAGATTGCCGCGAGTGGCAGGAGGGAACGGAAGCGGCGCGAAGCGATCCGGGCCGAGGCGGTTCGATAGCCGGTGCAGAGCGCACCGGCGATGCGACCTCCGGCGAGACGCACGGGTTGGACGGAAAACCATGCGACCGCGGACACGGACGGATCGAGGTCGAATTCGGCGACTCCGTTGAATTCGTCCGTCAAGGGGGCTGCGAGTGTTTTGGCGAGGAGATCGCGGACCTCTTCAAACGGGAAGGAGACCTCCCCCAGATTTGATTGGACGACCTCGGTCGGAACGAGTCCGGGGTCCAGGCGGACGAGCGCGGCACTTTCGCAATGAAGGGTGTTCCGGAGCAGTTCAAGCAGTGCCATGGGATCGGACCGGACCTCGAGCGATGCCGCCCCCTCGAGGAAACGTCCCAATCTCAGTTCGCCTTCCCGCAACCCGATTTCGGCACGCTCGAGCAGGCTACGGCTGAAATTCGTTGACGAGAGCTCCTCGACGAGTCCGGAGAGGGTTTTCTCTTTTCGCCCCGAGGACGGTCCGAGAGTGTGCCGAACCTTGATCCAATCGCCGGGACTGCCGGCGTTCATCCGGTAATCGATTGTCGCGCATGGATAGACCAAGTTCCAATCCTGGTGGAGGAACTCGGTAAAGGCGTCATGGTCCCTCGGGTGGACGCGAAGAAGCCAATCGTCCAGGGTCGGAGCATTGAGGGCCCCGTAAGAGGAGAACCGGTTCGTCATCGGCTCCCATTCCCAGAAGGAGCAGCCTCCCCCTTCGAAAAGGCCGATGATTTCGGCGGCGAGACCGGAGGCCTCGCGGAAGGGAAACTCATCCCCGAAGCGGCCGTTGGCCAGACTGCGGCGCAAACCACCCGGAAGCGGGACGCCGTGATCTGAAATTGATGGGGAAGATCCGTTCAACTTAAAATTATTAAATTTATAATAATTCAGAAAAGATCAAGCCGCAAGTTTCAATCGCAAGGAGACAAAAAAAACCGGTCCGGATTGACCGGGACCGGGGAACACTGGCGCCGTGACCCGAAGGGGCCTGACGCGAATTCAAGGGGAACTCAACCTTTCGGTTTTTCTGCCGTGGAAGCTGCCGGTTTGGTTTCGACTCCGGGCGCTTGTTTGGGGGCGGGAGCAACCGGATTCGTAACGGAGGCGGGTTTCGGTTTGGGGGCCGGTTGGGGAGCGGACGCGGCGGGCGTTGCCGGAACCGGTTTGGGGGCCGCCGGTTGGGGAGCGGACGCGGCGGGAGGTGCCGGAGCCGGTTTGGGGGCGGACGTGGCGGGAAGGGGGAGCGAAACCCCGGGGGCAACCTCCTCGGTCCGGGCCGCCTCCTCCTTCTTCTCCTCCATCAACTCGGAACGCTTTTTGATGAGCGAATCAACGACATAGCTGCGAACCTTGAAAAGGTGGCCCTCTAGCCGCTTCTCCTGGTCGAGCTTCTTTTGGAGCGCGGCGACCTTGGCCGCGAACTCACCGTCGAGCTTCTTCTTCTCTTCTTCGCTTTCTTCCTCGCCCTTTTTCCGCTCTTTGGGAAGCTCGGCGGAGACCTTGAGGCTGAGGGGAAGCTCGTTCAGGTCATTCTTTTCCCCGACGGCCACCTCATAGTTGAAGTCGTCGAAGGTGACGATTTTGAAGGCGGCCGCGCCGGTCTTCTGCTTCGTCTTCTCCTCACCGATGAACACGTCCTCCATCTGCGCGGTGGAGAAGGCGGCCTTCATCGTCGCGACCTTGTTCGGATCGATTTTCTCGGCCGGCGTTGCGTTGGCGAGGGTGAAGTCCTCCGCCTCCCCGGCACGCTCGAGCTTCCAGTCGTCCGTCTTCGTGGCCGTAACGATTTCGATCGACTTGATTTTTTCGACCTTGAAAAACTCCTTGTCGAGCCAGCCGGGAGCCTCGGTCTTGATATCGGCGAAGGTTTCGCCGACGAGATAGACGGAATTCCCATCGCCCCGTTTCACGTAGCGGCCCGCGTCGGTCTTCGCCATGCCGCCCCCAAAGGGATCGGGACGGCCCTCGCTGCGCTCGTAGACCTTGCCGAGCCAGAGCGAAGCGAGTTCCTTGCCGTCCTTGTCCTGGAAGGCAAGCAGCGTCGCGGTCTCGCCCTCCTTCGCCTCCGTGTTGGCCGGATCAACGAGATTGAGGCGTCCATACTGGGTGCGGCCGATCGTGATCGGCTGGACGACGTTGAGGTCCCAGACCTTGCGGAGGAGTCCGACGATCGGCTCGGCCCCGGCAGGGTAACCCTCGCGCTCGGCGACTTCCCAGCTTTTCGCCCCCTTCGCCAGGGTAAGGCTGCCGTTCTTCTCCTTGACGACGATCTTCGCGACCTCGTTGATCGGAAAATTGTCGAAGACTTTCTTCTTGTCCGTGGACGAGCCGACTTCCGAGACGGAGCCGCCGGCCCCGCCGAAGTGAAGGATCGCGGCGACGCCACCGAGGACGAGGAGGACGAGGACCAGACGGATCAGAGCTTTTGTTCCCATGATGTGTGGAGGATGAGGATGGGGTTCCGGGTTTCGGGTGAGCTCAGCGGGCCGCGATGGCGCGGCGCCGGCCGATGGCGATGAGAATGCCGGCCACGATCACGAGGACGGGCATCACGAAGGTGGCGCCGAACTTGAAGGACGCGAGCTTCTGGCGGAATTCCCGCGTCACTTCCTTCTGCAGCTCGCGCTCGCGGCGGCGGAATTCGACCTCCTCCTTCTGCAATTTCTTCAATTCCGCCTGCACCTCCGGAGAGAGCAGGGCCTGATCGACGTTCTCGGGGGTGCGCTGGATGATCTCGTTGAGCTTGCGCTCGGCCTCCTTCGCCTTCTCGCTGAATCCGGCTACCTCGGCCGCATACTTCTGCTGCGCCTCGCGATACCATTCGTTCTGCTTGGTGAAGGGACGACTCATCCCGGTGCGGCTGCGGACCTTGATGAGATCCGGATCACCCGACATCTGTTCGGCCGCGTTCTGGACGAGGGTGAGGTTCTCGTTGCGCATCTGTGGCACCGAGATGTTGAGACCGGGGATCTGCTGCCGCACGACCACGTTCTCGTCGTAGAGAAAGTCCACGTCCGCGATGAGAAGAACGCGTCCGGGAGCAGTGGCTTTTTTGAGGGAATTGTCCTCCCCTTTCCCGGCCTCCTCCTTCTCCTTGCCATCCTCCTTCTTCGCGTCGGCGGCGGCCCCTTCCTTGGCCGCGTCATCCTCCTTCGCCGGATTGCCCTCGGGGAAGGCGGTCGGGAATTCACCTGACAAACGCACCACGAGGGGACGCGGCTTGCCGGACGCCTCGAACTTTTCGCGGATGCGGTCGCTGCCGCCCTCGGCCGTGGGATCGGCATCAAAGGAGCCGACGAGCTGGTTCTCGGGCGAGGAGAGGATGAGGCTGTCGGCGGTGAGGCCCGCCGCGGCGTTGACCTCGAAGGCCCCCGGAGTGAGCATGTTGAGCTGGTTCAGCATGTTCGTCATCGGGTCGTTGAGGCCGGGGGCTTTCGGGTCCGAGCCGAGCGACTGCCGCGTCAGGGTGAGGAAGGTGGGGGAGAAGTTGCCGCGGCGGATGATCTCCGTCCCGAAGTCGAGGTCTGCGAGGACGCGGTTCATGTCGTAGGTGACCCCCCAGGCCTTGAAAAGCTTGTCGAGGTCCGAGGACGGGGCGGGACCGCCCTGCGGAGGCATCCCGGGAATCTGCGGCTGACCGCCGGCGAGGGCGCGGGCGTAGAAGAAGTTCGGATCGACAAAAGCGATGACGTTGCCGCCCTTCAACAGATACTGGTCGATCGCGAACTGACCCTCCTCGGTGATGTCATGGGGGTGCAAGACGATAAGGGTGGTGACGCCCGCGGGAATTTCCGTCGCGGTCGGAGCGATCGTCTCGACCTCGTAGTCCTTGCCGAGGAGCTCGTAGAACATCCAGGGATTCTGGGGCGGAGCTTGGAAATTGCCGCCGAAGCCCCCGGCGATGGGGAGGCTCGTCATCACCGCGATCTTCTTCGACTTGCCGCCATGAACGCCGGAGATGGAGCGGGCCAGTTCATACTCCAGCGTCGTCTCGGGCTTCGCGGGAACGAAGGGGATCGACTCGACCGAGTCGAGGCACTGGATCGCGATGCCGAAGTAAACCTCGTTGTTCGTCTCCGGCGAGACCCCGGCCTGGAGTCCGTCGATGATCGCGGAGTCCTCCGCGTCCGTGTTGGGCTCGGGATTGAACTTCTTCACCGAGAGCATCCTGACCTTCTTGGTTTCGAATTCCCCCTTCTCGTTCGTCACCTCGATCTCTTTGACCGGCGCATACTGGACGAGGTCGTTGAGGAGTTCGGAGACACGGCGGGCGCGGTTGCGCTCGTTCGGGCTCATCACTTTCGAATCGTCGGTGACGTAGAAGCGGATCTCCACGGGAGTCTCAAGACGCGAGAGGATCG
>JBILDO010000020.1:0-80250 GCA_044352585.1 Verrucomicrobiales bacterium
CCGCGGCGCTTCGGCTGCTGCAGTTGCTTGACTGTGTATGTGATCTTCAGCGCCAGCGCTCCCATACCACCGCCTTATTCACTTTTCAAGAACTTTAACTAAGTAGAACTAGACTGTCTGCCAAAAATCCGTTCACAAATCGGGGGGATGTTTTTCGTCGGATGACCTTGCTCGCCTCGCTCGGTTTTCTTGCCTAGCCGGCCAGAATTCCCGCTACCGGCCGGTTTTCAAAGACAACCGAGCGAGGCGAGCAAGAATCCAACCCAAAACCGATCCCGATTTGCGAACGGACTTTTGGCAGACGGTCTGATACCACTCCTGGCCCTGGCATCGCAAGCGCCGCAATATCAGGTAGACCCTCGGGGACTCCCACGACGTAATGGACCGGTTCAACACCTGCCTCGCCTTCGCCACCGGCACTTCACAACCCAAGTGAATCCTGTGCAAAAATCCGCCGCGCTCAGAGAAAAGTCGTGAGACTTTCTTTCGCTTGGCTGGTCGCCATCCGACCCGGAGAACGTTTCACGTCTTTCTCTACCCACTCCTCACGCCACCAACTCCGGAATCGGCCTGCCATGGTCGACGATGGGCGTCGGTCTCCCGTTGAAGTCCTCGATCGTGATCTTCGAGGAATCGATGCCGAGGTGGTGGTAGATCGTGGCGAGGAAATCGCCGGGACCGCAGGGGCGCTCGACGACGTCTTCGCCGCGTTTGTCGCTCGCGCCGATGATTCCGCCGGTCTGGATGCCGCCGCCGGCCCAGACGTTGGAGAAGGCGCGGGGCCAGTGGTCGCGGCCGGGCTGGAGAGTGCCGGCGGGGGCGCTGGCGTCGCCGGCACCGGTGCTGCGATCGAAGCTGATCTTCGGCGTGCGGCCGAATTCACCGGTGACGACGACGAGGACGCGCTTGTCGAGGCCGCGGGCGTAGACGTCCTCGATCAGGGCGGAGACGGCGCGGTCGTAGTTCGGCATGCGGAAGCGGAGGGCCTCGAACTGGTGCTGGTTCACGGCGTGGTCGTCCCAGTTGCCGACGCGTCCGCAGAGGGGACCGCTGAGGCTGCTCGTGACGATCTCGACGCCGGCCTCGACGAGGCGGCGGGCGAGGAGGAGCTGCTGGCCCCAGCGGTTGCGGCCGTAGCGGTCGCGGATCGCTGGATCCTCCTTGCTCAGGTCAAAGGCGTCGCGGGTCTGCGGATTGGTGAGCAGGGTCATGGCCTGGCCCTCGAATTCATCAAGGGCGCCGAGTTCACCCTCCTTGTCAAAGGCGCGCTCGAGCTTGTCGAGGCTCTTGCGCAGGGCGACGCGGTCGCTGAGGCGACGGGTTTCGGCGGCGTCGCCGAGTCCGATGTTCGGCACGGTGAAATTGGGGCGGTTCGGGTCGTCGCTGACCGAGAAGGGCGCGTAGGCGTCACCGAGGTAGGCGGGGCCGTTGTATTCGAGGGGCGGGTTGACCCCGATATAATTCGGAAGCGGGTTGCTGCGTTTGCCGTCCTTGGCCCGCAGGTAATTGGCGACGGACATCCAGTCGGGGAGGCGCGGCTTGGGTTTGTCGCGTTCGTCGCTGTCGCCCGAGAGCATCTGCATCGAGCCCGCGGGGTGGCCGCCGGCCTTCTGGTTCATCGAACGCACGATCGTGAACTTGTCGGCGATCTTCGCGTTCATCGGGAGCAGCTCGGTGAGCTGCATGCCCGGCACCTTGGTCGAGATGGTCTTGAAGGGACCGCGATACTCGCTGCCGATGTCGGGCTTCGGATCGTAGGTGTCGACGTGGGACTGACCACCGGGGAGCCAGACCATGATGATCGCCTTCCGCTCGGACTTCGGCAGGGCGGCGTTGGTGGCGCGCAACTTCAACAACCCGGGCCAGGAAAGCGTCGCCATCCCGGTGAGGCCGATCTGCATGAACCCGCGGCGGTCGATCGGACCGGAGCAGCGGAAGGGGGAAGGGTGCGTGGACATGGCGGGTGGTGGTGGGGAAAGGAGTGGTGGAGTGCGGGAGTAGTGGAGTTTTGTCAGGACTTCCGGCCGCTTGGATTTGCGGTTATTTGCGTGTCATTCGCGCCCATTTGCGTTCCATTCTTTCTCCTAACGCGAATGGTCGCAAATGTCCGCGAATTTTCGCAAATGGATGGGTGGTTGGTCAGGCTTTCGTGCGGTTTGAGATGAAATGTTTCACTTCGCTGCAAACGCGGCCAGTTCCTTGCCGTCGATGCCGTTCCAGATTCTCAGGGTGCTGTCTTCGCCGCCACCGACCAAGGTGGCGCCGTTGGCGGTGCTGGCGGCGGCTTGCATGAAGTCGGGAAGGCCGGTGATCGAGCGGACCTCGCCGCCCTCGTCGTTGACGATGCGGACGCGGTTGTCACCCGCCGAGGTGACGATCTGGTTGGTCGCGCCGATGAACTGGACGGAAGTCACTTCCTTGGTCCAGCCCTCGATCTTTTTCTTCCGCTCGCCGAGGATCATGTCCCACGAGATCACGACGCCGTCGGCCCCGGCCGAGGCGAGGACGCGGCCGTCGGCGCGGAAGGCGACGCCCATGACGTAGTGGGTGTGCCCCTCGAGCAGGTTCACCTGCTTGCCGGAGGCGATCTCGGTGACGCGGGCGATCTTGTCGGCCGCGCCGGAAGCGAGGCGTTTGCCGTCGGGCGAGAAATCGAGGCTCATGACGATGTCGACGTGGCGCTCCTTCCACGTGGCGGTGGCCTTGCCGGTGGCGGCGTCAAAAAGGGTCAGGTCTCCGCTCCTCGAGGGTTCACCCCCGCCGGCGGCGAGGAGTTTGCCGTCGGGACTGAACTTCACGGCGTTGACGCGGTCGGCGAAGAGCTGCGGCTCCTTCTCGCCGCCGACGGTGCGCTCGAGGACCCAGCGGACGGGAGCTCCGGCGACGCGGGCCTTGCCTTCGGGCGAGGTCGCGGTGAAGGCACCGTCCTGCCGCGCGGCGAGGGTGGCGTTGGGAGCGGCCGGTCCGGCCTGGTCCTCGACGGCGGTGCCGGTGGCGACGGCCCAGACGGTGAGACGCCCGTCGTCGAAGACGGCGGCGGCGCGCTGGCCGTCGGCGGAAAGGGCGACGGCGACGGGTTTCGCGGAGGGTTTGGTCAGGGTCGCCTTGGCCGCGGCGAGGGCGGCGGTCGCCTTGTCCTGCGACTGCTTCGCGGCGGTGATCGCGGCATTGGCGGCTTCGACGGCCTTGGCATTCTTCGCCTTGGAATCGTTGATGCGTTTCACCTCGGCTTCGGCGTCGACGATGTTGCTCTTCGTCGCGGCGACGGCGGCGAGGGCGGACGTTTCGGTCATGGTGAGGGGCGCGAGTTTTTCCTGCGCATCCTTCAGCGCCTTCTCGAGGGCGGCGTCGGGCTTGCCTCCGGGCGCGGCCTTGATCTTCGCGAGAACCTCGTCGACGGCTTTTTGTCCGACCCCCTTGGCATCCTGCGCGGGCTTCACCGCCTTCTCCTTTTCGGGCAGGACTTTTTTCATCGCGACGATGGCCTCCTGCGCCTTTTTCAGCAATTCGTCGAGCGCCTTGTTCTGCGCTTCAACCTTGGCGACTTCAGCCTTCTGGAAAGCCTGCTCGAGGGTCTCGCGGGCGACGGTCCACTCTTGGGCGGCCATGTCTTTCACAACCGCCGCGCTGCCGCGGAGTTCGGCGAGGGATTTGGCGGAGGCGACGTCCCAGACGCGCACGGAGCCGTCGCTGCAGCCGGTGACGAGCACCTTGCCATCGGCCGAGAGCTGGTGGTTCAGGATCGCGACCTTTCCGGTCTCGGCGATCTTCTTGAGCAAGGCCTCGTCGGCAGGCTTCGGAGCGGCGACGGCGGGCGCCTCGGCGGAAACAGTCTCGCGTTTCCAGAGCTTCACCTCGCGGAAACTGCCGCTCGCGAGGCGGGTGCCGTCCGGGCTGAAGGCGAGCGACTGGACCATGGCGCGGTGGGCGCCGCCGCCCTTCACGGCGGGGTCGGTGATCTCGGCGACCAACTGCCGCGCGGCGAGATCGTAGAGGAAGAGCCGGTGCCCGCGGCCGCAGACGGCATGGCGTCCGTCCTTCGTCAGGGCGAGGCTGTAGATCGGATCGATCCCGGGGGCGAGAGCCTTGAAGTTGACCTGGCGCTCGGCCTGCACGCCCGCCTTCGCTCCCTGGTCGATCCAGGTCTTGAGCACGGCGATCTCGGCGTCGGTCAGCTTCACCGCGCCGGACTTGTTGTTCGGCGGAGGCATCTCGATGTCGGGCGAATGGACCGAAGCCTCGACGAGGAGGCTCTCGGCGCTCTTGCCGGGGACGATCGAGGGGCCGGAGTCGCCGCCCTGGATCATGAGCTCGGGCGTCTCCATGTTCAGCCCGGCCTTTGCGGTGGTCTTGTTGTGGCAGGCCAGGCAGTTCGCCTTCAGGAAAGGATAGACGTCCTGGTAGAACTCGGGCTTCTCGACGGCGAAGACCGGGGATAGGAAGCCCAGAAGAGCCGCTCCCTGACAAAGACCCCAAAGTCTGGAAAAGCGGCGGATCATTTCTGCGCGGTGGTGGCGGGAGCCGGAGCTGCGGCTGCAGGAGCAGGGGCCGCCTTCGGCTTCACGGAGACGCGGATCGGGGCGGACACGTAGATGTCGACGATGTCCTTCGGCGCGGCGGCGTCGGTGGCGGCCTTCACTTTGGCGGTCATTTTTGTCATCATCGCCTCGGCTTCCTTCTGTTTCGCCTCGGCGGCCTTGGCGGCGCTGGCCATTTCGGTCTTTTTCTCGGCGGGGGCGTTGGCGGCGTCTCCGGCGAGTTTCTTCGCTTCGGCGGCGATCTTCGCGGCCTCGGCTTCGGCCTTTTTCTTTTCTTCCTCGGCGATCTTCACGGCCTGGGGATTGTAGGAATACTTGGCCACGGCGCTGCCGTAGAAGGCGATGGTGTGCTCGCCCGGCGGGATCTTCAGCGCGGCGAGATCGATGACGGCTTCGGTCGCGTTCGCTTTCACGGGCAGGTCGAATTCCTTCACCCCCTCGAAACCGGCGCCGTAGGCCTTCAGCTTCATCGAGGTGCCGGAAAAGTCGCCGCGCCACTCGGCCTTGAGCGGAATCTTCAGGGTGGTTCCTTCGACGGCCTCGTAGACCTTCGGTTCGGCGGAGGTGATCGTGATCGGCGAAGGCTCGGCATCGGAGACCGACACGGGCACATCGGCGAAGAGGCGCGGGCTGGGGATCTCACCCTTCGCATCCTTCACCGGCCAGGCCATTGAGGCGACGCGGCAGGGGTGGGTGACGTCCTTGCCGTCGATCTTCGCATGGCCGGTGATGGTGGCGAGGGAATGCCCGCGCTTCGCGTTCGCATCGGCGCTGATGACGAGGTGTCCGACCGATTTGCCGACGGGAATCTTCAGTCCGCTCGCGGTGATCCCGGCGGGGAGGCCCGCCATCTTGATCTCGATCTCGCCGTCGAAGCCGTCGCGGCGCACCGCGAGCACCTCGAAGACCATGGCGCCGCCGGCGCGGAGCGAGATCGGCTTGGAGAAGGCGGCGCGGTCGCCGTTGCGCAGGGTCATGTGGACGGCCCACGCGGCGATGGCGAAGTCGGGCTGCGCCTTGCGCACGAGGAGGCGGTAAACATTCTGCGGATCGTTGCGGGTTCCGCCGAAGAGGTCACGCACGGAGAGACGGTGGAGCCCGTCCTGCTTGATCTCGACCTTGCCGAGGACATCGGGCGAACCGACGTCGTAGGGCGGGCCGTCGTAGGAGTAGCCGTTGCTCGAGACCTTGACGGGACTAACAATGTCATAAAGCTCGGCCACGTCGGTGAGGGTCTCGACCGCGCCGTTCTTCGCGACATGCTGCACGAGGACGAAGGGATCGGTGGGACGACCGATCCGCTCGGAGGCGACCTCGACCCACCAGACCTCGCCCTTCTTAGCCTCGAACTCGTAGCTGTCGACATCGGCGGCGGGGAAGAAGCTGCCCGCGACATCGAGCGGCAGGGTGACCTTCTTCGCGTCCTTCGCCTTGTCGTTCGGCTCGACCTCGTTGGCCGGAGCGTTCGCGGCGAGTCCCTGCGGCGGCCACGAGACGGCGCTGACGCGCGAGGTCGAGGGCTGCTGCGGGGCGGGGCCGTCGCCCTTCACCTCGCGCAAGGCGAGACGGTAGAAATGGCGCTCGCCGCCCTGGAAGGTGAGGTCGTTCACCTTGATCAGGTAGGTGCCGTCGGCGGGCGGGGTGAAGTCGATGACCCCGCCGGTGCGGTTGACGAGGAGATCGGCGCCCTTGTCGTTCGCGATGATGACGACGGGCGTGAGACGGGAATCGATCCCGGTGGCGGCGCAGTCGACCGCGACACGCTGGCCCTTCTTGCCCTCGAAGGCGTAGAAATCGACGGCCCGCTTCGTCATCGTGGCGTTGCAGATCGTGTTGAGCGGCAGCTTCAGGGCCGTCTCGACGCTGTTGTTCGCCGCGGTGCGGGTGACCTCGGCGACGTTGCCCACGGAAAAGGCGCGGGCCGAGGAAATGCCGAGCCGCGAAAGGACGCGGGCCTCGTGTACGCCGACGGGCGCGTCGGGGGCGATGGTGACGAGGAACTGGTTCTCCACCGGCTTGCCGTCGGGTCCGGTGACGGGTTTGGCGGTGATCTTCGGCGTCGAAAACTGGAGCGCGGTGACCTCCTCGATGTTTTCCCCGGCGATCGTCACCTCGACACTGCTCCCGGCCTTGCCGCCCATCGGCAGGGTCGTGAGGAGGCGCGGCGCGGGCAGGACGACGAGCTGGGCCATCGCCGGGACGGCGAGGAGGAATCCTGACAAAGCAGCATAGAACGGGATGCGTCGCATGGTCTCAGTGGTTGTAGAGGAATTCCTTCGTGTTCATGATGGCCCAGAGGAGGTCCTCGTAAGCCATGCGTTTGGCGCGGGCGGGGTCGATCGGCTTGTCCTGCGCGTCGGTGCGCGGTTTCACGATGAAATCCTCGGCGATGCTCAGCTCCTCGCCGCTCGGCTCGCGGTTGAAGGCGGTGAGGTAGATCTCGCGGATGCCCTCGGCGACGGGCACCTCGGGCTTGGAAAGTTTTTCGGCACGCCCGCCCGCGGCGGCGAGTTTCGCCTTCACCTCGGCCGAGTTCATGAGGTGGAGGCTCTGGGCGAGGCTCGAGGACTGGATGCGCTCGCATTCGCAGACGCTCGCGCCCTCGGGACGGCCGAACACTTTCAGGAAAGGCGCGGCGCGGTTGTAGCTGTTGTCCGGCAGGGCGATGGCGCGGGTGCCGGGCGGCAGGTCGGCGAAGTCGGTCTTCGCCCCGGTGAGTCCGTCGATCGCGTCGAGGAGGACCTCGGCGGGGAGGCGCTTCGGATAGAAGTGCGAGAAGTTCTGCCGGTCGATCGCATTGTGCTCGTTCGGCATTTCGCTGAGCTGGTAGGTGTGGCTGCGGGTGATCGTGCGCACCACTTCCTTCAGGTCGAAGCCGCTCTCGATGAAATGCTTCGCGAGCGCGTCGAGCAGCTCGGGATTCGTCGCCGGATTGGTGTCGCGGAGGTCGTCCTCGGGCTCGACGAGGCCGCGCTTGAAGAAGTGCTTCCAGTAGCGGTTCACGAGCGCCTTGGCGAAGAAGGGATTCTCCTTTTCCCCCATCCAGTCGGCGAGGACGAGGCGCGGGTCGTCGTCGGGCGCGATCTCCGGCGGGGTCTGGCCGAGGCCGGCGGGCTTCACCTTGGCGCCGGTCTTCTTGTTTTCAAAGGCGGCGAGGCCGCGCTTGTGGAAGATGAGGTCCTCGCCGGCGATGGCGGTGGGCTTGCGACCGACCTGGGTGAAGAAGGCGGTCATGGCGTGGTAGTCGTGCTGGCTCCAGCGCTCGAAGGGATGGTGGTGGCACTGGGCGCAGTTCATCCGCACGCCGAGGAAGAGCTGGGCGACATCCTCGAGCTGGGCGTTCGGCTCCTTGACGCGCTTGTACCACGCGACCGGGGGATTCGAGACGATCGTGCCGGTGGCCCCGAGGACCTGCCGCACGATGTCGTCGTAGGGCGTGTTCGCGAGGAGGCTGTCGCGCATCCAGGCGTGGAAGGCGAAGTTCGCGGTGATGTCGGCGGCGTCCTCACGTTTGTTCTTGAGCAGCGCGGTCCACTTGTTCGCGAAGTAGTCGGCGTAGTCGGGTGTGGCGAGGAGCGTCTCGACGGCCTGGTCGCGCTTCTTCGGATCGGTGCTCGCGAGGAAGGCCTTCGTCTCGTCGACCGTGGGGAGCCGTCCGGCGATGTCGAGCGAGACACGGCGGAGGAAGGTCGCGTCATCGATCACCGGCGAAGGCGGGATGCCGATCTCCTTCAGGTTCGCAAAGACGAGGTCGTCGATGAAGTTCTTCGACGGCGGCACCGTCTCGACCGGCGCGCCGAGGGGGATGGAGATGTTCGAGACCGAGACGAGGCCCGAGTAGCGCACCATCACCGCGACCTTGCCGGGCAGGTCGAGGGTCTTGACGAGCCCATGGTGATCAGCCTCGGCAATGCTGCGGTCATTCGCCTCGTAGAGCGCCATCCCGGTGACGTCGCGGGTGCTGCCGTCGGAGAAGCGCGCGGTGACCTTGAGCTGCCGGGTCGTGCCCGGCTTCATGATGTGGTGCGTGGGCTCGACCTCGAGGGCGGCGATCTTCGGATCGGTCCCGGTGCCGTAGGGCATGCCCTCGCTGATCCAGCGGACGAGGGTCTGGTAACCCTCGGAACCCGGTTCCAGCTTTTTCCCGCCGCCATGGGGCACGATGTTCGCCGCCTTCAGCAGCAGCAGGCTCTGCTCCGGTGCCGGGGGAAAGACGCGGCGACCCCGGCCTTCCTTGACGATGTGCTCGTAGTCCTCCTCCGGTTCGAAACCGAGCAGGGAAAGCCGGAAGCCGCGCTGGCCCGTGATCGCCTTGGCGTGGCAGCCGCCCGTGTTGCAGTCGGCCTTCGTCAGGATGGGGATGATGTCGTTGACGAAGTGGAGCGGCTTCGCGGCGGGAACGGCAGGCGGGGGAGCCTCCCCGGCGGCGTGCAGGGAAAGACCCGTCGGGAAGGCGATCGCCAGGAAAAAACGGAGAAGGCGGGACATGCGTGAAAAAGTCCTGAACGGTCCTTTTGACAGGGTAAGGTCGAATACCGGATCTCCAATGCGCTGAATCGCGCCATGGCCGGGAGCGCGAACGCGCCAGAGGCTCCCGCCCGATTGATGTGGCGGGGGAAAGCCGCTTCATTCCAAGCTCCCCCGGAACCGTTTCGATGACCTCCGCTCCCGTCCTCCGCACCCTCGCCGAACTCGTCCGCATCCCGAGCGTCAATCCCGCCTACGAGGGGGGCGTTTCCGAGGCCGGGGTGGTGGCCTGGCTGCGCGAATTCTGCCGGGGCCGCGGCATCCAGACTTGGGAAACCGAGGTTTTTCCCGGCCGTCCCAACCTCGTCGCCCGGCTTCCCGGCCGCGATCCGAATCGGCGCATCGTTCTCGAGGCCCACACCGACACGGTGTCGGTGAAGGGCATGACGATTCCGCCCTTCGACCCCGTCATCGAAGGCAACCGGCTCTACGGACGCGGTTCCTGCGACACCAAGGCCGGGCTCGCCGCGATGCTCCACGCCATGGTCTCGCTGAAGGAGGAGGGATTTGTCCCGCCCTGCGAAGCCTGGCTCGCGGCGACGGTGGACGAGGAATACTCCTACCGCGGCGTCCTCAAACTCTGCGAGGGCCTCACCGCCCGGGCCGCGATCGTGGCCGAACCGACCGAACTCCGCCTCGTCGTCGCGAGCAAGGGCGTCCTGCGCTGGCGCATCCGGGTGCGGGGCAAGGCGGCCCACAGCTCGAAACCGCATCTCGGGGTCAACGCGATCACCCACATGGCCCGAGTCATCCTCGCCCTGGAGGAGGACCATGCCGCGCTCGCCGCCAGGGTCCACCCGCTCGCCGGGGCCGCGACCTGCAATGTCGGCGTCATTTCCGGCGGGGTGCAGGTGAATTTCGTGCCTGACGAATGCGTCATCGAGCTCGACCGGCGTCTCCTCCCCGGGGAAAAGGCCGCCGACGCCCTCGCCCACTACGCGACCTTCCTCGACGGACTCGCCGCACGGCAGCCCGGACTGATCGCGGAAATGGAGCCACCCATGCTGACCGACGAGGGCCTCGACACGCCCGTCGACGCCCCGCCCGCCCGCCTCGCGGGGGAAATCCTCGGGGAAATGGGCCTGAACGGCGATCCGACAGGCGTCCCCTTCGGTAGCGACGCCAGCAAACTCGCGCGCCAGGGCGTGCCCAGCCTCGTCTTCGGACCCGGCAGCATCGATCGGGCCCACGGCGCGATTGAATATGTCGAGATCGACGAGGTTCTGAAGGCGGAGGCCTTTTTCCGGGAGTTTTTGCGGCGGTTCGAGTGAGGATTCTGATCCGCAAAGGCGCCTCCCTCTATCGGCGTCCTTCTGGACTACAGCGAATCATCGTGATGGTAGTTCGACTCGTAGTGTTCAAGAGCGGGTATCCTACGGGGGATGCCCGCGAAGAATGACCGCATCAAACCCCAGCTTGAGGAGCACCTTCACCTCGAATCCATCATCCCCCAGCAGCAGCCCTCCCGGCCGGGGCCGGGGAAAGGCATCGATGAAACCGCGTTCGACGGGAATCCCATACTAAGGGGTGCAAAAGTGTTCTGATTTGATGTATTTCAAATGCGGATCGCGGAAAAATCCCCTCAGGGTCTTCGTTTTTCGCTGAAGGGATGCCAGCCCTCGGCGAACCGTGCTGATGAGGTCGCTTTTGTTCTTGGGGAGCTTCCGGCCGATCTCGTGATTCTTGATCCAGTTCCAGACGTGCTCGTCGGGATTGAGCTCCGGACTGTAACCGGGCAGAAGGTAGAGGTGGAGGCGTTCTCCGAACTTTGCGAGGTGCTCCTTCGTCGCCTTCGCCCGGTGCGCGGGATGGCCGTCCACGATGAGAAGGACGTGGCCGCTTTCCCCGTGCATGAGCCGGTCGAGGAACTCACAGAACAATTCCGAGTTCATCCGGCGCTCGGTCACCATGAATCGAAGGGTGCCCTCGGGGGAGATCGCACTGACCATGTTGCACGAAAACCGTTGCCCGGTCGATCGCACAACCGGGGTCTTCCCGCGCTCCGCCCAAGTTGTCCCCGCATGATGGTCGCTGCGCACCGCCGCCTCGTCGGCGAAATAGACCTTCGCCCCGATCCTTCTGGCATAGGCCCGAAGGGCGGGGAACTGGCGGGTAGCCCATCGCCGGGCCTTGTCGGGATCCTGCTCCCAGGCGCGGAAGTTGGGACGCTGAGGGGACAGGCCCATCTGCTTGAGCAACCGGCTCACCGACCACCGGCTCAGGACGACGCCAAACTCATCCTTGATGAGCTTGGCGACCATCTCGCAGGTCCAAAGGGCGAACGGAAAATGGAGTTGAAGCGGATTCTTGTTGGTAACGAGGTCGAAGACGAACCTCATCTTCACGCCGTCGAGCTTCTTGGGGCGCCCGCTCCGCGCCCCGGTTCCGAGGCCGCCCCAGCCGCCCGCACGGTAACGGGCCATCCAGTTGAAGACGCTGGAGGCTCCCACTTTCAAGTGCCGCGCCACTTCAGTCGGAGGCGTTCCACTTTGAACCATCGAAACCGCACGGCGACGGATCTCCTCTTGCTGCGAAGGACTCAATCTACGACAATCATCAGGTGTCATGCGCAACCGCAGCATAGCTAAAGTCTTTTGCACTACGTAGCAAATCGGGACCGAAGCGGACCGGGGCGAAAGGGCGACCGAGCCCTGAGCCTGTTTTTTCTGAGGGGGGTAGACCCCCGATTTGTCGTGCTTTTGTCATGCATGTCCGTTGGGTGGTGTCAACGGACAGCCTGTCTAGCTGCATAAGCCCCTCATAATGAGGGAAGTGGGTAGAGAAGGATTCGAACCTTCGAAGGTATAACCAGCAGATTTACAGTCTGCCCCATTTGACCGCTCTGGAATCTACCCTTTTTCAGAGGCGGCGCGGAACGCCGCTTCGGGAGGACGGGACAATGGCGGATGACGCCGGATTTGCAAGGAGTTTCTCCGCGGGAACGGTTCCAGCGGAAGGATGGACGCCGCTCAGAGAAGATCTTCGGCCACCACCGAGTTCTGCTCGCGCATGGAGAGCGCGTGAGCCTGATGAACAACACGGGTCTCGTCGCACTCAAAACGATAGGCGTGGCAGTTCGGACAAATGTTGACCTTGCTGGCGACGATCGAATCACACCCGAAACAGACCTTGTAGAGGGCGGGATTCTTCACGATACGGCGCGCCCGTTTGGCACGTTCGGCTAAAGCGGCGTTCTCCTTTGACATGCGTGAGGAAGCTTAGGGCTTGGGTCGGTTTTTTGCAAGAATGAAATCACAAATCTGCAATTTTATCATATTTTTTATAAAATGAGCGAGATCGTTAAGGGATCTTAATGATTCACCGATCGTGCCTGCTCCAAAAGTCCTGAGCCTTGCCTTGCGGATGGATCGACGTGGGCGCGGGGAGCGGCGGAAGCGGTTGCCAAATCCGCGAAAATCTGAAAAAACGAACATGATGAAACCTTCCCTTTTGCTCACCTTCGTTCTCGCCCCGTTTCCTTCCCTTCTCACCGCCGGGACGACCTGGCCCGATGGCTTGAAGATCGAGGGCCGCGTCGCCTTCACCGAGGGGCCGGCGTGGCACGCGGCGAGCGAGAGCGTCTTTTTCACCGACATCGAGAACAACCGCATCATGCGGCGGATCAAGGATGGAACCTTCCAGGTCTACCGCCAGCCCTCGGGCAAGGCGAACGGCCTCGTCTTCGACGCCGAGGGCCGTTTGTATGCCTGTGAGGGCGGCGACAAGCGGGTCACGCGGACGGAGCTCGACGGCACCATCACGGTGCTGGCGAAGGATTTCGAGGGCAAGGCCTTCAACGGCCCCAACGACCTCGCTCTCGCCGCGGACGGTTCGGTCTATTTCACGGATCCGCGCTACGGCCCGCAGGAGGGCATGGAGATTCTCGACGCCGAAGGCAAGACGGTCGAGGGAGTCTACCGCATCGCCCCGGGCGGCAAGATCACCCGCATCACGACCCACGAGGTGGACCGTCCCAACGGCATCGTCATTTCCCCCGACGGGAAACAGCTCTTCGTCGCCGACAACGTCAACAGCGGTCCGAACAACGGTGTCGGCGGCAACCGCAAGCTCTGGCGCTTCGACTTCCGCGCCGACGGCACCGTCGATCCCGCGAGCCGGGCCCTGCTCTTCGATTGGGGCACGGAACGCGGACCCGACGGCATGTGTTGGGGACCCGACGGCAAACTCTACGTGACGGCGGGGCTGCTTTTCCCGAACCTGCCCGTCGAGACGGCGGACAAGTATCCCGCCGCGGTCTACGTGATCGATCCCGGATCGGGTGAGCTCGTCCGCACCCTCCCCGTGCCCGAGGACATGATCACAAACTGCACCTTCGGCGGCACGGACGGCAGGACCCTCTTCATCACCGCGGGCCACAAGCTGTGGAGCCTGCGGGTGGAGTGAGCGGAGCGCGATCCGTCACTCCGCCTTCCGCAATTCCCCGAGCACCCTGAGGTTTCCGAGCGTGTTCTCCGCGGGATTCCAGTTCGCTTCACCCGCGATGACCGCGGCGAAGGCATCGGCCTCGACGGCGTAGAGGGGGCGACTTTCCTTCACCTCGAACCGCTCCACCGCGCCCGAGGGCGAGATCAGGGAAAAGCCTTCCTTCGCCTGCCAGAAGCGGGGGATCTCGATGCGTCCCCCGGTGCCGGCGATGTGGGCGGTCTGGTCGGAGAGCACGGTCATGCCGCAGGTGAAGGTGGCGAGGGCCCCGCCGGGGAACCCTAACAAACCCGCCGCGTAGTCGTCGACGCCGTAGTCGTGGACGTGCGCGAGGCAACGGACCCGGTCGGGTTCCCCACCGCAGAGGGTGCGGGCGAAATCGACGCAGTAGCAGCCCACGTCCATGAGCGATCCGCCGCCGGGTCCCGCTTGGAAGCGGGCGTCCTCCCGCGAGGCCTCGCGGTGAAAGGTGAAATTCGCCCGGATCAGGCGGACTTCGCCGATCGCCCCGCCGGCCACGGTTTCGAAAAGGAGCTTGGTCTGCGGATGGGCGCGATACATGAACGCCTCGAGGAGGACCCGCCCGCGCTGGGCGGAGCGGCGGAACATCTCGCGCGCCTCGGCGACGTCGAGGGCCATCGGCTTCTCGCAGAGCACGTGGAGCCCCGCGTCGAGGGCGGCGAGGGTCCACTCGTGGTGCAGGGCGTTCGGAAGGCTCACGTAGACGGCGTCGAGGTCGTCGCGCTTCAGCAGGTTCCTGTAGCCCGCGACCGACTCACCTCCGTGGGTGCGGGCGAAGGCGGCGGCGGATTCGGCGTTGCGCGAGGCCGTTGCGGCGAGGACGCCGGTGTGCGAATGCGGCAGTTCCGAGGCAAAACGGGCGGCGATGCGGCCGGTCCCGAGAATGCCCCAACGGAAGGAGCGGGCGGATTTCATTCGCCTACCGTAGCACGAAACGGTTGCGCGGGGGAATGGCTTGCGGGAGCTTTGCGCTTTCGTTTGCCCCCATGAACATTCTCGTCACCGGCGGCGCCGGATATATCGGAAGCGTAGCCGTCGATGCCCTCCTCGCGGCCGGGAACCGGGTCGCGGTGCTCGACAATTTTTACCAGGGCCACCGGGACGCGGTGAATCCGGAAGCCGCCTTCTTCGAGTGCGACCTCGCCGACAAGGAGGGAGTCCGCCGCGTGGTTGCCGAGGTCGCGCCCGACTCGATCATGCACTTCGCCGCCTACACCCTCGTCGGTGATTCGGTCGAGAATCCCTTCAAGTATCTCGGCGAGAGCGTGCAGAACGCCATCAACCTCATCTCCGCGGCGATCGACGGGGGCGTGCAGCGTTTCATCTTTTCCTCGACCGCGAACCTCTTCGACGAACCGGCCCGCATTCCCATCGCCGCGGACGAGCGCATCGTGCCGGGCAGCCCCTACGGCGAGTCGAAGTATTTCGTCGAGCGCATCCTCCACTGGGCGCAACGCACCAAAGGCCTGCGCTACGCGTGCCTGCGCTACTTCAACGCGGCCGGGTGCACCGCGACGAAGGGCGAGGACCACGATCCCGAGACCCACCTCATTCCCATCGTCATCCAGGTCGCGCTCGGCCAGCGCGCCTCGATCAAGATCTTCGGCGACGATTACCCGACCCCCGATGGCACCTGCGTGCGCGACTATATCCATGTCGAGGATCTCGCCTCGGCCCACCTCCTCGCCCTCGAGGCGCTGCAGGAGCGCGAGGTGCTGCACTACAATCTTGGGAACGGAAACGGCTTCAGCGTCAAGGAAGTGATCGAGACGGTCCGCGCCGTGAGCGGCCGCGAGGTCAGGGCAGAGGTCGCCCCGCGCCGCGCCGGGGATCCTGCCACGCTTATCGCCGACAGCACGCGCATCCGCGAGGAACTCGGCTGGCGGCCGAAACACGCCGACCTGCGTTCCATCGTGCAGAGCGCGTGGAACTGGCACCTCGCGAACCCGAACGGGTATCCGAAATAAACGGGCGGAGCGGCCCCCTCACTTCCCCGCCACCTTCCCCGCGTCCGTTTCGGGACTGGGGAAGCTCGCGATGAGCTTCTTCGCGGTGCCGTCCCAGACGCGGAGGACGCTGTCCTGTCCACCGGCGATGATGCGGCTGCCGTCGAGGCTGGCGTCGGCGGTGTGGAGGAAGCTGTCGCCCGCCTCGGGGAGGGGCGCGTTGGCCAACTTGACGGCCTTGTCGCCGCTCGCGGTGAGAAGGCTCTCGGTGTCGCCGACGTAGACGACCGTGCCGATCTCCTTGGCGTAACCCTCGACGTTCGACTTGACGCGGCCGTCGGCGAGATCCCAAACCTTCACCTTCAGATCCGCGCTCGCCGTGGCGAGGGAAAGGTCGTCGGCGTTCCACGCCACGTCGAGGACGTGGCTGGTGTGGCCCTCGAAGGTTTGTTGTTCGGTCAGGGTCCCGGTCTCGAAGAGCTTGACGAGCTTGTCGGTCGACGCGCTCGCGAAGCGCGAGCCGTCGGGCGAGAAGGAGAAGGCGGTGATGGTGTCCTTGTGGGCCTCGTCATTCGCGAGGACGCGGGTCCAGCCCACCGTTTCCCAGAGGCCGATGCGTCCGCCTCGGGAAGGCACCCCGGTGCCGGTGAGAAGCTGCGAGCCGTCGGGCGAGAAGGCGAGGGCGGTGACCCGGTCGACGAAGGGGTCGGCGGCCTTGCCATCGCCAAGCGTTTTCACGAGGGTCCAGTCGCGGCCGGGCAGGCTCCAGACGAGCCCCTGCTTGTCCTTCGACGCGCTGACGAGCCGGTCGCCGGTGGCGGCGAGTGCATTGATCTCCCGACCCGCGGTGAAGTCCTCGAGCCAGCCGGGAGTCGTGGTCGACCAAGTGCGCACGGTGCCTCCGGCGAGCGCTTGGTAGACGGTGGCGCCATCGGCGGAAAGGGCGAGGGCGAGCGGGATGATCTTCTTTTCCTCCTCGGGCGCGGCCTTGGCGATGGCCTCGCTCTCGGCCTTCAGCGCTGCGATGAGGGTCTCAGCCTCCTTCGAGCCGCCTTTCGCCCCGGTTTGGCGGGCGAAGGCATCCCCGGCCAGCTTCGCGGAGAGTTCCCGGTTGCGCTCGGCGGTGGAAACGGCGCGCGCGGCCGCGGCGGCCTCGTCGCGGGCCTTTTGAAGGGCATCGGCGGCGGGCGGCGGGAGGGATGACTCGAGTTTCTTCAGGGCGAGCTGTTTCGCGGCGAGGTCGCGCCTTGCCTTGGCGGTTTCTTCTCCGGAGGAAACGGCCTTTTCGCTCTCAGCCTTCAGGAGCGTCTCCGCCTCGGGGGCAATACGGTCCCAGTTCGCCTTGCGCCGGGTCGCGAGCGTCGTCTCGCGGGCGAGGACGGCGAGGCGCGGGGCGAGGTGCGGATCGCCCTTGAGTTCGGCGAGCAACTTTCCGTCGGCGGGATTCCATACCTTCACGGCGCCACCGGGTCCGGTGGCGGCGAGGCGGACCGGATTCGCGGTCGGGGCGGAAACAGCGAGTTGTGAAAGCGCCGAGCCATGGGCGAGGCGGCGCAGTTCCTTCGGCGCGTCACCGGGCAGGGCGGGATTCGACTGGAAGACGATCACGGTGCCATCGGCGTAGGCCGCGGCGAACTCGGATCCATCCCCCTTCACCGCGGCGACCCCGACGAGCGGCTGGGCGTGCGGCTTGAACTCAAGGAGCGGTTTGGTAGAGGCCGGTTCGGGCGCGGGGGTGGGGGCCTTCGGTGCGGCGGGGGCGGGGGCGGGAGTTGCCGGTTTCGCGGGCGTGGTCGCGGGAGCAGGAGCCGGAGCGGAGGGTTTGGCCGGCGTTGCGGGAGTCGCCGCGGGGGCCGCGGCGGGCTTTGCTGGTGGTGCCGGAACCTGCGCTGGAGCGGGCGCGGGCGCGGGCGCTGGTTTCGGTGCCGGAGGTGGCGTAAACGCGAGCGGCGTTTTCAGGTCGGCGGAAACGATTCGCAGAGTCTGATCCGCGCACGCCAGCAAGACCTGTTTGCCACCGTGCAGAAGCGCCATCGAGAGGACCGGGGCGGGCAGGGCCAGGTTGGTGGCTTTGGCAGGCTCGGCCACCGGGCGCGATTTCACCGTCTTGTCGGCGGAGCCGGAAAAGACCGTCGTGCCGTCGGCGGAAAAGGCAAGGGCGCTCACCGCTCCCGCGTGATCCTTCACCGCGACGGGCGCGGCGTCGGGCGTCTCGTGATTCGCCAGCAAAATCGATCCATCGGCGATCCCGAAGGCCGCGCGTTTTCCATCGGGCGAGACGGCGAGGGCCGCGGGATCGGCGGGCAGGGTGACGGGTTTTCCCGCCTCGGCGTTGGTTCGCTGCCACACCTTCACGACACGGTATCCGCCGGTCGCGAGAGTGCGTCCATCGGGCGAAAAGGCCACCGTTTGCACGAGGTCGCGGTCGGCGGCGGGGAATTCGAGGGCCGGGTCGCGCAGGCTCGCGGCGAGTTTGCCGAGCTTCAGATCGTAGAGATGCACCTGCTGCCCGCGCGCCGCGGCGGCGTAGCGTCCATCCGTCGAGATGGCGGCGGTGTAGATGGGCTGCGGTCCTTTCAGCAGGGTCCACGAGGTCGGCGCGGCGCTGGAGACGGCATCGCCCTTCGCCCCTTGGTCGATCCAGAGCTTCAGCAAGGCGAGTTGGTCGGGTTTCAGGTTCTGGGCCTTCGACTTGTTGTTCGCCGGAGGCATCACCGGATCCTCAAGATGGGCCGCGGTGGAAAACACGAAGGATTCACTCCCCTTGCCGGGAACAATCGCGGGACCGGAGTCGCCGCCTTTCAACATGTCCTGCGGCGACTCGAGGCTGAGTCCGGCCTTCGGTTTGCTCTCGTTGTGACAGGCGAGGCAGTTGGCCTTTAGGAAGGGATAGACCTCGGTCGCGAAGTTGACCTCGGTGTCGCGTTTCAGTTCGGCCACGGGCAGCCCTTCGGCACGGAGGAGCGCGGGCGAAACGAGGAAGAGGCAGAGGAGGAGGGAGCGCTTCATCAGGAATCTTTCTTCGGAGGAGCCTTCACCTCGACGATGACAGGCAGGGTGTAGGCGGAGAATTTCACGTCCTTCGGTGCGGCGGCGGCCGCGGCGGCCTTGCTCTTCGCCTCGGCCTCGGTCTTCGCCTTGGTCAATGCGTCCTTCTGCTCGGGCTTCGCGTTCTTGAGCGCCTCGTCGGCCTGTTTCAGCGCGGCGGCCGCGGCGTCGGCGACATCGCCCATGCGGCGATACGAGGTCGTGCCGACCGCCTTGAGCACGAAGGTCCAGGTCCCGGCCTCGGGGGTGAAAATGTTGGGCTGTGGGGTGAATGTCAGGGTCAGCTTCCCTTCGTTCGTTTTTTCATCGAGGCTCAGGGTCGGGGAGGTCTTCAATCCCTGCAAGCCATCGGCGCTGAGAACGAGCGCACCCTTCACTCCGTTCCGCGCGGTGATCTTCACGGGGATTTCGAGTTTGCCTCCCATCTCGACGCTGAAGCGCCCGCCGTTGCCGACCTCGAGCGAGACCGGAGCTTTCTCGGTGGCGCTGACCGAAAGCGGGATCGTCGTGGTGAGGCGCGGGCGGAGGCGCTCCTTGGCCGTATCGGCGGTCCCGACCACGAAGCTGGCACCGCGGGCCTCGCGGGTGACATCGGCCGCGCCGATCCTGGCCTTGCCCAGGATGCGGACGTCGCCGTTCCAGCCCTTCGCGTCCGGAGCGGCCTGGAAGACCAGACGGACCGAATCCTCCTTCAGCGAAGCGGTAACCGGAGGGCAGGTCACGCCCGCGGGGAGACCCGTCGCCTCGAGGGTGATGGGCCCGTCGAAGCCGTCACGCCGGTGGACGAGGACGCGGACGGGCTCGGAACCGCCCTTGCGCAGGAGCGGAGCGGCGGGGTGGATTTCGGTCTTCTCGTAATGCGAGCGTTCTCCCACGGCGAAGAGTTCGAAGTCCGGTTTCGCCTCGCGGACCGCGAGCCGGTAGAGATGGACCGGACCGCCGCCGTCGAATTGATTGCCAACGGTGATCCGGTAGTCGGCGGCCTCGCCAGCGGCGATCGTGAGCGTCGTGTCGCGCGAAACGGAGGAAAGGCGCGTGCCGGCCTTCGCGGCTTCGTCATCGCCCTCGCGCACCACGGCATGGGTCTCCTTGCCGTCGGCGCCCTTGGTGATCTTCTCGACGACGAGAAAGGGATCGACCTTGCCCGCGAGGCGGTCGCCCGTGACCTCGATCCAGTAGACCGTGTTCGCCTTGGCCGAAAAGCGGAAGGCATCGCTGTCGCCATCCTTGTCGAAGCGGGCCGCGACTTCGCAGGGCACCGCGAGCGGCGGGAGATCGGCGTCGTTCGCCTCGCGGACCACCGGCACGTTGGCGATTCCGATGCGGACGGGATTGGAGCCTTCATGGGAAAAGGTGAAACCCGGCAACGCCGCGCGGGCCGGAGCCGAGGGATCCGGTTTCGCCCCCTCCGCCGCCTTCACGGGGATGCGCACGCTCACCGTCTCGAGCGGTTTTCCGTCGATCGCAAGGCCCTCGCCGGGACTGCCACCGGGGAGATTCCGGCCGAGCAGGGTGGCTTCGAGCACCTGGCCCTCCTGACCCGCGGGTGGAAAGACCGCGTCGATCCACGGACGCGTGCTCGCGGTGAGGACGTAGGCATAATCCGCACCGCCGTTGTAGAGGAAGTCGTGAACGCCGACGAGATAGTCGCCATCGGCGGGGGCGGTGAAATCAATCAGGGGATCGCGCCCGATCTCGTCGCGGCTGCGATCGAGCTCCATCCCCCGGGTATCGGTCAGGGAAAGGGTCGCGTCGGCTCGCGAATCGATGCGCTCGGCGCGGCAGTGGACGAGGATACGCTGCCCCTTTTTCAGGGTGACTTTCCAACGGTCGATCTGGTTGGCATCGGTGGTGCCGTGGGCGACGGCGTCGAGCGGCAGGGCCGGGGCCTTGGTCGGGTCGTGATGGACCGCGCCCGCGTCGGCGACGATGGCGGCATCCTTCGCAACGATCGTGAGGAAGCGCGAGGTGGAGCGTCCGAAATACCCGTCGGCGCGCACTTCGACAGGCCCCTCTGATGCCTCTGCCGGAACGGTGACACGAAACTGCTTCGTCCCGGCGACGGGCTCACCCTTGACCGACGGGTCCGAAAAGGCGAGCCCGCTGAGCTCCTCGAGATTGAGCCCCCCGACGGCGACGACAGTGGTCTCCCCGGCCCGGACCACGGGAGGATTCAACGTCTGCAATTCGGCCGAGGGCAGCTGAGCCCGCGCCGCCGCGGGAAAAAGGAGGGCGGCGACGAGGAGACGGAGAGGCAGGCGTTTCATCCTCGCAAAATAAGAAAAATCGAATCGCGTTCCGGGCGACTCAGTGGTTGAAGAGGAACTCCTTCGTGTTGACGAGGGCCCAGAGGATGTCCTCGAAGGCCTCGCGCTCGGCCTTGGCGAGGGCGGCCGTGTCGGTCCCGGCGGCGGCGCGCTTCTTCGCGAGGTGGGCGCCGGCGGCCGTCAGCTCGGCGGGGCGGGGCTCGCGTGCAAGCGCGTGGAGGTAGAGTTCGCCAAGCCGCTCGGTGTCGGGGCGGTCCTTCGCGGCGGCAAGGGCGGCGGCGCGTCCGGCGTCGCCGCCGAGTTTGGACTGGATCGTCTCGGAATTGATGAGGTGGAGACTCTGGGCGAGGTTCGCGTCGGCGACGCGCTCGCATTCGCAGGCACTGTCCATCTCGGGGCGGCCGAAGACGGAGAGGAAGAAGGAATCCTCGTTGAACTTGTCGTCGGGAAGGAAGACGGCGCGTATTCCGGCGGGCTGGTTCTTGAAGGTGTCGCCCGACTTGGAGACGAAGTTGATCGAGTCGAGGAGAACCTCGGCCTGAAGCCGCTTCGGATAATAACGCGAGAAGTTCTGGGTATCGGCGAGGTTGTGCTCGTTCGGCACGGCGCTGAGCTGGTAGGTGCGGCTGTTGACGAGGGTACGGACGAGGTGCTTGAGGTCGAACCCGCTCTTCACGAAATCGGCGGCGAGGGCGTCGAGCAGCTCGGGATGCGAGGCCGGATTGGTGACGCGCATGTCGTCCTCGGGCTCGACGAGGCCAAGGCTGAAGAAGTGCTTCCAGTAGCGGTTCACGACCATCTTCGCGAACCAGGGATTCTCCGGGGCGGTCATCCACGCGGCGAGGGCCCCGCGCGGATCCTCCGAGACGGGCAGTTCGAGCGGGTCGGCACCGAGGGGCTTTGGCTTCAGGACCGCCTTGGTGTTCGGATTCTGCATCGTCGCGCTGCCGCGCTTGTGGAAGACGATCTCTTCGTCGGGCTGCTCGCCGGGCTTGCGGCCGACGTTGCTGAGGAAGGCGGCGAAGCCGTAGTAGTCGTCTTGAGACCACTTCTCGTAGGGATGGTGGTGGCACTGGGCGCACTGCATGCGGATGCCGAGGAAGACCTGGGCGATGTCCTGCATCTGCTCCTTCTGGTCCTTGACCGCGCGGAACCAGGCGACCTCGGGATTCCGCCCGATCTCGCCGGAGGCGGTGAGGAGATCGGTGACGACGGCGTTGTAGGGCCGGTTCTCGAGGAGCCCGGTGCGGAGCCAATCATGGAAGGCGTAGGTCCCGCGCTGGTAGGTGTCCTTGGCCCGCTTGTTCCGCAGGATGCCGGCCCATTTTTGTGCGAAGTAGCCCGCGTAGTCGGGTGAGTCGAGGAGACGGTTGATGGACTTGGTGCGTTTGTCAGGGCTCTGGTCGGCAAGGAAGGCGCGCGACTCCTCGGCGGTGGGGAGGCGGCCGGCGATGTCGACGGTGACGCGGCGCAGGAAGGTGGCGTCGTCGGCCGGAGCCGAGGGGGGCAGGCCGAGGAGGGTCAGCTTCTTGAAGATGTGCTCGTCGATGAAGTTCGACTTCTCCGGCATCGTCCCGGTGTCGGCCCCGAGCGGGATGGTCGCGCGGAAAACGTCGACGTGCTCCTGGAACCGCACCATGATCGAGGCGGTGCCGGTGCGGTCCGAAAGAACGACGTGACCCTCGGTGTCGACCTCGGCCATGTCCTTCTGATTCGACTCGTAGAGGGCGAGACGGGTGATGTCGCGCTCGCTCCCGTCGGAGAACTTTGCAGTCACGGCGAGCTGCTGCGTCGCCTTGGCGCTGGCGACCCGCTCTTTCGGGAAGACGGAGATGCCGGTGACCTTCGGTGCCTTGTCATCCTGGTAGGGCATGCCCTCGCGGATCCAGCGGATGAGGGTGTTGTAATCGCGCGAACCCTTCTCCATGCGGATGCCGCCCTCGTGCGGAATCTCGCCGGTGGCTTTCATGACGAGGAGGCTGTGCTCCGGGGCCGAGGGGAAGACGCGGCGGCCGCGAGATTCGCGAACGAGCCATTCATGGTCGTTCCAGGGTTCGTAGCCGAGGAGGGAGAGGCGGAAATTGTTCTGCCCGCCCGACTTGCCATGGCAGCCGCCGCCGTTGCAACCGTATTTGGTGAAAACGCTGACGACCTCGTTCGAGAAGTGAATCGGCGCGGGCTGGTCGAATCCTTCCACCACGACCTCGACGGGTGCGGGCAGGCCGCTCGTCCCGGGAAGCGAGGCGGCGACGAGCGTTTTCCCGTTCGCGAGCGGCGTGGCGAATCCGTGGGAATCGATCGAGACGATGCCGGGCGTCGCGGCTTCGTAGGTGACGGCGTGGGTGACGTCGCGCGGACGCGAGGCGGCCTCGTCGGTGACGATGATCTGGGCGCTCGACCAGGGTCCACGCAGGATGACCTTCGGGGTCGAAACGGAAAGCTTCGCGGCCGGAAGCGGGGGCGCGGCTGGCACCGGAGCGGGAGCGGGAGCGGGAGCGGGAGCGGGAGCGGGAGCGGGAGCCGGATTGGCCCATGCGATCCCCGGAAGAAAGAGTGCGAATGTCAGGATGCGCTTCATCATGGCTACCTTTTGCTTTTTACCTTTTACCGTTAAATCCCCGGGCTCCGCCGGGGGCTACGCGACCAGCTCCTTCATCGGTGAATAATGCGGGTCGACGAGATAGGTCGGACGCCCCGTGAGATCCGGAATGGTGGTGCTGTTCGCATCGATGCCGGCGGCCTTGTAGAGGGTCGCGAAGATTTCCTGGAACTCGACGGGCCGCTCCACCGCCTCGCCGGCGAGGCGGTCGGTCGCACCGATGACCTGGCCGTGATTCATGCCCCCGCAGGCGAGGACCGCGCTGTTGACACGAGGCCAGTGGTCGCGGCCGCCCTGGGGATTGATCTTCGGAGTGCGGCCGAATTCCCCCCAGACGATGACGCTGACGTCCTTGTCGAGCCCGCGGTCGTGGAGATCCTGGACGAGGGCGGTGAGGCCCTGGTCGAGCATGGGAAACTCGCGGCGGGCGCTCTTGAAGTTGTTGCTGTGCCAGTCCCAGCGTGAGAACGAGAGCGTGACGCAGCGGGCCCCGGCCTCGACGAGGCGGCGGGCCATGAGGAACTGGTCGAGGCGGCGCCAGCTCCCGTCGTCGAGATGCTCGTGGAGTCCCTTGCCGTATCGTTCGACGAGTTTGGGATCCTCCTCGGTAATGTCGAGGGCCTTGGCGAGAGCGCTCGAGGTGAGCACGCCGAAGGCCTGCTGATTGAAGGTATCGAGCCCCTCCATCATTCCGGAACGATCCACATCGCGGCGGAAGTCGTCGAAGCTCGACAAGAGGGCGCGACGGTCGCCGAGACGTTCGAGACTGACCCCTTTCAGCACGATATCCTCCTTGCCCGCGCCGCGGAACGGCGTGAACGGCGAGTGCGAGGGGCCGAGGAAACCGGCGGGTCCGGGATTGCCCCACTCGTCGTGGCCGCACTTCGGGGCGAGGCCGACGAAGGGCGGGCACGAGTCGTTGACGCCGCCCTGCAACTTCGAGAGGGCCGATCCGATGCTGGGCCATCCGCCGGGGGGAACATTGCTGCGCCCAGGGCGACCCGTGAGGCACATCATCGCATCATGCGGCCCCTCGGCCCCGACGATGGAACGGACAAAAGTGAACTTGTCCGCCATCTTCGCCATGAGGGGAAGTTCCTCGCTGATTTCGATGCCGGAAACGTTTGTCTTGATGGGACGAAACTCGCCGCGGTATTCGGCGGGGGCGTCGGGCTTGAGGTCCCACATGTCCTGGTGCGGGGGGCCGCCCGGGAGGAAGATCATGATGACCGCCTTGTGATTGATCCCCTTGGCCGTTTTTCCGGACGCGGCCTCCGCTGCGAGCAACTGGGGCAGACTCGCGCCTCCGAGGGCGAGGCCGCCGATCTGGAGGAAGGAACGCCGCGAGAGACCGTCACAGAATTTTCCCGAGTCATTTCCGAGGATGGTGAGCATGGCGATGAGGGGTGGGATTCAAGGGAGCGGGCGGAAAAGGCCCGGGTCCTCTACAAGATACGGAATGGATCGGCGATGAACCAGACCGGTCTTGTGCGCGTTCACGCATGGCGTGAATATGGGAGGGGCGCGGTCGCGCCGAGGAACGGCGGTCGTCCGGCTCGGCGGCGCAGCGACACGCACCGGAAACGGCGTTTTGCCCGTCAAAACACCTTCATCCGAGTCCCTCGCAAAACTCGCGGAACGCGGCCTCCTCCTCTTCACTCGCCACCCCTGCGACGATATGTCCGGCGAGGCTACGGACGACGACGGCTTGGTCCGCCGGGAGATTCAGGGATCGGATGATGAGGCCGACGACCGAGGCGAAGGTGTTTCCGTGTCAAAAACAGAACGGAGCCATGCGGGGCAACGCCTGCACAATTCAACCGCTTCGCCGGGAGGCATGGGCTCGCGATGGCGGGACTCCCAAAACGCTTTGGTCGGTTCGTGGCCGTTCGAAGTCGGCTTGTGCAGGGCATTCTTCGCCTGGCAGAGCACCGCGTTCTGCGCGGTCACGACCTCCCAGGTGAACGGCTCAAGCCAAGGGCGGACCCGTTCCATGGCTCATTCGTCCCCTTTGACCGTGATCGGGCGTTCGGCCGTGATCTTTTCCTTCGCCGCCCGGATTTCCTCGACTCCGGTTGGCTTCAAAAAGCCTTTACCCGTTCGCGCATACACCGGCTCGGCGGAGAATCGATCCTGAATGGCAAGTCCTTCGGCCATGAGTTGCTGGAACATCGGATCCCGCAGCAGCTTCGGATCGACTCCGGGAATGTCGGGAATCTCCTCCATGGCGAAGATTCTATCGGTTTCCGCTCCCTCTGACAAGCCCGCACGCTCCCGTCGAACGCAAATCCGGACTCGCCGGGAGAGCCGGGCCCGGACTAGGATTCAGTCATGAAATGGTTCGCCCTTTCCTTCGCCGCCGGCTTCGTCGCACCGGCCGTCACGGCTCTCGCCGCGGACTATCCCAAAACCGCCGACGAAGCCATCGCGCGGATCTCCGAAGAGGAACGCGAGCGGGTCGCGGCCCTGCGGGAACGGATTTTGGAATCGACCGCGAAGCTCGATGAGGCGGCGATGAAGGACTACGTCTCGAAGATCCCCAAAACCGGGGTCCCCTACGACATGGTTGCGATCCGGGGCGGCGAGTTTCTCATGGGCAGTCCGCCGGACGAGCCGAAGCGGAAGGACGATGAAGGCCCGCAGGTGCGGGTGAAGGTGAGTCCGTTTTGGATGGCGCGGTATGAGACGAGTTGGGATCAGTATGATCCTTTCATGATCAGCAAAAGGCCGCGGAACAAGGACGGAACGCTTCTATATCCCCAGCATCTCAAGGATCCGACTCCTGCCGACTTCGTCTCTTCCCCGACATCGCCCTATACTGAAATGGATTTTAACATGGGATACGAAGGCTTTCCCGCGATCTGCATGACCCACCACGCGGCGAACAAATTCTGCGAATGGCTCAGTTTCCAGACGGGGCATTTCTATCGGCTTCCCACCGAGGCGGAATGGGAATACGCCTGCCGCGCGGGAACGACCGGGTCCTATTCCTGCCCGACGACCGAGCTTGAGCAGTTCGCCGTCCTCGACCCCAAGCAGATCCGGGTCGGCTACGAGAAAATCGGTGCGAAACGACCGAACCCCTGGGGCCTCCACGACATGCACGGAAATGTGATGGAATGGTGCCTTGATCAGTATCGACGGAACGCCTACTCGCAATGGGAAGGGAATCCGGTCGTGGATCCCCGCACGAGGCCGAAGACCCGCTACCCCCGCGTGGCCCGGGGCGGTTCCTGGTATGATCCGGAGGAGGAGTTGCGATCTGCCCGCCGTATTCCTTCCAGTCCGGATTGGCAGACCCAGGACCCGGAGCTTCCCAAGAGCCTCTGGTATCTCACCGACGCCCACTGGCTCGGATTCCGCGTTGTTCGCCCGCTCGCCGTCCCGAGTCTCGACGAGATGCTTTTTGCCTGGAACAACAGTTTTCTGGATGAGAAGTCGAGGGAAGCCGAATGACACCAGTGACCCGCTTGCACCCCCGCCACCAAGACGCTAAACTCTCTCCATGACCTCCCTCGAAACGCTCGTCGAGCCGCTGCGTCACTCGCCCCAATTGGTCGAGGCGGTGGCGCTGCTTTCGCGGCAGATCGAGGAGGAGCGTGCGCGTCGGAATCGTTTTTACGAGGAGATGACGCCGGAGGAAAAAATCGAGTTCATCGACGGCGAGGTCGTGCTCCACTCTCCGGCGAGGAACCGGCATCTGGATGCGACCTCCTTGATCGCGAATCTTGTCTTGAATTTCGTCCGAATTCATCAGCTCGGCACCGCGAAGATCGAAAAATGCCTCTGCGTTTTCCCGCGCAACGACTACGAACCCGATCTCGTGTTCTTCGGCAAGGAAAAGGCCACGACGCTGGTGCCCGACACGATGAAGTTCCCCATTCCCGACTTCATCGTCGAGGTCCTCTCCGAATCGACCGAGGCACGCGACCGGGGCGTGAAGTTCGAGGACTACGCGGCCCACGGGGTCGGCGAGTATTGGATCGTCGATGCTGATCGCGAGACGGTCGAGCAGTATTTGCTCGGGGAGTCCGGCTACGAGCTCCGCGTGAAAAGCGCCACCGGCACCCTCACCAGCGAGGTCATCGAGGGCCTCGTCGTCCCGGTCCGCGCGCTCTTCGATGAGGCGGAGAATCTCGCGATCATCCGCGGATGGATGGGGGCGACGCCCCCGTAAGCTCTGTTCGTCCCGCGTGCGCCGCCACCCCCTCAATACCCGCCGACGCACTGGAAGGTCCAGCCCTTCAGATAGGCGGTTTCGGGCAAGGTCAGGATGACGGGGTGGTCGCGGCGCTGGGTGTGCCGGGAAACGACGCGCAGGGTCCGCTTCGCGTCGACCGAGGCTTCGGCGATGATGTCGGAAAACTCGCGCTCGCTCACGTGGTGACTGCAGCAGTAGGTCGAGAGGATGCCATCGGGACCGAGCAGCTTCAGGGCGCGCAGGTGGATCTCCTTGTAGCCGCGCAGGGCGTCGCCGACGGCCTTGCGGGATTTGGTGAAGGAGGGCGGATCGAGGATGACGAGGTCGTATTTCCGCTCCTCCGCCTCGGCCGCCTTGAGGAAGTCGAAGACGTTCGCCTCCTGCGCCTCGAGGGTCAGGCCGTTGCGGGCGGCATTGGCCCGGGTCGCCTCGACTGCGGCACCGCTGATGTCGAGGGCGAGGACCGAGGCGGCCCCGCCGCGAGCCGCATGGAGGGCGAATCCGCCCTGGTTGCAGAAACAGTCGAGGACGTGTTTGCCCTTCGCCATCGCTCCGACGGCGGCGTAGTTGTCGAGCTGGTCGAGGTAAAGCCCGGTCTTCTGGCCCTCCATGAGGTCGATTTCCTGGACGAGTCCGTTGATCGCGAGGGTGAGCGGCCCGTTCCAAGATCCGGCGAGGATTCCCGTGCGCGGCTCGAGCCCCTCGGCCTTGCGGATCGAGGAGTCGTTGCGCTCGATCACGGTGACCTCGCCGAAGATTCCGCGCAGGGCATCGACGATGAGGTCGCGGCGACGGTCCATCGCGAGGGTCAGGGTCTGGAGGACGAGGCAGTCGCCGTAGCGGTCGATCACGACGCCCGGCAGACCGTCGGCTTCGCTCCAGGCGAGGCGGTAGACGGGCTCGGGAAAGGCCATCGACCCGCGCAGGGCGAGGGCGCGGCGGAGGCGGCGGTCGAAGAATTCGGCGTCGAGTTCCTGCTTCCGGCGGGAGATGCGGCGGGCCACGATCTGCGAGTCGGGATTGTAGATCGCCGTGCCGAGGGGGCGGTCGCGGAAGTCTTTCAGGGAGATGACCTCGCCCGGTTCGGGTTTGCCGAAGATCTTCTGGACCTCGCTGGAATAGACCCAGTCGTGGCCGTGAAAGATGCGGGAGCGGGGTTTGACGACAATGCCTGCCATGGGCGACCTTCGTTCACGATCCCTCGCGCGTCAAAAGGCGTCCGCCGGCCGTGAAGGAATCGGTTGCGAAGGGGGCGCTTTTTCGCGACAGGGTTCGGTGGTCGACCCGACCCGGTCTCATGCCCCCGATCCTCCAGTCCGTCTGTGTTTTCTGCGGCTCCCGCAGCGGGTCGAATCCCGCCTTCGAAGCGGCCGCCTTCGCGACGGGCCGGCTTCTCGCCGAGCGCGGCATCCGCCTCGTCTACGGCGGTGGCAGCCTCGGCCTGATGGGGGCGGTGGCGAACGGCTGCCTCGAGGGTGGCGGCGAGGTCATCGGCGTCATTCCCGGCTTTCTCATGGATCTCGAGCTCGGCCACCAGGGCGTGACCCGGCTCGAGGTCGTGCCCGACATGCTCGAGCGGAAAAAACGCATGGCCGAGCTCAGCGACGGATTCCTGACCCTGCCCGGCGGCATCGGCACGCTCGACGAACTCTTTGAAATGCTGACCTGGGTCCGCCTCGGCGTGCACCGGAAACCCAACGGTCTTCTCAACGTCGACGGGTTCTACGACGAACTCGTCTCCTTCTGCCACCGCACCCAGGTCGAGGGGGGATTCCTCAGCGCGGCCAATGCGGCCAATCTGATCGTCTCGACCTCGATCCCCGACCTCCTCGACCGGATCGAGGAGGCGGCGCGCACCGGACCGTCTTCCTATTTCACCGCTCCATGAAGGTCTACCACGATCTCCTCCGGCACGTCCTCGATCACGGCACTCCACGCGAGGACCGCACCGGCACCGGCACGCTCGGCGTTTTCGGGGCGCAGGCGCGCTTCGACCTGCGCGAGGGTTTTCCGTGTCTCACGACCAAGAAGCTCCACCTGCGCTCCATCATCCACGAGCTGCTCTGGTTCCTCAAGGGTGAGACGAACATCCGCTACCTGAAGGAGAACGGCGTCACGATCTGGGACGAGTGGGCCGACGCCGACGGCAACCTCGGTCCGGTCTACGGGAAACAATGGCGTTCGTGGGCGACGCCGTCGGGGGATCTCATCGACCAGATCGCGCGCGTTGTGCATTCGATCCGCACGAATCCCGCGAGCCGCCGCCACATCGTCAGTGCGTGGAATCCCGCCGACGTCGAGGACATGGCCCTGCCGCCCTGTCACGCGCTATTCCAGTTCTACGTGAACACGACGACGAAGGAGCTGAGCTGCCAGCTCTACCAGCGCAGCGCCGACCTCTTCCTCGGGGTTCCCTTCAACATCGCCTCCTACGCCCTCCTCACGATGATGATGGCCCAGGTCTGCGACCTGAAACCGGGCGAATTCGTCCATACCTTCGGCGACCTCCATCTCTATCAGAACCACCTCGACCAGGCCCGCGAGCAGCTCACCCGCGAGCCGCGGCCGCTTCCGGTGATGAGGATCAATCCCGAGGTGAAGGAGATCGACGCCTTCCGGTTCGAGGACTTCGAGCTCGTCGGCTACGATCCGCATCCGGCGATCAAGGCCCCCATCGCGGTATGAGCGGGAACGGCGACACGGCGGTTCCGAAGCTGAAGGCGGTCGTGGCGATGGCTTCGAACCGCGTCATCGGAAAGGACGGAGGCCTTCCCTGGCGCCTTCCCGGCGACCTGAAATGGTTCAAGAAGCTGACCCTCGGCCATCCCGTGCTGATGGGACGCAAGACGATGGAATCGATCGGGCGTCCGCTGCCGGGGCGGAGGAACGTCGTGATCTCGCGTTCACTGACCGCGGTGCCCGAAGGGTTCGCACTCGCCGCGGGCATCGACGAGTCCCTCGCCCTCGTCGCGGGCGAGGAGGTGGCCTCCGTCATCGGCGGCGCCGAGATCTACCGCGCGATGATGCCGCGCTGCTCCGAGGTGCTCCTGAGCTATGTGTTCCATCCCTACGAAGGCGACACGAGGCTCCCGGAGTTCGAGTCCGAGTTTGAACTCGCCGAGGTTCTTTACCGCGACGAGGATTTTGAATTGAGGCGTTACGTGAGGCGACACATTGGCGGAATTAACGGATAGGACTGCTGGATGGCATCGGGTTGTCAGGCGGGGGGGCGGAACCCCGATCCTGAGAACCGATGAAGACAGCCGCAGAGTCCGGTCCTACCGAACTCACCCGCGACGAATCCCTTGAAAAGATGCGCGGCCGATACCTCGGTGGCCGCAAAGTGGACGCTGATTTCAAGGGGCGGCAACGTCAGTGCCGACGGAGGGGTGCTCCTGTTGTGGGAGGGGGATCGGCCTACCGGGCTCATCGGGCAACTCGCCGCCTGCTTCACCGAACACCGGCGACCCGCCCCCATCGAGAACACCGTGCCTGAACTTTTGCGCCAGCGCATCCTCGGAATGGCGATGGGCGACGAGGATCTCAACGACCACGACTCCCTGCGACGCGACCCCATGACGGCCCCGGGCGTGGGCAAAATCGATCCCCTCGGTCTCGACCGTTGCGGCAGCGACCGGGGGCGCGCCCTCGCCGGCAAGTCCGCGCTCAACCGCCGCGACCGGCAAGGGAGCGGTTCGCGGGGTCCACACGGTCAAAGCCGACCATGAGTCGATCCAACGGCTTCTCGTGCGCCTGGCTTTCTCATGTCTCGAAGCCGACACCAAGGAATCGGAGCGAAGCGGAGATAGGCTGTCCGCAGGATAGCTCCGTAGGGGTGAGGCGAAGCCGGATCAAATCGTGCTCGACTTCGATGCCACCGACAGCCTCAGCCACGGCAATCAAGAAGTCCGGTTCTTCCACGGCCACCACCACGCCTACTGCTATCTGCCGCTCCATTGCTTCATCGGTCCTTGGCCGGTGTGGGCGCAACTGCGCACGAGCAATCGTGATGCCATCGATGGCACCCTCGAAGCACTTGAAATCATCGCTCCTCTCATCCGCGAAAGCCTCCCCGAGGTGCGCTTCATCCTGCGGGCCGACAGCGGCTTCGCCCGCGAGCCGATCTTCACCTGGTGCGAACTCAACGAAGTGTTTTATGCTCCATGACCGATCGGACCGGCGCACCGGGAGCAACGCCGGTAGCGGGGATTCTGGCCGGCTAGGCAAGAAGCCCGAGCGAAGCGAGCAAGGTCATCCGACGAAAAACATCCCCCCGATTTGCGAACGGATTTTTGGCAGACAGTCTATGTCACCGGCATGGCGAAGAACGCGGCCCTGCTGCGCCACCTCGATGCGACGATGCTCCGGGCCAAGGCCGACGCTTGCGTGCGCGGCGGAGGGTGCACCTACTTCTGCGAGTTCGAATACCCTACCGCCACGAGTTGGAGCCGTGCCCGCCAGGTCATCACCAAGACTCAGGTCAATCCCAAGGGAGAGAACCCTCGCTCCATCGTGACGAACCTTCCCGCAGATCATGCGTTGCGGGAGCCGGAGCGGCTCTACCGGGAGTTCCATTGCGCAAGAGGCGATGCCGAAAACCGGATCAAGGAACAACAACTCGACCTCTTCGACGACCGGATGAGTTGCGAAGCGATGAGCGCCAACCAGCTGAGGCTTTGGTTTTCGACCTTCGCCTAACTGCTCCTCATCGAACTGCGCGAAACGGGACTCAAAGGGGACACGACCCATGCCAAAGCCTCTCCCGGGATCATCCGCCAGCATCTGCTCAAAATCGCGGCAGTGGTCACCGTAAGCGTCCGGCCTGTTCTGGTGCGCTGGAGCAGCAGCTTCCGCTTCCAGTCGGAAGTGGTGGAATGCTGGCGAAGTTGCAGGCCGCACCCGCGTGAATCGCCCTTGCGCGCATCCGAAGGAGTCACCCAAAGCGCCGCGAACGCGGGCGCGAGGAAAGCCAAGCCCGAGTAGGCCCGAAAAATCCAACCAAGGCATGAGGGATGGGTTCAAAGCGAGGCGAAAACACGGGCGATGCCTCGAATACCGGGCCCGGACTCCGCGATGAACGCGATTTTGAAACGCAATCCCGAGTCCCGGCAAAAAACGTGACGCTGCGGTGAAATCGCTTCGGGGTATGAGAAATGCGGGCGAGAGCCGAAGCCGGAGCCCTTGTCGGAAACGTTGTGAGACTCCCCGACGTGGAAACGGAAGCCCGGGGCGACCGCGGTGTGGCGAAAAGGCTCCAGCCCCTTCCGCAAGCGGCAGCATTTCTCCCCGCCATTCCGAGCCGCTTTCGAGGTGCCTTCGGGCGATGCCCGGAGGACTCACCAACCGGAAACGTTCGCGGGCACGTGGGTGCGGGTGGCACCCAGCGAGCAGGTCGTGTAGGCGGTGCCGACGGCGGGGACGGTGGTGCCGAAGGTGTAGGTGCCGCCGCTGCGGCAGGTCGGAGAGGTCTCGAGCATCCGGCCGGTGCCGATGATCGTCGTGGAGGCGAGGGTGCCGCCAACGGAGAGTTCGTAAAGGTTCTGATAGGATCGGACGGCCTTCTGCACGTTGGAGATGTTGAGGATGCAGCCGGCGCGGTTGGAGCCTTCGCGGTAGGCGCCCACTCCAATGAAGAGCACGCTGATGAGGCCGAGGAGGACGGCGATGACGAGCGTGACTTCGATGAGGGTGAGGGCGGCTTGCTTCGACGTTGGAGATTTTGCCGATGCAAACGGCGCGCCTCAAGACTTCGCACGAGGTGCCGGCCCTGGCGGAGTGCACACTGATACGGTCGGGACCAAAGTCCCGGAATTGGGGCCTCTCGGGGGTGCGGCTGGAATAGACGCCAACGGAAAACAGCCGGAATAGCGCCATCCCGGGTGCGATGCATGGGAGAATCCGAACTTCCGGGGATCAGCCCCCCTGGTCCCGCACCCACTGCCCGGCACGGAGGTAAAGCTCGGCGGCACTGCGAAGTCCGAGCTTTTCCTTGATGCGGGCGCGATAGGTCTCGACGGTCGACTCGCCGAGATTGAGTGCTTGGGAAATGTCACGAGTGCTTTGGCCGCGTCCGAGCATCTGAAAAACCTCCAACTCCCGGTCAGCCAAGGTTTCCAGGCCGGTGAGCGAACACAGTGAACGCCTCTGGCTCATCCGTTCCAGCATTCGGGCGGTGACGCGCTGGCTGGCGTAAACCTCGCCCGCGAGGACGCAGCGGATCGCCCGGATCAATTCGGCCGACTCCTCGTTCTTGGTGATGTAGCCGCGCGCCCCGGCACGGAGGGCCCGCTCCGCGTAGATCTCCTCGTCATGCATGGAGAGGACGAGAACCTTCACGTCGATTCCCTGGGCCTTGATATCCTTGACCAACTCGAGTCCGCTCGAACCGCCACGGAGGGTGATGTCGATGATCGCCAGATCCGGATTCTCCTTTTGGATGAGAAGCATCGCGTCCTTGATGTTGTCGGCCTCGCCGCAAACGTTTACACCCAGTTCCTTGGTGATGAGGTCGGTGAGGTGCTCCCGGAACATCGGATGATCCTCGATGAGGACAACGCACGGCGCCTTGGCTATGGAGGAATTCGGCATGTTCGCGGGAGTTTAGGGCGATCTCGGGAGAATCAGGTTTGGGTAAGCGGCATCTCGCAGCGGAGCGTCGCGCCGCGTTCATCGGGTGGAGAGAGGGATATTCGGGCACCGATCGACTGGGCGCGATAGCGCATCGTCCGCAATCCCATTCCCCCGCCTTTGCGGGGCTCGACCGGAAACCCGTTTCCATCGTCAGAAACCGAGAGGATCAAATGGGCTTCCGTTTGCTCGACCCGGATCAGGATCCGGCTCGCCCCGCCATGCCGGGCGGCATTGGCCACCGCCTCCTGGGCGATCCGGTAAAGGTGCATCGCGGCTTCCGGAGATTGAATCTGAAACTCGCCGACTTCCTCCACGTCGATTTGCAGTCCGGTGAGCCTCTGGGTTGTTTTCGCCATCTCGGAGAGTGCCACCGCCAATCCGTGCCGATCGACATGGACGGGAAAAATGCCGCGCGCGAGGCCGCGCGCCTCCTCCACCGCCCCTCGGATGGACTGTTCGATCAATTCCGCGTCCTTGACGCAGTCGTTGCCCTGCGTGGACAATTCATTTGCGAGAGAACGCGCCGCCAACCCGATCGCCGCCATATGCTGGCAGAGACCGTCATGGAGATCCTGGCCGATGCGCTGCTGCTCATACTCACTGACCGAGACGATGTCCATTTCGAGCTGGCGACGCTCCTCGAGAGCCTGGATCCGGGCGGCATCCGCTTCCTGCCGGTTGCGCACCGCGATCACGGCGAAGACGGTGACGCAAAAGAATATGACACGGCTGATCGTGGCCCAAAGATAACCGAGGGAGGTCTCGTAGGGATTGGCGTCGTAGTTCGAGAGCCACCAGAGCACGCCGCAGGCGGCCGCCATAGCGTAACCGGCGAGGCTGCCGCTCCACCAAACCGAGAGGACGATCGGGACCGCATAGAACACGAAAAGACTGACCTCCCAGGTGGTCGTCCGGTCCAACAAGGCCATTGCAACAGCCACCCCCAACGGAAGGATCAACGAGACCAAGGGGGATCGACCACGCATGAACTCCGTGATCCGGTGCAGGGCACCGGGACTGGAACCGACGAAGGGAAAGGTTTCCGCTGGATCGTGCAGGCTCATGACCGGACCCGGGTCTCGGCGGCGGTGGGACGGATTTCCTGGGGCGTGTTGGGACTCAAACAAGGCCGGCCTGTGGGGCGGAAGCCAAAGACACCGGTGAGTTCTTCCCCTCCCCGCACCCGTCCAATAGAGGAAGGGGCCGACCCGGTTCCTCGTTCCCATTCGCAGGAAGGAGCGGATCCCGGCCGTCCGGAGAAGAAAACGCCGGTTGGTGGCGGAAGGGTCGGGGAAAAGGAGGATTTCACGGGGACGTCCGGCATGGGAACTTCGTTTTCTCTGGAAAACACAAATTGGGAAATAACCACTTTCCGGCCCGATCCGCATTTGATTCAAATTGTAGTGTTTTTCATTACATCAACATCGTGTTGACAGTCGTCCTCATGAGAATGGTCACTCGGCCGGATCTCGGGCAACCGATTTCATCCCCCCCGTAAGGTTCCGGAGAGCGCCCGTTGGCGATGGCGGAAAAATGATGGTTTTTGCCGGGACAGGTCTCCGCTGACCAAAAGCGCGTGCCTCGACCACGGTGAGAAAGACCGCGTCTCTCCCGACATTGGCCGCCGGTCCGCGCGGGCGAAGACGCCGGATTTCCGAGCGGTTCCCGGACGGCCCGGGGGAAAGCGACCGGAACCGGTTCGCCCACCGGACTGGCTTCAAAGCCGGGTATCCGCTCGAGCGCGCGTCCCGGGAACCAACCGGACGATCGCAGAGACGCGGAGATCCTTCATGAGTTCCCCTTCCTCATCGAACGAGAAACCGGACCGCCACCCGGACGCGGAGATTCCCCTCTGAGTGGATCTCGACGGGACCTTCATCCGGTCGAACCTGCTTCTCGAGGGATTCCTTCGCTTCGCCCGCCACCGCCCCTTCAGCTATGGCGGGTGCCCTTTTGGCTCCTCAAGGGCAGGTGCAGGCTCAAGTCCGAGCTCGCCCGGGCCCTCGCCGAGCCGCTCTCGCCCCCTCCGGTGAACCGGGAACTCGAGGCGTGGATGCTGGGCGAGAAGCAGGCCGGGAGGCCGGTTTTCCTCGTCACCGCGGCCCACGCGGACGCGGTCGTCCCGATCGGAAAGCTGCTCTTCCCCTTCGACGGGATCATCGCCTCGAACGACGAGATCAACCTCAAGGGGAGACGGAAAGCGGAGCACCTCGTCGCGCGCTTCGGCGAGAAGGGCTTCGACTACGCGGGGGATTCCCTCGCGGGCCATCATGTCTGGGCTCGTGCACGCAAGGCGATTCCTGTGTTTTACTCCCGATCCGCGCTCCGGGCGATGAAGCGCCGCTACGACGTCGCCCGGTCGTTCTGCACGAACGCGACGCGGTGGACCGACTGGGCCGGTGCCCAGCGGATCCACCAGTGGGCGAAGAACCTCCTCATCGCGCTCCCGTTCCTCGCCGACCATCATTTCCACACCATCTGGCAGCTCGGGGGCTTGCTGGCCGCCTTCCTCGCCATGAGCCTTTGCGCATCCGGAACCTACCTCTGGAATGATCTTCTCGATCTCGAATACGATCGCGCCCATCTCCGGAAATGCCGCCGGTCTCGCCGGGGCTTGGGCGCTCGCGCCCTCCTACACCCTCCTCCTCTGCGGCTACATCGCCGCGACGCTCTCCTACTCCCTCTGCCTCAAACGGGTCGCGCTCGCGGACATCTTCCTTCTCGCCTTCCTCTACCTCTCCCGTGTCATCGGCGGCATTCTCATTTCCGAGGCGAAGATCTCGTTCTGGCTCTTCGCGTTCACTTTCCTCCTCTTTCTCTCCCTCGCGGCCGCCAAACGCTATGTCGAAGTCCGGGCGACGATCGGGAAGGGCGGAGCCGCCATCGACGGACGCGGCTACCTCGCCGAGGACCTGCCGACCGTGAGCGGTCTGGGGATCGCCTGCGGCGTCGCCTCCTGCATCGTGCTCGGTCTCTATTCGAACAGCCCCCAGGTCACCGGACTCTACGCGCACCTGCAGTGGTTCAGGGGCGTCTGCACCGCGGCGCTCTACTGGATCTGCCGGATCTGGCTCATCACCCACCGGGGCCTGATGCATGACGACCCGGTCGTCTTCGCCCTCAAGGACCGCGTCACCTGGCTGATCGCGCTCGCGGGACTCGGCTGCGTGCTTCCGGCCCAGCCCCTCCCGGCCCCATGATGCGAATGCTGCGTTCCTGGGGCCACCTCAGGGCGGTCCCGGTCGATCTTTCCGAACCGCGGTGGAGAGACCAGCTCGATCTCTCGAGCGGCCCCGCCCTCGCCTGGGGGCTCGGGCGATCCTACGGAGACAGCTGCCTGCTCGAAAACGGTCGCATGATCGCGATGCACGGACTTGACCGCATCCTCGGCTTTTGTCCGCGCACCGAACGCCTCGAGGCGGAGGCGGGCATCTCGCTCGACGAGATTCTGCGTTTCAGCGTGCCGCGCGGCTGGTTCCTGCCGACGACTCCGGGCACCCGACAGGTCACTCTCGGAGGGGCCATCGCCAACGATGTGCACGGCAAGAACCACCGCCGCGCGGGTTGCTTCGGGAACCACGTCCCCGCCCTCGAGTTGCTCCGCTCGGACGGAAGCCGCACCACCGTCCGCGAGGGTGATCCGCTCCACTCGGCCACGGTCGGGGGGATGGGGCTCACCGGTCTTATCACCCGGGCCGAGGTGCGGCTCGCGCCCATTTCCTCGGCCAGCCTCGACGCGGGAAACCCGGACCGCCTTTCCGATGCCGCCGCCGACCTCCGTAGCCGGGGTGCCGTGGTGCGCACCATCGCGACCGAACCATGCGATCCCAGCCAGGATTGGGACGCCGTTCTTGGCGATGGCGCTCTTCCCTCCGGGTAACCAGGAGTTCCTCGGTTCCTATCAGTGGGGAAAATCCGCCACGACCTCCGATCTCGTCATGTCCTGGATCTTGTTGGCGGGGTTTCCCGTGCTCGCCTTCGCCCTGCGCCGGAAGGTGCCCCTTGCGGCCGCGGGGCTGGTCTGGTTCCTTCTCGCCGCCGCCCCCTCTTCGAATTTCCTTCCGACCTACTCCGGTCCGATCGAGGATTACTACCTGACCATCCCTTCGATCGGACTGGCGCTGGCCATCGTCGCCGTGATCCGCCGTCTCGCCACGCTTGAGCATCCCGATCCCTCGTTGTCGCGGGCCGGCCTGATTTTCGCGATCGCCCTCGCGATCTGGCGGGTGGGCCTCGTCCCCCTCGTCCCGCTTCAAGCCGCGATGTGGAAAGAGCCGGTCCGGCTGCTTCTCCAATCTTATGCGGTCCGGCCCGGCCAATATCTGAACGGAGCGCTTGCGGCGCGGGAACTTTATCTCGCGGGAAGGGACGAGGAGGCCCTGAAACTTCTCGGGGAAATCGAGCGCAAGCCCCATTCCTATGCCGTCGCGCCCATGGTCGAGGGCTTCATCCACCTCAGGGCCTCGCGTCTCGACGAGGCCATGGAATGCCTCGAGGAGGCCATCCGCATCAGCGGCACGGGGACCCAGCCAAACCAGTCCAGCCGGATCGAGGCTGCCAAAATCCTCCTGCGCCGCGGGAAGGAACTCGATCGCGCCCGGGAACTGCTCCTCCCCGTCCTCGACCACGGGTTCGACGAGATGCGGGTCCGGGCCATCCACCTTCTCGCCGAGGTCTCTCTCGCCAAGGGCGACCGAGCGAAGGCGGTCGAAACCTTTCGCAAGGGGAAGCAACTCTATCCCTCGGAACCCAGCTTCCTCGAACTCCCCGAAGTCCTCCGGGAACCTGCGGCGACTTCGGGTGTCAAATCGGGCCCCACGCCCCCGGCTTCCCCGCAGTAACCGCCACCTTGGGTCGCCGGCGGCACCACCGCCTCCAAGGCCGATCACTTCCGCCTCACGGAGAAAACCCGGGGAACGGAATCGCCGCCCGGCCCGATCGCCACGACGGTGATGACGTTCTTGCCCCGCTTCAGCTTCGCCTTGAAGTTCCAGGAGGTCGTCCCCGACGCGGTCTTGAAGGGCCCGGTCCCTCCGACGCGCCACACCACCGAGGTGACCGCACCTCCCGCCGTGCCGACGACCCTCAATTCAGTTGCCTTGGTGGTCCTGGTTTTCGTCAGGACCTGGACAGTCGGCGACTTCACCGGGGAAAAACGGACCACGCGGTGGAAATCAAAGTCAGCCACAAAAAGATCACCGGCGGCCGAGAGCGCGAGGTTCACCACCCCACCAGTCAGGGTCGCCGAGGGCCCCCCTGTGTTCGTGTTGAAATCCGGTTTCCCGAGAACGAAGTCGGCGGAGGCTCCGTTGGCCTTGCCCGCCGCGTTGCGGAAGCCCATCACGCGCGTGTTGGCCCAGTCTCCGACATAGACCGTGCCGTCGGGCCCGGCAAGCACTCCGTAGGGATCGAAAAACTGGTCGGCCGAGGTGCCGCTGGAGGACGTGGTCAGCAGCGCTTGTCCAAGCACGCCGGAGGCCGGGGATCCGTTCGGGAGGGATGCCGCATTGTCGAATCGCAGGATCCGGTGGTTGCCGGTGTCCGCGACCCAGAGACGACCCGCGGAGTCGAGGGAGAGGGAGAAAGGCGCGTTCATCCCGGTGGCGGTGGTGGCGGAGAAATCGGCGAGGAAGGACACCTGGCCGAGAACCCGATCGGCATTCGCACCATTGGACTTCGTGGAGATGTCGGCGAAGCGGAGGACGCGGTTCCCTTTGGAATCGGCCACCCAGAGCGAGTCGTCGGGACCGACCGCGACTCCCGCGGGGTAGTCGGTTTTGGCGATCGTGGTGCCCGGGCTGACCGTTGTGAAGTCAGGCTGGCCGAACACGTAATCGGCCGGGGGATTGTTCCCCAGGAAGGAGGCGGCGACGAAGCAGAGGACGCGGTTGTTCCCGCTATCACAAACCCAGAGTCGGCCGTTCGAGTCCACCGTGATCTGATACATGAAGTTCAGGGTGTTCTGTCCGGCCGGACCGCCCTGGTTCTGAAGCATCGAGGAGAAGTTCGGTTGGCCAATGACCGCCTCGGGAAAGGAGCCATTGGCCAGCGCCGCCGTTCCGGAGAATCTCAGGATCCGGAAGTGCGCGGAATCCGCCACGAAGACCTTGCCGGTGGTGGGGTCGATCGCAACCGACTCCGGATTCAGGAACCGGTTCGGCGCGTTCACTCCGGAGCCCGAGTCCAAGTCGGGCTGGCCGAGAACCGAGGCGGCCGCCTGACCGGTCACGAACCGGTCGGCCCGGGCCCCGGACGGGGCGATTCCAACGAGGAGAAGCAGGACAAGGGAGATGGTCGTTCTCATGGCAAGAGGGTGGATTCGATGTGGGTTCAATGAAATTAGGCCGGATCAGATCCGGCGCGGAACGCATGGATTTACCCCCGATGGACGAATCCGGCCTGTCGAAAATGCACCGGAAATTTCAAATTCGATCAAATCCGGGATTCTCCGCGCCGGATCGTTTCACCGGGGTCGCCCGCTGACCAGGGCGCACCGGGGACTTGCAAAAGGCAGGGCGCTTGCCGAAGATAAGTCTTCCGTTGTCATCGAGCGCTCCCCATAAGACGACCCGCCCTCGTCCGCGGCGGCCCGTTCCCTCAATCGATCACCGCCTCCGATCCGCCCGCATGCCCCTTCCGCGCATCGCACCCCCCTCTGGCGGCCCGTCATCCTCGCGGCCCGACGCTCTCCGCCCGATCCTCGGCCATCCGCACGACCGGACCGGATCGTTGAAGGGAGGAATCCCATGACCGCGCCGGGGTCCTGGTTCGAGCTTCACGCCGCCCTGTGCTGGGCGCTCGTGGGTCTGATCTGGGTGGTTCAGCTCGTCCTTTACCCCTCCTTCGCCCTGGTGGGAAAAGATTCATTCCCCCGCTATCACGCCACCCACTCCCGGCGCATCACGCTCGTGGTGGCTCCCCTCATGCTCGGCGAACTCGCAACGGCGGCCGTGCTGCTCTGGCTGGGGTTCCGCGACCCCTTCTTTCTCGGCAGCCTCATTCCTCTCGCCGTCATCTGGATCTCGACCGGCATGGTTCAGGTCCCCCTGCACGATCGCCTCTCGGCCGGTTTCGACGCCCTCGCGCATCGGCGGCTCGTCTCCACCAATGTCTGGCGCACGGCGGCGTGGACGCTCCGGGGACTCGCCCTTTGCGCTTGCGACCTGTGAAGCGGCCATACGGATTGCTCTACTCCGGGCCGTCCGCCTCGCGCGACGGGCAATCATCAAAACCGCTGAGGATCCCGTCGAAGGGCTTCCTCTTCCCGAGGCTCTCAAGATCGCTCGCGATGCCTCCCTCGAGGTGATCGCAGAGGGGACCAAACTCACAGCGCAGTTTTTTGACGGCCCCGAGCCAATCGCGAAGTTCTTTCAGAAAACGGTGGATGTCGGCGTTCATCGGTCGGATGCGTGGCAAGGGCAGGCGCTCATGGATGTCGATATATTACGGAATGTTAAACAGAGTGCTCTCCATTTCCTCGGGGATTCCTCGAGTCTTAACCGGGGCATCGCATGCCTCCCCGTGGACGAAAGGGCCGGGTTAAGGAACGCTTCCGGGGGCCGCTCTACCCTGTTCTTAGCGGCGAGACTCGCCCGCGAGAGGTCCAACCAGTTGAGAGGAAATTTGTTGTAAGAATTCGACGTGGTCTTGCTCCAAAGCGAAAGTTGCATACGGTTCCAACCCGATGAAGACCGACCGCGTGGCGAATCTTTTGAATGATTGGCTCTCCAGCAATCGCTACCAGCAGACCGCGCTGGCGCGAAAGTCGGGACTGACCCAGTTGAGTTTTCTCCGGAACGGTCTCCGCGGTATGACCACCGATGCGCTCGACCGGCTTCTCCCGGCGCTTCGCGAGGAAGACCGCCCCGTCCTCCTGAAACAATGGGTCCAGGACCTGATCCCCGACTCCTACCGGCAGCAGGTCTCGATCCAGATCGACGGTTTCGGGGAAAACGGCACCGAACCTCTCTCCGGCTTTCCGACTCTCGAGGAGGCCTTTGCCGTCCTGCATCGCACCGCGCCCCGAAACCGGGAACTCTCCCGCGTCCTCGTGAATCTGGCGAGTCTCTTTCGCGATAAACCGATTCGACAAGGGTCACCCCGAAAATCGGGAGGAAAACCGCCGGTGGCTGGACGCGGGTGAGCGCGGAACCTTCCGGCCCGGTCCGGACCGATTCCGCAATCTTCGTTCCGGAGTCCGCCCAGGACGTTTCCTTCCGAATTGGCTGTTGCATTCAGGCATTCTACCAGAGGGGGAAGGACAACCGTGGGGGGAGGTGCGCGGTTTTTTGAAATTTTCCCCGCGGAGCGGATTCGCGGGTCTCGGCGACGGTCTACAAACCCTTGCGGTGCGTTTCCTCGGCGAACCAGACCGAGACGAGGGTGACCACCGCCATCCCGATCAAATACCAGGCGATCGGCGCGGCATCGCCGCCACTCCACTTCAACAGGGCCGTCGCGATGAGCGGAGCCAGTCCTCCGGCGAGGGGCGAGGCGAGCTGATACCCCAGCGAGGCCCCGCTGTAGCGGACCCGGGTGCCGAACAACTCGGAGAAAAACGCCGCCTGTGGTCCATACATCGCGGCGTGACCGACCAGACCGATCACCACCGCGAGGATCGCGCAGCCGGGCAGCTTCGTTCCCAACAACCCGAAAAAGGGAAACGCGAAGAGAAGGAGAAACACCGTGCCTCCTAGATAAACCGGACGCCGCCCCCATCGGTCCGAGAGCGCGCCGAACGCGGGGATCGCGACGAGTTGCACCGCAGATCCCAGGAGCACCGCGTTGAGCAGGTCGGACTTTGCCATGCCGAGCTGTTGCGATCCGTAGCTGAGCGCGAGCACCGTGAAGATGTAGAAAAACGCATTTTCCGCGAAGCGCGCCCCCATCGCGAGGAGGACGTTGCGGGGATGGTGGCGGAGGACGGCGAGGATCGGCACCTTCGGACCGGGATCCTCGGCCATCGCTTTTTCAAAGACGGGACTTTCGAGGATGCGCAGGCGGATGAACATGCCGACGGCGAGGAGAAGGATGCCGAGGAGAAAAGGCACGCGCCAGCCCCAGCTCAGAAATGCGGCCTCGTCGAGCCTGGAGAAGATCATGAAGACCCCGTTGGCGAGAAGCAATCCGACCGGAACGCCCGCCTGCACCCAGCTCGCGTGATAACCCCGCCGCCCCGGCCGACTGTGCTCCACGGCCATGAGCACGGCACCGCCCCATTCCCCTCCGACCCCGATGCCTTGGACGAACCGCAGCAGCACCAGCAGCGCCGGTGCCCAGAGACCAACCTGGTCGTAGGTGGGAAGGAGGCCGATGAGGAAGGTTGTCAGTCCCATCAGCATCAGCGTCGTTACGAGCATCGACTTCCGCCCGAGCGTGTCGCCATAGTGTCCGAAAACGATGCCTCCGAGCGGGCGCGCGAAGAATCCCACCGCGTAGGTCGCGAAGGAGGCCATCGTGCCCGCCATCTCGTCGAGATTCGTGAAAAAGAGGCGGTTGAAGACCAGGGCCGAAGCGGTTCCGTAGAGAAAGAAGTCATACCATTCGATCGTCGTGCCGACAAAACTGGCGAGCACGACCCGGCGGGTGTCAGCTTCGGTGGCAGGGACGGGATCGGGGGCGGGATCGGGGGCGGACATAATCCACGAGGCTGGCAGAAGGGTCCCTCCCCGGTCAAGGCCAAGCCCCGGCGGAATCCCGGATTTCCTCAGGCAGGAACAACCCCGCTGGAATCGACGGAAAAGACCGCGCCATCCGCGAAGGGGCGCTTTCCCGAACCCGTTGCCGGTTTCCGAAGTTCATGGATGACTTCGGGGGACTCCTTGGGTAGAACTCTGCGAGCCGGGGATAAGCCCAAGCAACGGATGCCGCAAACGATCAGCGGCGGAACCCCCTCCATTTCCTCGCCCATGACCTGGTCCCAGAATTACGACCCGCTCGGATCCCTTCCCCTTTCCGCCCTCGTCGCCGCGGTGCCGGTGGTCTTGCTGCTGGGGTTGCTGGCTTTCTGGCACGTGCGGGCGCAGATCGCGGCGCTTGCGGGTCTGGTGGCGGCGCTGGGCATCGCCATCGGGGTCTACGGGATGCCCGCGGGCATGGCGGGCGTGGCGGCGCTGAGCGGGGCGGCCTTCGGCCTCTTCCCGATCGGGTGGATCGTCCTGAACGCGATGTTCGTCTACAACCTGAGCGTGGAGACGGGGCAGTTCGGCGTGCTGCAACGGCAGGTGGCGGGGGTGTCGGGCGACCGGCGCATCCAGGCTCTCCTGATCGCCTTCAGCTTCGGTGCCTTCATCGAGGGGGCGGCGGGCTTCGGGGCACCGGTCGCGATCACGGGGGCGCTCATGATCGGCCTCGGTTTCAAGCCGCTCGAGGCGGCGAAGCTGGCCCTCATCGGTAACACCGCACCGGTGGCCTTCGGCTCGCTCGGAACGCCGCTCACGACGCTGGCGGACATCACGGGCCTCGACCTGATGCAACTGAGCGCGATGGTCGGCCGACAACTGCCGCTCTTCTCGCTGGTCGTCCCCTTCTGGCTGGTGGCGGCGCAGGCGGGCTGGCGCGGGATGCTCGCGGTGTGGCCGGCCTGTTTCGTGACCGGAATGAGTTTCGGGGTCATGCAGTTCTTTGTGAGCAATTTCCACGGTCCCTGGCTGGTGGACATCATCGCGGCGACAGTGGCGATGCTGTCACTGGTGGTGCTGATGCGCTTCTGGAAACCCGGGGGAACCGCAGGTGCGGTGGCGGAAGTGGAGGAATCCGCGCCCGGTGCGTGGAAGGCGTCGTTGCCATGGGTCTTTCTCACGGGTTTTGTATTTCTGTGGGGATTGCCGGAGGCGAAAGCCTTCCTGAACGGGATCTTCCTGCGCGAGATCGAGGTGCCCGCGCTCCACCTCGCGGTGGAGAAGGTGCCGCCCGCCGCGATCCATCCGGAGCCGGAAAAGGCGGTCTTCCGGCTCAATCCGCTCTCGGCGACGGGCACGGCCGCCCTGCTCGCGGGAGTCCTCGCGGGACTTTGTCTCGGCCTCTCGCCCCGCCGTATCGCGGCGGTCTACGGAACGACGATCGCGCGGCTGCGCGTGCCGCTCCTCACGATCTCGCTGATGCTGGCGCTCGGCTACGTGAGCCGCTACAGCGGCACGGACACGACGATGGGCCTGATGATGGCCTCGACGGGCTCGCTCTTTCCCTTTTTCTCACCGCTGATCGGATGGCTCGGCGTGGCTCTGACCGGCAGCGACACCTCGTCGAACGTGCTTTTTGGCAATCTGCAACAGGTCACGGCAAACCAGCTCGGACTTCCGCCGGTGCACATGGCGGCGTCGAACAGCTCGGGCGGAGTGATGGGCAAAATGATCGATGCGCAGAGCATCGTGGTGGCGGCGGTGGCGACGGGCGGGCGGGCGGACAGCCCCGGCGCGGGCACGGTGCTACGCAGTGTCTTCTGGCACAGTATCGCCCTCGCCCTGCTCATGGGACTGCTCGTGCTGGCGCAGAGCTATTGGATGCCGTGGATCGTGCCGGGGGCCGCGGGTGGCGAACCCTGATCGTCCGGATCACCCACCCGCTGGCCGGGAACGGCGTCGAAAATGGCTTGGGCGGGAGCCCAGGCCGGATTACTTTTACCCCTCCCCGATCCCTTCCCATGGCCACTCCCGAGAATCTTTACGCTCTCATCCTCGCCGGCGGCAGCGGCACCCGCTTCTGGCCGCTCAGCCGCAACGCAAAGCCGAAGCAGCTCCTCGCCCTCTTCGACGAAGAGACCCTCATCGAAAAGGCGGTGAACCGACTCGAAGGGCTGATCCCGCCGGAGCGGATCCTCGTGCTGACGAACGAGGCCCAGCTCGCGGGAGTCCGCGCCGCCTTGCCGAAGCTGCCGGCGGAAAACATCGTCGCCGAACCCGCCCGCCGCGACACCGCGCCCGCCATCGCCCTCGCCGCGGGCTGGATTGCGGCGCGCGATCCGCAGGCCACCATGATCGCCCTGCCCGCCGACCAACTCGTCGTGAAGACGGAGGAATTCCGCCGCGTCCTCCGTGCCGCCGCCGCCGCCGCTTCGGCCGAGGAGGCCATCTGCACCCTCGGGATCAAGCCCGACTGGCCCTGCCCCAGCTACGGCTACATCGAACGCGGCGACCGCATCGCCACCGACGACGGCGGCACCGGGCTCGCCGTGCACGAGGTGAAGCGCTTCCGCGAGAAACCCTCCGTGGAAACCGCGGAGTCCTACCTCGGACAGGGTGGCTTTTCGTGGAACGCGGGCATCTTCATCTGGACGATCCCGACCCTGATGCGCGAGCTCTCGCAGAATTGTCCGCCGCTCGCGGGCTTCGTCGCGGAGTTGCGCGATTCGAAGGACTTCTCCGCGACGGTGACGGAGCGGTTTCCGCAGCTCGAGAAGATCTCGATCGACTTCGCCCTCATGGAAAAGGCCGGTCGCATCCTCAACGTCGAAGCCGACGTCGGCTGGGACGACGTCGGCGGATGGCCCTCGGTCGCGAAATACCTCGTCCACGACGAGCTCGACAACGCGCACCGGGGACCGCTCCTCGCGATCGACTCGCGCGAAAATATCGTTTTCTCCACCGCCGGGATGCCGCGCGTCTGTCTCCTCGGCGTGGAGCATCTCATCGTCGTTCAGACCGGGGACGCCCTCCTTATCGCCAACCGCCACGACGCCGACCAGATCAAGAAACTCGTCGATCAACTGCCGCCCGAGTTGCTGTAACTCCGTATCCGATCACCGATGACCGCTCCGACCCTTCTCCGTGCCCTCGGGATCGATCACGGCACGGTGAGGATCGGGGTGGCGGTCAGCGATGAGATCGGCTTCCTTGCCCATCCTCTCGAGACCGTCCCCGGCACGGACCTGGACCGTGCTCTCGACCGCATCGCCGATATCGTCGCCGCGAGGAGGATCGAACATGTCATCGTGGGTCTGCCTCTCCATCTCGACGGTCGCGAGGGCGAAGCCGCGAGACGGGTCCGTGCCTTCATCGCGCAACTTCGCACCCGTCTTCCGGACCCGGTCGCGATCCACGAAGTCGATGAAACGCTCACGACCTCGATCGCCTACGAAAAACTTGGCGCGGCCGGAAAAACGCAGCGTCGGGCGAAACCAGTCATCGACCAAGCTGCGGCCGTTGAGATCCTGCAGTCGTGGCTCGACGCGAGACCGGGAGTTTGACGGAAACCCGGCATGGGCCGGGAAACGACTCTCCATGCAACGGAGGATCCTGAGGGATTCAGCGACCGGCGGAACCTCGCCCACGCCTTTTTCACCGGGGGCGGGGGGGTGGAGGGTAGCCGACGCATCGGAGCCGGAAGACCGGTTTCATGATGGGCCGCGGGCCGGGCCGCCGCGCGGCCCGGCCGAGCGTTCAAATCACGGGATCGCGTTGATCTCAAAGGAAACGGTATCCTTGATGTCCGGATCCGAAGCGGCCGTGGCGATGACATACTTCGGCCCGAAAGTCTGGCGCCCGTAAACGGTGGTGTTTCGTCCGTTGATGATCTGCCTCCGCTGGATCAAGGGATTGGTGCGGATCGGAGTAATCGTTGCGACCATGGCGACGGGTGCGGCCGCCTCATCGAGAACCGCGGTGGAGGCGGTTCCGAGGACGACCGCGGCAGTGACATTCCGGCCCGCAAGCGTGTAGGAGACCCGGAACCGGCTGTCGGAGGCCGGACCTGACAAGCGATTGGCGTCGGGCAGCGGACCATCGTTATCGATGAGGAAGAAGACGTTTTTCGCCGCGGCCTTCCTCGTCTCGATCTCGACTTTCTGGGTAAGGGCAGGCCCATAGTCATCCACTCCCGTGGTCGCCGAAAGGTTCGGACCGACCGAGACGTCCGGACGCGGATCGGCTGCGGTCGTAATATCGAGGACAAAGGAAACGGTCCGATCGGTATGGGATCGTGCTGAGTTCCGCGGATGTGGCGGCTCTGTCGGCTCTGCCCAGTCTACGGCAATCCTCGGTCGGCTCGGTGCTGGTGGCGCCCGAGGCGAAAGCCTGCGTGACGGAACCCATCAAGGCGTGCCCCCCGACTTTACGACGACTTTCCTCTTCGTTCCAAACGAACCACGGAGATAAGAAGAACGCTGTTGCCGCCGCTTTTGTTACCGTCAACGCGGCGTCGGCATTCGTGAGCCCGGTCGGAAACAAGGACGTTGGTGCGCGGGACCCTCTCATCCCCACTGTGCACACGCAGCCGAAGCGCGCCGGGCGCGTTCTCGAAAAAATCACCAGATCCCGCGCTAACTGTGGAAGAATCCCCTCCCTCAATTCAATTGAATCCGGCGGCGTGTCGCACCCGTCCCGACAGCCCGGGCGTGCTGATCCCCCGTCACCCACTCCTCTTGACCGCGCCGGTGCCCGGCGCGGTGTCGAAGTCCGTGAGGTGCGAATCACGCCCCCCCGCTCACTTCATCGGATGCTCCTTCAACAGCTCCTCGGTGGTGTAGAACATCAGTCGTCCGGGCTGTGAGTCGCGCACTTTCTTCACCTGTTCGGCGGTGATGGGCTCGGCCTGGTTGCCGAAGCTGTTGCGGACGAAGGTGAGGACGTTGGCGATCTCCGGGTCCTTGAGCATGCCGCCGAAGGGCGTCATGGGGACCTGCCCGTCGTATTTCCTGCCGTTGACCTCGATGGGGCCCATGAGGCCGTAGAGGGTGATCTTGATGAGGCGCTCGGCGTCGGTGGTGACCCAGGGGCTCTTCTCGATGGAGGGGAAGGCGGGGTCGAGGCCCTTGCCGTTCGGCTGGTGGCAGGTGACGCAGAGGCCTTCGCGGAAGTAGATCTCCTGTCCGGCGAGGTATTGTTTCTTCGCCTCGGCGCTGAGGTGACCGGGCGCGGGGAGGACGGGGTGCTCGGTGACGGCTTTCTCGGCGACGCCGGCGAGGCGGTCCTTGGCGGTCTGGACGGCGTTCTTGCTCCACTCATCCGTCGGGAGGGCGGCGGCGATCTCGACGATCTTCATGGCGGCCTTCTTGTCGGGGATCCACGAGGCGGCGACGGTGGCCTCGAGCCGGACCCGGCCCTCGGGATCGGCGGCGGCTTTCTCGAGGAGGGCGGCATGGTCGGGGAGGCGGTGGTGATGGTATCGCACGACGCGGACGGCGGCGGCGCGGACGTGGAAGTCGGGGGAGGCGAGGAGCTCGCGGAGGAGGGCCTCGTCGACGGCGTTCATGCCCCAGGTGACCCAGAGGGCCTCGAGGCGGAGGCGCTCGTAGTCGGGATCCTTTTGGTCGAGTCCGGCGACCCAGGTTTTGACGGCGGGGAGGACAGTGTCGAGGGGCTGGGCGCGGAGGGCGCGGCGGCTGCGGTAACGGGCGCGCATCTCGGGGAGCTTCAAGTTTTCGAGCAGCTCGGGGACGGTGGCTCCGGCGACTTTGGCGGGCTGGACGAGGGGGCGCGAGGGGTAGGTGATGCGGTAGATGCGCCCGTGGACGTGGTCGCGGAGGGGGTCGCGGGCATTGTGCTGCATGTGGCCGATGAGGACATTGTGCCAGTCGATGACGTAGAGGGAGCCGTCGGGGGCGAACTCGAGGTCGACGGGGCGGAAGTTGCCATCGGTGGACTTGAGGAGGTCGTGGCGGAAGGTGGTCTTGTAACCGGTGTCGGCGTCCTCGATCTGGTGCTGCTTGATGCCAAGGAAGCCGATGGCGTTGCAGAGGACGATGTCGCCCTGGACTGCATCGGGGAAGTGGCGGGAGGAGACGATCTCGAGCCCGGAGGTGGGGCGGACGCTCTGGCCTTTGGGGACGAGGTCGGGGGTGGAGGGGGTCTTGCTGCCGTAGGTGGACTTGACGGAGACGGGCAGCATCCAGTTCATGCTGGGGCCGGAGGTGTGGAGGAAGAAGTCCTGCCCCCATTGGTCAAACACGGCGCCCCAGGGATTGGGGATGGAGAGCTGGGCGGTGCGCTCGAGCTGCATGCGCTGGGGGCTGTAGCGGTAGAATCCGCCGTCGACGGCGCGAACGGGTCCGTAGGGGGTCTCGACGTTGGTGTGGAGGAAGACGCCCTCGCAGAGGATGAAGGCGCCGGAGGGATCGGCGGTGTAGGCGCTGATGGCGTGGTGGGTGTCGTGGGTGTCGAAGCCGCCGAGGAGGATCTCGGTGGAGTCGGCCCGGTCATCGCCATTGGTGTCGCGGAGGAGGACGAGATTCGGCTCCTGGGAGACGTAGACGCCCTCGGGGGCGAACTCGAAGCCGATGGGGAGGTGGAGTTTGTCGGCGAAGACGGTCTCCTTGTCGGCGCGTCCATCGCCGTCGGTGTCCTCGTAGATGAGGAGCTTGTCATCGGGCAGGGCGTCGCCGGGGCGGTAGTGGGGATAGGTGGGCATGACGGCGACCCAGAGGCGGCCTTTGTCATCGAAGGAGAGCTGCATGGGGTTCGCGAGATTGGGGAACTCCTTCTCGGAGGCGAAGAGTTTCACCTGGTAGCCCTCGGGGACGGTGAGGGATTTCTCGGCGGCCTCGCCGTAGAGGTATTCGGTGCTGCCGTTCTTGGCGCTGGGCTGGTAGTTCGTCACCACGGACGGCAGGGGGTGGGTCTTCGAATCATCGACGGCGAGGTCGGTCTTTTTCCCGGCGGCGACGTCGCGGATGAGCTGGTCGCGCAGGGCGGCCATCTCGCGGGTCTTTTTGACTTCGTCGGGATAATTCTGCGGGCCGAAGGGATTGTAGCGCTGGCCGTGGGTGTGGACGCCGTTGAGGATGTTGTAGTCGTTGTTCCAGAACCAGTCCTTCTGCTTGACGGCGGCGTGGACGAGCTCGGGGTCGGCCTTGGAAACGCGCGGGGTCTCGCCGTAGAGGCCGTTGGCGAGGAGCTCCGCGAGCTGGCGGTATCCGTCCTCGGTGGGGATGAAGCCGCCGGTGGTGAAGGGCTCGTCGGTGGTCTCGTAGAGGCACTTGGTGGGGGTGAAGAGGTCGATGTAGGTGAGCTGGTATTTCTTGGCGACGGCCTGCATGGCGGCGGCGTAGAGGGAGAGGTTGGCATTCTCCTTCTCGCCGTTGGGCAGGTCGCGTTTGGCGCTCTGGTTCTCGTAGGCGATGGGCGAGACGAGGACGAGGCGGGGAGCTTCCTTGCCGTTGTAGGCCTTTGAGAGGGTGTGCTGGACGAAGGCCTCGAGCTCGGCCTGGTAGTTGGCGACGGCGCCCTGCCCGTCGAAGGATTCGTTGTAGCCGAAGAAGGCGACGACGGTGTCGGCCTTCAGATGGTGGAGCCACTGGTCGGGGGTGGGGAAGAAGCCCTTGCCGTTGTGGATGGTCTTGTCGGGGTGGAATTTCTCGGCGCCGGGGAAGGCCCACTGGGAGACGCGCGAGGGATGGGGCCGGAATCCGGGGGTGTCGCCGGGCTTGCCCATGTTGCGGAAGAAGAGTTCGCTGGCGGGGAAGCGGAGGTGGAGCTCGGTCTCAAGGTGGCTGTAGTAGACGTCGCGCTCGGCGAGGCCGTTGCCGATGAGGACGATGCGCTCGCCCTTGGCGGGGGCGGCGACGACCTGGGGCCGGGCCTTGCTCGCGGCCGGGGGATCAACCTCGGGGGCGTGGGGGGCGCCGTCGCCGCTGTTGTCGGGGCGCTTTTTCTCTTCCTTCTTGGCGGCCTTGTCGGAGGCGCTCGCGCCGTTGACGGCGGGGATCTTGAGGTCGGAGGTGGCGGGGCTCTTGCCGAGGGCGTAGTCCTCGGGCTTGCGGTTCATCTTCTTGTAATGATCGCTGCCGAGGCCGCTGTAGAAGGAGGGGGTGAAGGGATCGACGGGCGCGACGTCGCCCTTGGCGGGGACTTTCTGGCCGGTGAGGAAGAGGGAGGTGTTGACGATGAGGCGGCGGAGGTCCTCGTCGTCGAAGTCGACGGAGGCGCCGAGGGTGGTGCAGAAGGCCTGGCCCTTGGTCTTGCCATCGGGCGCGGTGTATTCGCGGAGCCAGGCGAGGGGCATCTGGGGATCGTTCTTTTTCCCGGCGACGGCCTTGGACGAGGGATCGAGGGTCTCGGTGACTTCACCGCGGAGGAAGAGGGTGACGGCGTGGGGATCGAGATTGGCGATGCCGTAGACGTCGGTGGTGGCGAAGATCTCCCCCACCCCGCGCATGATCTCGTGCGATCCATTCGAGGTGACGGGGACGCTGCGGGTGCCCTCTTTCTTGTGCTGGCCGTGGTGGTTGACCCACTTTTCCCCGAGGATCTTCAGGCCGAACTCGGACCACTTGAACTCGCCGGTCTTGGCCCCGCCGGAGAAGGCGTGGGTGGCGGTGCGGATGCCGACGACGGGTTTGCCGGCGTTGAGGAACTCGGCGAAGTTCGCGATCTGGTCATCGGGGAGCTGGCGGAAGCGGGTGCCGATGATCATGAGGTCGGCGCTGTCGAGCTCCTCGGTGCCGGGGATGTTCTTCTGGAAGTTCGAATCGATGTAGCCGCCGTCGGGATTGATGGCGAAGAGGACGACGCAGTCGAAGCCGTATTTCTGGCTGAGGATCTTGCCGAGCATGGGCATGCTCTCCTCGGTGCGGTATTCCTCGTCGCCGGAAACGAGGACGATCTTCTTGCCGTTGGCGGTGCCTTCCTTCGGCGGAAGGTGGAGGCGGTCGGCGGCGGTGAGGGACACGCCTGCCGCAAGCAGGACGGAGAGCAAAACGAGGGTCGACTTCATGGGGGAATTTCCGGAAAAAAACCGGGCAATACCTGTAGCCCGTCGGACCGGACGCGACCAGTCAAAAGAGATGCCGGATTCGGCCATGAAATCGCCGAATTTTTCGCGTGAGAGATGAGCGGTTTGGGATGTTGGGGGGGAGACAAGGAGCGATGTACTCAAGGAGCGGGGGTCTCACGGAGCGGGGTCGCCCTCGGCCCCGAATGGGCGTCCTTTGTCAGGCGAACGGGGCCGGGGGCGGCCCCGCTCCGTGGTCCATGCGAAACGAACGCGGAACGCCAGTCACCCCCGCTTCGGCATGGTATCAGATCGGACGAGAGACAGGGGCACGGGCACGGGCCCCTGCTTCCAGTCACCGGTCAACCGGCCGTCGTCGCCGAGCCGCGCGGCGAACGCGGCCTTGATCGGGGCGGACTCGATCAGGAGTTGCCCTCCCTCGAAGGAGAGCCGGGTGACGGGGAGTGGCTCGGAACTCTCGTCGGGACTGTAGAATCGGGCGTCGCAGGCCCCGTCGAAGGTGTCGATCTCGAACACGACGAACAATCCCGCCTTGCCCCCGAGGTAGCCCGACCAGAATCCGTCGATCGGCGCGGGGTCGCCGGTGATGGTTTTGGCGAGGACCTCCTTGAGCGCGGCGGGAACCGCGGGGGCGCGTTCCAGGACGAGGAGCAGCTCGCCGCTCTGGCTCCAAGTGCCGGTGAGACGGTCGCCCTCGCGGGTGCCCTCGAAGCGGGCGCCCATGCCCCCGAAAATGGCGCGGAACCGCCCGTCTTCGTAGAAGGTGCGATCCGCGGGCAATCCCTGTCCGCCCTGGTCGAGGCTGTGGAGGATGACGCGACCATCGCCGGAAATGCGGAGGACGAGCCGCAGCTTCGCCGCTCCCACGTCGAGGGTGCCCTGCCAAAACCCGGAAAGCTCCCCGACCTCGCCGCGTGTCTCCTCTCCGGAGAGGGTTCCGATTGCGTTCATGAGACGGATCGTGGCGGTTTTGTAAGGACGGGAGAGGCGCAACTGGCTGCGGAAGCCTCCGGTGCCGCCGTCGTGCCAAAGCCCGTCCTTCGCCACGAACCAGCCCAGCCCGACCTCGCCGCGATTCGGCTTCGCGGCGAGCTCGATCGCGGCCCGGAGGGACGCGGGGGTGTCGGGTGAGAAATGGGCCGAAGCGAAGGTGGCGAGATCCCGCGCGGTCGAGACGATGGCACTGGCGCCGCAAAGGACGTCGGCATGCCAATGGGGGGTCTCTTTGCCTCCGCTGTGTCCGGTCGCGAGACGCTCGCGGAATTCCGCCGGAACGCTGTCCGGTCGCCGTTGCACGAAAGAGGACTTCATCCCGAGCGGCTCGAAGATCGTCTCGCGGACGAGTGCCTCGTAGGGCTGTCCGGAAATGCGCTCGAGGAGGTGGCCGAGGAGTCCGGCGCCGAGATTCGAATAGAGGGTCTGTCCGCGTTTCTGGAAGTCGGATTCCTTGAAATCCTTCAAGCATTCGTAAAGCCGGTCGACCGAGTAGGTGGCGTAGGGATCCTTCGGATTCGCGCCCTCCGCGAAGTTCGCGGGAAGGCGCGGCAGACCCGAGGTGTGGGTCGCGAGGTCGAGGAGGGTCACCTGCCGGAGCGGCGAATCGGCGCCGAGCAGATCCGCGGGAAGGTGGCTGGCGATGGAGTCGTCGAGGGCGGCCTTCCCCTTTCCCACCGCATCGGCGAGGAGGATGCCGGTGAAGACCTTGGTGATCGAGCCGGTCTCGAAGAGGGTGTCCTCGTCCACCGGCGGACCACTGGTCCTGAGGTGTCCGGCCCGGGCGAAGGCGACGGCCCCCTCCGCCACGGTGGCGATGACGATCCCCTCGCCTTCGCCCTGGAAATCGCGGTGGTAGGCGACCGCCTCGGCGGCGGGATCGGCTCGGCCGAGGACGGGAATCGCAGCGAGGACGACGGCGAGGACTCTTCCGTGCATCGCGCGAGGATGACGGTTGCTTCGAAACGAGTCAAGCCATGAGCCGCCTCAACGGGTCAGCGGGATCGTGACGGGCCGGTCGGTCGACTGGGTGAACTCGCGGGCGCTGAAGAGCCAGACGACGAGCTTTTTCGAATCCCAGTAGCCCGGCGCGGCGGCGGCCTTGTAGAAGAGCTGCTTGCGCGCCTGGACGAGACCGGAGCCGCGCACGCCGACGAGGTCGGGCGCGAGCCCGTAGGCGAGGGCGAGGTGGTCGAGGACGCCGGCACCGGCGCAGTGCATGCCGCCTTCCTTGCCCTCGTGGAAGACGAGGGTGTGGCTGTCGCCGAGGAGGAGGACCGGGCTCGCCGGATCGGGGGCGACGCCGGGGACACCGGCGGCACCGACCTTGCGCACGGGAAGGGTCTCCGGAGGGACGAGGCCCTCCCACTCGCTTCCGGAGATCTGGTCTCCGATGAAGGTGAGACGCTCCTCCTCGGCAGGCTGGAAGGGACCGGGGCCTTTCGCGCCCTCGAGCGGGGCCGCGGCGGCGATGGTCCGCGCGATGAGGGCGGCCCCCGCGGGGGAGAAGTGCGCGTCCTGGCGGCAGTAGAGGAACTCGTGGGGATGGTCCGCGCGGGCCGTGAGGAGGACGGGCTCGAGATCAAGGACCTCGACGCCGGCCTCGGCGATGCGCTGCAGGAAGGGCACGAGCGCGGCGACCTCGCCGGGCTTGAATCCGCTGACGAGGGTCTCGGGATAGATCGAGGCCTTCGCCGGAACGGGCACGAGGAGGAGGCGGATGCCGCGCTCCTTCAGCAGGGTGTGGAATTCGACGATGCCGGGCACGGGATCGGTCTTGTTGGCCGCGACGCTTTCCCAGGGCTGCTCCCAGAATCGTCCGGTGGCGAGATGTTTCACCTCGCGGGTCGGGAAGTACCACTCCATGTCATCCCCGCGCACGGTCGGTGCGGGACGCACTTTCGCGGCGGCGGCTTCGGCGAACAACGCGGCGCGGTCCTGGGCGACGAGGGACGACGCGGTGAGGAGGAGAACGGTGCAGAGGATCGCGCGCATCGGTGGAGAAAAAGAGGATCCGGCGCCGCGGTCTCAGCCCTCGCGGAGATAGCGCTCGCGCAGGTGGGCGACAAGCGCGTCGGGCGTGACGGGCTCGCCCGCGGCACGGGTGACGAGGTCGTCGGGCAGATGGAGGCTGCCGGCCTCGTGGATGTGTTTCCGCATCCAGGCGAGGAGGGGCGCGTAGTCCGCCCGCGCGAACCCGTCGGCGATGGCCGCGTCCTGCCGCATCGCGGCGCACGCGAGATGGGCGGCGTTGAGATTGCCGAGGCTGTAGGTCGGGAAATAGCCGAAGATGCCCATGCTCCAGTGGATGTCCTGCAGGCAGCCTTCGGCGTCGTTCTTCACGGGGAGTCCGAAGAAGGACTCGAAGCGGCGGTTCCACTCGGCGGGGACGTCGGCGAGGGCGAGCTCTCCGGCGAAGATGGCGCGTTCCAACTCGAAGCGGAGGAGGACGTGCAGGTCGTAGGTGACCTCGTCGGCCTCGACGCGGATGTGGCTGCGCTCGGCCTGGTTCACCGCGGCGTAGAGGTCGTCGGGAGTGAGGGCGGCGAGATGGGGGAAATAATGGGCCGCGCGCGGGAGCCAGCGTTCCCAGAAGGGACGGCTGCGTCCGACGTGATTCTCCCAGAGACGCGACTGCGATTCGTGGACGCCGAGGGAGACGGAGTTGCCGACGGGTTGCCCGCGCCATTCCTTCGGCAGGCCCTGCTCGTAGAGTCCGTGGCCGGCCTCGTGGAGCACGCCGAAGAGGGAACTGAGGAAATCCGATTCGTCGTAGCGGGTTGTGAGGCGGGTGTCATACGGCGCCATGCCCGAACAGAAGGGATGCACGGCGGTGTCGATGCGGCCGGCATCAAAATCGAAGCCGATCGACTCGGCGACCTCGCGGTTGAAGGCCTGTTGCCGCTCGACCGGATAGTGGCCGGCGAGGCGGGCGCGGTCGTCGGTGCCGCGCGAGGTCGCGGCCTCGACCACGGGAACGAGGGCCTCGCGCAGTCCGCCGAGGGTCACGGCGAGGCGGCGGGTCGTGGCCCCGCGCTCGAAGCGGTCGAGGAGGGCGTCGTAGAGGCAATCGTCGTAACCCCATCGCTCGGCGTGCTCGCGGGTCAGGTCGATGAGCTTCGCGAGATGCGGGGCGAAGTGGGAGAAATCCGATTCCTTGCGGGCCTCGGCCCAGGCCGATTGGGCGTGGACGCGGACCTCGGCGAGATCCTGCACGAGCTTCGTCGGCAGGCAGGTGGCGTGGTCGTAATCGTGACGCCATTCGCGCAGGTTCGCGGCGATGACGGGATCGGCGGTGCCGGCGTGCGCGGCCTCGGCCTCGGCGATCCATCCACCGACCTCGTCGGCGGTGAAGCGCTCGTGCAGGTAGCCGCTGAACCACGACATCTGCTCGGCGCGGTAGGCGATCCCGTTTTTGGGAAGGAGCACCTCCTGGTCCCACCCGAGGAGGGCGGCGGAGTCATTGACCAACTGGAGCTCCCGTCCGAGAGCGAGGAGCCGTTCGTAGGCGGTGATCATGGCCGTGGCAATGAAGAGGGTCGGTTCGCGGAGCCGACCCTCCCGGGTTCGCGATCACTTCGCCTTCGCGGCCTCGCGGGCGAGATTCGCCATGACCTGGATGGAGCCGGCCGAGAGGGTGCCGAGAACCCCGGAGGGTTGGCCCTCGATGATCCGCACCACGGTGATCCCGACGGGCTTGCCGTCGATGGTGAAGACGGGCACGCCTTGGGCGGTGCCGGCGTCGGTGACGAAGAAGGTGCGCTCGCCCTTGAAGACGCCGGTGATGCGGCCCATCACGAGGGTGGGCATGTAACCGTAGACGGCGGAGGAACGCGAAAGACCGACGACCCTGTCGGCGGCCTCGGCCGTGGCCGCGAACTGGGAGAGATCGACCTTCTCGAACTTTTTGTTGAGCGCCTTGACCTCGGCCTCGTCGGGCAGGATGAAGGCGACATCGGCCTCGACATCCTGGCGCACGACCCTCCCGTGGAGCAGGGTGGTGTCGCCGTAGCTGATCTCGACACCGGAGAACTCGGTGCTGGCGGACTGGATCGTGACGATCTTTTCCTCCATCTTCGCCTGCTGGCCCTGCAGGCCGACGGCGGCGTCGATCGCGGAATTCGAAACGACGAGGAGCCCGTCGTCACCGATCGTGACGCCGAGGGTGCGGCGCTGCTGGTCGCGGTCCGGGAGGGGTTCGCCGGAGGTCTTCGCCTTGAGCATGCCCTTGGCCGTGACGACGACGAGGGAACCCTTGTAGGTTTCCATCAGCTTGCGGGCCTTGACCTCGACGGTTTCCTCCTGGGGGCGCGTCGTTGCCTCCTGGCCGCGCATGACACCGGAGCCAAGGAGACAGACGCACAGAACGGTGAGAAGAGAGCGGATGTTCATGATCAAATGAGGGCGTCGACTGGAATCTGGATCGGAAGTTGGCTTTCTCTCTTCCCGCGGCCAAAAAAAATGTGACCTTCGGAGATCGCGGGGACACCGAGGGTCACATGGTTTTGAAGGGGGGATGGGAGTCCGCTTACCGGGAGTAGAGCTCGACGACGAGCTGGACGTTCACCATGGTGTCGATCTCGTCGGCCTCGGGAAGGCGGTTCACCGTGCCGGTGAGCTTCTCGCGGTCGAAGGAAAGCCAGTCCATGACGGGACGGATCTGGGTCAGATCGGTGGAGCGGTTGCCAAGCTGCTGCGAGCGACCGGCCTCCACGACGCTGATGACGTCGCCGGGCTTCACGCAATAGGAGGGAACATCGACGCGGCGACCGTTCACCTTGACGTGGCCGTGCCCGACGAGCTGGCGGGCGGCGCGGCGGGTGTTGCCGAGACCGAGTCGGTAGCAGACATTGTCAAGTCGGGTCTCGAGGAGCTGGACGAGGATGTCGCCGGTGATGCCGCGGCGGCGGTGGGCTTCGTCGTAATAGCGGCGAAACTGCTTTTCAAGCAGGCCATACTGGAGACGGAGCTTTTGCTTTTCGTTCATCGCGACCCCGTAGTCGCTGCGCTTCTTGCGGGCACCACGCTGACCGTGCTGTCCGGGAGGATAAGGACGGCGCTCGAGCGCCTTCGAGGGACCAAACAGCGGGACGCCGAAACGGCGGCTGATCTTGTCGGTAGGACCTGTGTCTCTGGCCATGGGATCGGAAAAGGTTGGGGGTCGGAAAATCGGTTCAGCAGTTCGGCAGGTCAGACGCGGCGGGCCTTCTTGGGACGGCAGCCGTTGTGCGGCACCGGGGTGACATCCTTGATGCGGGTGACGTCGATACCCAGTCCCTGCACGGCGCGGACGGCGGACTCACGACCGGCGCCCGGCCCCTTCACGCGGACCTCGGCCTGCTTGAGGCCGTGGGCCATGGCTTGGCGGCAGGCATCCTGGGCGACGAGCTGGGCGGCGTAGGCGGTGCTCTTCCGCGAACCGCGGAAACCCATCTTGCCCGAACTGGACCAGCCGATCACATTGCCGGTCTGATCACAGACGGAAACAATCGTGTTGTTGAAGGTCGATGCGACGTGGACGATCCCGTAATGGACGTTCTTGCTACCCTTCGCCTTGAGGACCTTGGGCTTCTCGACGCCCTCGGCGCTTTCCATCTCGAGGAAAATATCCTCGGCGGTGCGGGGACGGTCCTTCTCCTTGCGGGGGGCGGGAGCGCCTGCGGCCTCGGCCGGAGCCGGGGTGGACTCGGCGGGCACCGCCGCGGGGGCCACGTTCTCTTCGGAAAGATTTTCTTCAGCCATGATCGCTTTCTGGGGGAAGGAGGTTCAACGATTACTTGCGGACGACCCCGACGGTCTTGCGCTTGCCCTTGCGGGTGCGAGCATTGGTGGAGGTGCGCTGGCCGCGCACAGGGAGACCGCGGCGATGACGGATGCCACGGTAGCAGTTGATGGAGGTGAGGCGCTTGAGATGGGCCTGGAGCTCACGGCGGAGATCGCCTTCGATCATCACGCCGCCGCTGGTGATGGCATTGGCGATGCGGGCCATCTGGTCTTCGCTGAGTTCCCCGGTGCGGGCGTCGGGATCGACTCCGGCTTCCTCGAGGATCTTGGTCGCGGTCTTGGGACCAATTCCGAAAATGTAGGGAAGCGACGCCTCAATGCGCTTCTCGTTGGGGATCTCGACTCCGAGTAGACGTGCCATAATAACAAGCGGGGTTGGACGGAATAGGCCCTCGAATCAGCCCTGACGCTGCTTGTGGCGCGGATTCGTGCAGATGACACGAAGCACCCCTTGCCGCTTGATGATGCGGCATTCGCTGCAGAGACGTTTCACGGATGGCCTGACTTTCATGGGATGGGAGAAAATAATTGCCGCCTTTGAGGGAGCGGGGCCGCGCTTCGGAGGAAACGGCCCGTTCACGCCCGGAAACCCAAACGGTTCCGGAGCCCGGAAAGGGACGACGCGCCGGGTTTTTGGCGCGGGGAGGGAATGTTTACTACAGATTTCATTTCCCGCAACCGCTCTTTGCTCGAATCTTCCAATTTTTGAAAAGTTTTTTTGACAGAACTGCCGGGATCCGCGATTCGGCGGATCAGGTGGAGACGGGAGCGAATTCACGCTCTCTCGGGGTGAGGATTTCCGGTTCGCCGGCGGTGATGAGAACCATGTGTTCGAAATGGGCGGAAAAGGCCTGGTCGGCGGTGACCACGGTCCATTTGTCGTCGAGGATGCGGACCTCCTCGGTGCCGGCATTGACCATGGGTTCGATCGCGAGAACCATACCGGCCTCCAGATGGGGATTCTTGAAATGGCGTCCGGCCATCTCGGCGGGATCCCAGTAGTTCGGCACCTGGGGTTCCTCATGGAGTTTGCGTCCGACCCCGTGACCGACAAACTGCTTCACCACGGTGTATCCGAGAGGCGAGACGAAATTCTCCACCGCGGAGCAAACCGCCGAGAGTCGCTCCCCTTCCCTGGCTCTGTCGATGGCAGCGTGGAGGGAGGCCTCGGTCGCGGCGAGCAGGCGGGCGGCATCCGCGGAAATCGTTCCGGCGGGCACGGTTTTGGCGTTGTCGCCCACCCAACCGTCGCGGGTCAGAATTCCGACATCAATCTTGACGATGTCGCCGTCGCGAAGCTCCCTGGCACCTCCGATTCCATGCACGACCTCCTCGTTCACCGAGATGCAAATCCGCCCCGGAAACCCGCGGTAGCCGAGAAAGGCGCTTTTGCAGGAGCGTTCGGCCATGAGGTCGGCGGCGGCACGGTCGATCTCGCCGGTCGTCACGCCCGGCCGCACGAGAGCACAGGTCCGGGCAAGAATCTCCGCGGCGATGGAACCCGCCTCGCGCAATCCGTCCAAGTCGCCTCCGCTGCGAAGTTGGATCCTGGATTTGCGCTTCGCCATGAGGGCCTGCAGAGAACGGAGGAACCACCCGCTCACTGGTTCGCGACCTGGTAATAGACAAGACCGCCGATGATGAGAACCGCGGCGATGACGAGAAGCCAGAGAATCTGGTTGCCGCTCGCGGCCGAACCGGCCGTCCCCGGACGATCGAAGCGCCCACGAATGCGGCCCTTGCGGAGAAATCCGTCGTAATGGCGCTGGATCAGGTGGGTTTCCACCTGGCGCATCACATCGAGAAGGACACCCACCATGATGAGCAGACCCGTGCCGCCAAAAAACTGCGCGGCCAACGGAGGAACGCCCATGAGAGCGGTAAGGACCGGCGGAAGGACCGCGACGACGGTCAGGAAAATCGCGCCGGCGAAGGTGAGACGGCTCATGGTGCGGTCGAGGAACTCGGCGGTGGGCTTGCCGGGACGGACTCCGGGGATGTAACCACCGTTCTTCTTGAGATCGTCCGCGATCTGGTTCGGCTGGAACATCGTCGCCACCCAGAAGTAGCTGAAGAAGAAAATCATCAGAGCGGTGAGGGAGTAGTAGATCCACCCGTTGGAGCCGCCCCCGAGGATGCTCATCAAACGCTGCGCCCAGACCTCGTTCGGGAACGCCCACCCGATGATCTGTCCCGGGAACATGAGGATGGCCTGGGCAAAGATGATCGGCATGACGCCGGCGTAGTTGACCTTCAGCGGCATATGCTGGGTCTGGCCACCATACATCTTGCCGCCGCGGACCTGCTTGGCATAGTTGATGGGAATGCGGCGCTGCGCCTGGGTGATGGAGATGACCGCGGCGACCACGAAGAAGAGGAAGGCGAGCAGGGCGACGAGGAGGAAGGGCTTGAGGAGATCTCCGTTGGCACCCGCCACGTAGGTGTTGTAAACCTGATAAAGCGCTCCGGGAAGCGCGTAGATGATGTTCACCGTGATGATGATGGAAACACCATTGCCGATGCCGCGCTCGGTGATCTGGTCCCCGAGCCACATCAGGAACATGGTCCCGGCGGTGATGATGATGACCGTCTTGATGAGGAACAGGGTTCCGCCCTCGGGAACGAGTTCCCGCGTCGATCCCTCGGCGATGTCACGAAGGAAAGGATTTGCCGCCGGATTGAGGAGGGATTGCGCCAGCATCCACCCCTGGAAGAGGCAAAGAACGATGGTGAGTATCCGCGTGTAGAGACTGATCTTCTGACGCCCACCCTCCTCCCGCGCCAATTTGCCCAGCGAAGGCACGACGGCGGTGAGGAGCTGGAGCATGATCGACGCGCTAATGTAGGGCATGATCCCGAGCGCGAAGAGGGCGGAGTTCTGGAGGCCGCCGCCGCTGAACACGTTCATCAGGGCGAGCACCGCGGTGAGACCTTGGCTGTTCTCCGACTGCTCCTGAACCTGCTTGTACCAATCCTGGAGGACGTTGTCATCAACACCCGGAAGAGTCACGACCGCACCGAGGCGGACGATGACCACGACGAGCAGGGTGAAAAGGATCCGGGACCTGAGTTCCGGGATCTTGAGGCTGTTGGTGAAGGCGGAGATCATCGGGGGTGGAGGGAGGAAACAAAGAAGAGAGGGGTCGGTGCATTCAGGCCGCAAAACCGGAGCGAAGCGCGGACGGGGCCGCCGTTGCTCAGGAGGCGACGCTGCCACCCGCCTTTTCCACCTTCTCCTTCGCCGCGGCCGAGATCTTGTCGACGGAAACGGTCAGCTTGCGGCTGAGATCGCCGTTGCCGAGCACCTTGACTCCGTCGCAGACGCCCTTGACGAGACCGACGGCGCGAAGCGTCGCTTCATCGACCTGGTCGCCGTCGGAGAATTTCGCCTCGAGATCGGAGAGATTGACGATGGCATACTGCGTCTTGAACTGGGCGTTGTTGAACCCCTTCTTGGGGAGACGGCGGGCGATCGGCATCTGGCCGCCCTCGAAGCCCGGTCGGATGGAAGCACCGGAACGGGCCTTTTGACCCTTGTGGCCCTTGCCCGAGGTCTTGCCGAGGCCGGAGCTCTCGCCACGACCAAGACGGCGTTTGCGGTGCTTGGCTCCGGGATTGGGTTTCAGTTCGTGAAGTTTCATGATGCGTGACTCCGTCGGAGAGAAAGGGATTAGAGGGCCTTCTTGTCGGCGAGGCGCTTGCCGCGCGCCGAGTAAATCTGCTCCTTGGTGCGGAGCTGCTCGAGGGCGTGGAGGGTGGCTTTGACCACATTGGCCGGATTGTTGGAACCCATCGATTTGGCGAGGAGATCCTTGATGCCGGCCGCCTCGACGACGGCGCGGACCCCGCCTCCGGCGATGAGGCCGGTTCCGGGGGAGGCGGGGAAAAGGAGAACGCGAGCTCCGCCGTGCTCGCCGATGACCGGGTGCGGAATCGTGTTGTGGGTGATGTTCACCGGCATCATCTGCTTCTTCGAGGCCTCGCTCGACTTCTTGATGCACTCGGAAACTTCCTGGGCCTTGCCGAATCCAAAGCCGACGCGGCCGTCGCGATCGCCGCTGACGACGAGCGCGCTGAAGCTGAAACGGCGCCCGCCCTTGACAACCTTCGAACAGCGGTTGATGTGGACGACCTTCTCGAAGGAATTCTCGGCCGCGTCGCGGAAGGAGGACGGCGAACTGGCGCGGAGAATCTCCTCGGCCCTTTTCAGCTTGTCGAAACGGACTTCACCAGCCTCGACCAGCTCCTCCTCGATCACGACGACCGCATCGTCGGTGGGAACCCCGATCGCGGCGGGGAGTTCGTCGGTTTCGCCGGAGGCGGATTCGTTGGGAATTTCGTCGCTCATAGATCGGTCATCAGAAGTTGAGTCCGGCCTCGCGGGCCGCATCGGCGAGGGCCTTGACCTTGCCGTGATAGGGGAAACCACCGCGGTCGAACACGACCGCGCCGATATTCGCGGCCTTCGCCTTTTTCGCGACGGCCTCGCCGACCATCGCGGCGGCGGCCTGGTTCGCGCCCTTCCCGGAGATTCCCTTCTCCACCGTCGAAGCGGCGGCGAGAGTGCGGCCGGTGACGTCGTCGATCAACTGGGCGTAAACGTTTTGGTTCGAGAAATGAATGGCGAGGCGCGGACGCTCGGCCGTGCCGGAGATTTTCTTCCGGATGCGGCGGCGCACCTTGGCGCGGGCCTGTTTGCGGATGTAGAGGCTCATGGTGGGTGTCTCCGGATGGTTGATTAACGCTTGACGCTCTTGCCCTGCTTGCGGCGGACGCGCTCGCCCTTGTAGCGAACGCCCTTGCCCTTGTAGGGCTCCGGCGGGTAGTAGGACCGGACATCGGCGGCAAACTGGCCGACGAGTTGCTTGTCGATGCCCTCGATCTTGATGTTGGTGTTGTTTTCCACGGTCACGGCGATGCCGTCCGGGATCGGGTGAAGGACGGGGTGCGAGAAGCCGAGGCTGAGGTCGAGGGCCTTGCCCTTGACCGCGGCACGGAATCCCACGCCGATGATTTCAAGCTCCTTGATGAAGCCCTTCACCACGCCCTCGATCATGTTGGAGACGAGGCTGCGGGCGGTGCCGTGCATCGCGCGGACCTCGCGGTCCTCGGAGCTGCGCGTCACCGTAACGGTGCCGCCGTCCTTCTCGATCCCGAGCCCGCCGGGGAGGGTCCACTGCAGCTGGCCCTTGGGTCCCTTCACGGAGACTTCCCGGCCATCCTGGATGTTGATCTCCACCTTTTCCGGGAGAGTAATCTGCTTTTTACCGATACGCGACATGACTTTGCGTGGTTGGAAATTCCGTTTTCCGGGACCTGGACCTTACCAGACAAGGGCGAGGAGTTCGCCACCGAGATTGTGCTTGCGGGCCGTGTGACCCGCCATGATACCCCTTGGGGTGGAGACGATCGCGATGCCCATCCCGCCGAGGACCTTGGGGATCTCCTCGCAGCCGACGTAGCGGCGGAGACCGGGACGGCTGACGCGCTTGACATCCTTGAGCGCCGGCGTGGTCCCGGCATAGCGCGGCTTGGCCTTGATCGTGGCGCGGGGCCCCTCCCCCACTTTTTCAAAGGACCAGAGGTAGCCCTCCTCCTTGAGGATACGGGCGATTTCCTCCTTTACCCGGGAGTAAGGAGCGCTGAAGTCCTCCTTGTGAGCCTTCGCGGCGTTCTTGAAGCGGGAGAGGAAATCAGAGATGGGATCGGTGACGACGGCCATGGTTCCGGAGTTTGAAGGGTGAATCGGTGCGGGGTGGGATCAGGCGGCGGCGCCGGACTTGCGGAAGGGGAATCCGAGGAGCTTGAGGAGTTCACGCGCCTCCTGGTCGGTGGCGGCGGAGGTGACGATGGTGAGATCGAAACCGATCGTGCGGGTTACCTTGTCGAGCTCGATCTCGGGGAAAATGGTGTGGTCGGTCACGCCACAGGTGTAGTTCCCGCGTCCATCGAAGGACTTGGTGGGAAGACCGCGGAAGTCGCGGATGGTGGGGGCGGCCACGTTGATGAAGCGGTCGAGGAATTCCCACATGCGGGGACCACGCAGGGTGACCCTGGCACCGATGGTATCGCCGACCCGCAACTTGAAGTTCGAAATCGCGGTGCGGGCCTTCGTCGTCACGGCGCGCTGGCCGGTGATCTTCCCGAGATCCTCGATCACCGCCTCAGCGGCGGCCTTGCGGTCCTCGGCCTTGCCGAAACCGACGTTGAGCACCACCTTCTCGATCGCGGGGATGCGGTGCACGTTGTCGTAGGAGAACTTCTCCTGAAGACCTGGCACGACCTTCTGCTTGTAAATCGTCTTGAGCGCGGGTTCCATAACGTTGACTAGGGCCTTGATTCGAGAGGCGTTGAATTACTTGGCATCGGCCTCGGCGAGCCGCTTCACGTTCGAGATGTGGATCGGCCCCTCCTTTTCGAGGATGCCCCCCTCGGGACGATCCTGGGTCGGGCGGGCGTGTTTCTTGATGATGCGGACTCCCTCGACCAGCACTTGGGACTTGGTCGGGAACACCTGGAGGATCCTGCCCTTCTCCCCCTTGTGGTTGCCGGAGATCACGACGACTTCGTCGCCCTTCTTGACGTGGGTTTTGACTCGCTTGGCCATGGTCTGATTGCCCGTTGCGGATTGGATATCGGTTAGAGGACCTCGGGGGCGAGGGAGACGATCTTCATGAAGTTCTTCTCGCGGAGCTCGCGTGCGACCGGTCCGAAAATGCGGGTGCCCTTGGGATTCTTGTCCTTGTCGATGATGACGATGGCGTTGTTGTCGAAGCGCAGGACCGAGCCGTCACTGCGGCGGATCGGCGCGGAGGTGCGCACGACCACGGCACGGACGACGTCGCCCTTCTTCACGTTGGCGGTCGGGATCGACTCGCGGATGTGGGCGGTGACGATGTCGCCGATGTTGGCGTGGCGCGAGCGGGTGCCGATCACACCGATCATCTTGGCGACGCGGGCGCCGGTGTTGTCGGCCACCTGCACCTTGGATTCCATCTGGATCATGGCGTTGGGAAGGGGTTGGGAGTTCGGTGTAAACAGGGCTGAGGGTCCAGTCTCAGTGCGAGAGGACCTCCTTCAGCTTCCAGCACTTTTTCTTGCTGAGAGGGCGGGTTTCTTCGATGAGAACGCGGTCTCCCACCTTGGCCTCGCCGTTTTCGTCGTGGGCGAAGAAGGTGGAGGTGCGCTTCACGATCTTCTTGAAACGGGGGTGCGGGACACGGCGGCGGACTTCGACCACGATGGTCTTCTGCATGGCGTCGGAGGTGACCACGCCGACGCGGGTTTTGCGGAGTCCGGCTTCGCTCTTGTTTTCGGTGTCGCTCATCGTTGGGGCTGGAAAAAGGTTGGAATCAATCAGGCTTCAAGCCTCAGGCACGCTGCGCGCGCTTCGCGGTGAGGAGGGTCTCGATGCGAGCCACTTCGCGGCGGGCCTGGCGGATACGGGAAGGGTTCTCGAGCTGGCCGGCTTCCTTTTGGACGCGGAGCATGAGGGACTCTTCCTTCAATTCGCGGCGGCGGGTCGAAAGCTCGTCAGTGCTGAGTTCGCTGAGTTTCTTGGTGGACTTGGACATCGCTGGTCTCCTCAAAAAAGGTGAAAGGGATTACTGTTCGGCGCGGCTCACGAAGCGGCAGCGGATTCCGAGCTTGTTGGCGGCGAGGCGGAACGCCTCCTTGGCGGAGGACTCCGGAACCCCGGAAATCTCGAACATCATGGTGCCGGGACGGACCACGGCCACCCAGGTGTCGACGGGACCCTTCCCCTTGCCCATCCGGGTTTCCGGTGGGCGTGCCGTGACCGGCTTGTGGGGGAAAATGCGGATCCAGACCTTGCCCTTCCGCTTGAGGTAGCGGTTGACCGAAATACGGCAGGCTTCAATCTGGCGGTTGGTGATCCAACCGCGGCCAAGGCACTGGAGTCCGAATTCACCGAAACTCACCTTGGTGCCGCGGGTCGCGTTCCCCGCGCGGCTGCCGCGGTGGGTCTTGCGAAACTTCACTCGTTTTGGGATCAGGGGCATGGCTTCTCTCCTGGAAAATGATTAACGTTGGCGTCGGTCGGATGGCGTGGCTGGGTTCAGGCTCCGCCGGGTTCGCGGCGCGGGGGACGGGGACCTCCCTGGCCACGGGGGGGGCCTTCGCGGCGGGGACGCTTCGGGCCCTCGCCGGGAACCTCGTCCTTTTTCGTGATCCAGACCTTGACCCCGATGATCCCCCAGGTCGTCTCGGCTTCAGCGAAGCCGTAGTCGATCGGGACACGGAGCGTCTGGAGGGGAACCTTGCCCTCGCGGTAGGCTTCGGAACGGGCGATGTCGGCTCCGCCGAGACGACCCGCGCAGCGGATCCGAATCCCCTCGGCACCAAAGTCCATCGCAGTCTGAATGGCCCGCTTCATGGCGCGGCGGAAGGAGACGCGGCGCTCCAACTGGGTCGCGACCTGCGCGGCCACCCAGGAGGAGTCGAGCTCGGGCTGGCGGATCTCGTTGATGTCGATCTTGACCTGGGCACCGTTGCACATGCGGCTGATGTCGGCGGTCATCACCTCGATCTCCTGGCCACGCTTGCCGATGATGAGTCCGGGGCGGGAAGTATGGAGGGTAACGCGGACGCTGTTCCAAGCCCGTTCGATGATAACCCGCGAAACGGCGCCCTTCTGGAGGCGGCTCTCAAGGTAACGGCGAACCTTGAGGTCGGCGTGGAGCTGGTCGGCATAGTCGCCCTGCGGAGCATACCAGCGCGACTGCCAGTCCTTGCTGACGGCAAGCCGGAAACCGATCGGATGTACTTTCTGTCCCATAATGAAATGTCGGATTGCTGTTGGATCACTTGCTGTTCTTTTCCTCGAGGAGGCCTTTCGCCTGGGCGACCCAGCCATCCTTCCCGATGCGCCCCTTCAGCGAGAGAAGCTCGTCGAAGGCACGCACATTCGCTTCGGTCCAGTTCGCGATCTGCTCGAAGCGGTAAACACCGGCGGAGTTGAGTTTCTCGACGAGAACGGGACCCACTCCGCTGAGCAGCTTGAGATCGTCAACCTCGGCGGGGGGGGAGCTGTAAACCATCCCGAGCCCTTCGTCAACCCCGGTGCTTGAGGCTTTTTCAGCGGAGGCCTTCTTTGCGCCCTTCCCCTGCTTCGCGGACTTCGTTCCACCGGATTTGGCGGTGGACTTTTCCTCGGGTCCGCCCTCGTTGGAGAGGATCACGGTGAGATGGCTGGTGCGCTTGCGAATGGGACCGGCCGATCCGCGGGCACGGGCCTTGAAACGCTTGAAGGTCGGGCCTTCGCCGACCACGGCGCTCTTCACGAAAAGCCCGTCAACGGACAGTTCAAAATTGTTTTCCGCATCGGCGAGGGCGGTCTTCACGGTCTTCGAGAAGAAAAGGGCTCCCTTCCGGGGGGTGAAGTTGAGCAGGTCGAGCGCGGCGGAGACGGGAAGCCCCTGGATTTCCCGGGCCACATCGCGGGCCTTGCGGGCGGAAATCCGGGCATACTTGTAGGTCGAGATGACGTCCATGGATTCGGTGAGGTTGATCGCTTACAAAGGGTTGTTTTCGGGGAGGAGACGAATCCCGTCTCCGACTTCCACATCTCCGGAGTCCCCGAGGCGTTCCTGGAGGACCGCTCCAGTGATGGTGTCACGCACGTCGACGACCAGGGCGGAATAAAGAGTGCGTTCGCCACGGAGGACGGCGACGGGGGTGCCCACGCGGAGACCGGCGGACTGTCCGGCATCGAAGACGACGAGGCCGATGGAGCGATCGATACTGACGACGCGGGCGCCGTCAAGCCCGGCGGCGTCGTCCTTCGGTTTCGCGAGCGGGGCGAGGGCGGCATTCGACGCGGCGAGGGATGCCTCGGCTTCGGCGCGAACCTTCGCGTCGAGGGAGGGAGCGGAATTGAGGACCTTGAGGCAGGATTCGCCGAGGCGACGGAGAGCGCTCGACTGGCGCTCGATCTCCTGCTGGGCGATGTCGAGGTCGCGGACTGCCTTGAGAAGGCGCTGTTCGAGCGAGTTGCCGTCGCGGGAGATGAGATCGACCCCGAGGGCCTGGAGCCTGAGTTCGGTTTCGCGGGAAGCGGCGGTCTGCTCTTCGCTCACCCGCACGGCTTCGGCGAGACTTTCGACGAGAGCCTTGCGCTGGGCTTCGGTCTCCTCGGCCTGCATGCGACCCAACTCGACCTGCTCCCGGGCCACCTTGAGGGCGGCGCGGAGTTCGCGGACCTCCACGGTCTCCTCCTTCACCTCCTGGGCTCCCACGGATCCAACCAGACACGCGCCCGCGATCGCCACCGCAAGGGCAGGGCGCACGAGACGCTGGATGGAGGACGGGAGGACCATGGGGAAAGTGAAACGGTGGATGAGTCTCGACACGAACGGGGCCTCAGGACTTGATCTTCGGATTGTGGCCGCTGTGGCCGCCGAATTTCCGGGTGAGGGAGAACTCGCCGAGCTTGTGGCCGACCATGTTCTCGGTGACGAAGACGGAGTTGAACTCCTTGCCGTTGTGGACCAGAAAGGTGTGGCCGACGAAATCGGGAGTGATCATGGAGCGGCGCGACCAGGTCTTGATCGGACGCTTCTGGCCCGACGCGTTCATGTCGTCGATCTTGATCAGGAGCTTGTGATCCACGAAGGGACCTTTTTTCAGTGAACGAGCCATAATCGAGTTCTCTCTGCAGTTGGTTTGGGTGGATCAGCGGCGGCGCTTCTTGGCCTTGCGGCGCTCGACGATGAAATTGTCGCTGCCCTTGTATTTCTGGCGGGTCTTCTGACCCTTCGCGTGGCCCCAGGGGCTCTTGAGGTGCTGGCGTCCCCCACCCGACTTGGACTTGCCCTCACCACCGCCGTTCGGGTGGTCGACCGGGTTCATGCACATGCCGCGGACGGTGGGACGGACTCCGAGCCAGCGGGTCCGGCCGGCCTTGGCGCTCACGACCTGCTCGTGCTGGACATTGCCGACCGTGCCGATCGTGGCGTAGCAGCTGGTGTGGATCTTCCGGATTTCCCCGGAGGGCAGTTTGATCAGGGCGTAGTTGCCCTCGCGGTTGGAAAGGATGCAGCTCTGCCCGGCGCTTCGGGCGATCTGGCCGCCGCGGCCGGGGGTGATCTCCACGTTGTGCACCGTCGATCCCGTCGGAATGCTGCCGAGGGGAAGGGCACACCCGGGTTTGATGGGCGCGTTTTCACCGGCGATGACCTGGGCGCCGACCTCGAGACCGCGCGGGGCGAGAATGTAGGAACGCTGGCCGTCCGCATATTCGATGAGGGCGATCCGGGCACTGCGGTTGGGATCGTATTCGATCGTCAGGACCTTGGCCGCCTCGTCGCGGCGATTGCGCTTGAAGTCGATGAGACGATACTGGCGCTTGTGCCCCCCCCCGCGGTGACGGCAGGTGATGCGCCCGTTGTTGTTCCGGCCGCCCGACTTCTTGAGGGGACGACAGAGGCTCTTCTCGGGCGACGAGGCGGTGATCTCCTCGAAATCGGGGAGAAGCTTGTAGCGGCTCGGCGGCGTGATGGGACGGAAGGATTTCAAAGCCATGGCTCGTTCAAGAGTGGACGGTTAGACAAATTCGATGGTTTCCCCGTCCGCGAGGCGGACAAAGGCCTTTTTCCAGTGCTTGGTGCGGCCGAAGTCGGCGCGGCGCTCGCGCTTCTTCTTGCCGTCGTAGTTCGCGGTGCGGACGTCGGCGACCTTCTTCCCGAAGAGCTTCTCGACGGCCTGCTTGATCTCGAGCTTGTTCGCCTTCGGGTTCACCTTGAAGACGTACTCGTTCTGCTTCTCGGTGAGAAGGGTCGCCTTCTCGCTGAGTTGGATCGTGTCAATGACTTGGAAAATGTCTTTCATGTGGATTCCTGTGCTCCGGTTCAGTTGCCGGTGCGGCCGGCCAGGGTTTCGAGGGCGGATTCGACCACGACGATCTTGCTGTAGTGGAGGAGTTGCTCGGTGTTGACCTCGTCGGCCGAGATGAGCAGGGCCGACTGGCTGTTACGCGCGGCGCGCTTGGTTTCCTCGGTAAAGCCGGACCCGACGACAAGGACACGCTTCACGTCTCCGGCGAGATCGTGGACCTGCTTGACGAAGGACTTCGTCTTGCCGTCGGCGATCGCGAAGGAGGGGACGGTCAGGACGTCACCGGCGGCGATCCGGGCGGTGAGGGCCTTGGAAAAGGCCAGGCGACGGGTTGCACGGTTCACCTTCTTCGAGTAGTCGCGGGGACGGGGGCCGAAGGCCACGCCGCCACCACAATGGTGCGGCGGATTGTTGCCCCCCTGACGGGCGCGGCCGGTTCCCTTTTGCTTGAAGGGCTTCTTGCCGGTTCCGGAAACCTCACCGCGGGTCTTCGTGTTGGCCGAACCGCTGCGGCGGTTCGCATGCATCGCCACGATGACATCGTGGACGGCCTGGTTTCCGCGATCCGCTTCCTCCACGAGGGAGATGCTCGCGCTTTTCGCGTCTTCGAGATTGAAAGTCTTGGCTGCCATGGTCGTTCTTCGTTTCGGTCAATGGGTTCTCGCGAGGGGATCAGCCTTCGGCGGCGGCCCCGGCGTTGGCTTCCGCACCGGCCTTGAGGTTCTGAACCGGAGCCTCCTTTTTCTTCGCGGGGCGGATCACGACGTATCCCCCCTTGGCACCGGGGACGGCGCCGCTCACGAGAATGACATTGTCGTCGGGACGGCGCTGGACGATCTTGAGATTCTGCACGGTGATGCGGTCGTTGCCCTGTTGTCCGGGCATCTTCTGCCCCTTCCAGACACGGCCCGGGGTCGAGCGGCAGCCGATCGCCCCCGTCCGGCGGTGCATCATGTGGCCGTGGGCCTGCGGTTGGCCGCCGAAATTGTGGCGTCGCATCGAGCCTTGGAAGCCCTTGCCCTTGCTGGAGCCGATCACGTCGACCCATTGCCCCTCGGCGAAGAGATCAAGTCCGGGATGGGCCACCTCGGGAAGCTGGTCGTCCTTCTCAACGCGGAACTCAAGGATCTTCCGCTTCGGCTTCGAGCCGCTCGCCTTGAGGTGGCCGGCTTCGGCGCGTGTGAGACGGGCTTCCTTCTGGTCGTCGAATCCGACCTGCACGGCGGCATAGCCGTCTTTTTCCGTCGTTTTCTTCTGGAGGAAGACGTTGTCGCTCACGTCGATGACGGTCACGGCGATGGCCTCGCCCGCGTCGTTGAAGATGCGGGTCATGCCGACTTTCTTTCCAATTAATCCGATGCTCATTGCAGTCGTCCTGGCTAAACTTGGCTGAAGGTTCGGGAATGCGGGAACCGTCAGATCTTGATGGTGATGTCAACGCCGGCGGGGAGGTTGAGCTTTTTCAACTCATCCACGGTCCGGGCGGTGGGCTCAACGATGTCGAGGAGGCGCTTGTGGGTGCGGATCTCGAACTGCTCGGCCGACTTCTTGTCGACGTGGGGGGAACGGTTCACGCTGAACTTCTCGATACGGGTCGGCAGCGGAATCGGACCGGCCACGCGGGCACCGGTGCGTTTCGCCGTTTCGACGATGTCGGAGGTCGACTTGTCGAGAAGCCTGGAGTCGTAGGCCCGGAGGCGGATTCGGATACTTTGTCCCTGCATGTCAGTTGGTCCGTTGAGGTTGAATTCGGTTGGGCGAAAAGGGCTTCGGTAGATTCTTGAGTCGTTGGTTCGGGAGGTGCCGCGGGTCAGACATACTGGGCGGTCATTCGATCGACGATCGCGGCGGGCACTTCCTCGAAGCGGAGCGGTTCCATCGAGAAGCTCGCGCGCCCCTTGGAAAGGCTCCGCATGTCGGTGGCATAGCCGAACATTTCGGCCATCGGGACCTCGGCCTTGATCTGGGAGAGTCCGTTGCGCGAATCGACCTCGGCGATGCGACCGCGGCGCCGGTTGAGGTCGCCGATGAGATCCCCCTGGTATTCGTCGGGGACATCGACAATGACCGCCATGACCGGCTCAAGGAGCGCGGGAGCGGCCGAGGCGATGGCCTCGCGCATCGCGAGAATCGTGGCGATCTTGAAGGCGGGCTCGTTGGAGTCGACGTCGTGACTGGAGCCTCCGATGAGGTCCACGTGGACATCGACGACGGGGTAGCCGAGAATCGTTCCGTTGGTGAGCGATTCGCGGACTCCGGTCTCACACGCACCGAGAAACTCCTTCGGAATCTCCCCGCCGGTGACGAGATTGGCATAGGTGAAACCCTTGCCCCGCTCGTTGGGGGAAAGGCGCAGGATGACATGGCCATATTGGCCCTTGCCACCGGTCTGCCGGATGAGCTTGTATTCGCCGCGGGCCGGTTTCGTCACCGCCTCACGGTAGGCGATCTGCGGCTTGCCGGCGTTGGTGCGCACGCCGAACTCGGAAAGCAGGCGCGACTGGATGATCTCGAGGTGAAGTTCGCCCATCCCCGCGATCAGGGTCTGGCCGGTTTCCTCGTTCCGCGAGACCACGAAGGTGGGGTCCTCTTCGGCGAGACGCTGGAGCGCCTCGGAGAGCTTGTCGGAATCGGCCGTGGTCTTCGGCTCGACCGCCATCGAAATGACCGGCTCGGGGAAGGCCGGAGGTTCGAGCATGATGTCGAATCCCTCGACGTGGAGAGTGTCGCCGGTGCGGACGTTTTTCGGCCCGACGATCGCGGCGATGTCGCCGGCGTAGCAGGTCTCGATGTCCTTGTGGTCGTTCGACTGGATCTGGATGAGGCGCCCGATCCGCTCGGCGCGGCCGGTGCGGGAATTGAAGATCTTGTCTCCCTTCGAAACGGTTCCCGAGTAGACCCGGATGAAAACGAGCTTGCCCACGAACTTGTCGGACCAGAGTTTGAAGGCGAGGGCGCAGAACCGGCCGCTGTCGCTCGCGGGAGCCTCGAGCGTGGCGGACTCGTCGTCCCGCTTCATGCCCTTGGCCGCGGGGATCTCGACCGGGCTGGGAAGGTAATCGACAACGGCATCGAGGAGATACTGGATGCCCTTGTTTTTGAAGGCGGACCCGCCGATCACCGGAACGATCGTGTTGGCGATGGTGGCGCGGCGGAGGGCGGCCTTGATGTGGGAGGGAAGGATCTCGGCCTCGTCGAGATACATCATGCCGAGCTCGTCATCGACGTCGGCGAGGGCCTCGAGAAGGGACTTGCGGGCCGTCTGGGCCAACTCGAGCTGGTCGTCGGTCAACTCGGTCACCTCGTAGGTCGAACCGAGCAGATCATTGTCCGAGTAAAGGACAGCCTTGAGATTGATGATGTCGATCTGGCCCTTGAGCGTCTCCTGAGAACCGATCGGGATCAGGATCGGATGGGCGTTGGCACCAAGCTTGGCGCGGACATCGGCGATGACGGCGTTGAAGTCGGCACCGACGCGATCCATCTTGTTGACAAAGACGAGGCGGGGAACACCGTATTTGTTCGCCTGGCGCCAGACCGTCTCGGATTGCGGCTGGACCCCGGCCACGCCGCAGAAGACGACGATGGCACCGTCGAGCACCCGGAGGGAACGCTCCACCTCGGCGGTGAAGTCGACGTGACCGGGCGTGTCGATGATATTGACCCGGTGGCGGACACCGGCGGCCGATTTATAGACCCCGACCTCCTCGGACTGCTTCCATTCGCAAGTCACCGCGGCGGAAGTGATCGTGATGCCGCGGGCACGTTCCTGCTCCATCCAGTCGGTCGTGGCTTGGCCGTCATGGACCTCCCCGATCTTGTGGATCGACCCCGTGTAGAACAGCATGCGCTCGGTCAAGGTCGTTTTCCCCGCGTCGATGTGGGCCGCAATCCCGATGTTGCGGGTCCGCTCCAGCGGAAACGCACGTTCGGGATGATTGTGGCCAGCACTCATCGATTTCGAGGGGGACTGTAGGACGGCAGGCACCGGAGCGGACAAAGGAAAAGGATTACCAGCGGAAGTGGGCGAAGGCACGGTTGGCCTGGGCCATCTTGTGGGTCTCGTCGCGCTTGCGGACGACCACGCCCTGATTCGTGCTCGCATCACGGATCTCGTTGGCGAGGGCGATGTGCATCGGGGTGCCGCGACGACCGCGGGCGGCGTTGACGATCCAGCGCATCGCGAGCGCCTCTTGGCGATCGGGAGAAACTTCGAGGGGGACCTGATAGGTCGCGCCACCGACGCGGCGGCTCTTCACTTCCACACGCGGCTTCGAATTCTCGACGGCTCGGTTGAGGACCTCGACCGGATCGACGGATTCAGCCCCCTCGTTGGCACGGTCGATCGCCGCGTAGACGATGCGCTCTGCAAGGGAACGCTTCCCTTGGCGCATGACCTTGGAGACCAACTTCGAGACGATCGGGCTGTCGTAGCGGGCGTCACGCCGCTCGGGCTTGCTGTAGACTCGTTTTCTTCGGGACATAGGACTATTTCGTTAAAAGGAATATTCGTATCGCCGGAGAGAAGATCTGACGGAACGTCAGACCATCACCCCTTCGGTCGCTTCGCCCCGTATTTGGAGCGGGCTTGCTTCCGCTTGGCCACGCCAAGGGTATCGAGGGCCCCGCGCACGATGTGGTAGCGGACCCCCGGCAAATCTTTGACACGTCCGCCGCGCACCAGCACGATGGAGTGTTCCTGGAGATTGTGACCCTCGCCACCGATGTAGGCGATCACTTCCTGACCGTTGGTGAGGCGGACTTTCGCCACCTTCCGGAGAGCCGAGTTCGGCTTCTTCGGCGTACGGGTGTAGACCTGGAGACACACTCCGCGGCGTTGCGGGCAGTCATCAAGGGCGGGAGACTTGGACTTCGAGGCCTTGTCCTGTCTTCCCTTCCGTACGAGTTGGTTGATCGTGGGCATGCTGTTTCCGTGGGTTGGAAAAATGAAAAACACGGCATCCTTTCTGCTTCATCTCAATCTCCGACGCGATGGGTCGAACCAAAATGAACCCCGTTCCTGGGATGCCAAGGCGGAGCGGGGGGCGGGAATATAGGCGGACTTCTCCGGGCCGCAAACGGATTTTATTTCAAAATTTCAAGGTTTTGAAAGACGACCGGCGGTGCCGGCACGCTTCGAAAACCTCAAACCCGGAGTTCGCCCATGGGAATTTTGGAAATTCCAAAATGATTTGACCGGGGCCCGCCGGATCGTGACGGTAGCAGGAGGCGGATTTGAACCGCCGACCAAAGGCTTATGAGTCCTCTGCTCTACCCCTGAGCTATCCTGCCGTCGCCGAAAGCGGGAGGTTAAGGAACGTTTCCCCGCGAAAAAGTCAAGTGTTCGCTTCGTTTCTCCACCGCCTTCGTCGTATAGTGAGGACGTGCCCAGCGACGCCAAACCGGATCTTCAGAAGAAACTGCGGGAAGTCCCCCACAAGCCGGGGGTCTACCTGCACAAGGACCGCCTCGGATCGGTCATCTACGTGGGTAAGGCGCGCGACCTCCGCAAGCGCCTCGCCCATTATTTCACCCCGTCGCGCCAGCGCATGGCCGAACACAAGACCCGGGCCCTCATCGAGAGCATCTGGGACTTCGAGGTCCACGAGGTCCGGAACGAGCCCGAGGCCCTGCTCCTCGAGGGCAAACTGATCAAGGAATACCGCCCGAAATACAACATCGCCTTCCGGGACGACAAACGGTTTCTCCTCGTCAAGGTCCACACGGAGGAACCGTGGCCGCGCTTCCAACTCACCCGGCTGCGCAAGGAGGACGGGGCCCGCTATTTCGGCCCCTTCGCCCACTCCGGTGCGCTGCGGAGGACGATCTCGTGGATGAATCGTGAATTTGGACTTCGCGGCTGCCGGCCGCTCGAGCCCGGCGAACACGATTACCGGCATTGCCACAATGACATCATCAAGAACTGCGCCGCACCGTGCATCGGCCGGATTTCCCGCGAAGACTACCTCGCGAAGGTCGAGCGCGCCTGCGGCTTCCTCCAGGGACACGCGAAAGACCTGATCGCCTCGCTTGAGGAGGAAATGCAGGAGGCGGCGGCCGCCCTCGACTTCGAACGGGCCGCAGAATTGCGCGACATGATCGCCAACCTCCGTCAAACCCTCAAGCCGACCCGCCAGTTTCGCGGCCGCGGCGTGCCGGGCCAGGCCATCGACACCGGGGCCGATGTCGGGGAACTCGGGGAAATCCTCCGGCTGGACCGCCCTCCCCTCGTCATGGAGTGCTTCGACATCTCCAACATCTCCTCGAATCACATCGTGGCCTCGATGGTGCGTTTCCGCAACGGACTGCCCGACAACGCCAATTACCGCCGCTACCGGATCAAGACGGTGCAGGGCCAGGACGACTTCGCGAGCATGGCCGAGGTCATCCGCCGTCGTTATTCCCGCATTCTCCTCGAGGCCCGGGAGCGGATCGGAGCCGCCGAGGCCGACGCGAGCCAGGAGGATCCCCTCGAGGCGATGCGCCGCCTCGAGGAGGACGAGGAAGCCCGCGGCACCGGAGACGCCACGGAGCCGGAGGCCGGACGACGCCCCTTCGTGCGCCTGCCCGATCTTGTCATCGTCGACGGCGGCAAGGGACAACTCGGCATGGCCGTGCGAGAACTCCGGCGGCTCGGTCTGCACGACCTGCCCGTGATCGGACTTGCGAAGCAGCGCGAGGAAATTTTCCGCCCCGGTGAATCCGAACCCGTCGTCATCCCGCACGACCGCGGCGCCCTGAAGCTGCTCCAGCGCATCCGTGACGAGGCCCACCGCTTCGCCAACGGCTACCACCAGCTCCTCATGAAGCGCCGCGTCGAGGAGAGCATCCTCGACGACTGCCCCGGCGTCAGCCGCGGCCGGAAAGAACGACTCCTCGAGCGTTTCGGCTCCGTTTCACGGATGCGCAAGGCGAGCCCGGAACAATTGGCGGAGGTCTCCGGGATCACTTCGAAACTGGCCGGGGAGATCGTGCAGTTTTTGAAAACGCATTGAGCGATGGGTCACCGGAAGTCGGGTATGGACCGCGAGGGATGGAACGCTGCAAAGCCGCCCCGAAGCCGGCGCCCGATCTCTTCCTCGCCGCCGCCGCGGGACTCGGCGTCGATCCCGCCGCGACGATCGTCTTCGAGGACTCCCGCAACGGGCTCCTCGCCGCCCTCGCCGCCGGATGTCCCTGCCTCGTCGTCCCCAACCGCATCACCGCCCACCTCGACTTCACCGGCGCGCGGGCCGTGCTCGGCAGTCTGGAGGAGGTGGATTTGCGCGGGATGGGTTGAGGGTTGGGAAAGGTCGAAATCGCGATGAGATCCATTCCCGGCAATACGCGATCGACGGGTGAATGAACTTCATCGATACCAAAACCCTCTTTTGCGCCCTCGGACCGGACGACCTTTCCGACCGGCCCGCCCTCGCCCGTCGGCTCCTTGCCGAAGGCAACCTCGCTTTTTCGGTCCAGGTCTTTCCGGCGTTTTTTGTGCAATCCACCCATCCTCGGCGGCAGGACCCCGTCGCGCGAGAAGAGGCTGCCGGAGTGATCGAGTCTCTCGCGGGCTTCCCGGTCCGGGTCGAGGATCTGGAGCGGTTCCGGGCGGCGCCCGCCCCGCAACGCCGTCGTCAGTGCTCCTTCCGGGACGCGAAGATCCTCGCGGCGGCGAGCGCGCCCGGATGCGACGTCGTGTATTCCGAAGATCTCAAGTCCGCCCGGGACCACCGCGGCGTGAAGGGCGTGAATCCGTTGCCCCGCTGAATCATGGCCGACGTCTTCACCCCCGAGAAACGATCCGAGGTGATGTCGCGGATCCGTGGCGGCGGAACCAAGCCGGAGCTCGTGGTGCGATCGATGCTCCATCGCATGGGTTATCGGTTTACGGTGAACGGGCCGCTCAACCGGGGGTTGCCGGGGAGGCCGGATCTCGTGCTGCCGCGTTACGGGACCGTGGTCTTCGTCCATGGCTGCTTCTGGCACGGGCATGAGGGCTGCCGGGATTTCCGGCTGCCGGGGACGCGGCGGGAATGGTGGAAGGCGAAGATCGAAGGCAACCGGGCCCGCGACGTCCGGGTCGAGGCCGAGCTCCGCGCGGCGGGCTGGCACGTGATCACAATCTGGGCGTGCGCGTTGAAGACGGTGGAGACGCGAAGGTGGTTGGAGGGGCGGTTGCGGGGGTGGCTGGGGTGAGGGATTACTCCAGACGAAAACCCGGAGCACGTTACGACAATTCCAAATCATCGGATTCAGTGCGGATGGTTCGGTCAACGACAAGAATGCGCTACTTCGCAGAATGGCTTCGTGAATCCGTCATTGCCGAGAGACCGTCGACACGGTATATCAGGAAAACCGGAGTTTCCTGATATTCATTACCACTCATACGACGAAGCTCACGAAGCAGAATAGTTCAAATGCCCAAAAAAACCACAACAGCCAAAAGGGCCGGGCGAAAGTCCTCTAATACTGTGAAGGTGCTCGAGGAAACTGCGTCCTACCAGACTAGCGGAACGTCGATGAGTGATCCCCTGCGCTTCATCGATCTCTTTTGCGGCATCGGGGGTTTTCGAATCGCGTTCGAGGGGGTTGGGGGAAAGTGCGTCTTTTCCTCTGATTACGACAAGTTTATTAATCCGGCCATTAAATACTAATATTTAATCATGCTGCGTAAGCGACGTTGGGATGTTTGAAAAGATTCCGGATGAGTCCGCGTTTTCGTTGGGTCGATTTCATGACCTTTGTCAGTTGTGCA
>JBILDO010000071.1:0-25373 GCA_044352585.1 Verrucomicrobiales bacterium
GGGCGGCTTTTTCCAGTTTCTACGGTTTTTGGTTATGGTTGTTCATGCCGCCCGTTTCAATTGGTCGGGACGGTAAAGATCCCAAGGCGTTTTGCCCTCGTGCGATTGGTGCGGGCGCCACGTGTTGTAGCGCCCGAACCAGCGTTTCAGCGATCGCTCCAGATCGTGGAGGTCGCGGTAGTCGCGCAGGTAGACCTCCTCGTATTTGACGCTGCGCCAGAGGCGCTCAATAAACACGTTGTCCACCCAGCGGCCCTTTCCGTCCATGCTCAAGCGCACGCCATGGCCCTCGAGGCACTCGCGCCACGCCCGCGAGGTGAACTGGCAGCCTTGGCCGGTGTTGAAGATCACCGTAGCCCTGTCCGCCGTCCGCACCGCCTCCCCGAAGGCCTCCAGACAGAAGGTGACATCCAGCGTATTGGAGAGCTTCCAGGACAGCTCCGCCCGGGCGAGCCAGTCCATCTCCGCCACGAGATCGGCGGAGCCTTTTCCTACGGGGAGGTAGGAATCGGAGCGGAGATCAACTCCCTGTCAGGCAGCCCGAAGGGCGAGCGCAGCGAGGCGAAGGTCCGCTCACCAAGCCTCGTCGGCACGATCCACCCCGCCCGAGAGAAGGGAGGGATCGTTCCGGTGTTCCCCGCCCTTGCCCGGAATGCTCGTGCGGGGACGGCGGTAGACCACGGTCACACCCAGGTGCCTCATGGGCCGGAGTTCCTTCGTTTTTCCGTCTTCAGGGTTCCCGGTCGGAATCTGGCGAGAAAACCCCAACTCTCAATCCTCAAATCCAATCAAGCCCGTGGCTCCGTCCGCCGGGGCCACCTCTCCGACGGCGCTTTCGCGGTGACCACATCTCGCGCTTTTCGCTTCGCGGGTTTGCGAAACGCCCCCGTTTATGGTTTGTTCCGCCTTCTCTTTCCCGGAGCCGCCCCCGATCTCCGCCTCGCAGAAAATGAAGTACGCCATCTTCGGAGACATCCATGCCAATCTCGAGGCTCTTCATGCCGTGCTCGCCCACGCTTCGCATGAAGGTTGCACGGACTACGTCTGCGTCGGGGATATCGTCGGCTATGGAGCGAATCCGCGCGAGTGCCTCGATCTCGTCCGCCAGATGGGATGCCCCGTGGTCAAGGGAAATCACGATGAAGAAGCCGTCCTCGAAACCTCGCTCGAGGGGCTCAATCCCCTTGCACGTCAGGCGATGGAGTGGACGCGTGCGCAGCTCGAACCCGACGATCGCGCCTTCCTGAAAGGCCTCAAGCTCGTCCGTCAGGTGCGTGACTTCACCATCGTCCACGCCACCCTCGACACTCCCGGGAGCTGGACCTACGTGACGAACAAGTTCGACGCCATGGCGAGCTTCAGCTATCAGTTCACGCAGCTCTGTTTTTACGGCCACACCCACACCCCGCGCATCTACGTGAAGGGCGATATGGTCGAGCCGATCGAAGCCATGTCGGTGAAGCTCGAAATGGGTCGCAAGTATTTCATCAACACCGGCAGCACGGGCCAGCCGCGAGACGGAGACTGGCGGGCTTCTTACGCGACCTACGACGCCCCGAGCCAGGAGGTCGTGATCCACCGGATTGAATACGATGTCGATACGGCCCAGGACAAGATCATCGATGCGGGACTTCCCGAGATGCTCGCGTATCGTCTCTCCGTCGGCAAGTAACGTAGCCTGATCCGGTGAAACTCTCCGACTGCGAGCGCCTCCTCATCGTCAAGCCGAGTTCTCTGGGCGACATCGTTCACGCCCTGCCGGCCGCCGCGGCGATTCACCGGGCCGCGCCCGGGTTGAAACTCGACTGGCTCGTCAATTCCGAATGGAAGCCGCTCCTCGACGGGATTACCTTCATTGACCGGATCGTCGGATTCCCCCGCCGCGAGTTCCGTGGACTAGGCGGGATCCTCCGGGCCCGCGCCTGGGCGGACGAGGTGCTGAAGCCCTCCCGCTACGACCTCGCGGTCGATTTCCAGGGACTTTTCCGCAGCGCCTGGCTGGCCCGTCGAGGGGCGCCGAAGGTGGTCGGGTTCACCCGATCCCGCGAGGGCGCACCCCTTTTCTACGACGAGCGGGTCGATGTGTCCGACTGGGACCGCCGCCACGCCGTCGATCGCAACCTCGCGCTCGCCGTCGCGCTAGGAGCTCCGGTCGGGGAACCGGTCTTTCCGCTGCCCGCCGGGGTCGCTCCGGCTGGAATTCCGGACTTTCCGACGGCCCCCGTCGTGATTCATCCCTTTTCCCGCGGCGCGGGCAAGTCCCTCTCGCCCACGGAGACGCGAGAGCTTTGCGATCTCCTCGCCCCGCACCCGGTGGTGCTCGTGGGGGTTCCGGACGGGCCTGTCGCCATGGCATGGCCTGATCATGTCACGGATCTGCTCGGAAAGACGGATCTTTCCGGACTGATCCACGTCCTCCGACTCGCGGTCTGGACTCTCAGTGTCGACAGCGGTCCGATGCACCTCGCCGCGGGACTTTCCGATCGCGTCCTCTCGATCCACACCTGGTCCAATCCCGCCATGGTCGGACCGCGCCGGTCCAGGGCCTGGATTTTCCGGGAGTCGCGGCTCGTGCGCGTCTCCGACCTCGATCCCTCCGCCTTCCCCGAACGCCGCGACCTCGCCTCAAGTTACGCCGCACGCCACGCGGCGCACGGCCGGCTTCTCGATTCCGGAGATCTCGAAACCATCGCGGGATTCGTCCGGCAACAAATCTCCGCATGAAGGAAGTCCACATTTACACCGACGGGTCCTCCCGCGGAAATCCGGGACCCGGGGGATACGGCACCCTCGTCCGATACGGCATTCACTCCCGCGAACTGGCACAGGGCTTCGTCAAGACAACCAACAACCGCATGGAGATCCTTTCCGCCATCGCGGGTCTCGAGATCCTCAAGGAACCCTGTCGGGTCGCCATCCATTCGGATTCACGCTACCTCGTCGATGCGCAGAGCAAGGGATGGGTGGAGAAGTGGAAGAAGCTCGGCTGGCGCAAGGCGGACAAGTCGGCGGTGAAGAACGTCGATCTCTGGATGCGGCTCGAGCGCGCCGCCGCCCCGCACCGGATCGAATGGATCTGGGTGAAGGGTCACGACGGCCATGACGAGAACGAGCGCTGCGACTCGCTCGCGACCGAGGCCGCCGATGGAAAACGCGGCCCACTCGTCGTCGACGAAGGGTTCCGCGATTGAGGGTTTGTCAGGGTTCCGTGGCGACGGGAAGAAGTCCCGCGAAGGGTGCGGCGACGTCCGCCCGGAAAAGCGGCATCGGCACGAGGAGGCGGGGTCGCGGTGAAGGCGGGCGATCCGCCCCCGTGAGAAAGGGGAGGATCCGCTCCTTCGCGAGGCGGGGGGCGACTCCATCCAGCGCCGGGGGGAGATGGCCGTCGCGCCCCATCGCCACGGCAGCGGCGTCGCGGAACCCGAAATAGACCTCGCGCGAGGTCTCCGGTCCGCCCGTGCCGGCGAGTTCGTGGCAGGCGTAGCAGTTGAGCTGCTTGAGGCGCCAGTCCCGCTCGCGCGCGGGTTCGAGCGGGGCACGCCCCGGGAGACGTTTGAGGGCGGCGGCGACGGCGCGCTTTTGCACGAGGTCGAGCCCGTAGAATGGCACAAGACCGCCGACGGGCCGCTCCGAGAAACAGCCTCCCGTGGCATCGGGGGAAAGGTCCGTGAGAGGTCTCGCGGACGGTTTGGCGGGGGCGGCCGGGGCCGGTTCTCCGGGAATGCGGTGGCAGACGTGGCACTGTTTGGTGAAGAACAGCGCGCGACCCTTCACGACGAGAGCGGGGCTCGCTGCCGGAATGCCCCGGGCCGGAGCGTTCCCGACGAGGGCTTCAGTGAGATTGTCTGGAAGCAAGAGATCGGGACCTGCCTTGAGATAGGCGGCGAGGTCGGCGGCGTCGGCGTCGGAGAGGGCGAAGTCCGGCATGCGCCCGGAGGGGCGGTGCTCGTTCGGATAGAGGAGGAAATGGGTGAGCGCCCCGAGATCGTAGAAGTCCGCGAGGTTCATCGGCACGCTCGCGAGACCGGCCATCTCGATCTCGGCGTTTTCCGGAATGCCCGGGGGGCGGTAGCCGTTTTCGGGCGCGTGGCAGGCGACGCAGCCGATGCGGTGGTAGAGGGCGCGTCCCTTTCCGATGTCGCCCACGGGATAGGCGGGAAAGTCGGTTTTCAGGGTGCCGAGCCAGACACGCAACGCGGCCACCTCGTCAAGATCGCGATCGGGTCCCGCGAAGAGGCTTGGCATGGTCGTGTCCCGCTTTGCGAAGCGGGGATTGCGGATGAAGATCTCTAGCTCCACCGGCGCGAGGCGCGAGGCGACTCCTTCGAGATTGGTTGCGACGACTCCGGGAAACTGGTTCCGCAGCGGTTCCGGCGGGGCGTGGCACGCGACACAGTTCAGTTCGTTGAGGAGGAGGAATCCGCCCTCGGCGAGGTAGTCATCGTCGTCGAGGCCGCTGTGGAACCGCTCGAACCCGACGACGAAGGGATAGTTGACCGGTTTCGCGTGGGCGGGATGGGCGTTTGTCAGGCCCGTGCCTGCGCCGAGGAGAATCAGTCCCGCGGCGGCTCCCAACCCTGTCCGGTCCTTTGCCATACCCGGTCGGGTCGTGGGTCACGAAACGATCCGTCCGTCGACCAGGGTCACTTTGCGATCGCCGACGCGGGCGAGGCTCTGGTCGTGGGTGACGACGAGGAGGGTGCGCTTGCGTTCGTTGACCAACTCCATGAGGAGCTTCATGACCGCGGAGCCGGTGGTGCTGTCGAGGTTGCCGGTCGGCTCGTCCGCAAAGAGGATCGCGGGATCGTTCATGAGGGAACGCGCGATGGCGACGCGCTGTTGTTCTCCGCCGGAAAGTTCCCTCGGAAGGTGGCCGGTGCGGCCGGCGAGGCCGACCCGATCGAGCAGTTCCGCGGCCCGGGCGCGTCCCTGCTTTCCGCGGATGAGGGCGGGGACCATGACATTTTCGAGCGCGGTCAGTTCGGGGAGGAGAAAGAAACTCTGGAACACATAGCCCATGCTCGTGTTGCGGACGCGGGCCTGCTCGCGACGGCCGAGGCGGTAGAGGGACCGTCCGTTGATGAGAACCTCGCCATCGTTGGGTTTTTCCAAACCCGCGAGGGTGTAGAGCAACGACGTCTTCCCCGCCCCGGACGGGCCGACGAGGAAGAGCGTTTCCCCGTGCCGGACCTCAAGAGTGACGCCCCTGAGGACCTCGATGCGGTTTTCCCCGATCTGGAAAGTGCGGACGACTCCGCGGGCGGCGACGGCGATGTCAGGAGGGTCTGAAGGCATGGAATGCGGGAACGGATCGCAACGATGCCCCCGCTTCGTCGCGGCGACGAATCTTTTTTCGAGGAATCGCCGACTCCCGGCCCGAATTCAGGCCTTGCCCTTGACGCCGTCGCGACGGGCCTTCTTGGCCATATCGAGGGCCTTTTCCTCGCCGTAGCGGGAGATCGAGAACTTCGCCGTGCGGCGGCTGCCCTCGGCGTCCGCCCAAGCCGCCTGCCAATATTCGTAGACGGTGCCGTTGGGCGACTTCGAGACGACATGGGTCACACCGACCACACCGGAGTGCTTGATGCGGCGACGTTTTTTCGACGCGGCCTCCTGTTTGACCTTCGGCATCTTTTTCAGGAGGGTATCGCGGTAGGCCTTCGCCGCCTTCAGCGCCTTGGGCTTGCCACCGAGCGACTTGTCGGGGAAGTACTTTTGAAAACCCTTGCCACGATGGGTGATGCGGACGTAGAAACCGTGGTTTTTCTTTTCCGGTTGATCGATCCGGGTGATTCCATAGTTGGGGCGGGGTTCGGTCATGAGGGGGCGCAAGATCAGGGGTGGGGGCCGACGAAATCGCGGTGTCGCGGGCGGTTCAGAGGGTTGTGTATCGGTTTTTGGAAATCGCGACAAGAGAAAAGGGCGCAAATTCACTCAAAAATGTCACTTGGTGAGTTGCCGGATTCCCTCGTAGAGCACGATTCCCGAAGCGGTGGCAAGGTTCAGGCTGCGACCGGCGGACTGCGGGATGGTGAGACAGTCGTCGGGATGGGCTCGGAGGAGGCTCTCGGGCAGGCCGCGGCTTTCCGAGCCGAAAACGAGGTAGTCACCGCTGGCAAACGCCACATCCCAATAGGGTCTTTCGCATTTGGTGGTGAGGAGCCACACCCGGGCGGTCGCGGGAACGGAAGCGCGGAAGGTCGCGTAGTCGGGCCAAAGCACCGGGGAAAGCTCCTCCCAGTAGTCAAGGCCGGCCCGTTTCAGGGCCCGTTCGTCGAGGGAAAAACCGAGTGGACCAATCAGATGCAGGGTCGATCCGGTGGCGTGGCAGAGACGCCCGATGTTGCCGGTGTTCGGCGGAATCTCGGGCCGGTGAAGGACGACGTTCAGCATGGAACGTCGGGACCGAGGGGGGAAGGCCGGGGCTAGAGTGCCCGAACCGGACGAGTGAAAGAGCTGCCGAATTCAGACCGTAACCGGATCCACATTGACGCGGCGACCGTCCCTGTCGAAGCGAACCGCTCCGTCGACGAGGGAATAGATCGTGTAGTCGCGGCCAATGCCGACATTCTTGCCGGGATGCCACTTGGTGCCGTTCTGGCGGATGATGATGTTGCCGGCGATGACTTGCTCGCCACCGAAACACTTCACGCCAAGACGCTTGCTCTGGCTGTCGCGACCGTTTTTGACGCTGCCTTGTCCTTTCTTGTGGGCCATGGGAGGAGGGAGTTCGGGTGAAAGATCGGGAAAAAAGGAATCAGACCGAGACGATCTCGACGCGGGTGACCTGGCGGCGATGGCCTTTGGTCTTGTGGAATCCCTTGCGGCGCTTGAACTTGAAGGCGGTGACCTTGTCATCCCGGATCTGGCCGAGAACCTTGGCGGTGACTTTCGCGCCATCCACGAGCGGGGCGCCGACGAGGACGGAAGCGCCGTCACCCGAGGCAAGAACCTCATCGAATGTGATGGTGTCACCGACCGCAACGTCGAGTTTCTCGACGTTCAGCTTGTCGCCGGCGGCGACGCGGTATTGTTTTCCACCGGATTTGAAGATTGCGTAGGCCATGGGTCGCTTCCTGGTTAGGGGGCGGGAAAGGTGCCACCGGAGTGCGGTTTGAGCAAGCGCTTTTTTTAGAGAGCGGTCCGGTCCAATTGGGGTCGGAAGGGTCTCAGGACAGGGCGAGGGCGGGTTCGGACTCGAGCGCGGCCCCCTGGCTGAAGAGGAATTTGAGGTCCTCGAGCTCGAGGTTGCGGGTGAAGCCCTCCTCGCCGAGGACGCCGGTCATCATGGCGCTCTTCTGCTGCTGGAGGACGCGGATCTTCTCCTCGACGGAGTCGCGCATGAGGAGGCGGTAGGCGTTCACCTTGCTCTCCTGGCCGATCCGGTGGCACCGGTCGATCGCCTGGTTTTCCACGGCAGGGTTCCACCAGGGATCGTAGAGGATGACGTAGCTCGCCGAGGTGAGGTTGAGACCGCTGCCCCCCGCCTTGAGAGAGAGGAGGAAGGTCTTCGGTTCCTTGCACTCCTGGAAATCGCTGATGACCTCGTGGCGGTTCTTGGTCTGGCCGGTGAGATAGCTGTAGGGGCGCTCGCGGTCCTCGAGCTCCTCCTTGATGATGTCGAGCATGGAGACGAACTGCGAGAAGACGAGCACCTTGTGGCCCTCCTCGTGGAGCTGGTCGAGGAGGTAGAAGAGGGCGTTGAGCTTGGCGCTTTCCTCGTGGCGGTGCTTGGCGTCGATGAGGCCGGGGTGGCAGCAGATCTGGCGCAGGCGCATGAGCCCCTGGAGGATGACGAAGCTGTTTTTCCGCAGGCTCTCGTCGCTCTCGATGCCGAGGAGGATTTTCTGGATGCGCTCGAGCTCGGCGCGGTAGAGTGCGGCCTGGACCTCCTCCATCTCGCTGAAGACGTCCTCCTCGATCTTGGGCGGCAGGTCGAGGGCAACCTCGCCCTTGGTGCGGCGGAGGAGGAAGGGTCGCAGCCGCGCGGTGAGGCGGGTCTGCGAGTGGTTGTCCTTCCGCTTGTCGAAGTTTTCGCGGAAATACTTGCGGTCGCCGAGGATGCCGGGCATCGCGAAACCCATGAGGCTCCAGACGTCGAGGAGGCGGTTCTCGATCGGCGTCCCGGTGAGGACGAGTCGGTTGCTGCCGGGGAGAGCGCGCGCGGCCTTGGCGGCCTTCGAGTCGGGGTTCTTGATCTGCTGGCCCTCGTCGAGGATGATGCCGAGCCATTCGACGCTCTTCAGTTCCTCCGAACAGGTGCGGAGCTGGCTGTAGTTGATCACGAGCAGGTCGATGTCCTTGCCGAGACGGTCGACGGCGAGTTCGACCTTGTTGCGCAGCACCTGGACGCGGATGGAGGGCGAGGCCTTCTTCACTTCATCGCCCCACACGTCGAGGACGGACTTCGGACAGACGACGAGGCTGGGCGGGGCGTGGTCGCCGAATTCCTCGCGCAGCCAGAGCAGCCAGGTGAGCGACTGGATCGTTTTCCCGAGGCCCATGTCGTCGGCGAGGATGCCGCCGAAACGGTTTGTCGCGAGGTAGGCGAGGAAGTGGAACCCCTCGATCTGGTAGGGGCGGAGATTGACGTTAAGACCGGCCGGGATTTCGGGCCGGACCTGCAGCTTGAGGCTGCGGGCGCGGGATGAGATGCGCTCCCACGCCGCGGCGTCGAAGACCTCCTTCGCCCCGGGCTCGGCGAGCTGGAGGGCGTGGAGGCGGTGCACCTCGCCGGAGAGGTCGAAGGGATCGAGTCCGATGCGGGAGACGGTCTCCTGCTGCTCCTCGCTGAGGTTCATCTTCAGGCGCAGCCAGCCGCCGCGCTCCATCCTGACAAACTGCCCGCGGGCCTGGACGAGGGCGCGGATTTCCTCGGACGAAAGGTCCATGCCCTCAACCTTGACGACGACCTTGAGATCGAACCAGTCGATCTCCTGGTCGACCACCTCGAAGGAGACCTGGGCCTCGACCGGATCGGCCTGGAGCGTGGCGAGATCGGCGTCGGCGATGATCTCGATGCCCTCGGGGAGCGAGGCGAGCCATTCGGCGTATTTCTCGGGGAAGTTTTTCGTGACCCGGGCGCGGTAACAGCCGAGGTTTCCATCGAAGGTGGGCTGCATCGGAGCGATGAGGCGACCGACGCGTCGTTGCAGGGAGCGGTCGTAGCGGAAAATATGTTCGGAGTCGCCCTTCGGCTGCCGCACCACCTCCCAGCCCTCGCGGCCGAGCACCTCCTCGCGGGAAGCGTCGGCGTCGACCGCGCTGATCTTCATCAGCATGTGTTCGCTCGAGGCGGCCGTCGCGCCGGAGGAGATGCCGAGGTTGAAGACGATCCGCAGCGGTTCCTCGCGGATCTTGTTCTCGAGCGATCCCGGCAGGCTCGCCCCGAGTCGGAAGAGGAAGGCCACGCCCGATTCGCTCTCGATCACGCTGCGCGGGATGACAACGCGGGGATCGATGAGGGTTTCGCCGCGCGCCCAATGCTCGGGGCCGCGGAAGACCCACTCGTCGCTCATGTAGAGGGCCTCGTCGCCGGGAAGGAGGCGGAGGGTGTGGGAAACATCCTCTTTCTCGCCGGTGATGAGTTGCAGCTCGTAATGCTCCGTGCCCATCGAGTCGGGACGGCAGATCCAGCGGAGCGGCTTGTCGCTGAGGCGGAAGGGTTGCTCGTCGAGGTTGACGATGAGACCCTCGAGCTCGCGCTGGTGGAAGAGGCGGTTGAGGAGACGGCAGTTCTCGAGGCGGTCGAGGGAGAGCCCCCCGTCGTTCGATTCCTCCTTTGCCGCGGCGTGGAGGAATTTGCTCCAGAGAATCTCCGAGCCCGCGTTCATGCGCAGCCCGCCATTGCTGTAACGCTCCTCGAGGCGCTTGAACTGCTCGGCGTCGGCAATCCGCTCGAAGACGCCCGAGCCGTTGGCCTTCACCATGAGGCGCGCCTCGCGGGTGCTGATGCGGAGCCGGAAATCGACAGGCTCGACCGCGTCCTCGGAAGGACGCTTTTCAAAGACCTCGACCTGGTAGCGCCACTCGCTTTCCTCGCGGCGACGTTCCCACGAGGCCATGCGCTCCTGGGTCCACTCACGGTCGGTAATGACCTCGAGGAATGCGGGGATCGGATAGTTCGCCTTCTCGAAGGCGTGGGCGATGTAGTTCCAGAATTCGATGATGTCCCGCGGCGGCGTCGGCCAGAGGATGAGCGGTTCGTAGGACTCGACCGGCCAGCGCGGATTGAGACGGACGAGGTCCGAGTCGAAGATCTCGCGCTCGAGCTCAAAGCGGCGGAAGCGCCGTTCGATCTTGCCGAGATACTCGTCCTCCTCGCCGGTGAGACCGCGTCCGAGCTTTTCCTCGATGACCTCGGTGAGGGTCTTTTCCCCGACCTCGTTCGGGGCCTCGGGCAGGTCGCCCTTGCGCGCCACCTTCTCCAACATCGTGGCGTAGAGCGCGGCGCGGCCGGAATCGCTCTTGTCGTCGCATTCGCCGACCCACTCGTTGCCCTGCAACTGGATGCGGGTGCGGCAGGCCCACTCCTCGTCCTCGACCCGGCCCTGGATGAGGAGATGGTTTCCGAAGATCTGGGTGACCGCGCCCTCCTTGTGGAGGCGCTGGCCTTCTTTCTTTTCGTCGTTGTTGAAGGAATTGAGGAAGTCGAGCGTCGCGCGATCTACGTTCATGCGGAGGGGAAAGGAGGAGGGAAATCGTCGCGGGATCAAGGCCGCGGCCTGCTGTTCGAAGGAGGAGAGGCGAACCGGTGAGGGAACCGGCGCTCCGCAAAAGAGGGCGGGTAACTTGGCCCACGCACGGGGGCGCGTCAACCAAGCGCTGGACTTCCGTGCGGGGAACAACACCGCTTGACAGCCGTCAATCCGACCATTTGGAAACCGGATGTCCCTCCCAGGACGGCAGGCTGGAAAGCTCGGCGAAGACCGAATCGGAGAGGGGCACGTTCCACGTCTTCCAGAACGGGGCCAGATTTGTTCCGCAGGCGCGCGAGAGCCGGATCACCCATTGATCGTTCTTCTCCTGCTGCGTCTTCGGCCACTCGCTCTCGGGCAGGGCGTTGTATTCGGCGAAGACCTTCCTGAACGGCTCCCATCCGAAGGCCTCCTGCACCTGCAGGTAGGTCTCGAGCGCGGTCCAGACGCTCCAATCCTCGTCGAACTTCCGCCCGCCTTCGAAGTAGGCGTTCATCCGCTGTTTCCGGTCGAGGGGACGGACCGCGTCGTGGCCTTCCTCGCGCGGTTTCCCGACCCATTCCTCGAAGAGGTAGACCGACCAGAGGTTGCAGGTCGTCTCGCCGGTGCCCGGCAAAGCCCACAGGTCGTGCTGGTGGTTGTGCCCGTATTCGTGGAAGAAACCCCAGTTACCTTCCTCGCGCAGCGCGCGCGCGTCGACCGCCTGCTCGACCGAGCGGTCCTGCGGCGCGGCCACCGGATAGCTGCTGTGCATGTAGCCGGCCGCGGTCTGCCGGTCGAAGACGATGCGCTCGGCGCGGTAGCGGTTGCGATCGACCCCGCCGCACAGTTCCGCGGCCTTGTCGATGATCTCGATCCATGCCTGCATGACCTGGTCGGGATCGTCGAGATCGCGGAGGTAGCGGCTCGGCAGGGCGAGGATGATGCGGTCGCTGACGAGCTCGGCCCAGGGCGCGGGATACTTCCGGATCTCGGACCGCCATTGCTTGAGATCCGTTTTCCCGGCGACGTAGACCGGGGCGGCCACTCCACCGGAAAGGCTGAAGGCGAGCGGGCCGGCCTTCGCGTCCTTCGGAACGCGGATCGTGACGAGACCGCCGAGGCCGCTCGAGATCGTCGTGACCGGTCCGTTGATCTCGACGGACCGTTGCAGGCGCGGATACCGCTCCCATTTCTCGCGGTTTTCGAGACCGCCTCCATACGAGCCGATGACGACCTCGAATCCCTTGCCCGCGATCGCTTCCGGGGCCGTCACCGTGATGACCTCGCCGGGGGCGGCGTAGAGTCCGGTCGGGCGCATCTCCTTCGCCGTCCAGCCCGCCGCGCCGCGTCCGCTGAGCCAGCCGCGCCAGTCGCCGTCGATCGTGAGGTTCCGGCTGATTCTGGGGGCTTTGTCAGGAACCGCGCCGGGATAGTCGGACGCGGCGGGGATCGCGTACATTTTTCCCGACGGCAGCGATTGGTCCAGGATCGACTCGAGATCGATCACCGCGTCGACGAGCGGATCGGCTCCACGCACCACCGGGGCTTGCTGAGTCGGAATGATCGGGCCGAGCTTCCGGTTGAGGGCGAGCAGTCCCGCGAGGAATTCGTCGAGGGCTGGACCGCGCAGCGCGCTACCCCCACCGATCGCCTCCCCGGCCGCGGCGCGCTCCGACGGCCCATCGGGCAGGGGACCGTCGATCAGCTGACGCAGGGTCGCCAGCACCGCCTTGCTGTCGGTGTGTTTCACCGCGAAGGGCTTCGAACCGTTGGCGGTGCCCTCGGATCTCATCCGCACCCCCGCCGCCTCGGCGAGGCGGTTGGCCGGGAAGGTGGCGAAATTCGGGTAATCGTCCCCGAACGGCCATGGCGTCGCCGCGAGGACGAGCCCGGCTCCCTGCTGGGCCCGTTCCAGGACCGCCGCGACGGACTCCTCGTCAAAACCCTTTTGGGCGACCGTGACATAGACGGACTTCACCGAGCCGCGCGAAACGTCATCCGGCGCGACCTGCTTCACGCGGAACCCAGCCTCCTCGAGGATCTTGGCGAGAGCCCCCAGCTCCGGATGCAGGGCCACATCGGGTTTCTCCGATTGGCCACACCAGCGGATCGAATTCAGGACCAGTTCGCGTACCGCGCTGTCGCCGAGCAACCCCGCGTTTTTGAGGAAACTGTCGTGCGCGAAGACGACGACCCGGCTTTCTACACCGGCCGTTGCGGCCGCTCCGCCCGCGGCGAGGATTCCCCCGGTCGCATCCTTCAGCACCGGAAAGGCGGAATCGTTCGTCAGGTCGATGAGACCCGGCGCGAAGCCTTCCGCGGTGATCTCGCCGCCTCCGCGCGTGATGAGGGCGAGCGCTTCATCATTGGCCTCGAGCGGTGATGGGGAAACGCCGGAAAATAGGAGAACGGAACCAAACAAGAAACGAAACGGGGGTCGGATCATGGGCGGAGAATAAACCGATCCGCCCGGCCGCGAAAAGCGCCGATCTCGGCGAAGCTTGTCATACAGGGGCGCCGCCGGTCAGGCTGAGGATCGCCAGCTCCGGCGCGCAGAGAAAACGGGCCGGGATCGTGAGCGTGCCGATGCCGCGGGTGACGAAGAGAGAGGCGCCCTCGCGCTGATAGAGACCGTAGGGATACTTCCGGCCGTAGTTGGGCAGGAGGATCGGACCGACCACGGGAGCGCAGATCTGGCCGCCGTGGGTGTGTCCGGACATCTGCAGGGCGATGCGCGGATCGTGGTGCAGGTCGAAGGTGTCGGGCTCGTGCCAGGCGAGCAGGACCGGCTTGTCCGCGGTAAGGGGGCCGATCGTCTCGGTGAGCAGCGGCCGTCCGCCCCAGTAGCTGTCCATCCCTGCGACGCAAAATCCGGGAAACTCCTCGGCCGCGTTGTCGAGCATGCGGACCCCGGCGTGGCTGAGCGACTGGACGAGCGTCCGCCGGGCGTGGCCATGGTCGTGATTGCCCCAGACCCCGAAGGTGCCGAGGCGGGGTCGCAGGTTCTTCAGTTCCTCGCAGAGCGGCTCGATCCCGGCCGGGTCGTCGGAGATGTAGTCGCCGACGAGAAAGACAAGGTCGACCCCCTCGGCATTGACCGTCTCGACGGCGCGGCGGATGAGCCGGTCGTCGCCGAAGTCATCGTGGTGGAAGTCCCCGATGACCGCGAGCTTCAATCCGGCGAGGGCGGCGTGGCGGGGATGCAGGGGCACCTCGATCCGGGTGACATCGAGCCACTGCTTCTCGACTCCGCTGCCATAGGCGAAGACGAGGGCGGGCGATCCGTAAAACACGGAACGGAGAAGCCATTTTCTGCGGGAGAGATTCATGAAGAGGGCTTCGGCCCCGGAAGTGAACCGGTGATGAAGAAGGGATGCGTTTTTGTGAAAAGATCGCACCGATCCCGGGAAAATCGAGTTTCCCAACAGAGGCGGCAGAGCCGGCGGCGGCGGTTCCTTCGCCCCCCGCGCCGGGACACCGGCACGCTCCCCTATTCGTGACGGAGCGCCTCGACCGGATTCATTCCCGCAGCGCGGAAGGCGGGGTAGATGCCGAAGAGAACCCCGGTGATCACGGAAATGGAGAAGGCGAGTGCCGGTGCCCGGAAATCGATGATCGTGACCATGCTCGCGAAACGCGTGATGAGGATCGGAATGGCCAGTCCGAGGGCGACACCGAGAAGGCCTCCCGAACCCGAGAGCATGACCGTCTCGATGAGGAACTGGAGGACGATGTCCTTCTTCTTCGCCCCGAGGGCGCGGCGGATTCCGATCTCGCGGGTGCGCTCCGTCACCGTGGCGAGCATGATGTTCATGATCCCGATCCCGCCGACGAGAAGTGAAATCGCGGCGATCGATCCGAGGACGATGTTGAAGATCTGCTTGGTGCGCTCGGCCCGGCGCAGGAGATCGAGCGGAACGACCATGGTGTAATCGACCTGCTTGTGATTCCGCTCGAGAATATGCCGGATCGCCTCGGCCGCGGGCATGACCTGATCGGGGGAATCGATCCGGACGGTCACCTCGTGAAGCGCGACCTTTTCCGCCTCGAAGCTCCCGGAACGGTACTTGAAGAGCACTTCTCCGAAATGATCCTCGAGTGACGAGATGGGAATCATCATCTCCATGCCGTCCTTCGATTCACCGCCCTTCGCCCCTTCCGATTCCTCGTCCGCGGTGGCCGGATCGTCCGCGATCACCCCGATGACGCGGAAATAGCTGGACTGGATGCGGACGGTGTCGCCGATCGGCTCGGAAAGCGGAAAGAGATGGCGCGCGAGCCGCTTCGAGAGCACGCACACCGGCGAACGGTTCGAGAGTTCCAGTTCCGTGAAATATCGCCCGCGCCAGACGGGACGGTTCCGCATCCCGGGAAACCAGGGCACCGTTCCCAGCGTCGTGCCATCGACGCTCCGCGTTTCGTTCCAGATGAAATCCTTCACCTCCCGCGTGGGCACGGTGACAAGCACCCCCGGGACGGTGGCCTGGATCTGGGAAACGTCCCGGTAGGTGATTCCATATTCGAGGATGAGGGACCGCTCCTCCTCGCCGGCGGTCGTCTTGTTCGTCGGCTTGACCGATCGCAGGATCACATTCTGGCTGCCGAGCTCCTTGATCTGCTGCTGCGCCTCGTAGCTCGCGCCCTCCCCGATCGCGAGCATCGCGATCACGGAACAGACTCCGAAGACGATGCCCATCGCGGTGAGGAGCGACCGCAGCTTGTGCATCCACAGGCTCTTCAGTCCGAGGACGACGGACCGCTTCAGGCGGAAGAGCGAAAACTCGCGCACCAGCCCTCCGGGAACGAGGCCCGCGGGAATCATGGGGCCACCTCCTCCCGGCGGCGGTCGAGGGCGACAGCGCCGTCCTTCAGCCGGATCGTCCTCGAGGTGCGGTTCGCCATGCTCTCGTCGTGGGTGATGAGAATGAGCGTCTTTCCCTCTGCGTTGAGCGAGTCGAAGATCTCGAGGATGTCCCCGCCGGATTTCGAGTCGAGGTTGCCGGTGGCCTCGTCGGCGAGGATCACGGCGGGATCGTTCGAGAGCGCCCTGGCGATCGCGACCCGCTGCTGCTGCCCGCCAGAAAGTTCGGTGGGACGGTGATCAAGGCGCTTCCCGAGGCCGACGCGCTCGGCCAGCTCGATGGCGATGCTCCGGCTTTCGCGCTCCGGGACTCCCTGGTAATAGAGGGGCACCTCGATGTTCTCGACGACGGTGAGCTGCTGGATGAGATTGTAGCTCTGGAAGATGAAGCCCAGTTTCTTCCCACGAACCTGAGAGAGATCGTCGTCGGAGAGCTCCGAGACATCCTGTCCGTCCAGGAAATACCGGCCCACGCTGGGCTGGTCGAGGCAGCCGAGGATGTTGAGCAGGGTCGACTTGCCGCAACCGGACGGCCCGAGGATGGAAATGTAATCCCCCGGATCGATGCGGAGGTCGATTCCCTGGAGCGCCTTCACCAGCGTGTCGCCCATCCGGTAGTGCTTCTCGACGCCGACCAGTTCGATGACGGGACGGATTCCCGTCTCCCGGCGCGGCGCGGGGGCCGGGCGGACCGGCTCGTCACTGACCTCAAGCCCTCTCATCGGAGGCCGGTTTCTCGACATCCCCGGCGGACGCGGTCTTCTCCGACTCCGTTCCGCCCTCCGCCTTGGCCGGCTCCTCCGGCCGCCGGGCGACGCGTGCCTTGTCGACCTTGGCGGGTTCGTAATCGTCGGGCATCTTGAGGAGCACCTCGTCACCCGCCTCCAGCCCCTTCTTCAGCTCGATGAAGTCGTTGTTGTGCGCCCCGATCTCGACGACGCGGCGCTCATAGCCGCCCAAGGTCCTGACAAAGACGAAATGCCCGCCGTTCTCGACGAAGACGGACTGCACCGGCGCGTAGGTGACGTCCTCGAGCTCCTCGACGATGATCTCCACCTTCGCGCTCATCCCCGGCTTGAGGAATTCGTGGGTGCCCTCGATCTCGACGGTGGCGGGATAGACTTTGAGGGATGGATTGTAACGCGAGGCGTTCGAGTCGGGAAGCACCGCGACCTTGGCGATGCGGCCGACGAGCGTCTTGTCGGGCACGGACTCGGCGGTGATGAAGACCTTCTGGCCGAGCTCGATCTTCTTGATGCTCGATTCGTGGATTTTCACCTCGACGCCGAGCTTGGACATGTCCGGGATGGTGATGATCGGCTGACCGGTCTTGAGGGTCGCCCCGGCGGAGATGCCCTCGTAGTAGCGGGAGGTGTAATAGTCCGTGTTGGCTCCGCCGTAGGCGACGAGGCCGGGCTGGGAGGCGCGGATCACGCAGCTCGCCAACTGTTCCTCAAGGTGCTCGCGCTTCCTGAGCTCCAGCTCGTAGCGGCGTTTCACGGATCGGTATTTCGCATAGATCTGCGACATCAGGGCGAGCTTCTCGCGCTTCGTCCGGATGAGGGAGAGGAGGGCCTCCTCGTAGAGCGAGAGCATCTTCTCGGCCTCTTTCGGAAACTCGTAGTCGCGGAAGAGTTCCAGCTCCGTCTCCGATCGCTGTAGGGCGAGACGGGCCTTGTCGAGTTCGACGAGCTCGTTCTCGAGGGTCTGCTTGGTGATGAACTCGCGTTGGTGGAGGCGTTTCGCGCCCTCGACCGACTCCTCGACCACGGCAAGTTCCGAGGAGGCGACGAGGGCCTCATCCCGCATCCGGCGGATCGTCTGCTCGGCCTCTCCGTCTCCGAGAACCTCGTCCTTCAGGAAGGAGCCGAAGTTGACGTTGGCGGCGAGGCTGTCGTTCGCGACCAGCGCGAAGGAGGCGACGCTTTCGCCATCGTCCTGTCCCGAGGCTTCGTCGGCGTCCTTCTCGGTCTCGAAGGCTTTCGCGATCAGGTCGGTCGCCTCCTGCTCGTAGGCGGCGAGCGAATCGTTTCCGTAGGGAAGACCGAGCTTCTTCAGGGTGGACTCGGCGGCCTCCGCGCCCACGAACTTCTGGAAGTCGAGCAACGCGAAACGCAGGGCCTGCCGGGCCGCCTTGATCTCACTGAGGGCCTCGCTCTCCTGGATCTCGATGTTCTGGCGGGCTTCGGCGTAGAGGGCCTCGGTCTGCTGGAATTCCACGTCGTGGTCCACGATCTCCTCCTCCAGCTCCGACTGGTCGAGACGGACGAGAACCTTGCCCTTGGCAACGTCCGCCTCGGTCACGTAGTAACCCTCCTCGATGATCTCGAGGATCTTGACGCCGTTGGAGAGCTTCACGTCGTTCCGGTATTCGAGGAAGTTGAGGGCCTGGATGTTGCCGCCCTCGAGGACGTCGATGACGAGGTCTCCCTTCTGCACGGTCGCGACGGGTAGCTCCGCCCCGGCCACCGGACCACCCTTGAAGCCGCGCAGTCCCGCGTATGCCCCGACCAGACCCACGATCACCGACACGGCTATGATCCTCTTTTTCATCATCCCTTCGGGAGGGTTGTCAGGGTCTCTCGTCTCCGAGAGTTTCCGCCCAACCACCATCGGACTCAATATACAGGATGCCCATGTCCCTCCAAAGGCGCAACCGCGCCACGGTGTGGTCGATGAGCGCCGCAGTGCGTTGATTCTGAGCATCAACGAGGTCCTCCTGCGCATCGACGAGGTCGAGGGCCACGCCGCGACCGAGTTCGGAGAGGAGCAGCTGTTCCTCGAGCCGCCGCGTGGCGAGGGCGACTCCCTGCTCGGCGATCTCGTAGCTGATCCGCTCCTGGTCGAGGGCGCGCCAGTCATCGTAGATCTCGAGCCGGGCGCGGTCGCGGGCAAGGTCCTCGCCGCGTTTCGCGCGGTCCACCTCGATGAAGGTGGCGCGATAGATGTTCCGTTCCGCCTTGCGGTTGAGAGGCAGGTCGAGATCGACCGAGCCCGCCCAGCGGCGTCGGTCCCAGTTGATCGCGGGAGTGGAGTCCCCCGGGTCGCTCACGGGCTGGTAGTCGAGCGCCACATCGAGCCCGGGGAGCAGCCCGTTGCGCGCCACCTTGATCCTTCGCTCCGAATCGACGACCCGATCCGTCGCGTTGGCGAGATCGGGACGGGTCACGAGGGCGATCTCGACGGACTCGTCCCTCGACACGTCGGGATCCTCGATGCGGAGCTTCATGAGCTCGTTCTCGTCGAGGACGAGGCGGGTTTCCACCGGCACGCCGAGAGTGATCTTGAATTCGTCGAGGCGGTTGAGATAGGTCCGGATCGCCGCGATCCAGCGGTTCTCGGACTGCAGCTTGGCCTGGCGCAATCGTCCCAGCTGGTTTTGCGTGCGGCGGTCTTCCTCGGCGAAGGCCTCCTCGCGCTCGACGTTCTTCACGAAGCCCTGATAGGCGAGATAATTGTTCTTCACGATCTCGCGCGCGAGGAGAACGCCATAGTATTCGCCGACGAGACCGACGACAAAGTCACGGCGATAATCCGCGAAATCGCGGAGCTTGTAGAGCAGGTCGCGTTCTTCCTGGGTCAAGGCCTCCATCGTGACGGCGGTCCCCCCACCCTGGAGCAGAGGTTGGACCAGGGTCACCGCGAGATCGGATCGGTTCACCGACCGGTTTCCGGTCATGATGCGCAGGAAATCCTGGGTGAAATCAGCCGAGAGACGCGCCCCGGTCTTGTAGAGCCAGTTGAACCCCGCCGACTGGGTTCTCGAAAAGGTGTTGGTGGAAACCAATTCGGTCATGCCCGCCTCCAGCTCCGCGGTGCGCGAATCGACCGCGCGGGTTCCCGACCCGCCGGCATCGAAAATGGGCTGCAGGCGGAAACGGGCGAGCGTGAGATCAAGCGCCTGGAGATACAGGCTCTCCTTGACCGTGAGATAATCCCGGCTGTGACGGATGCCGGTGGCGAGCGCCTCGTCGAGCGTCAGGACCTTGGCTCCTTTCTCATAGGAGGCGAATTCGCCGAGAAACGAATCGTTCCTGGACCGCGGGCGGAGCTTCGTCAGGTCGGGAGGATCCGGAGTGACGAGCTCGACGTCGGAAGGTCCCACGTTTTCCACCTCGGCAGTGCGCTCGAGCAACGCCGCATAGACCTCGCGATCGGCGCGGGTCCGGTACATCTGGGGCGAACAGGCGCCGAGAATGAGGATCATGCCGCCCCCCGCGAGCAAATTTCCCGGCCACCGCGGAAACACCAACCCCGCCCCAGCCCGTCCCGGGCATGAGGCTCTCTCGAATCTCTCTCTTCGCATCCGTGTCCCCTCTTCATCGGGCAAAGGCACGGCCTTGGCAATGACGCCAACAAGCCATGAGGTCGGCGCAGTGACGGGATCTTGGAACGGGCCACCGTAAGCCGGATTCTGTTCGCCCGGACCGTGGTCGATCCGGGCGGACGATCATTTCTCTAGGCACCGGACCCTCATGGGCCGGAACCTTCCCGCCGAAACGGGATGCGACTAATACCCGGGTTCATCCCGTGGCCGGAGCCGCGGGGCCGGACCGGCGATCCGTTCACCCTGTTCTGTCTTGCACCACATGGGGTTTTTCCTGCCCCCTCGGTCACCCTCGGGGCGGTGAGCTCTTACCTCGCCTTTTCACCCTTGCCCGTCCGTTCCGGAGAACGGGAAGGCGGTATTTTTTCTGTGACACTTTCCGTCGCTCCACCATTACGGCGGGGCGCCCCGGCTTTCACCGGGCATGTTGCCGTGCGGTGTCCGGACTTTCCTCTGCCGCCTTGCGGTGGCAGCGATCGTCTCCGGCCCGTTCCAAGAAACCAATCTTACGCCCGGGAAGGGCCGCGTGCCACGAAAAGATGCGGGGCCACACCCCAACGCCGGGCGAGGCCCGGCCCACGCGGATCGATCGTGTCTGCGGTCAGGCCATGCGCTGATAAAGGAGGACCATCGAGGCAATGGCGAGTCCGACCCCGATCCACTCCGCGGGCTTGAGTTGTTCGTCGAAGAACACGGCCCCGACCAGGCAGAGGCTGAGCACCACCGTGAGGCTGTAGATCACGCCGATGTAGGCGAGCTTCAGGTGGGGCATGACGAGGACCCAGCCAAAGGTGCAGAAAAAGGTGATGAGCAGGCCCAGAACAAAATTCCAGTTGAGGAAGGGCGTTTTGGAGCTGCTCGCCACTTTCAGGAAGTAGTCGCTCACCGGCACGGCGAGGGCCAGCAGGATCGTGACCCCAACCGCGACCGAGGACGTCTTCATTCCGAATGGTTCATTCTTCCAGAACAAAGTCAAATCCGTAACGTTCAGACGCGCGAATGATTGACGCACCGCGCGGTTGCCGACTCCGGGTCACGCCGCCACGTGTTTCAACGCGTCGATCTCCTCCAACGCGGTGGCAATGAAACTCTGAACCACACCGATCGAAAGGTAATGTCTTTGGAGGGAGAGCGGGATCAGGTCGAAATCCCGGATTCGACCCCGGCATTGGCTGGTTTGGCAGCAGCAATCAAGCTCCCAGTGTCGCTCGAGCATGGTCGTGGAATAATCAAACCGGATCTCTTCTCCGACGGAGATGGGTTTGATCGCGACGAGGGCGATGTCGTTCACAAATCCCGAGTTCGGTTCGCACGAATGATTCAGGAACCGCCCGGGAGAAATCGGATCCACGTAGGAGGTGGGCCCGATCTGGACCGAATACTCACCCATCTCCTCGGTTGATGCTCCGAAGGAAATCAGTCTCCCGTTGAGGTAGAAGATGAGATCGCCCCTCTTGATCGGGACCTTCGCAAACACTCCCAGGCCAATGGCCGATTCTGAAATGTAGACTCTCTTGGACATTTGGATTCAGGAGAAAGACTTGAAAGGTTGGAATTCGCAGGGACCGAACTCCTTGGAATCATTTACTTCATTTGGTTTGGATTTCAAAAAAAGAAACGCGAAAAAGAAAATAATCTTAAAAATGAGACTTTCGGGCGCCCAAAACAATCAAAAAAGAATAAAAGTTTTTGTAATTGTGGATTTTATATTTTAATTTTTTATTTATCTTCCCGCAATCCATGCGCACTCCCTTGAACTATCTCGCTGTTGTTTCTTTGGTTGGAGTTTTTGGCCTCGTCGTCTCCGGTTGCCGGGAAAAGGCACCCGCTCCCCCTCGGGATGTTCCCCATAACGCGCAAGAAGCCAGTGCGCCGGACGGAGACGGGGCGCGTCCTCTCGTCATCCTGACGTGGGACCAATACTTCTCGGACGACGTCATCTCGAAATTTGAGGAGGAAAGCGGAATCCCCGTCGAATTCGTTGTCTTTGAGAATCTGGACGAAATGGCCGGCCTTCTCAGGTCGCGACCTTCCGATTTTGATCTGGTCTTGGTGGATGGCGGCACCCTCGCCGATCTCATCGAACTCCAGCTCGTGCAGCCGATCGACCGTTCCCTGATCCCGGGTTTCTCCAATCTGGATGAAACGTTTATTGGTACCAAGTTCGATCCGGAAAACACCTTTTCGGTGCCCTACATGTGGGGCACCACCCTTGTCGTTTATCGCTCGGACAAGATCGCCGAACCCCGGAAAAGCTGGTCCTCTCTCTGGGACGAGCAATACCGGGACCGCGCCTTGATGCTCGATGACAAGTTTGATATCTATGCGGCCGCGCTCCTGGCCGGGGGATCGGACATCAATACCAGGAACGCGGCGGAGATCTCACGGGCGACGGAGCGTCTCCTCGAGCAAGCCGACAAACTGAATGTTCGATTCGTGGACATTTTCGAGATTCGCGAAAAACTCCTCAGCGGCGACTGCTGGATTGCGATGACCTACAGCAGTGATGCCGCGGTCCTTGCCGAAGCGGAAGAGGACATTTCCTACTTCATTCCGGACGAAGGGGCGCCTTTGTGGGTGGACAGCTTTGTGATCCCCCGGGAATCGACCAACCAGGAGGCGGCGCACCGGTTTCTGGAATACTTTTGCCGCCCGGAGGTCGCCGCGGCCAATTCGAACGAACTCTGGAGCGCCTCGGCGAACAAGGGAGCCCGTCCCCTGATCAGCAAGGAAGTGCTCGATGATCCCACGATTTATGTCAGCGAAGAGGTCTTTTCACGCTGCCGCCTCGACAATCAGACCAGCCCCGAGCGCCAGCTTCTCACCAACCAGGGGTTAAAGGAGGTCTTCGACCGGGTAAGGAATTCGTCCGACCGTCCGCGACTTTCCCTCCTCGCGTGGAATGATTACATCGACCCCGAGGTCGTTGCGAAATTCGAAAAGGAATGCAACGCAAGGCTCCTTGTCACCGAGGTCGACAATTCCGAACAACTCAAGCAGGAACTCGCCTCCGCTCCGGATCGATACGACGTGGTCGTCACGGATGAACAGACCCTGCTTGAACTCATCCAGTTGAAGCTGCTCAAGGAGCTCTCCCTCCCAGAATCGGACGCGCCTCCCGTGAAGAGCGAGACCTTCCTCGCCTCCCTCTCCGACCCCGGGAACCAATACTCGGTGCCGTATCTCTGGGGACTCACCGTGATCGCCGGCAAGACGAAGCTCCTCGAGGGGGGCGAGCCCAGTTGGAACCTGATCTGGCGCGAGGACCTGCGCATCGGCCTGCTCGACGAACCGGTCGACCTGATATGGATCGGACTCCTCGCCCTCGGATACAACCCAGCTGAGGCCACTCCCGCACAAGTCGAGGAAGCCGCCGCGAGAATCGGGAAGCGGTTTCCCGACTTGAAACGGGACATGCGGGATCTGGCTTCCGGACTCGATGCGCTTGAAGCGGATGAAATCGACCTTCTCATCACCTACAACGGCGACGCGATCGGCAGGGCCGAAAAGAATCCCGCGATCCGGGCCGTCGTTCCCAAGGAAGGCGCTCCCCTCTGGGTGGACAGTTTCGCGATCCCCCGCGACGCCCCTTCGCCGGAGCTCGCCTCCCGCTTCATCCACTTCATGACGACTCCGGAGAGTTCCGCGCTTTCGGCGAACGCGCTCCGCTACGCCAGCCCCAACCCCGCTGCCCGGGAATTGCTCGAACCCCGGCTTCTCTCGAACAAGGTGCTCTACCCCGGACCGGAACTGTCCGCGAAATGCCGTTTCGTCCGTTATGAGCCGGACGTGGAAAAAGCAGTGCGTCAAGCCGTTGTCGGGCTGGTGAGCGGAGATCATCCGCGCAAGATTGCCATGGGTGAGGAGGAGGAAACCGGACCCGCCTCCGGGAATCGGGAGGCGGCCGCGAACATCGAAGACTGACCCATTTGGATACCGACCATCCCCCGCGGAACGGAATCAACCTGCCATGAACACCATCCGAAGCCGACTGTTGACCTCCATGGTGCTGACGGGCCTGGTGCCCCTCGTCATCGTGCTGGTTCCGCTCGGCACGGTCCTGAACAGGAACATCTGTGAACAGGAGGAGGAAAAGCTGTCGGAAACCTCCCGCCAACTCGGACGCCTCGTCGCCGAGGTGACCGACCGGACCGCCCGGGAACTCGCCTCGCTCCAGTCGAACCCCTTTCTCTCCGACGCCGGCGAGGACCTTGGAACGAAACTCAAGGAGATGCACCGCCTCGTCCGGATCTACGAGGTTTACTCCGACATCAGCCTTTACGACAACGACGGATTCCTCCTCGGATCGACCTCGGAGGAACACCCCTCGTTCCGCGAGTATAGCGATTGGTTCCGTAAGGCCTTGAACGGGGATATCGTTCTCTCACATCCCCAGAGGGTTCTCGGAAAGGAGGGCCTCTACCTAACCGTCTACCTCCCGATCGATTCACCGGAATCGGAAAAACAGGGCACGAAGCGGCAGGTGATCAAGGCAAGCCTTTCCTTCGCGAGGATCCTCTCGATGCTCAACGGAAGCTCCGTCCGAGGAGAACACCCCGTCTATCTCCTCGACTCCCTCGGCAACATCCTCTCCGGCGCGGACACGGCTCGCCTCATGGAGAAATTCGATCCCGCGACTCCCCCGCGCCAGTGGATCGAGAACGCGGTCGGAACCTACACCGCACCCGACGGCATCCGCTATCTTTACGCCCGCCAGGTCCTCCCGAGCGAGGTGACCAAGGTCGATTCCCCGTGGATCGTCCTCACGATGAAACCGATGGACCAAGTCACCGCGGTGGTCCGGCAGGCCGTCCTCACGCTCCTCGCCGCCGCCGTCTCGATGATGGTCTTCGCCGGGGCGCTCGGGATTTTCCTCTCACGGGTGATCTCGCGCCCCCTCGAGAAAATCGGGACGGTCGCCGAACGCGTCGCCGCGGGAGATCTCAAGGTGCGCGCCGACGAGAAGGACGGATCCTCCGAATCGCAGAGTCTCGCCAGACTTTTCAACCGCATGGTCGTTGAACTCGCCGACCACCGCGAGGGACTCGAAAAGCTCGTCGCCTCCCGCACCGAAAGCCTCCACCGGAGCCAGTCGGAGCTGGAACGCGCCAACGCCAGGCTCCAGGCCGCGATCGAGAGCACGAACAACGGGTTCCTCGTCGAGGACCTCTTCGGTGACATTGCCGTGGTCAATGATCTCTTTCTCACGCTCCTCGGATTCGAGGCCGGTGAGGCGGTCTCGACCGACAAAATCCTCGACGCCTTCGCGGAACGGGGCTCGTTCGCCCGCGATCGAGCCGAAGACTGGCTCGCGAAGCGCGGTCGGGGCGGGATCATCGACGAGGAGGTCGTCCTCTCCCTCCCCGAAAAACGCGTCCTCGACGTCTACTCCTCGCCGATCCGGGACCTGCGAGGCAACGTCGTCGGCCGGGTCTGGACCGCGATCGATCTCACCGAGCAGCGCCAGCTCGAGGAGGAGCTCCGCCAGTCGCAGAAGATGGAGGCG
>JBILDO010000115.1:0-7849 GCA_044352585.1 Verrucomicrobiales bacterium
TCTCTGCGGCGCGGCCCTGCCCGCGATGCTGAAGAAGCCCCTCGATGTCATCGAGCTGTTTGAAAACAAACTCAGCGCCATCGTCGCCAGCGCGGCCCTCGTTCCCTTCCTCGACCGCCAGATCGCTCAAGTCTTCGCGCGGGAGGAGGGACCCGTCGCCGCCGCCGGACTCGCCGCCTCGGGTCTCGCCACGATCGACCCCGCCCTCGCCCAATCGCCCACCCTTCTCATCGCCCTGCTCGTGCCGCTTTTCCTGATCGCCTTCTTCGCCGTGTGGCTCAGCAGCCATGCCCTGAATGTCCTGATCCTTCTCTCGCCCTTCGGATTCCTCGATCTCTTTCTGAAGGCGACCCGGTTCCTCTTCGTCGTCTTTCTCGCCCTGCTTTCGGCGGTTGCTCCAGTCCTGGCGGCGATCTTCTGCGGCATGCTCATCCTCGCGGCACTCTGGTTCGCTCCGCGCGCCTTCCGGGTCTGTCTCTTTGGGTCGGTGATGTCGATCGACCTGATCCGCTCCCTCGTGCGGAAATCCGAACGCCACGAAAACACCCGCGCCTTCCTCGCCCGCCCCGTGGGATCGATCGCGGCCCTTTCCCTCGGTCGTCTCGAACCGTCCGCGGAGGGTGAGGTTGTCTTTTCGAGCCGTTTCCTTCTCGTCGGTCCCGCACGGCGCGTGATCCTCCCGTCGGCCGCGGAGCTGGAATTGGAAAAGGGTCTTCTCTTCCCCTCGCTGCGACGTCGGGAGGACGCCGCCACGCTCCTCCACTTCCTCCCGCGGCACCGCCACGACCTTGCCCACGTCGCGGGAAAACTGGGCATCGCCCGCATCGCCGACCCAGCCCTCGTTCGCGGAGTGAAAGCCGCGTTTCGCTGGGTCTCCGAATCGGCACGAGGCGAGACGCACAAGCTGCCTGACCCGGGGAGTTGAAGGGACCCGGTCCTCCCGGGTCTGGCGCTCAAGAGGGTTCGGTGTCATCCTGGTTCATCATCCGGGTCTTCGCCCTTTTTCTGAATGCCGTGAAATCGTTCCGGGCGGTTCCGGTTGATGAGGTGTCGGTCGACGATCTTGGTTTTGCGGGAGGCTGCGTTTTCTCGTCTTGGATGAGGAGGTTACCTTTCCTGCCCGGCGAACCCTGCCAGCGATGGCGAGCATCGCGACGGAGCTGACCGCGGATTCGCTCGTCCTCTCCAGCGGAGAAACCGCGCGGCTGACGGAGGCCCGGACTGCCGATCCCCGCGCCCCGGCCGGCGAAGTGCGGTTCCGGGGTCGTTCCGGACTTCTCGCCGGGGACTACGGCGGGGGGCATCGGACTGATTGGCTGATTTGTTAGGGTTCCGTATCCGCCTCGTAGGGATCGGAGGAGGCAATCGCCGAGAGGTGACCAAAGACGCTGCGCATCCCGGCAACCTCGTTGCCTTCACCGACTCGGCCCCCCTTTGCTCGTGGCGAGGGGGGGGCTCGCCCGCGGAACTCAACCGGCGTATCGGGGAAGCGGGGGGCGGCTGTGTCGATGGATCGGTTCCGTCCGAATCTCGTCCTTTCGGGCGGGGATCCCTTTGCCGAGGATGATTGGAAATGTCTTCAGTCCGAACGTCGCGCCGGGCGGCTCCTTCGCGGACTGCTTTTCCCGCTTGCTGGAGAGGGTGCCCATGGTGTCTACTGCTCCAGGTTTGTCGCCGGTTTGGGGTTCGCGGGAGGTCCTTCGCCTCAAAGGGGAATCTTCGCAAACCGGCGGCCCGGTCTCGAAATCCTTCCATTCAATCTCCTCGCCCCCCCGATGAAATCCCTTTGCCTCCACCTGCTCGCGATTCTCCTTTCCTCACCGCTCCTTGCCGCGCCGACCCTGCCCCATTTCTTCAGCAACGGCATGGTCCTGCAACGCGGGCGCGACGCCGCGATCTGGGGCAAGGCCGCGGCCGGTGAGGAAGTCACCGTGACCTTCAAGGGCAAAACCGCGACCACGAAGGCCGGCGAGGATGGCAAGTGGCGCACGGCGATCGCGACGGGATCCGCCGACGCCGCGGGATCCGTCCTCACCGTTGCCTCGGGCGGAGAAACCGTCGAGATCCGCGACGTCCTCGTCGGCGAAGTCTGGTTCGCCTCGGGCCAGTCGAACATGGTCTTCACCGTGGAGCGCGTCCCGGCTTATGACTCCATCGTGAAGGCAACGAACCTGCCCGGCCTTCGTTTCTTCAATGCTCCGATGGTCACCGCGGTCGAGCCGCAGGACGACATCGAGGGGGAATGGACTTCGGCTTCGCCAAAGACCAACGGGGGCTATTCCGCTGTCGCCTTTTTCTTTGCGAAGAAGCTCCACGAGGACCTCGGCATTCCCGTCGGAGTGATCAAGTCGGCCTGGGGCGGAAAGCCGGTCGAGACCTTCACGAGCCGCGAGGCGCTCGAGACCCTGCCCGGAACAAAGGCCCTCGTCGACACCCTCCTCGCCGAGGACAAGGTCTACGACCCCGCCACGGCCCGGGCCGCCTACGAGAAGCACCTCGCCGCCTGGCAGGAATCCGCGAAGGCCTCGAAAGCCAAACCCGCGGACCAGCGCGGCCGTCTTGCCAAAAAGCCCTCTCCGCCGAAGCGCCCGCTCGACACCGAGGGACGCCCCGGCGTCCTTTTCAACGGGATGATCCACCCCTTCGTCGGCTACACGATGCGCGGGGCGATCTGGTATCAGGGCGAGGGCAACGCGAAAGCCGGTGCCGTGCCCTACGACGAGACCCTGCCCCTCCTCATCCGCGACTGGCGCGGGCGCTGGGGCGACGAGTTCTCCTTCTACTTCGTGCAACTCGCGAACTTCCGCGCCCCCTCCACCGAACCCGGCACGCCCGATCCCTGGCCGCTCCTGCAGGACCGCATGCGCCTCATCCTGACCAACACCCCGAAAACGGGCATGGCCATCATCAACGACACCGGCGAGGCGAAGGACATCCATCCGAAGAACAAGAAGGATCCCGGCGAGCGCCTCGCCCTCTGGGCCCTCGCGAAGGACTATGGCAAGGACCTCAAGGTCTGGTCCGGTCCGCTCTACCGCGCTGCGCAGACTCGCGATGGCGCCATCCGCGTCGCCTTCGACCAGGCCGGGAGCGGCCTGAAGTCGCGCGACGGTGGCCCGCTGAAGCGTTTCGAGATCGCCGGTCAAGACCAGGCCTGGCACTGGGCCGACGCGAAGGTCGATGGCACCGACGGCGTCCTTGTAAGCTCGCCCGCCGTGCCGAAGCCGGTCGCGGTCCGTTACGCCTGGGCCTCGAATCCGGAAGGCGCCAATCTCGTCAACAGCGAGGGACTGCCCGCGTCGGTCTTCCGCACCGACGACTGGAAGGATGTCGAGGCCGTTCCCGTCGATCCCGCGGCCGAGGCGCTCAAGGCCAAGCGCGCCCTCGGCGTGAAGGTCCGCGAGTTCGCCGCGAAACGGGACACGCTCGAGCGCGGCAGTGAGGAATGGCGCACGATCTCGAACGAGATCCGCAAGCTGAACGAACAGATTCAGGAAACGGCGAAGCCCTGAAGCGCTTCCTCACCCCTGGCACCGCGGGCACCAGCAGGTGGTGCGGCCGCGCAAATCCTCGCGGACCAGTTCCGTGCGGCAGACCCGCCTGGGACAGAGCCCTCCGTCGCGCCAGCGGTGGTTCATCAGCCACGAATCCGGGAGATCGCCCCAGTTTGTGCCGATGACCCGCAGGGCCTCGCGCGAGACGCGCCGCGTTTCCTTCCAGATCGCATCAATCCGATCGTCCGCGAGCCGTCCCGACGGCGTCTGCGGGGGAATCCGCAACTGCCAGCAGATTTCGTCGGCCATCCAGTTGCCGATGCCGGGAAACCCGCGCTGGTCGAGGAGGAGAGTTTTCACCGGAGTCTTCGGAAAGCGCCGCACGAATCCGTGAACGAGGCGTTTCGTGAAGCGCGGATCGGTCGGCTGCGGCGGCAGCTCGCGCCACCACGAGGGAGCCTCGCCGTCGTCGACGAGATCTAGGCTGAGCGCCCCGAACATGCGGTAATCGCTGAAGACGAGCGAGAGCCCTTCGAGCGCGAGGACGAGATGCTCGTGCTTTTCCGGCACGTGATCGACCGCGGCGGTGCGGAGTTCACCTGACATGCCGAGATGAAGGCCGAGCCAGGCTCCGTCGGAGAATTGAAACAGCATCTGCTTGCCATGGGTTCGGCTCCCGACGAGACGGCGTCCCGCCAGTCCTCGCTCGATGGCGCGGGCCGGGACGTTCCGGAAAATGCGCGCATTGCCGCGCGTGTGGACCCGGCGGACGGGCTTGCCGAGTCCGGGGTCCCATTGCTTGCGGTAGTATTCGACTTCGGCGAGTTCTGGCATCGCAAGGGAATACGGCGCGGCGGCCGGGTCAGGCCTTTTCCGTGAGGAGGAAATCGAGCACGACGCGGTTGAACTCCGCCGCCGCCTCCACATTCGAGAGGTGGGCCGAGTCCAGTTCCGAGACCCGGCAATCCGGCATCGCCGAGGCGAAGGCCCTCGTCGCCTCCGGCGGCGTCGAGGTGTCGTGTTTTCCGTAGATCGCGAGCGACGGTGTCGTCATCGATCCGAGCCCCGGACGCAGGTCGAAGCGGCAGAGCGCCTCGCAGGTGCGCACGTAGCCTTCGTCCCCCGTCGCGAGGAGGAGCGACCGGATCGCCGCCTCCGCCTCCGGATGCGATTCGCGGAACGGCGGCGTGAGCCAGCGGTCGAGCACCATCTCCACGATCGAGGGAACGCCCTCGGCGCGGATCTTTTCGATGCGGGCCTGGAGCGGGGCGGTGTTCTCGATCGCGGCCGAGCAGTTGCAGAGGACAAGGCGCGAGAAGCGCTCCGGTGCGTTTTGTCCGAGCCAGATCCCGATGATGCCACCGATGGAGAGCCCGCAATAGGCGACTTCGTCGAGTCCGAGTTCGTCGAGCAGGCCGATCACGTCGCGACCGAAGTCATCGATCGTCCAGGGCGCCTCCGGCAGGCCCGAGTCCCCGTGACCGCGGAGGTCGTGGCGCAGGATCCGGAAGCGTTCCCCCAGCGCGGCGATCTGCGGATCCCACATTGCGTCGGAAACGCCGAGCGAATGCGAAAGGACGAGGACGGGGCCGTCCGGCCGACCATCCCAGCGGTAAGAAAGTGAAGACCCGTTCATGGCCGCAAAGGATAGTCCGGCGATGAACAGGCGCGAGGGGAATGTGGGGTCGGTTGCCGCCGGAACGAACCGGCATCGACAAAGCCGTTGACCTTCCCCGCTCCGGCCCTTCATTGCCCGACGCATGCGCCTCGTCTTCATGGGAACCGGTGAGATCGCGCTGCCGACGCTGCGGTGGCTCATCGAACACGCGGCGGACGGCGGTGACGAACTCGTCGCGGTCTACACCCAGCCCGACAAGCCGGTCGGGCGGAAACAGGTCCTCACCCCGCCGGCGGTGAAGGTTCTCGCGCAAGCCGCGGGCATTCCCGTGTTCCAACCGGAACGCCTCCGGGGTGACGAGGTGGCTTTGTCAGGGTTCGCCGGCCTGCGGCCCGACCTCGCCGTGGTCATGGCCTACGGACAGATCCTGCCCAAGGCGCTCCTCCGCATCCCGTCGGTCGCCTGCGTCAATCTCCACGCCTCCCTCCTCCCCCGGCACCGCGGCGCCGCGCCGATCCAGGCTGCGATCCGCGGGGGCGACGCGGAGACCGGCATCACCCTGATGCACGTCGTAGCGAAGCTCGACGCCGGAGACATGATCCTCAAACACACCCTCGCGATCGGTCCCGAAGACACCGGCGGCAGCCTCCACGACCGCCTCGCCGAACTCGGACCCGCCGTCATCGCCGAAGGACTGCGCCTCTTCCACGACCCCAGGGGAACGCCGCCCGCGGTTCCGCAGGACGAATCCCTCGTCACCCACACCGGCAAGCTCGGCCGCGAGGACGGCGAAATCGACTGGACCGGTCGAGCGGACGACCTCGCCCGGCTCATCCGTGCCTACGATCCATGGCCGGGCACGACGACGATCCTTCCAACCGCGGATGGGCCGAGGCAGCTCAAGATCCATCCTTTCACGCGGCCCGTCGAGGGAGGCGGGGCCGCCCCCGGGTCCGTGCTGGAGAGCGGACCCCGCCTCGTCGTTCAGTGCGGAGAAGGCGCCCTCGCCCTGACCGGCGACCTCCAGCTCGAGGGGCGTCGCCGCCTCCCCGCGGAGGAGTTCCTCCGCGGCACCCCGGTTCCCGCTGGAACGATTCTCGGGTCACGCGAGATTGAGGTTTGAAATTGGATTCGATTGGCGGAGGATGGGGAAACGGAAGGAACCCCTCATGCCCCGAGCCTACAAACGTGTCGTCCTGAAACTGAGCGGAGAAGCGCTGCGCGAACCCGGCAGCGAAGACAACATTTCCCCCGAGATCGTCGAGGGGATCGCCCGCCAGATCAAGGCGGCCCATCAGACCGGTCTCGAGATCGGGATCGTTGTCGGAGGGGGCAATTTCTGGCGCGGCGCGTCGGCCGCGGGCCGCGGGATGGACCGGGCCACCGCCGACTACGTCGGCATGCTCGCCACGATGATGAACGCCCTCGCTCTCCAGAGCATGCTCGAGGCCGTCGGGGTGCCGACACGGGTGCAGAGCGCGATCGAGATGAAGAACGTGGCCGAGAGCTTCATCCGCCGCGTCGCGATCCGCCACCTCGAGAAGGGGCGCGTCGTCATCTTCGGCGCAGGCACGGGCAATCCCTTCTTCACGACCGACACCACCGCCGCCCTCCGCGCCAGCGAGATCGGCGCCGACGTCATCTTCAAGGCGACCAAGGTCGACGGCGTCTACGACAAGGACCCGAACAAACACGACGACGCGGTGCGATACGATACCGTCACCTACAACGAGGCCCTTTCGCGGAACCTCAAGGTCATGGACGGCACCGCCTTCACGCTTTGTCAGGACAACTCCATCCCCATCGTCGTTTTCGACATGACGGCCGACGGCAACATCCGCCGGGCCCTCACCGGTGAGGACATCGGCACCGTCGTCTGCTCCTGAGGGTTGATTTGACCTGTTCTCCGCCTAGAATCCCCTTTTCAGACCGCCATGGACCTCGAAACCTTCCTGCTCGAAACCGAAGAAGCGATGGAGAAGGCCGCCGACTTCGTCGCCACGGAGATGACCAGCATCCGCACCGGCAAGGCCAGCCCCGCCCTTCTCGACAATATCCACGTCCACGTGCACTCCTACGGCGCGACGATGTCGCTGAAGCAGATCGCCCTCGTTTCGGCGCCCGAGCCCCGCATGCTCACGGTGCAGCCACACGATCCCTCGATCATCCAGGACATCGACCGTGCCCTCCGCGAGTCGAAACTGGGCATCAATCCGTCGAACGACGGGCGCCTCATCCGCCTTCCCATCCCCGAGCTTTCCGAGGAACGCCGCCGCGACCTCGTCAAGATCATCAAGGACATGGCCGAACAGGGCCGCGTCCGCGTCCGCGGTGCCCGCAAGGAGGCAATGGACCAGCTCAAGGCCGGCCTCAAGGCGAGCACGATCACCGAGGACCAGTTCCACGACCACGAAAAGCTCGTCCAGACCCTCACCGACAAATACGTCAAGTCCATCGACGAACACCTCGCCGCGAAGGAGAAGGACGTCATGACCGTGTGAGGACGCGGGTCACGGGTCACGGTTAAAGTAGAAGCGGCGTCCCGCCGCGTGGTCCATGATGAGCCTCCTCCCCGCAGACCTTCTCGAACTGTCCGAAACGGAACACGCCGCACTGTTTGCTCCGGGCGAGCCGGTCTGGAATGCTCTTCCCGGAATCGCCGCTTATCTCGAGGAACTCCTCGACGGGGCCGGGAACCAGCTCCACCGGGGCGAGATACATCAGCGCGCCCTCGTCG
>JBILDO010000072.1:0-25284 GCA_044352585.1 Verrucomicrobiales bacterium
CAAGCCCCGGTCGGACCTCCATATAGTGGTAGAGCGAATCGTGGCCCATCGTGATGCCGGCCGCGGAGAGGGCCGCCGGAAGGAGAAAGGCCTGAAATCGTCTCCGCACCTCGCGCATTGCCCCGAAAGATAGCGCGGGCTCCCCACGGGCGGCAATCCCGCGATCGGGTTCCCCGTTTCGGGAACGCCTCAGCGGCGGGCATCCATGAGCCGGAACACGTAATAGAGGAGCTGCCCGATCGAGGCGATCGCGGCCACGGTGTAGGTCATCGCCGCCCAGAAGAGGGCGTTCTTCGCCTTGTCGTGCTCGACATTGGCGAGCGTCCGCGACGAGTCGAGCCAGACAAGGGCACGCCGGCTCGCGTCGAACTCCACCGGAAGCGTGATGACGGAGAACAGCGTCGTCATCGCGAAGAGGGCCACCCCGATGGTGAGCACGGTGGTGTTGCCCGAACCCGAGGAGGCGAGGATGAGGCCGAAGATGAGGACATACTGGACCCAATGGCTCGCGAAACTCACGACCGGAACGAGGGCCGAGCGCATTTTCAGGGGCGCGTAGGCCTTGGCGTGCTGGATGGCGTGTCCGCACTCATGCGCGGCTACCGCGGCGGCGGCGACGCTGTTGGCATGATAAACCGGCTCACTGAGATTCACGGTCCGGTTCAGCGGATTGTAGTGGTCGGTGAGCTGGCCGGGAGTCGAGATGATCTGGACGTCGTAGATCCCGCTGTCGTGCAGCATCTTCTGCGCGACCTGGGCGCCGGTGAGGCGGACCGGCATCTGAGAGTATTCACGGAAGCGGCGCTGCAGCATCGCACCGACGAGCCAGCTCAGGAGCATGGCGCCACCGGTGAGGATGAGGTAGACGGGATCGAAGGTGGGAACGGAGGGGGTGAGGTGCTGGGCCAGGACAATCATGGAAGTGGGTCAAAAAGAACGGCTATTCTCGGCACCGTTACGACACCTTAACGCCGCGGGCATTCAAAATTCGGCGAAAATTCCGCCAAAACGCCGCGCGTTCTTCGGCCCGGGAGTCCAACGCTCAACGGATCACGACAGGACGCTCGGTCCACCCGCGCCGGGCTCCCTCGAAATCGACCCAGCGCTGCGCTTCCTCAGCGGTGCGGAATCCGGCGTCGGTCACGACGACGTTCATTCCGGTTCCGGGCATGGCGAAGACGGAGGTGGGGATCCCAGCTCCATCCAGCATCCCGGAAAGCTCCGCCGCCGCATCAAGACGGCGGGTCGCGCAGAACTGGACCCGGTAGGGCGCGTTCGGCGAAGCCTCGGGCAGCGGCGTGCTCGCGATCGGAGCTGAAGCGGAGGGAGCTATCGCCGTTGCGGGGGGCGCCGCCGGACCTGGAACGGGAGCACGGCCCGAAACCGCATTCATCGGTATCACCGTCCCGGCCGCGGCCGCCGACGGGTCGGTGCGGCTCACCGGGACAGGATCGGGATAGGTGGAGGCCGGAACGGACGGCTTCGCCCCAAAGATGCTCCCCGTCTTCCCCAAAAAGGCAAAGGGTGACGACGATGAGGCGCTCGTCGCGGGCGGCGCGTATCGGGAGGCGGGAATTCCGTAATGCATCGGTGCCCCCATGTTCGGTGCGATTCCGGACGGCGCCGCGGCGACCGGAGGGATCCCGGACGAGGGGGTGTCTTTCCCGAAGAGCCCCGAGAAGGGTTTGAACTTCCGCTCCAGGGGAGAACCTCCCGCGGGAACGGCACCAGGGGTGACCGCGCCCGCCGACGGCAATGACGAATGGGAAAACCGCCCCAAACCGACGGAACTTTGGCCAACGACCAGACACGCCCCCGGGGTAAGAGCGTTCCCAGCGAGCTCGAGGGCCCGCGCGGCCGCCCCGGAAAGAATCAGGATCCGCGAATCCCGCGGCTTCCGGTCGTTGATCCGCACATCGACCATCCGGCCCGATTGGAAGTTCGCGACCCGGACGACGGTTCCAAAGGGAAGTTCGGCATGCGCCGCAGTGAGCGCCGCACGGTCGTAGGGCTCCCCGCTCGCGGTGCCGTGCCCCTGGAGGGAATCCGTGTAGACACCGAGAGCACCACTCTCACTTTGCTGGGAACTTCCCGGGGACGGAATCCCCATCAAGACCGCTACGAAAACGAGAAACAATCGCATGGGGGAGGTTTTGGTTAAGCAAACTTAATTATAAATTTTAATAAATTCTTTTCAAGTGAAATTGCCGAGTCCCGCCGGGGCGAGATGAACTCGATTCGGTTTCGAAGTCTGATTGCCGGGGTGCGGAAGACACCGGGAAGGCCCTGCTGGATCCATGGCGCGGCTCATCGTGTTCCCCAAGGTAGGGCGCTGTGTCCCCACGGCGCCGCGACGGCAGGAAGGACGTTGCCCGGCCGAATGGCGGCGCGTTGGGACAACGCGCCCTACCCGCCGATCCTCTCGATGAATCCCGGGTGATTCAGGACGCCCCCGCTTGGGGTTCGGGGCGAAACAAAGACACCGCAGCCCCGTCTCCGGGAGTGCGGTGTTTTGACGCGGTCCACCCCTTGTTGGGGAAGAAAGAGTTTCAGGCAAAGAGATCCAGAACCGGCTCGCCTTTCGAGGCGACGGTGAAGGGACGCTTGCTCGGGCTGTAGAGGACCTGGTCGAGGGGAAGACCGAGAGCGTAGGCGACGGTCGCATTGAAGTCCGGAATCTTGACCGGATTTTCGACGACGTTTTCACCGCCCTCGTCGGTTTTCCCGTAAGCCATTCCGCCCTTGATCCCTCCACCCACGAGGACGGAACTGAACGCCTTGGGGTAATGGTCGCGTCCTGCGTTCTGATTGATCCGCGGAGTGCGGCCGAATTCGGTCGTGAGCACGATGAGGGTGTCCTCGAGCTTGCCGCGGCGTTCGAGATCTTCGATCAAGGCGGACATCCCTTGGTCGAGCACCTCGCAACGCTCGGGAGCGGCGACAAAGACGTTGTTGTGCATGTCCCATCCGCCGAAGCCGACCTCGACGGAACGGACGTCGTTCTCGATGAGGCGGCGGGCGAGGAGACACCCTTGTCCGAAGGGATTGTCCCCGAAGCGCTCGCGGGTCATCTTCTCCTCCTCGCTGAGGTCGAAGGCCTTGAGATCGCGGCTCTGCATGATGCGGACGGCGTCGTCATACATCTGCGTGTAGGCCCGGACCTGCTTCACGTTGTAACGCTGGTGGAATTCCGCGTCAAACTCGCGGGCGAGGGCGAGGCGGTGGTCGAACTGCTCCTGCTTCACGTTGCGCAGCTTGGAATTCTTCAGGCCGGCGAGCGGATCGTTGATCGCAAGGGGCTCGTATTCGGGCTCGAAGAATCCCCCTCCCCCGTTGATGCGGCTGTCGCCCCCGATGTAGACGGAACCGGGAAGGTTCGGATTGAGGCGGCCCTTGAACTTGAGCGCCCAGGCTCCGATGCCGGGGTGGCGGATCGTGGCGCGCTGATCGTAGCTCGTGTGCATCAGGTAATTCCCCTGGTCGTGGGCTCCCGCGGTGGAGGTGAGCGAGCGCACGATGGCGAGCTTGTCGGCCTGCCGCGCGAGTCGCGGGAGCAGTGCGGAGATCTTCACGTCATCGACGTTCGTGTCGATCGTCTTCGTTTCCCCCTGGTTTTCGTGACCGGGCTTGGTGTCGAAGGTGTCGAGATGGGTCATCCCCCCGCTCATGTAGAGGTAAATGACGTGTTTGGCCGCGCCGGCCCGTTCGGCGAGACCGAGGTTCGGACCCAGCGCGGATTGACCCCGGGTGGTGAGACCGAGGGCACCGACCCCGAGGAAGGTCTTGGCGGTTCCCTCCATGAAGCGGCGGCGGCTCCATTCGTCGGACGTGAAGGCGGATTTCATGGGATTGAGGCGGTTGCGGCGGATTGGGTTCGTTGGCGTTGGATTCGAAGAAAACGGATCACTGGACGAAGATGAATTGCTGGGTGTTGAGCAGGGTCCAGACGAGGGCGGAATACGCATCGTCGCCCGTCGCCGCGATCTCGGCACGGGCGAGTTCCATTTCCCGGGCGGTCGGCTCGCGGGTCAACATCCCTTGGAAGATCATGCGGATTTTCGCGTCGGCGTCGCCCGCGTCATGGAGGCGGCGGCCGAAGACGGCGAACCGGTTCGTCAGCGCCTCCACCATGGGACCATTGAGGAGATTGAGGGCCTGCGGGACCGAGGCGCTGTTCGCGGAATTCTCGATCACCTCGCGGTCGGACTGGCCGAATTCGCGCAGGAAATGGCCGCGGCGGGCGGGAGACTCGAGCTCCGAGGCGCGGGCCATCTGGCTGACGAGCGTGGTGTAGGTCTTGTAATCGCTGCGCTGGCGGTTCAGCCAGTCCCGTTTTGCGTTCTTGTCGAGCTCGGCCGGCGGTGCGGGCATCTCCGGTTTGGGCAGCTTTGTGAGGACGGCGCGCTCGCCCCCGCCTTCCCCCTCCACCATCGCGTTCGATCCGGTCATCTGCATCTCCGACATTCCCATCGCGGCGAGAAGATCGCGTCCATCGACCTTCTCCCCGACGTTCCTGTAGGCGATGTCGGCCACGGCCTTGCGGGCCTTGTTGCGGAGGGCGTTGAGTTCGCCGCGGAGCTTGTCGAAGCGCGCCTTGTCCCCGGCGTCGAGCGCGGCGGCGGTCTGCTTCCGGATCTTTTCCTCCTGCGGCATGATCGCCTCGTAGGACGCGGCGACCTCGTCCATCATCTTGATGAACTGAGCCTCGCTGCGGCCCTCGAGGGCCTCATAAATGCGGCGCACCTTCTCGACCGAGGCGACCTGGTCGGCGATGCGGGGACGGTAGCTGTCCGCCTCGGGCAGGGCGAGGGTCACGATGGAATCCCAGATCTGTTCGGCGGTCATGCGGCGGAGGAGCGGCCCGGCGAAGTAATAGTGCTCGCCCATGATCACCTCCTGATGGTTGGCGGCACGCTGGTAGGTCTTGGTGTTGAAGAGGACCTCCTGATACTTGCGCATGTCGTAGTCGAGGGTCTTCATCATCTCCTCGAGGCAGGCGAGAAGCTCGGGATTCGATACGGGGGTGGCGTCGGTCAGCTCGTCGACCGGCTCGAAGACCCCGTGCCCGAAGACGCGCTTCCAGAGGCGGTTCGCAATGACGCGGGTGAAGGTCGGGTTGTCCTTCGTCGTCATCCAGGAGGCGTAGGCGTCGATGGTGGAGTCATCGATCTTGGAGAGATCGATCTCCTTCCCGAACATGGTCCGGGCGCTCACCGACGCGAAGGGCTTGGCGTCGTCGTATTGGTAATCGTGGGGCAACTTGAGGGTTTTCTCGACCTCGGCGGCGCGGACGTAGCGCAGCGGGTCGTAGACGTCATTGAGCGCCTGGTTGAGGCCGCGATTCTTGTGCTCGTAGGAGGCGTAGGCATCCATGGCCTTTTTCGCCATGGCGCGGAACTGGTCGTCGGTGAGGCCGAGCCGCTTCAGGTAGTCGGGATACTTCTTGTCCTCGACGAAGCGCTTGAGGCGGGCCTCGTTCTCGATCTGGGGAAACTTCGCGTTGCCCACCATCTTCACATGAATCTTCGAGCGTTCCTCGCGGATCTGCTTGGTCAGGGCGAGGCGGTTCTGGGATTCATACTGACGGGCATCCATGCCGTAGGAGAACGCGGCCATCTGGTAGAAATCCATCTGCGTCCATTTGTCGAAGGGATGGTTGTGGCACTGGGCGCACTCGAGCCGGACACCGAGGAAGATGCGGACGGTGTTCGACATGTTGTCGAGGGGCATGCCCCGGTCGCGGATGTAATACCCGACCGCGCCGTTGTCCCAGATCATGCCACGGGCCGAAACGAGTTCGCGGACGAACTGGTCGTAGGGCTTGTTCGTGCGGATGGCTTCCTTGACCCACAGCTGGTAGGCGGCCTCGGCCTGGCCCGCCCCGATCCCGAGGGCGGAGTTGATGCGGAGAACGTCGGCCCAGTAGTTGTAGGCATGGCTCATGTGCCCCTCGCTCTCGAGGAGGTCGGTGATGAGTTGCTGGCGCTTGCGGGGGTAGTCCGAACCGTGGAAGTTCTCGGCCTCCTCGATCGTCGGGACGCGCCCGGCGATGTCGAGGTAGGCTCGGCGGACAAAGGTGGCGTCGTCGATCGCCTCGTTCGGCTTCCGCCCCTGCTTCGCGAGCACACCCTCGACGAGGGCGTCGATTTTCGCGGCGGCCGCGGCGACATCGAACTCTTTCGGTGCCGGTTTCGAGGCTTGCCCGACCACGGCCGGGTCCGCCATGACAGCGGAGCCGGAAAGGAGACCGACACACAGAATCGGAAGCACGGACGCGGGAAATTTCATGGGAAATACTTAGGAACAACGAACGATACCCCGGAGGAGCCGAATCGTTGCAAAAGGAAACTACCCACGATAGCGCCCCCGGGAATGACCCGAACGGGCTATCAGGGCAGCGGTTCCGCCGGGCTGTCTCGGCCGCCCCTCCGCCGAGGGCGGAGCGGGGTTCATTTCTCGAGCGGATACTCTTTCAGCAGCTCTTCCGGCTTGATGAACATCTGCACGTCCCGGGTCACCTCGCGCACCGCCTTGACCTGGTCGGGCGTGACCATCGAAGCCTGGTTCCCCCAGGTGTTGCGCACGAAGGTGAGGACGGCGGCGATTTCCTCGTCCTTGAGGATCGCCTTGAAGGCCGTCATCGGGGGGACTCCCTTGGACGGGTCGTAGGTCGTCCCATTGACGGTGATCGGTCCCCAGAGACCGTGCAGGGTCAGCTTGATGAGCCGGTCGGGATTCCCGGTGACCCAGGGGCTGTTCACGAGCGTGGGATAAATGTTCAGCATCCCCTGCCCGTTCGGCTGGTGGCAGGTCACACAATGCGCCTCGCGGTGGAAGACTTCGGAACCGAGACGATACACCCCGGCCTCGGCCTTGGAGAAGTTCGCCGGGACCTTGACCTCGATTTTCTCCTCCTGCTGCGTGATCGGACTGGTCACCACGTTGAGAACCGGGTCGGCCACATCCCAGTGGTGCTGGACCGTCTTCGCGGCGACGACGGCATGAGGCTGGGGCGAGGCGAGGACGAGATCGAGGAGGGCCCGGTCGCGCACGTTGTGCTGCTGGTGGAGCCAGAGAGCCTCGAGGAAAAGAAGCGCGTCCTCCTTCTTCTTCGGATCGAGTTTCGCGACCCAGGCCTTCGTCGCGGCGATGACCTCGGCGGTGGGACGCTCGCTCAGTTCGACGCGGGTGCGGTGGCGGACCGGGAGGGCGGAATGCCGGAAGTTTTCCAGCAGCGCAGCGACGGGCGCTCCGTCGATGGCGACGGGCTTCTGGAGGGGGCGCCCCTCGTAGACCATGCGGAAAACGCGGCCATGGCGGTGATCGCGGTTGGGGTCGCGGATGTTGTGCTGCATGTGGCCGATGATGACATTCTGCCAATCGGAGACATAAAGGGCTCCGTCGCCCCCGAAGATCGCGTCGGTAGGGCGGAAATTGCGGTCGGCGCTGTTGAGCAGTTCCTCCACCGGAGTGCCCCAGACCTCGCCGAACTTGAATTCCTTGTCACCGTCCTTGAATCCCTCTCGGTGGAGCTTGTATTGCTTGATGCCGAGGAAGCCGATCGTGTTGCAGACGAGGAAATTGCCCTGCATCTCGTCGGGGAAGTTCGGGCTCGCGACGATCTCGTCGGCGGTGACCGGCCGGACTTCCTTCACGAGGAGCTCGCGCATCTTGAACCCCTTGCCGTCCGGCACGACCTGGTAGCTGCGGCCGCCGGTGCCGTCGTTGGCGTAGAGGTAGCCCCATTCGTCGAAGCTGGTGCCGTGGGGATTGGGCGAGTTGTTGGCGTGGAAGGCGATCGTGTAGCGGCGGGGATCGAACCGATACATGGCCGAGGCGGTCGCCTCGAGCGAGGGGCCCCAGGGATGCTCGTGGTTGTGCTGCATGAAGACGCCGCTCTGCCAGTAGATCCCGCCGTCCGGTCCATAGATGAGGTTGTTCGCGGCATGGTGGGTGTCGGCCGAGTCGGTGCCCTGGAAGAGCACGTAGCGGACGTCGGCGACATCGTCGCCATCGGTGTCCTTGAGGAACAGGATGTCGGGCTGCGAGGTGACGATGACCCCTCCGTTCCAGAATTCGAATCCGAGCGGGCAGTGCACCCTGGCGAACTCGACGACCCGGTCCGCGACGCCATCCCCGTCGTCGTCGGGCAGGATGAGGAGGGCGTCGTCCATCGGCTTGAGCGGCTCCCATTTCGGGTAGGTCTTCCACGCCGCGACCCAGAGGCGGCCCTTGCCGTCGACCTGCATCTGCACGGGATTGGCGAGCTGGGGAAAGCGCTTCTCATCGGCGAAGACGTTCACCTTGAAACCCTTCGGAACCGTCATCTTCGCCATGCTCTCCTCGGCGCTGAGGTATTGGAGATTTCCCTCCTTCTCGGCGCTCGAACTCTTGCTGCCACCGCCGACATTCGAGATGACCGGGACCGGTTTCGGGACGTTGCCGTCGTCGACTTTGGCATCGCTGCCCTTCGCCCGCGCCCAGATCTTCGGGTCGCGGTTCGCGGTCATGACGTCGAGCATGCCAAGTTCGTGCTGGAGGACCTCGGCGTTGCTCTGGTTGTTGACGAAGGTCAGGGTGGAACGCCCTCCCCAGATGTCGTTGCCATCGGTGGCGCGGTAGCGGTTGTGCCAGTGCCAGTTTTTGTCGAGGACGGACTCGCGGACCGAGGCAAGCTCGGCATCGGTCGCGGCAGGAACCTTGCCCGAGAGCGCTTCGGCGATGACCTTTCCGACGTGACGGTTCCCGAGGGCGTTGAGGTGGACCCCGTTGATCGTGAGAGGCTCGGCGTTCTCCTCGTAGAGTTTCTGGGTCGGCTCGAACAGGTTCACGAAGGTCACCCCCTCGTGGCCCGCGACCTTCTGCATCGAGGCGGTGTAAAGGGCAAGACGCGGGTTGTTCTGGCTGCCGTCGGGGAGATTCGGATCATTCAGGTTTTCGTGCGCGATCGGGCTGAAGAGGACGATCCGCGGGATCTTCCCATCGGGTCGCGCCTCGCGCAGGCTCCGGATCATGTCGGCGAGCTTCTTCTCGAAGTCCGGCAGCCCCTTCGAACCGGCGTAGGACTCGTTGTAACCGAAGGAGGCGAAGATCACGTCGGCCTTCACATGACGGAGGTAGTCGGACATCTCGGTGAACCCCTTCGAGCGCGGATAATGGCCGGGACGGTCCCCGGTGTGGCTCAGGTTGCGGAAAGCGAGCTCTTTGTCGGGATTCGCCACCTGCAGCCAGGTCTCGCTCCAGCCGTCGTGCTGCATGCGATCGGCGAGGCCGTTGCCGATCTCGGCGATGACGTCGCCTTTGGCGAAGGCGAAGGGTTCCGGATCGCGGTAGCCGACCGGAACGGGCTCGGGCAGGATCGGCACGGGGAGGGCCTTGCCATCGTGGGCGGCCATCGTGATCTCGGTCTTGCCGGCGAAGGTGAAGGTGATCGAACCGTCGGGGGCGGGGTTGTTCCCGCGGGAGAAGACCGCCTTGCGATCCGCGTCGAGCAGTTCGAGCGTGAAACCCTTGAGCCGGTCGTGGAGACCGCTGCGGTTCCAGATCTGAATCGCATCCACCGGCACTGCGGATCCAAGATCGACCTCCCACCACGGGGCCGGGTCACTGCCCTCGGCGGTATGGGTCTGGCCGCCCTTGCCGAAATCGGAGTCCTTGTTCCCGTCGAGGGCCCGCTGCGCCTTGCCACCGTGACTTTCCGACGACTGACTCGCCTTGCCCGTAGCCGCGACGTTTTTTCCACCACTTCGCACCTCGACCTCGGCGAGGGTGAGGACGCGCTTTTCACCGGAAAGAGAGATGCGGACAAAGCGGGCGGTGGGTTGGTCAGCGGCCCGGGAGACCAGGCCACCGACGGCGAGAGCAATGAGCAGGAATCGGAGTTTCATCGGAAGGCGGCGATCCTCTCACACACTCCCCGATCTTGGCAAGGCCCTGATGAGGGGAGGCCGGGGGAAACGGAAGGATTGTCGGAAAGCCCCGCGCGCGGCGGTGGCGCGGCCATCGGGAGGCTGGGGACAGCCTCCTTCCCTGCCGCGACTCAGCCCACCCAAGGAACGCCGCTTTCCCAAGTGGCGGTTGGACGTCCAATCGGCGGGTTGGGGACAACCCGCCCTACCTCGTGCGTGTGCAGCACGCCTAAGGAACGCCGCTTTCCCAAGCGGCGGTTGGACGTCCAATCGGCGGGTTGGGGACAACCCGCCCTACCTCGTGCGTGTGCAGCCCACCCAAGGAACGCCGCTTTCCCAAGCGGCGGTTGCGCGTCCTTCGGGAGGCTTATCCCGGCCTCGTCGCCTGCATCAAGGAGCCTCGCCCCACGGACGCACGCCGAGCCCCCGGATCTCCGGCTCGCCGATTTCGCCATCGAAGAGGACAAAGCGAAACCGAGACTCGTGGGTCTGACCTGGCCGGATCTGGAACGGCTCCTCCACCATCGGGGCGAAGACGAAATACGGCTTCGCCGGATGCAGCCTCACCCACTGGGGCGAACGGAAATTCTCCGGTCCCGGAATCGCGACGACCCCGCACGCCGCATCCCCGAGCGTTCCGGACATCTTCACCCAGACCGGCCGGGTATGGTTGCCCTCGACCCGCTTCTTCCCGTCGCTTGTGACGATGCGCTCCGCTTCCTCCCCGAGCCAGGACGAAGGACCCCGGATGGCCATGCCTCCGTAGTGGTAAGTCTCGATCGTGAGCGGTTTTTCCCCGGCGCATTGCTGCACGACGCGGAGATCCAGCACATAACGTCCCTCGACCAGCGTCACCCGCACTTCCCAGGTCTCGTCGAGCACCGGCACCGGGCCCGCCGGAGCCGTCAGATCCTCGTAGCGATGCGCCACGTCGAACCCGCAAACCGTGGCTTCGGAATGGACCGCGATCGTCTTCACATGCGAAATCCGACCGCTCCCCTGCTTCTGGTTCCAGAACTCCGGAGACCTTCCGTCGAAGGAGGTTTTCGTCCAGGCAAAAAACAATCCGTGCTGGTGCGGATGGTCGGGCTCGTAATCGCCGGTGACCACCTTTCCCGACGGGGTGCAGAGCGGATGAATGTAGCCGGTCCGCGAGTAGAGCGGATCATTCTTCGCCGCGTCGGCGGTGGGTTTCTTGTGATAACGCAGGACGAGGGCTTCCCCGTTCCGGACCTCGATGGCCGCATCGCTTTCGAGGCACCGGAGCTGGGCGGCGGCGGACTGGGCCAGCAATGCCAGGGAGAGGGCTGCCAGGGAGATTTTCATCAAGGCAAGGGAACACAAAAGGACCCGGCGCGTCAATCCCGCGTTCCGATCTCCTTGCGCCGGGTGCCACGGGCGGCGAAGCTTGACCCATGAAATCCCCTCAACCACTGACCCACCTCCGTCCCGACGGATCCGCCGCCATGGTCGATGTCTCGGAAAAACCGGTCGTGCGCCGCGAGGCGGTCGCCGAGGGTTTCATCCGCCTGGCCCCGGAGACGCTCGCAGCCATCCTCGACGGCAGTGTGCCGAAGGGCGATGTCCTCGCCGTCGCCCGGATTGCCGGAATCCAGGCGGCCAAACGCACCGCCGACCTCATCCCCCTCTGCCACCCGCTTCCACTAACCAAGGTTGCGGTCGATTTCGAACCGCAGGCGGATGGCTTAGCCATCTTCGCCGCGGTCCGCACCGACGCAAAGACCGGCGTGGAGATGGAGGCCCTCACCGCGGTCTCCCTCGCCGCCCTCACCGTCTACGACATGGTCAAGGCGATCGATCACACCATGGAGATCGGACCGGTCCGGCTGGTCAAAAAGATCAAAACCGACCTCTGATCTCTGACTTCTGCTCTCTGACCCCGACGTCCCTCCCCTCACCCCGGCCACGCCACCGCGGTTTGAGTCGATGACCCGAGTCCCTCGATGCCGAGTTCGACGACATCGCCCGGCTTCAGGAACTGCGACGGCTTGAATCCCATCCCGACTCCGGGAGGAGTGCCGGTCGATACCACGTCGCCCGGCTCCAGGGTCATGAACTCGCTGAGGTAGCTGACGAGGTGGGCGATTCCGAAAATCAGTTTCGAGGAACTGCCGTTCTGCTTCGTCACCCCGTTCACCGTCAACCACATCTTGAGGTTTTCGGGGTCGGGAATTTCGTCGGCGGTGGCGACGAAGGGCCCGATCGGAGCGAAGGTGTCGCAACTCTTCCCCTTCACCCACTGGCCTCCGCGCTCGAGTTGGTAGGCGCGCTCGCTGTAATCGTTGTGAAGGACGTATCCCGCAACATGCGCGAGCGCCTCATCCTTAGTGACATGGCTTGCTTTTTTACCCACCACAAATGCGAGTTCGACCTCCCAGTCGGTCTTCTCACTGCCCCGGGGAATGACGACCGGGTCGTTCGGACCGACCATCGCGCTGGTCGCCTTGAAAAAGACGATCGGTTCCTTGGGGATGTCCATTCCCGCTTCGGCGGCGTGGTCGGAGAAATTCAAGCCAATGCAGATCAGCTTTCCCGGGCGTGCCACCGCGGAGCCGAGGCGGGTTCCTTCCGGCAGACGGGGAGCCGAGTCCCGGTTGGCGGCGAGCCACGCGGCAAGCCGATCGAGGTTGGCGGGATCGGCGAAGAAATCGGAATTCCAGTCCATCCCGAAGCCCGACGCATCGAGGCGCGAGCCGTCTTCGAGTTGGAGACCGGGTTTTTCGGAGCCCTTCGGGCCAAAGCGGAGGAGTTTCATTCCCCGATCCTAACAATCCCCTGCGGCTTCGTCAAACGGCCGGAACGCGGACCCGGCGGAATTCCGCTCCGGTCAACGCTGCGTGAGCACCCGGGAGCCACTCGGCGGGACCGGTTTCCAAACCTCGTTCGCGAAATAGTCCTTGGTGAAGCGCTCGGGGCGGGTCGTCGAAAAGTAGATGCGCTCCCGGTCGAAGAGCTGCTCGGGCTGGTAGAAAGGCGCGGCCGCCGACACCTCCGCGAGATCCTCTCGCCCGATCTCCTTCTGCAGCGTCGTTTCGAGGAGATACTGCCGCTCGCCCGCCTTCACGACGACCCAGGCATGCTGGCCGATGTTGCCGTTCCATCCGATCGCGACCCTCGCCTCAAACCCCGATTCGATGAGCACGTCGGCGAGGAGAATGGCAGTGTCCTCGCAATCCCCCGAGGCTTCGGCCCAGGTCTCGGCCGGGGTTTTCCACACCTCCCGGTTCCCGCCACCCGATTCATCGGCCCGATCCTGGTCGAGCTCGTATTCGCAACGGTCCGCCACCATCCGCCAGAGGGCGAGAATCTTCTCCTCGTCGGTGGCGGGCTGATGCCCCGGGGAAACGGGCAGGTCAAACCCTCCGAGAAACTCCATCGCCCGCCGGATTCGTCCCCGGGTGTCGACCGCAAGAACCTCAAAGGGCAGGTCGCAATGGGGACAGGACAAAATGAGGGTGCGCGAGTCCCGGTCGAGTTCCAACGCGTGGATCACCCCGCAATGCGGGCAGCGGTTGTGGAAGCGGCCTCCTTTTTCGTTGGCCGCCTCGATCGAAAACTCCGGGATGCGCCGCGACATCACGGCGAGCGCTCCGAGCCGTCCATTGGCCCGGAAGACGGTCGTGTTGAGGGCGTCGAATTCCGGATTTGCCACCGCGGACCATCCGGCCAGCTTGCCGAGCAATTCCTCGCGGTCCCGGGAAGTGATCAGGTTCGCCGCCAGATATTGAGCACCCGGAAACTGTTGCTGCAACGCGTCGAAGACCGCACCCAACTCCAGATCCTGCGGTTTGGACTGCCGCGCCACAAACTCCTCAAGAAAATCCTGGATCGATTCATCCCACCGAATTTCGCCCATCCCGGCGGGCTCGCGCAACCGGTTGATGCGACCCATCGCATCCGAACGGAATCCGCGTTGGAAGGAGGCATCGACCTCGGGCAAGCCACGCAGAAGACTGACCAGGTTCGCTCGTTCGCTGGACTGCAAGCCCACGAAGAGGACCAGCCCTGCGGCGAGCAAGAAGCAGCCAAAGCTAAGGAGGCCTCGCACCATTCGTTCCCGGTCCTATCTGTGATTTCGGGGAGTTTTGCCCCAGTGGCTTTATTATGGAAATTATAGACTTCCACCTCCCTGACGCCAGAGATTATTTCACGGCCACCCGTCGGCAATGGTAATTTTTTTAAATTTCACCACGCTTCTCAATCCTGAGACGGGTCTGAGGGCGAAACTGAGTCCCGGATCCTCCGCCCGGGTTGCATCCCGTCATCCTCCGGGTATTCTCGACCACCGCATGACCGCTTTCGAACCGCTTCTCGCCATCTCCCCTTTCGATTTTTCGTGGGTCACCAGCACCGAATCCTGGATCGCCCTCCTCACCCTGATGGTGATGGAAATCGTCCTCGGGATCGACAACATCGTCTTCATCTCCATCCTCGTCGACAAGCTCCCGGTCGAGCAACGGCCCCGCGCCCGGTTTCTCGGGCTGGCCTTCGCGATGGTGACCCGGATCCTCCTCCTGCTCTCGATCACCTGGGTGATGCAGTTGAAGGAGCCGATCCTGCAGATTTCCGGATACAGCCTCTCCGGGAAGGACCTCATCCTGATCTTCGGCGGTCTTTTCCTCCTCTGGAAGAGCACGAAGGAGCTTCACCACAAGGTGGAGGGTCACGCCGAGGCGGCCCATGACGCGGCGAAGGGCAAGGCCGCCCTCGGTGCCATTCTCTTCCAGATCGCCGTCCTCGACATCGTCTTCTCCCTCGACTCGGTCATCACCGCCGTCGGGATGGTGAGCCACATCTCCATCATGATCCTCGCGGTCATGGTCGCGGTCGGGTTCATGATGATCTTCGCGGGCTCGGTGAACCACTTCATCAGTCGGCATCCCACGGTGAAGGTGCTCGCCCTCTCCTTCCTCCTCCTCATCGGCACCACCCTCATCGCCGAGGGCTTCCACTTCCACTTCCAGAAGGGCTTCGTCTACTTCGCGATGGCATTCTCGGTCTTCGTCGAGATGCTCAACGTCCGGATGAAGACCCGGGCCGATCGCCTCGCGCTCGAAGCCGAGGCGGCGCGGCGGGGACTCGAGTCCTGAAGCCGGTTTTCCGGGGCGCTTTACCGAGCCAGCCCGGGAAAATCGGTGAAGTAGCCGTCCACCCCGGCCTCCCGCAGGCCATCGATGAGTTCAGCGTAACTCGCCGCCCACACGGGCAGTCCGTCGGCACGCGCCGTGTAGGGGTGTACTTCCAGACCGGCGGCGTGGGCGTCCGCGACGAGCCCGGTGAAAACCCGTTCGCCCGCCCGGGTCCCCGTGATGACGTCCCCCATCGCGGGGCCGATTCCATCGACCCACTTCGCGAGTTCCTTCAGGCCTTCGGGAGTGCGGAAGCGCACGAAGTCCGAATTTCCTTCGCCCCGCTTCCCGCCGCCGATGAGTTGCACGAGACGCCCCCTCCACCCGAGTTCCCCACGAATCCGTCGAATCTCCTCGTGCTCGAAACACTGGATGTGGCAGGCGTCGGTCTTCCCACGATAGCCAAACCGCCCCAACATGGCGACGACGGCTTTGCCCGGGTCCTTGCCCTGGGCAAGATGCCAGGCGGGACGCTTCACCTCGACGTAAACGCCCGCAGTCCGACCCGTGCTCCCGTTCAGACCCGCGACGAGGGCGAGGGATTCCTCCAGCGTGGCAATCTGGAAGACCGGCCCCCTCCCCGGATAACGGCCGGGATGAACCGGCTCGCCCGTCGCCGGATCGAAGCGCTCACGCACCCCGAGGGCCTTCAGTTCCGCCAGGGTGAAGTCGATCGCATAGTGGTTCCCATCCTTCCTCGCGCGACCGGGAAAACGGGCGGCCACATCCGTCGTCGCATCAAGCGAAATGTCGTGCAGCACCACCGGGACGTTGTCGGAACTCAGGACCACGTCCTGCTCGATGTAGGCCGCCCCGAGTCCGTGGGCCAGAGCGACCGCCTCGAGGGTGTGCTCGGGAAGATATCCGCTCGCGCCACGGTGGGCGATCTCGAACGGCGGGACGGGTTGCCCCGCCATCCCCGAGACCGCGAGCAACCCCGTGAGGAAGGAAGTGGCGAGCACTCTCATGGGTCCGGTCACTCCCAGATTTTCACCTCGACCTCGGAGCCGGCGAAGGCGACCTCCTCCTTCTCCGCGAGATCCTCCTCGAGCGGCGCGAAACGCTCCGCGCGGAAGCCCAACTCCTGGCGGATCGTCGAATGCGGGTCTTCCGGATTGTGCAGTTCCTCGAGGAGGAGCAACAGGTCGGGATCCGCCCCGGTGATCATGAGCCGCGCCTCGTCGTCGAGGGCGAACGTCGGATTCGACCGACCGACGCCGAGCGACCGGACCGTGTAGATCCCGTTCTTCCGCGGGAGCGCCTTGTAGAGGTCGTAGACCCAGGGATCGAAATGGTCGTCGATACACACGACGCGCTGGCCGGTCTGGAACATGGTCGGGTGGTGCGGAAAGGTCCGGAGCGTTGGTTCCTAGCACAAAGCCGCCCGGAAATCCAGAGCGGATCCGCCGGACCCAATGCGGCCGGCCTGATCCCCCGCGACCACGCCCCGAATCCGTCAAGCCTTCGTCTTCTTCCTCCGGTAACCCTGAACCCGCAGGGGCTTGCCATCGAAGTCCGGGTAGGTGCTCTGGACATCCTTCAGGTGCAGGACCGTCCAAGGCGCGTAGAGGCTCCGGCCGTTCTTGGTGTAAACCAGGTCCGCGGCGAGATAGATGCAGGAATGGTGGGCGTTCATCTCCTCGGTCAGGAAGACGAGGGCGTCGCCAAAACGATACGGCGCATCGACCGTTTCAAAGGCTTCGAGCAGGCGCGAAGCGGCGAAAAACTCGTCGAGGTAGATCGGTTCCGGATGGTAGTTGAAGAAATTCAGCGTCGTCCAATGGCAATCGGGCAGGATCCCGTCGACCGCCATGCTCGAGTCCGCGTAGGTGTAAAGGAGTTTCCGCGGGAGCGGCGGCAACAGGTGGACGAGATCCAAGCCCGTGACCCCGGGCGTGTCGATGGCGGCCTGCAACATCTGCTCGACCTCCTTGCGACGAAGGCCGAGACCCGTCGTCCAGAAAGGCATGATGTCGGCGACCTTGATACCGGACTTCACTTCCAGCCGAACCACCATCGACCGGACCCGGGAGGAATGCTTCTGGAGGTTGCGGGCCTCGGTGTCGGACTCCGCCAGCGAAAGCAGGTAGGGAAAGTCGGCGAAAAGCATCAGGTCACCACGATAGTAGGTCATCGCCTTCATCTTCTCGACCAACTCGGGCCGCATCGTGGTCCCGGAGGACCACTCGTCGATCGAGCCCGAACGGATCCTGACCGGATTGCGGATATCGTCGTTTTCCGGGAACCGGCCCAGATAGGCGTAAAGGATCGAACGCGCCTCCTGCCCCAGGTTCTCCAGCACCTCGGCGGGAGGGAAAATCACGTAGTGTCCGTCGCCGACGCCGACGATATCCGGGCTCCGCAGGATTTGCCGGAGCCCCTCGGTGAGCGGCAGGCTTTCCAAAACCCCACGGAAGGCCGCCTCCTGATCCATCGGCACCGACCAGCGGGTGCGCGGATTGCGCAACGGATAGAGTTCGACGAGGTGCAGGGGTGCTTCCAGATAGAAGTAGTAGTAGGAGAGCTTGCCCCAGGGCCCCTCGCCCGCATCGTAGAGCACCCCGATCTCCCCCTTCCCGGAGGGGTTGATCGGACTGCCCTCTTCGCTTCCCTCTGCCGAAACGGCGGGAAGAGCGGCGGCGGTGAGGGATCCAAGGCCGGAAGCAAAAAGAAGATGGCGTCGGGAAAAACGGTCGGGGCGGGTCATTTGTGATAGAACGGGAGAAAGGGGGAGTGACAATAAATGTAGCGGCTGGCTTTACAAGGAAAAACGCACCGGGCGCCAAGGCGGTGGTTTCCCCGAAAACGGGGCGGGTTGGCGCCGGTCCCACCGTATGGCCCCTCCGCGAGGATCAAACGGGATCCAAAAAAGGTTTGAACGATTGCGCAGGGAGGCCGGCAGCGACCACCCTTCATCGGCGCGGCGGTTGCAGAGCACGGATATTTCCAAGGTCAAGACATCCAATCGTCCAAGGATTTCTTGGATTCGGAATCAGACCGCGCTCAGATCGCCGGAAACTTCAGCCATTTTTGCGGAGAAGCCGAACTCTCCACTGTCGCCTTGATGAAGGCCACCCCGGCGACCCCGTCATCGACCGTCGGGAAATCGTAGCCCCCTGCCGGAGCCGGCTTTCCGTCGATCCGGTCCGCGATCGCCCCGGCCGCGGCCAGGTAGATGTTCGCGAAGGCCTCGATGAACCCCTCCGGATGGGCGAAGGGAGTCCGGGTGAAGCCGTGGCCCGACGCGGCCTCGCTGATGTAGCCGTTGCCGCGACGGTAGATCTTGCGCGGCGCGTTCGCATACTTCACGATGAGCTCGTTCGGATCCTCCTGATGCCACTCGAGCGACGCCTTCGTGCCGTAGACGCGGATGTTCAGCGCGTTTTCGTCGCCGTTCGAGATCTGCGACGCGTGGATGATCCCCTTCGCCCCGCCGGTGAAACGCACCAGATTGTTCCCGTCGTCGTCGAGGACGCGACCGGGGATGAACGCGGTCAGGTCCGAACAGATTTCCTCCACCTCCAGGCCCGTGATGTAGCGGACGAGATTGTGGGCATGCGTGCCGATGTCGCCCATGCAGTTCGAGATGCCCGCGATCTTCGGGTCCGAGCGCCAGTTGTTGATCTTGCCCTGTCCGTCGCCCTCCACGTCGCCGACCGCGTAGCCTTGCGGATATTCGGCGACGATCTTCAGGATCCGGCCCAGTTCCCCGTCCTTCACCATCCGGCGGGCTTCCTTCACCATGGGATAGCCCGTGTAATTGTGCGTCAACACGAAGATCCGCTCGGTCCGGCGCACCACCTCGCGAAGCTCAAGCGCCTGCTCGTAGTCATGGGTGAGCGGCTTGTCGCAGACCACGTCGAATCCCGCCTCAAGGAAGGCTTTCGCCACCGGAAAGTGGAGGTGGTTCTGCACCACGATCGAGACGAAATCGATCTTGTCCGGGCGCTGCGCCTCTTTCTCCGCCATTTCCTGGTAGCTCGCGTAGACGCGCGCGGGGTCGAGAAAGAAGTCCTCCCCCGACAGCCGAGATTTCTCCGGATCCGACGAGAAACAGCCAGCCACCAGCTCGATTTTGCCATCGAGGTTCGCGGCCATGCGGTGGACATTCCCAATGAAGGCACCCCGGCCGCCGCCGACCATGCCCATGCGCAGTTTTCGATTCATCGTGGATAAATATAGGAGTTTGGGTTTGCAGGGAAAACGGAGCCGGACCCTACCAACGCGTCGCACGGATTGCAACCGCGAGGAGCGACCGGGAGCAATCTCGCGATGACGCAGTCGACTCTTTACCCGAAAACACACCGGTGGAAAACTGGGCGCCGCCCGCGGGAGGGCTTGATGCTTCATCAATGAGAGGCGGCCAGCGAAGCGAAGGCATCAAGGCATTCCCCGAAGGGGCTTCCGGTGTCCAATCCCAATGAAGCTCACGTCGAGACGACGCTCGCATGGGATCGAAGGCGGGTTTGACAATCCCACTACGCGGTTCGATTGAATGGAGCTTCATATGAACGAACGTCAGTTTGAAGATCCTGCCACGACGATCCGCCCCCTCCATGAAAACGCCGGACCCCTCTCCTCCCCCGCGACCCGTCTCCTGCGCCGATCGTCTCAAGGCCCTCGCCGACGAGACGCGGCTGGCGGTGGTGCGGCATCTCATGAAGGGAGAATGCCATGTCCGGGCGATCCAGGAAGCCCTCGGGATCGAGCAGAGCCTCCTTTCGCACCACCTCCGTTGCCTGCGCGAAGGAGGCATCGTGGAATCCTCGCGCGACGGGAAGGCCGTCCTCTACCGGCTCTCCCCGAGCCTGAAGCGCCCGCGGCACGGCATCGTCGATCTGGGATGCTGCCGGATCTCCTTTGCCCCCGCACCGGGCGAAGCCTGATTCTCGCAGCCGTCTTCTGCTCGGCTCTCGCGTTCAACGCTTGCGAAAAAAAAGGGGCGGAACGGACCGTGATGGTCACGGGTTCGAGCACGATCGCGCCGATCCTGCAGGATGCGGCGACGCGCTACGAGGCGGCCCACCCCGGAATCCGCATCGAGGTGCAATCGGGCGGCTCCTCGCGCGGCATCACCGACACCATCGCCGGAATCGCCGATCTCGGCATGGTCTCGCGCGCCCTCAAGGACGACGAGGCCACGAATCTCACCCCTCACCTCCTCGCCCGCGACGGAGTCTGCGTCATCGTGCACCGCGACAATCCCGTCAACGAACTCGACCGGAACCAACTGGTCGACATCTACACGAAGAAGGTCACCCGTTGGAAGGAACTCGGCGGCCCCGATGCCGCGATCATCGTCGCGAACAAGGCTGACGGTCGCTCCACCCTCGAGGTGTTCACGCACTTTCTCGGACTCGATCCCGCCGAGGTGAAGGCGGACCTCATCGTCGGGGAAAACCTTCATGTGATCCATTCCGTCGTCGGCAACGCGAACACGATCGGTTACGTTTCCATCGGCACCGCCCTCTCGGAGCAAGCCGCCGGCACCCCGATCAAGCTCCTCGTCACCGGAGGCGTCGCCCCGACGATGGTGGCGGTGAAGGACGGCTCCTTTCCCATCACCCGGCCGCTCCACGTCGTCACCGCGGGTGATCCCTCGCCGGAGGCACGCGCCTTCCTCGATTACCTGATGTCGGGCGAAATCCATGATCTCATCGCGAAACACTTCTTTGTCCCGGTCCGTTGACCGCATCACCGGGGGCGTCCTCGGAGGGTTTGCGCTCGTCTCCGGGGGTGTCGTCGTTCTGATTCTCGGACATCTCCTCGCCGGAGCCTGGCCCGCGCTCGTGGAGGGATTCCCCGGCGACTTCCTCACCGGCACGAAATGGCAACCCGGCTCGGAGAAGGATCCCCGTTTTGGCATCCTCGCGATGCTGGCGGGATCCTTTCTCGTCGCCTTGCTCGCCCTCGTCCTCGCCCTTCCCGTCGCCCTTGCCTCCGCCATCTTCCACCGATTCTATGCCCCGCCGCTTCTCAAACGATGGCACCGGCGCGGCATGGAGCTGCTGATCGGAGTGCCGTCCGTCATTTTCGGATTCTGGGGACTCACGGTCGTCGTCCCTGCCATCGTCCGAGTCGCGCCCGGGACCCCGGGACAGAGTCTCCTCGCCGGAGGAATCGTCCTCGGGCTCATGATCCTGCCCCTCGTCGCCCTGACCAGCCAGGCCGCGCTCGAGGCCGTGCCGCAGGCCCAGCTCGAAGCCGCCGCCGCGCTCGGACTCGGTCGCGCCCGCACCATCGGATCGATCGCCCTTCCCGCGGCGCGCGGCGGCATCGCTTCCGGAGTGCTTCTCGCCTTCGCCCGCGCCATCGGGGAAACCATGGCTGTCGTCCTCGTCTGCGGAAACATCCCGCAACTCCCCGGCAGTCTCTTCGACCCGATCCGTCCGGTCACCTCGACGATCGCCCTCGAGATGGGCTATGCCACCGCCACCCATCGTGCCCTTCTCTACGGCGCGGGACTCGTCCTCCTCGTGATCACCGGGATCCTCGTCGCCTGGGCCTCTTTCCGGAAAAACGATGAAACTCCGGATCCGGATCGTCGATGACCGGGCCACCCCACCACGTCCCCCCATGCCCGACCGTGCCGAAAGATCGACCGGCCGACAGATCCAACCCGCGCACGACCTCGCCCTGGGCCTGGCCGGGGGAGCCGCCGCCGTGCTCTCCTTCATCCTCTTCGTGTGGCTCGTGGGAGACCTCGTCCGCCACGGTCTTCCGCGGCTTTCAGGGGCCTATTTCACCCGCGGAATCGAAGACGCCGGGAGGAGCGGCGGGATCGCCCCCTTGCTCGTCTCGACCCTCTGGATCCTTCTCTGCTGCCTCTCCCTCGCGATCCCGTTCGGTGTCGGGAGCGCCCTCTGGCTCTCCGAGTTCGCCCGGCGCAGCGGCCCCATCGCGCGGCTCGTCAACGGCGGCGTCGAACTTCTCGCCGGCGTCCCCTCGATTCTTTTCGGCCTCTTCGGCATGGTCTTTTTCGCGCGGACCCTCGGGTTGGGATACTCGATTCTTTCCGGCGGACTCACCCTGGCCTGCATGATTCTTCCCATCCTCGTGCGGACGACCCTTTCCGCGCTCGACGCCCTTCCCGTCGATCTCCGTCCGGCCTCGGCCGCCCTCGGACTCTCCAAGACCACCGCCACCTTCCGGGTGTTGCTTCCCGCCGCCCTGCCGGGGATCGTTGTCGGAATCACCCTCGGGATCGGTCGCGCCTTGTCGGAGACCGCCGCCCTCCTTTTCACCAGCGGATATTCCATCCGAAGGCCGGATTCCGTCTTCGATTCCGGCCGGGCCCTCTCCGTCCACGTCTACGACCTCGCCCTCAACGTCGCCAACGGCACCCCGATGGCGGCCGCCGCCGCGCTCGTCCTTCTCGTCCTCATTTTTCTCGTCAATTCCGCGGCTGTGGCGCTCTCGGAGCGGTGGTTGCGAAACCGCCACGCCCCATGAGCCCCCTTCCCGACGATACCCAGGTCGTTTCCTCCCTTTCCCACGCGATTTCCTCGGAGGCGACCGCCTCGCTCCGGGTCGCGCGGCTTTCCGTCCACTACGGTTCCCGGGCCGCGGTGCGCGACATCGACCTCTCTTTTCCCGCCGGAGCGATCACCGCCATCGTCGGCCCATCCGGCTGCGGAAAAACGTCCTTTCTCCACAGCCTCAACCGCCTCACCGATCTCGTCCCGGGATGCCGTGTTACCGGGTCGATCCACCTCGCCGACGGCATCGAGATCACCGCTCCCCGTACCGATGTCCTCGCTCTGCGGCGCCGCATCGGCATCGTCTTCCAACGCCCCAATCCCTTTCCCCAATCCATCCGGAGGAATTTCGAAATCCCCCTGAAGGAGCACGGGTGGTCGAAACGCGAAATTCCCAACCGGATCGAGTCGGCCCTGCGCGAGGTCGGACTCTGGGACGAAGTCCGGGATCGGCTCCACCACGGCGCCCTCAGCCTCTCCGGAGGCCAGCAACAGCGACTCTGCATCGCCCGCGCCCTCGCCCTCGCGCCGGAAATCATTCTCTTCGACGAACCCTGCAGCGCCCTCGACCCCATCGCCGGGGGAGTCGTCGAGGACCTCATCCTGTCACTAAAGGCTCGCTACACCGTCATCCTCGTCACCCATCAACTCGCCCAAGCGCGCCGCATCGCCGACCACGCCGCCGTCTTCTGGATGAAGGACGGTGCCGGCACCCTCGTCGAACACGGGCCTGCCGCGCGGATTCTTGCCGATCCCTCGCATCCCGACGCGATCGCCTATCTCCGCGGATTGCGGGGGTGAATCCCCGCTTGTCATAACGAAAAAAGTCGTTACGATAAAACCCGATGCGAGACCTCATCGCCTTCACTCATGCCCTTGCCGATGAGACCCGTTGGCGGCTCCTCCGTCTTCTTTTCGATGAGCCACTCTGCGTTTGTGAACTCGCCGACATCCTCGCACTGCCCCAGTCCTCCGCCTCCAGCCACCTCCAGATCCTCCGCCGCGCCGACCTGCTCGAGAGCGAGCGGCGCGGAAAATGGATCTACTACCGCGTCGCCCGCGCCCGGCGTTCGCTGCTGATACAGCTCTCCGAGACCTTCCGCGCCGGACCGGCGAGTGACCACGTCCTCGCCTCCGACGCCGCGCGCGCCCGGAAGCGGCTTGCCGCCCGCGCTGAGTCATGCTGCCCCTTGCCGAAGGAGACGGCCTCCTCCAAACCCATTCCATCCAGCCTCCGCCCATGACCCTCCGAGAATTCAAGGACCTCCTCGTGACCCATTCCGATCGATCCTTCCGCCTCCTCCTTCCGGACGGGAATCCGGTCCCCGTGTCCTTCCACGTCACCGAAGTCGGCCGCATCCGGAAAACCTTCCTCGACTGCGGAGGCACTCTCCGCGGGACCGACACCTGCCAGCTGCAGGTCTGGGTCGGCGATGACGACGATCACCGGATCGCCGCCGGAAAAATCGCCCGGATTCTCGAGAAAGCCTCGGACTTCCTCAACGACGAATCCCTGCCCGTCGAAATCGAATACGAGGACGAGGTAATCTCGCAATACCCGGTTGCGTCCGCGGGGATCGTTGACGATGCCGTCATCCTCCGCCTCGAGCGGAAGCACACCGATTGCCTCGCCCCGGAGAAATGCGGTCTCCCCTCGCTCCGGAACCTGCCCCGCCGGACCTTCACCCTTCCCAGCTGCGGACCCGATGCGTCCGCCTCCTGTTGCGGATGAAAGCGCGTTTCCTCGCCGAATTCCTCGGCACCTTCGCCCTCGTCTTCGCCGGCACCGGTGCGATCGTCGTGAACGCATCCAGCGGGGGCGTCATCGGCCACGCCGGCATCGCGCTCACCTTCGGCCTCGTCGTCCTTGCGATGATCTACACCTTCGGCGATGTCAGCGGCGCCCACTTCAATCCCGCGGTCACCATCGCGTTCGCCGCCTCCGGTCGCTTTTCCGTTCGCGAGGTGCCCCTTTATCTCCTCGCCCAGGTTTCGGGAGCCTTCGCCGCCAGCGGTCTCCTTCGGCTTCTTTTCCCCGATGACGCCACCCTCGGAGCCACCCTTCCCGCCGGATCCGCCACGCAGAGTTTTGTCTTCGAGGTCATCCTCACCCTCATCCTCATGCTCGTCATCCTCGGCGTCTCCACCGGAGCCAAGGAGAAGGGCATCACCGCCGGGATCGCCGTGGGATCCGTCATCGCCCTCGAGGCCATGTTTGCCGGTCCCATCTGTGGTGCCTCCATGAATCCCGCCCGCTCCCTCGCCCCCGCCGTCTTAGCCGGCCAACTCGAGCACCTCTGGATCTATCTCACCGCCCCCGTCCTTGGGGCCCTCCTCGCCATCCCCCTCTGCATCGGCACCCGCGAACCCGGCTGCTGCCGTCATTGCCCGCCCCCCGACCTCTGATCTCCGACCTCCGACCTCCGACCTCCGACCTCCGACCTCCGCCCCCACCATGCCTCCCCTCCTCCTCGTCCTCTGCACCGGCAACAGTTGCCGCTCCCACCTGGCCGAAGGCATCCTTCGCGAAGCCCTCGGCGCGGGATACCGCGTCGCCAGTGCCGGATCCAAGCCCGCCGGATACGTCCATCCCCTTGCCATTCGGGTGATGTCGGAAATCGGGATCGACCTCTCCTCCCACACTTCCAAACACGCCGACGAGTTTCTCAACCAGGGAGTCGAGACCGTCATCACCGTCTGCGGCAACGCCGACCAAGCCTGTCCGTATTATCCCGGCCTCGTCAACCG
>JBILDO010000021.1:0-78999 GCA_044352585.1 Verrucomicrobiales bacterium
TGATGAACAACCCCTAACCCTGGCGGAAACTTCCACTGCCCCACTTGACCAACCCCATAGCAGGAATTCCCTTTTTCATCCCCTCGGCTCCCTTCCCGCCGAAGGCCCGGGGTCGGTGGGGGTTCGGGGGGAGGCAGGGGGCGATTGGGGCCATCGCGGGCAAGAATCGCCCGATTTGGCCGGATGAGTCAACGATTTTCACGTAGCGAAGGACGGTACCACCGATGGGGAGGCGGAAAATCGAGTTCGGAGGGCATGGCGCTCCGTCCCGGCTTGATTCCATTCGTGGAATCAGGCGGGCATTCCCGTGTCGCCGAACTGAGGGGACGTCAATTCACCCCCGCGACCACCCACTCCTCTTCAGGGAACGGATCGGGCGCATCGAGGACGAGGCGGCGACCATCACCCAGATCCAGTTCGGGGGCGGCCCACGCGGGATCGACTTCCGTCCACCGATCCGGTCCGAACTCCTCGAAGTCGTCCCGCCAGATGGCGTGGGGCGGGACTTCGATGGGCTCCATCGTCTCGACGTCAAATGGCGGGTCCGGCGGAGGTGGCAAAGCGACGATCGCTTCCCACAAGCCGTGAAGTCGTAGGAAAAATTGAGCGCTCCTACGGCGCACTCTTTGCGAATCTGCGTTCCGCAGTTGTCGTGGCTCACTGGCTCGTGGCAGTCCACGAGACGGGCGTTCGCCGGGCAATCAACCTCACTTCTCCGAATCATCGTTCCTACGACGCGCATCGTGCCCGGACAGCACGGACACTTGTGCGGATCCTCACCCCAGACCTTCATGATGAGATCCCGCCAGAGCGGTCGGAGTGCCCGGCCGCTCCGGGCGTCGGCTGGAGGAAGGATGAACAAGGTCCCGGGAAGAGCCGCCTCCTCCCGGACGGGCCGCTGCGCATCCTCTATTGCCGGCCGGCGTCGCCCCGACTTCGCTGCCATTCCCCGGCTCTTGTTCGAATAGAGCCCGTAATACCTCACTGTTTGCTGCCCTTTCGGAGGGATGTGCTCGACGGTGGCGGCGAGGAAGTCCACAGCCTCGAAGATCTGGAAGTTGCGCTTGGTGTGCCGGAAGGGGTGTTAGGCTTTAGGCTTTAGACTTGAGGGACCTGATTAGTCCGTTGAGGACTTTCGCGGTCTCTGAGGCTTGGGAAGTCAAATCATTGTGGGCCTGTGGCCCCAGGAATTCCAGCCGACGCGAGAGTCCAATTTGATATTCAAGCTCTTTGACGGAGCTGTAGGCGATCTCGAGAAAGCGCAGATATTCTGCCACGGAAGATCGAGCACAGCCTTCCACGATGTTTGACGGAACGGAAACGGCGGCTCGCCTCAGTTGGGAAGTGAGTCCATATATTTCTTCTTTCGGGAAATGGGCCGTGTTGCGGTAGACGTTCACGACCAAATCATCCGCCAGTTCAAACGCTCTGAGCTTCCTGTGATCTCTCATGGTCGGATCCCTATAGCCTCCAGCCTAAAGTCTCCAGCCTGACCTGACCCGCATCCAGTCGCCGAGGCTGTCGATGGCCATGGTGAAGAGATGGTCGAGCAGCTTGCGCCGCTTGCGGAAAATGCCACGGACGGGTTTGGGCATGGTGAAGACGAATTGCCGGTGCGGCACGTCGAAGCAGAGGACGCGGGCAATCCATTCGCCGGTGGTTCGGACGTTGCGCTGATGACAACTCGGACAAAAGTGGCGCGTCTTGCAGGTGAAGGCGAGGAGGTGCTCGTGTCCGCAGTCCGGACACTGGAGCCTCGTGAAACCGGCGGCGAGGTCGCCGCAGCGATGGAACTGGCGGACGACCTCGATGGCATCGTGGCGGAGAGGGCCGTGGATCGGGCGGTGGCGTTGTTCGTAGCCGGTGACAAAATCGGACCAGCAGTGGTGGACGACCTGCCACAGGGGTGAGGCTCGGGGGCGGCGCGGTCGGTAGATGGAGGGCATGATAACTGTTTGAAAGAACAGTTATCGGAATGGTGCCTTTGTGAACACACTTCTGTGGCGAATAAGCTCCTAGGTTCGCCAAAAGAGTGTAGCTGACAAAATAAGCACGTGGAATGGCCGAACCTGTCGAAAACATGGCAATTCCCGACCTGAATCGGCCAACGCGGGGGTTGCCATCCGGCTTCGGAGGATGCTAAGCTCGCTCTTGCCCGCGGAACCCGGCCATGGAAGGCAAGGAGCAGTTATTCGCCCGACTCGCGCAGTCTCCCGAGGACTGGGGCGTCCGGCTCGCGCTCATCGAACTGGCTCTTTCCGAAGGCGATGGTTCCGCGGCCAAGCGCCTCGTGCGCGCTTCGCCCGCCCACGTGCCAACCCCTCCGGCGATCCAGATGAGGCTGCACGCGCTCCTCACGGGTGCGGTGCGATCCGGCCCGGAGGCAACGCCGATATCGCCTGCGGCGGAGGTGGCAGAGGTGGCGGAAGCCGCGCTGCCTTCACCCGCGGAACCGGCGGAGCCGCCCAAGGCAACTTCCCCCCTTCCTGAACCGGTCCCAGGAGAGCAGGAGCCGGTGATCGGTGACGGGACCGGCGGGGGGCTGGCCGCGCTCGTGGAAAACGACCTCACCGTGAAATCCTCCCCCCGCGATGCGGAGTCACGCGTCGCCTCGCGCCTCGGTGCGGCGAAACACCGCCACGCCCCTCCGCGGATCAAACGAACCGCCGCGAAGGACAAATGGAAGGACTACGACGGCGGACTGGAACTCGTCCCGCTCGAACCCATCGAAAAACACGAGGCGCCGTCGCGCGCGCCCGAGCGGGTTTCGTCGGTTTCCCTCGCCCTCATCGCCCACCTCGCCGCCCTCGTGTTCCTGAGTCTGGTCGTCATCCAGGTGCGTCGGCCCGATCCACCGCAGCTCGTCGTCTCGGTCGTCCACGAACGCGAGTCCGAACTGGTCACGACGCGGCTCACCCGTCCGACGGTCGATCCGAAACCCTCCGCCGCCGCCGCGCAGTCGGTCGATGTCGTCACCGCGCTGGCCGCGTCCTCGAACTTCAATGTTCCCGACGTCGAGACGCCCACCGACGCGCTCATCACCTCCGCCCTTCCCGGCATCGCCCCGGCGGGAACGGGAATGAGCCTCACCGGAAAGGCCGTGAACAGCTCCGACGTGAATTTCTTCGGACTCTCCGGGAGCGGGCGGAAGATCGTCTTCATCATCGACGCGACCCCGGAGATGCTCGTCGATGAAAAGGGCGGTATGAGCGCCTACAACAAGGTGAAGGAGGAGGTCGGCGTCATGCTCGCGAACCTGAACCGCGGCACGCAGTTCAACCTGCTCCTCTACGAAGGCGAGGAACTGGTCGCCTTCCGTCCCGAGCTCGTGCCCGGACTCCCTTCGAACCTCCGCCAGGCGATCGAGTGGCTCGATCCGCTCAACCGCGATTACGGGGCCCTCGGGCTGAACGGAGACTTCGGCACCTCCCTCGCGGTGAGCGGCTCCGAGGATCTCCCCATCGCCGCGATGGACGTCGCCCACTACACCAAGGCCGTGCAGAAGGCGCTCGAGTGGCAGGCCAGCGCGATCTTCTGCATCTCCGCCGGATACCGGGGCATGGCCCGCTCGCCCACCCCCGAGATGCTGAAAATGATGGCGGAGATGCCGCCGCGCAACCCCGGCACGATCGATCCGCGCGAGCAGGAGGCCTGGCAGAAAGCCGTCGCGAAGACACGCGAGTGGCTCGAGAAGGAAAACACGGCGCGGCGCGAGAAGGGGCTCGATCCCAAGGTCGTGATCAATTTCACGGAACTCGTCCGCGAGGTCACCGGCGCGACCCCGCCCCAGCGCCGGGGTGGAGACACGGGCGGTGGGCCCGACCTGCCCCCGATTCCGCCGATCACCCCCGAGGACATCGAGCGCCAGATCGAGCGGCTCGTGAAGCAACACTTCAAGAGCCAGGGCCTCGATGAACCGAGCCTCCACATGGTTCTCTTCCTCGGAGAGGAGGAGGAAATCGATGACACCGACGAGGATCACTTCCGGACCCTGACGAGGCGTAACCGTGGCAAACTGAAAATCCTCCGTGGTCTCGCCGCTCTCAAGAACGTGACCGGCTCGGGATCGGAGTAGCCACAAGGAGGGGCGACATTCCTATCGCCCGGCCGGCCGTGCGCAACCTGACGGGCGACAGGAATGTCGCCCCTCCCTGGCGGTCCCGTTCTACCCCCTCTCTGACCGATGACACGCCCCTTCTCGATTCTCGGCGCTCTCTGGGCGGTTGCCTCCATCGCCGCCGCCGAACGACCGAATGTCCTCCTCCTCCTCCTCGTCGACGACCTCAAGCCCGCCCTGGGATGCTACGGCGATCCTCATGCGAAGACCCCGCACCTCGACGGACTCGCCGCACGCGGGATGCGTTTCGACCTGGCCTACTGCAACCAGGCCGTCTGCGCGCCTTCGCGTTTCCACCTCCTGCTCGGTTCGCACTCGACTTCATCGGGACTCTACGGACTCGGCGACACGCTCCGGGAGAAATGGCCCGACGCCGTCACCCTGCCGCAGCATTTCGCGAAACACGGAGCTTATCGCACCGAGTCGATCGGCAAGGTCTTCCACGTCGGCCACGGCAACGAGGGCGATCCGCAATCCTTCTCCGTGCCTCCCTACAAGGACAAGGTCATCGAGTATCTCGATCCCGCGAGCACTGGGGGCGGTCAACTGACCCGCGAGGAGGCGCTCTTCACGAACCAGCGGCTCGGGGACATCCCCTCGCTGCCGCGCGGCGCGGCCTGGGAGTCTCCCGATGTCCCCGACGACGCCTACGCGGACGGGCGCGTCGCGAACGAGGCGGTGAAGCGGCTCCGCGAGGCCAAGTCCCTGCGGGAACGCGAAGGGGTTCCCTTCTTCCTCGCGGTCGGGTTCGTGCGGCCCCATCTCCCCTTTTCGGCTCCGAAGAAGTATTGGGACCTGCACGATCCCGGGACCCTGCCATTGCCACCATTCGAGGAATTGCCCGCCGGAGCCCCGGCCGTCGCGGGGAAGGTCGGAGGCGAGATCGCCGCCTACGATCCGGTCCCGCCGCAGACGCCGGGAGCCCGCTTTCCCGAAGACCTGAAGCGTCGTCTCGTCCACGGTTACTACGCGAGCACGAGCTACGTCGACGCGCAGATCGGCAGGGTCCTCGCCGCGCTCGACGAACTGGGACTCGATGAGAACACCATCGTCGTCCTCTGGGGCGACCATGGATTCCATCTCGGCGACCACGGGATCTGGACGAAACACACCAACCACGAGCAGGCCACGCGCATTCCCTTGATGATCGTCGCTCCGGGCGTCACCCTCGCCGGTTCCTCGACCCGCCAACCCTGCGGGACCGTGGATCTTTTCCCCACCCTCGCCGAACTGGCCGGCCTCCCCGCCCCGGCCGGTCCGCAGCCCATCGACGGGCTCAGCCTCGTGCCGGTGCTGCGCGATCCCGCGGCGCGGGTCCGGGATCATACCTTCCACGTCTTTCCGCGCGGCAAAGTGATCGGTCGTGCGATCCGGAACGAACGATACCGGCTCGTCGAATGGAAGGAACCCGGGGCACCGGATGCCACCGCGGAGTGGGAGCTCTACGATTTCGCGGAGGATCCTGACGAAACCAGAAACCTGGCATCGCGGCGAAGCGACCTCGTGGAGGAATTGAAGACGGTCCTCGCGAAGGCAAAGTAGCAGCGGCGTCCCGCCGCTGGGGCGCAAGACAGAGGCGGCCCCTTGGCGGGAAGGGCTCCACCGGCAAGGGGAAACCCCGTGGCGGATTCTTCAAAAATTTTGAACAAAACACTGCAATGTCAGTCAAAAGCCGCAAATCCCCCAACTGCCGCGCGCACGAAGGCAAGCGAGGCGTGGCGAAATCCCCCGAAGCACCTCATTTTCTCCAAAACCCCAAGGAACCGCGATGAACCCCAACCAATACACCCACAAGCTCCAGGAAGCGCTCCAGGCCGCCCAGTCGCTCGCGATGGGAAAAAACCATTCCGAGCTTACCGCGACGCACCTCTTTTCCGCCCTCCTCGGGCAGGGTGAAGGCGTCACCCGGCCCATCCTCGAGAAGCTCGGCGTCAACGTCCGCTCCCTCGAGAGCTCCCTGAACCGTCTTCTCGAAAAGTTTCCTGCGGTGCAGGGCAGCGCCGGACAGCAGCTCTATACGAGCCAGGATCTCCGTGCCGTCCTCAACACCGCCGAGAAGGTGAAGGGGCAGATGAAGGACGAATTCACGAGCGTCGAACACGTCCTCCTCGCCCTGACCAAGGAGGGTTCGAGCGACCTCAAGACCCTCCTGAAGGAGAACGGCGTCACCGAGAGCGCCTTGGCCGAGGCCATCACCGCGATCCGGGGCAGCCAGCGGGTCACCGACCAGGATCCCGAGGGCAAGTACCAGACCCTCGAGAAATACGGCACCGACCTCACCGCGATCGCCCGCCAGGGCAAGATCGATCCCATCATCGGCCGGGACGACGAAATCCGCCGCGTCATGCAGATCCTCTCTCGGCGGACGAAAAACAATCCCGTCCTCATCGGCGAGCCGGGCGTCGGCAAGACCGCCATCGCCGAGGGCCTCGCCCGCCGCATTGTCAGCGGCGACGTTCCCGATTCGCTGAAAAACAAGCGCCTCATCGCGATGGACATCGGCTCGATGATCGCGGGGGCGAAATACCGCGGGGAATTCGAGGACCGTCTCAAGGCCTTCCTCAAGGAGGTGACCGAGAGCAACGGCGAGATCATTCTCTTCATCGACGAGCTCCACACCATCGTCGGGGCCGGCGCGAGCGAGGGGGCCGTCGATGCCTCGAACATGCTCAAGCCCCAGCTCGCGCGCGGCGAACTGCGCACGATCGGCGCGACCACCCTCGACGAGTACCGCAAGTACATCGAGAAGGACGCCGCCCTCGAGCGCCGCTTCCAGCCCGTCATGGTGAACGAACCCTCGCCCGAGGACACCATCGCGATCCTGCGGGGGATCAAGGAGCGCTACGAGGTCCACCACGGCGTCCGCATCCAGGATTCCGCCATCGTCGCCGCCGCGACCCTGAGCGACCGCTACATCTCCGATCGTTTCCTTCCCGACAAGGCCGTCGACCTCATCGACGAGGCCGCCTCGCGGCTGAAGATCGAGCTCGATTCCCTTCCCACCGAGATCGACCAACTCGACCGTCAGGGCATGCAGCTCGAGATGGAGCGCCAGGCCCTCGCCAAGGAGAAGGACGAGGCGAGCAAGGAACGCCTCGCCAAGGTCGAGAAGGAGATCGCCGACTTGAAGGAGCAATCGAGCGCCCTCCGCGCCCAGTGGCAGAACGAGAAGTCCTCGATCGGCCGCGCCAACGCGATCCAGGAGGAGATCGAACAGCTCAAGACCGAACTCGAGCGCCGCCAGCGCGAGGGCAACCTCGGCCGCGCCAGCGAGATCCAGTATGGGATTCTTCCCGGGAAGGAGGCCGCCCTGAAAGAGGCCCAGGCCCAGCTCCACACGATGCAGCACGCCTCGCGCCTCCTGAAGGAGGAGGTCACCGAGGAGGACATCGCCGAGGTCGTCAGTTCCTGGACCGGCATTCCCGTTTCCAGGTTGCAGGAAGGCGAACGATCCAAGCTCGTGAGCATGGAGCAACGGCTCGGCGAGCGCGTCATCGGCCAGCGCAAGGCCATCACCGCCGTGGCCAACGCGGTGCGCCGCGCCCGCGCCGGGCTGCAGGACGAGAACCGCCCGATCGGCTCCTTCCTCTTCCTCGGTCCCACCGGGGTCGGGAAAACGGAGCTCTCGCGCGCCCTCGCCGAATTCCTCTTCGACGACGAGACCGCCATGGTCCGCATCGACATGAGCGAATACATGGAGAAACACTCCGTCTCGCGGCTCATCGGAGCGCCCCCCGGCTACGTGGGATACGAGGAGGGCGGCCAGCTCTCCGAGTCGGTCCGCCGCAAGCCCTATTCGGTGGTCTTGCTCGACGAGGTCGAGAAGGCGCACCCGGATGTCTTCAACGTGCTTCTCCAGGTCCTCGACGACGGGCGGATCACCGACGGACAGGGACGCACCGTGGACTTCCGGAACACCGTCATCATCATGACGAGCAACATCGGATCGGAATACATCCTCACCGAGAGCAATCCCGAGCAGCGCGAGGCCCTCGTCCTCTCGGCCCTCCGCGGGCATTTCCGTCCCGAGTTCCTCAACCGCATCGACGAGACGATCATCTTCGACCGCCTCGGCGAGGGGGATCTCTCGGCGATCGTGAAGATCCAGCTCGAGCGCGTCGTGAAACGCCTCCGTGCCCGGGGGCTCGAACTCGTGCTCACCCCGGCGGCCCTGGAAAAACTCGCGACGGAGGGCTACGACCCGGCCTACGGGGCGCGGCCGCTCAAGCGCGTCATCCAGCACCGTCTCCTCGATCCGCTCAGCCTCGACCTTCTCGACGGCAGGTTCAAGGAAGGCGAGACGATCCGCGCCGACGTGGCGGACGGGGAGATTGTGTTCGGGAAGTGAGGAAAAAAAGCCCGCAGCCCCCGATGGGGCTGCGGCGGGCGGGAGCGGACCGCGACGCGGGGATCCGGGCGTTCGCCTCAAAAGGGGATCAGGTCGCCGAGATCGTCCTCCTCTTCCGTTCCGGTTCTCGCCGTCTCCGTGAGCCAGGAGGCAACGAAGGCGAGCCGGGCGGAGGCGTGTTTCGCATGCCATTCGGAGACTTTTTCCGCGAACCATTCCTCCACCAGGTTCCGAAGGGTGTCGGACACGGCCTCGTTCGATTTTCCGCGGATCTCCGCAATCTCCCATGCCCCGCCTCCGTGGTTGCGGAGTCCGAGTGTCGCACGACCGTGCTGCGGATGTTTCAGGGCGTAGACGTAGAAGTTGCCGCCCCCCACTTCCAACCCGTAGCTCGCCACGCAGTGCCTCATGAGAAGCCCCTCGTTGACGAGTTCTTCCCGCGTTGCGAGCGGAGTCATCCAGGGAGCCGGGGCGAACGGTGCCTTGATCGGATGGCAAGGCCACCAGTCGGGTTCGCCGAGGTCCCACCTGAGTTCGTTGGTCAGATCGACCAGTTCGTCGTGGAAGGCAAGAAGGCGCTCCGCCGACCGGATCCTGGCCAGCTCGGGATCGTGGCGGAAACCCGACTCGAGGTTTTCGATCATCCTCACGCATTCGTCGAAGAGATAATCCACGGATTCGCGGCGACCGTCCGGACCGTCGACTTCCGCTCCTTCGTTGATGAGCCGCAGGATCGGGAAGGAGATCGGCTCGTCGTAAGCCAGCAGGGAAAGTTCCCTGTAGCCGACCGGCCCGGGCAGGTTTTGCCAGGCACGGCGCTTCTCCTCGCATCGCAGGACCGTGAGGACGAGGTGCTTGAACCGGGGCGTCATCAGGGCGGGATCGAGCGAGCGAAGCAGGGAGAGGGTGCCCTTTCCTGGGGGCAGTCCGAGCCATCTGAGGAGGTGGGAGCGCGGCTTCCGGACGAGGGCGCGAAGGCTGCGGAGGGGACGCTGCACCGGCGTCCGGCGACAAAGCCATGAAGAGGCCGCGAGCCACGCGAGGGCGGGGATCTCGTCCCACAGTTCGCGTCCGCCGGGAACGCGAAGCCAGAGGCTGAGAAGGTGCCAGCGGCGCGTCGTGAACCGGTGGCGCTCGAGGAAGTCCATCGCCCCGCCGGGAAAAAACGCGGCCCATGCGGGCAGCTGCTTCCGCAGCAGACGGACGCGGCGCATCGTGATGCGCAATTGACGGTGTCCCTCGTCGGAAGCCGAGAAGGGAACGGCGACAGGCTCGTGAAAAAGCATGCCGAGGGGTTCCCGATCAATCTGACGGTGGGGAACGCGGCCGTCGAAATCCATGTGGAAATCTTCCGGATGGAGCCGTGACCAGCACCTCAGTCGCTCTCCTTCCTTGGGACGGCAGGCCCACGGGAACGGCCCGGTGGCGGCGGCGTCCGCCCCCGCAGCGGGAAGGAAGGCGCACGCTTCTTCCTCGTCCACTTCATCGAACCAGCTCCGCTGCGAGGAGTGACTCTTGCGTGAGCGGAACTCATGGATCACCGCGGCGGCGGCCGGTGGGAAGGCCTCGGGAATGCGGATCAGTTCGTCCAGCGGCGGGCGCGCCTGCTGCCAGGGACCGGTTCCATGGCCCCGGCGGTTGACCTTCTTTTTCCAGGCTCTCGGATCGGCCCCGGCCCGGATCACCCAGAGAGTGTTGTCGCGGCGCAGCGTGAGAAGAGGGCCGCGCACCGAGATGACATTGGCGATGAATCGGGGGTCGATCGGCACCACGGGCCGCCGACTTCCTGAACCCGGAGCGGATCCGCTCGCGGAATCCTGATGTTCGATCGTCGGCATGTGGAAAAAAAGCCCGGATCGCGGAGCCTTTCCAGCGGGAGGCGCGGGAAAATTTCCGCGAAATACCTCTTGCCGGTATCCTTCCCTCTTTCCCGTGCATCCGGGAGCCGTCTCCGCGGAAGATCGCATCCCGGCGAGGTCGGCAAGTCGTCCCTGTTGCCGCGTCCGCGATGAATCCTTCCATCACGGCAGCCGCGGGGCGAACCGACCTCGCGGACGCCGGGTGAAGCCCGCCAGGATGGGGCGGCCTGTTGCTACTTCAGTCCGGCCGCCAGCTCCTTCGCCTTGCCCACGATGATCTCCTCGATACCGCGCGCCCAGCCCGTCGCGGCTTCGTAGCCGCCTTCCTCCTGGATGCGGGTGCTCGGGATGTAGCCGGAGTAGTCGTTGCTGTAGCCTGTCACCCAGAGATTGCCTTGGCCGATGAGCTCCTTTTTCAGGCGCAGGGAATAATCGACGACGACTTCGCTGCCGAGGGTCACGAGGGTCAGAACGTCGCCCAAACGGATCACTTGGACGGGATACGCGTGGGGAGTGCGTTTGGCATCTTCATAGGTGAGGGTCACCTCCTCGTAGGCGTGGCGGAGCGGGCCGGTCACGCCGATGGGATTGGCGGTCATGGCCATCTCGACGGCGTTGGCGAGGGAGCGGCCGTGCTGCTGGGTGAGCTCGAGATCGCTCACGCCGGGGACCACGCCGCTGCGGCGCGGATAGGGATTCTGGTCGGCCCCGCAGCCGGTCACGAACATCGCGACAAAGCCGGGGCGGTTCTGCTGCAGGTATTCCTGGGCATATCCCGCGTAGTCGCCGCACCAGTGATAGGCGCCGAGGCAGGTGTTGTGGCAGGCGTAGCCGAAGAGGACGCCGCGGGCCGCGCCCTCGGGGCTCTCGATGCGCAGGGCGGGGACGGATTGATCGACGGGACCGGCGGGATTGGGTGCCTTGTTCGCGTTGGGGTGATCGGCGGGCAGCGAATAATCGCGGCGGCGGTTCATCGCGAAGCCGCAGCGCGCTTGGTTCCAGGTGAGGCGTGCGGGCTTCAGGTCGGCGAAGGCCGCGTCGATGGCCTCGTTGATTTTTTTCTCGAGTCCCTGCGTGTATTCCCATGCGTCGCGGACCTTGTCGTTTTTCAATTCCTCCTCCGTCAACGGATCGAGGCGGCCGCGGAGCGAGGGGCCGCTGTGGGTGTGGGAGGCGTTCATGAAGAGCCCGGCCGAAGGCACGCCGTGTTTTTCTTCGAGGCGTTTCGCGATGCGGCGGCGCAGTTCCTGCGGCACCCCGATGAGGTCGAGGGTCACGACGACCTGTTTCTTTCCGGCTTCATCTTCGATCACGAGGGCCTTCGCAAAGAGGTCCTGCCATTTGCCTTCGGCGGGCTTGTCGCGTCCCGCGTAGCCGGCCATCCAGATGTTTTTCTCCGGAGTCACGACGACGGACGCGAGTCCCGCTTTCCAAGTCGCAGGCACGTGGGGCGCGACGGAGACGGGTTTGGGCGCGTCGCCTTGCTGGCCGCGAACGACGAGGAGTCCGGCGAGGAGGGCGAGGGGAAGGATCAGGGAGAGGCGGTTCATGGGAAGACGGGCTGCGCCCGGTAAAAAGTGGGAAAGTGAAAGGTTAAAGGTGACGCTTCAGGCCATTTTCGATTCGAGGGCTTTCCACACATCAGGGAGATCCCAGGTGCGGAGGACGCCGAAGAGCATGTGGGAGAGGGGCCACTGGTAATGTTCCCCGGTGGCGATGGAATGCCAGCTCTCGAGGCGCTGGTTGAGGGTGACGCGTTTGACGCGGTCGTCGAGGAACGCGGCGAGTCCGGCGGCGAGGGTGGCCTTGCCCTTGGCCGCGAGATGGATCTCGTTCCAGCCGCGCGAGGCGAGAAGATCGACGACGCGGAGGACGTCGTGGGTCTTGCCGCCGAGGTAGGGTTTGCCCAGCATGTTCGCATAGGCGGCGTAGAAGTAGTCGGCCCCGTAGTAGCTGAGGGGCTGGTTCCCCGCGGTGACGGGCAGGGATTCACCGACGCCGCGGATGTCGCAGGCCACGAGGAGCGTTCCGGGAGCGAGGGTGGAGGCGAGTTCGGAAAGGCTGGGATCCTCGCGTAATTCCGCATCGGAGGATTGTTCTCCGATCCAGAGCAGCACCTTTCCGCCCCCCTCGGGAGCGGCGGGCAGTTGCGACACGTGGGGCGCGTCGAAGAGCACGGTGCAGACCGCGTGGATGCCGGGCTCGCTCTCGACGGCGTAGTGGATCCAATGCTCCTTCGGATAACCGCGCTTCGGACCGTAGGCGCGGAGGATGCGGTAGTCGGGGGCTTTGGCCGGATCGCGTTCCGGCAACCGCAGGGATTCCGCGACGGCCTCGCGGAGTTTGTCGGCCGCGAGCGGTTTCGCCTCGCGCGCGGCCTTGAGCCGCTCCGCTTTCGCCTTGGTGAAGGCGAAGACGGTTTTCGATCCGGGATCGAGGACGACCTGGCCGGTCGGAGTGCATTGCAGGGTTTTGTCCTCCTCGACGACAATGGCCGGTTCGGCGGCGGCGGCGTCGGAGGCGTCGGTGAGGCTGTTGAAAAAGCGATACATCGCCTCGCGGTTCGGCTGCGAATACCCGTGCTCGTCGGGCCCGATGTGCAGCTTCACGTGTTCCTCCGCGCCGAGCAAGCGATAGAGATGACGGAGCCGCCCGTAGGTCTCCTCGGAACCTCGCGCATCGAAGTAATCGCGGCTCTGGGCGAGGATGATGACCGGCCGCGGGGCCATCGCGGCGAGGAAGTCGTCGTGGTCGAGTTCGTAGGCGAGGGCGCGGGGCGGGCATTGCTCGTTGTCCTGCGGCAGCTCGTTCTCGAGGTTGCGTCGCCAGGTCGTGACGAAGCAGGCGGGCGCGCCCATCGTCCAGCGTCTTTCCAGGCCGATGAGCCAGGTCGACATCGTGCCTCCGCCCGAGTTGCCGGTGATGCCGACGTGGCGCGGATCGATCTCGGGACGCGAGAGGAGGTAGTCGAGCGCGCGGATCCCGTCCCAGGCCCGCCACGATCCGAGGAATTCGCCCACGAGTTCCATCTGGTTGCCGGCGTGGTTGTGCTCGGTCGTCGAACCCTTGATGAGGAGCGTTCCCGCCGCATCGACATACTGCGAGCGCTCGCCTTGTCCGATGGGATCGAAGATGAGGCAGGCGGTGCCGAGACGGGCGAGTCCCTGGGCGAAACCCTGGTAGGCCTCGGCGCATTTGCCGTTGTTCGAGTGGCCGCAACTGCCGACGACGCCGGGAACCTTTCCGCCGTGGCGTTCCTTCGGCAGGTAGAGGTTCGCGGTGACGAAAAACTTCGGCTGGCTCTCGAAGATGACCTTTTCCACGGTGTAACCGTCGCGATCGAGGATGCCGGTGACCTTCGCGTTCAGCGGGGTTTTCTCCTTGGGCATCGGCGCGAAGGTCTTCGCGATGCGCTCGCGCACCTCGGCGACGTAGGCCTCGGCTTCGGCCTTCGTGGAAAGGGCCGACTTGCGGGCCATCGAGCGCTTTTCGATGCCGCGGACTTTCGCCACGTAATACTCGTGGACCATGCGCGAGAAGCGCTGGTAGGGGACGACTCCGGTCGCGGGTGCGGCGGAAGCCTGCGCGGCGGCACGCGCGGGCAATCCCAATCCGGTGAGCGCCAGTCCTCCGGCGAGGTGGAGCAGGTCGCGGCGGGAGGCCGTGAGATCGAAGCGGGGGTTCATCCCGCGAGGCTAGGAAAATTCCAGGGCCTCCGTCAAAGCCGCGAAGGCGTGAGGACAACGATGGAAATGCCCCCTCGAAAAAACCTTCCCCTCACTCCACCCGGCACGGCACGAGGATGGCATCGCGCATCCCGTGGAGGATCTTCTTGTCGGAGGGGCAGATCGTCGCGAGGACCCCGCCGAGGGCAACGGACTCGTCCTTCGCCGAGACGAAATAATAGGGACAGAGCCGCACCCGTCCCTCCATCACCTCGATCCGGCCGGTCGCCGGATTCCACCAGGGATGCGTGACGAGTCGTCCGGCATGGAAGCGCTGCAGCACGTAGGGCGCGCGCTCGTAGGAGGCGATCGCCTCATCGACTGCTTCGCCCCATTCGGCCTGGGACGCATCCTGTCCCACCGTGACACTGCGGCTGCCCCAGGCGTGTTCGTTGAAACCGCTCAGTTTCAGGACGAGTTCGCGTTCCGTCCGGGTGAAGTGCTTTAGTTCGGCGAAGCTCCCGATTTCGAGTCCGGGAATGACGGCGTGATGCGGCACCTCGGCCGGATCGACGATCCAGCTTTGCGGAAAAATCGAGCGCAGGCGGTTCCAGTTCGATTCCCGCAGTTCGCGCTTCCAGACGTCGCGGAGCGGGTGCGACCAGAAGAGCGCCGACCACATCTTTTCCTCGAGCCAGGGTTTGAAGGGGGCGGTCACCTTGACCCGGCCGGCCGCGGCGGCGGCCATGAGTTCCGCACTGGCGGGGAGGTTCGGCAGGTCGAAGAGCTCGAAGAAACGATACACTTCCCGCCCCGCGGCCTCGTAGGTCTCGGCATCGGCGACGCGCCAGTCGCCGGGGAGACGGTCCGCGAGCCACTGCATCTCGGGACGATAGCCGGCCGATTCCCGCGAGACGAGGAGATCGGCTCCGCCCGCGCCGAAGATCGAGGCGAATCCGCCGAACATGCCGTCCGCTCCACCGACGATCTCGTGCGAGGATTCGATCGCCGCATAGGTCTCGCCGAGCCAGGCGGTGAGGCCGATGCCGCCGGGCACGGAATCGAGTTCGGTGGCGGAGAAGCCGTCCGATGTCAGGATCAGGTCGGGCCGGATGACGCGCGGGGTTTCGGTCAGGGTGGCGGAGGCGAGTCCGGCCGCGAGGAGCGGATCCGGTTTGCCCCGGTCGAGATCCTTCGCGATCCAGGCGGGCAGCGAGCCGCCGCGGCTGCGCCGGTAGAGAAGATCGCAGGTTTTCTGGAAGCGGTGGAAGAGCGTGCCCAGTTGCGCGAGTTGCCGCACCTCGCCCTTTGAGAGGACGAAGGGCTCGGGGGAGACGCGCCATTCCTTCTCCGCAAAGAGCCCGCCTTCCGGCATCGCGGCACGGACGCGTTCGGCACGGCGGATCGGATCGGACATGGCGGACGACACGGGAGGGAGGGCAACGGCGGATCTCATCCCTGCAGGAGACGCAGGGCGGCCCGCAGGATTTCATCGGGCTTCGACAAGGTTTCGGGCAACTTCTCGATCGCCTTCTGCGCCTCGACCTGCTTGTAGCCGAGCGAGATCAGGGCGAGGAGGGCGTCGTTCTTCGCCGCGGCCTGCGGCGCGAGGGTGGCACGGGCCGATTGGGCCTGCCAGGCGTCCTTCACGCCGACCTTGTCGCCCAGTTCGAGGACGATGCGCTCGGCGGTTTTTTTCCCAAGCCCGCGGATCTTCGAAATCGTGTTGATGTCCCCGCGCACCACCGCCTCCTTGAAGTCGGAGGCGGCCATGCCGCTGAGGATCGACATCGCGACCTTCGGGCCGACGCCGGAGACGTGGTTGATGAGGAGGCGGAAGAGATCGCGCGCGTCCTCGTCGGGGAAGCCGTAGAGGGTCTGTTCCTGCTCGCGGATGTGATGGTGGGTGAGGACCCGCGTCTTCGACCCGCCCTGGCCGAACTGCTCGTCCCCGAACAAAGGCACGAGCACCTCGTAGCCGACTCCGCCGACATTGATGACGAGACGGCCCGGCCAGCTTTCCTCGAGGGTTCCTTCTAGAAATGTGATCATCCGCGGTTAGTTTGAAAAAGACCGCATCGAACCCCCTCCACCGCCGGATGGCAAACGGAATTCCCACGCTTTGGCTCCTCCTCGTGCCCGCCCTCGCCGCGTCCCTGCTCGACCCGCTCTCCGCGCAGGAAACGGTCCGTCCGTCTCCATCGGCCAAGCCGCAGGAGATCCCGGCCCACCGCATCGGGATCCTCTTCGGCGGCACGTTCGAGTCCTTCGACATCACCGGGCCGATCGAGGGTGCGAAGACCACGAAGATGGCGGCGCATTACGAGTGGGACTTCGGGGTGCGTCCCTTCACGAAAAAGACCTGGGAGGAGCGTGGACTCGCCTGGGACCGTTTTTTCCCTGTCGCACGACAGGTTGCGGATGCGGTCGCGGGGAAACTCGAGCCGAAGCTGGTGCGCGACCACCGGGGGATCGTCCTCTACGCGATCCTGACGGACGAGGACCCCTTCCTCACCAGTGTGATCCTTTCGCCCAAGCTGCATGAGCGGTTCAAGGAGACGCTCGGCGACCGCATCCAGGTCCTCCTGCTCGAGCGGAACCGGGTCTATTTGTTTCCGGCGACCGGTGGCAGGCTCGCGGAATTCGGTCCCGCGCTCGTCGAGGAATTCGGGAGGTCGCGCTTTCCCGTCAGCCTGGAGATCTTCCTGCTCGACCGCGAGGGGTTCCGGGTGGTGGGTGAATTGGAACGTCCAAGGACCGGGCCGGATCCGTTGGAACCGCTCAGGAAAAAAACGGACGTCCCGTAACCGCCGGGCCGGCCGGAGTCGGAGAACTCAGTTCAGGGCGACGAGAACCCGCACCTGCTCGGCATGATCGCTTTCGCCCTTGAAGCGCAGGTTCAGGGTGCGGCGATCCTCGCTGAGGAGAATCTCGTCCTCACCCGATTCGAGACCCCGGTCTCCTTGCTCCGGCCCAACTTCGGCGAGGGAGGAACCGACCGTCACATCGGAATTCTCGAGGCGATCCGAGGAGAAGATCACTCCGACGACGGGGTGGTCGAAGGTCAACGAGGTTTCCACGGTGCCGGCCTCGGCGGTCTTTTCCGAAGGCGTCAGCTGCAGAAGATAGCTGCGGAGGTTTCCCTTGCTTTCGAGGGCCTGTCCGGGATTCGGCTGGGCGAGGGCGAACTCCCCCGCGACAAGGCGGTCCACCTCGAGTCCGCTCTCCGGCCGGAAGGAATCGTTTTCCACGAAGACCCTGACTTCCCCCTCGTTTCCACCCGCCGCGGAGATGACGGATCCGGGCAACTCGATCTGGACCGGGCCGAGATTGTCCTCCACTCCCGCGAGCATTTCCCAAGCCTTCGAGAAGGCGCGTGGATTGTAGGGGACGTCGATGAGCCGGTCGCGCACATGGTCGGCCTTGACCGCTTCGAACGAAGCCAGGTCGCGGCATTTCCCGCTCTCGGTGAGGCAGATCCCGCCGGTGCCATTGAAGACCACGGCCTCGGTCGACTCGTCGGTGCGTGCGTCGATGCCGATGAGGCGGGCGGGCTCGGAGACGCTGAGTCCCCGGGAACGGAGGGTGGCTCCGGATTCGTCGTCGGGAAGACGGGCCAGGGCGATTCCTTGGTGGACGTTGGCCGATGCGTCTTTGTTCACTTCAAAGCGGGCCGGTCCCTCGACCGTCATTTCCCCGCCGCTCGCGAGGTGCAGAGAGACGACCCCGCTCTTCAATTCGTAAAGCCCCGGGCGGAAGGTGCCGTCCCGGGCCGGAGACGCTCCTTCTTCCCAGGTCGCGTCGGTGCTGGCCTTGGCAAGCGAGGCTGGTGCCCGCGTTCCGCCGTCCCGATAGCGCAGTGCCGCGAGTTGCCCGATCAGAAAGGCCCCCATGGCCACGGCGGCGGCGGCGGAACCGAGTTTCAACAGCAGGGTTCCGAAGGCGCGGGGGAAGGGGACCACCTTCCCCGCTTCCGGCGTCTCGGGGGCGGTCGCGGCGATTTCGCGTTCGAGCCGCTTCGCGAAGTCATCGACGAAATGGTCGCGTTTCGTCTCGGCCCACATCCGCGTCTCGAGCGATTCGATGAAGGCCTGCTCGCTTTTCGAGGCGGCGACCGACTCATGCAACCATTCGTCTTCGGCGAGGCGGCGGCGAAGGTCCCGCGCGCCGGCCGGATCTTCCCAAAGGGCCTTCGCGACCTGGTCGCACTCGTAGGCTGAGGCCGATCCCTCCTTCACCCGCAGGAGCCGCTCCTCGCCGCCCAATCCGGCGCTGGCGAGGGCCGCCTCGAAGGCGGGCGCAGCGTCGGAATCACCGGGAGCGAAGGCCTGCCGGAGCATCTCGGAAAAACCGAGTTCCCCGGAGAGCCGGGCGGCGAAGCCCGGGTCCTCGGCCGCGCGGTCGGCGAGTCCGGCCAAGTCCTCCGCGTCCGCCCCGCCGTGAAGGAGGCGCCGGAGGGATTCTTCGGCATGGGGCTCGGAGTTCATCGGGTTCAGATCGCCGGGGCGGCGGAAACGCGGGCCTCCATGCATTCGCGGAGCGCGATTCGAAGCCGTTCAAGGGCCTTGCGGACGGCGGGGGGATTCATGGCGAATTCTTCGGCGATGTCCTGGGCGGAGTGCTCCTCCTCGTAGCGGCTCTTCAGCATCCGGAGGCTCTTCTCGGGCAGGGCCTTGACGCATTCCTTGAGCGCGTTGACGCGGGCGAGGGCGTAATCGCCCATTTCCTCGGGTTCATCGTCGCTGGCCGAGGAGGACGCGAGGAGCACGTCGGTGAGGTTGTCCGAAAGAATGCGCTTGCGACGGGCATCCTTGCGGCGCTCGTTGATGACCAGGTTCCGCGCGATGCCGCGGAGCCAGGCGCCGAAGTCGCGGCTGCGGTCGAATTCATCAAGGCGGTTGTAGGCGACGATGAAGGCTTCCTGGGCGACATCGTCCACCCAGAGCGGATCGACCCCGAGCGAGCGCACGAAGCCGCGCAGTCCGGCGTGGTGCTCGCGGACATGCTCGATGAATTGCTCCCGGTCGGCTTCGGTCATCTGGTGTCTCAAAGGTTCTTGCCGCGACCGCGTCCGGTGTGACATCCTTAACCACCGGATTCTACCCGGATCCGGTCCGATCCGCCAGCCCATCGTCCCCGTTGACACCGGATCGTCCTCGGTTAGGTTTCCAGCCCGTCCCTCGGGTCGGGAGGATTTCGCCGGAGTAGCTCAGGGGTAGAGCAACGCATTCGTAATGCGTGGGTCGGGGGTTCAATTCCCCCCTTCGGCTCCTCTCAAACTTGCTACGAGTTCCCTTTTTCATCCCCTCGGCTACCTTCCCGCCGAAGCTCCGGGGTCGGTGCGGTATCGGTCGCCGGTCGATCGAGCCACCCCACAGCCGGGAAAAGGGTTCAGGGAACGATTATCGACTGCAGCTCCTTCAGGAAAAGGGGTCAGAAAAGGGGTCAGGGAACGATTATCGGAAAAGGGGTCAGGGAACGATTATCGACTGCAGCTCCATTCATTGAAATTTCTTCATCCACGCCCGGACCTCCGGCGGAAGTTCCTTCTTGGATCGCGCGGAGAGTTTCCGCACCTGGGCGGATACATTGTCCCCGGTGCCCAACCCGACCCGGTCGGCGATCCAACTTTGTCTGAGAGAGGTCCGGCGGCACAGGCTCCAAGCCACGGCCACTCGGCGAAGGTCACCGCGAGGCAAGGCCTTGAAGTCTTCGGTGCGACCGTCGCCCCGTCCAAACTGCCGCGCCGCTTCGGCAATGATCTTCTCTCCGTCACGGAGCGCATGGTCACGCGCCTGTTCGCAGCTTCGAAAATCCTTCGCCACCGGCAGGTCTCCTCCCTTGAACTGTTCCAGCTTTTCGAGCAGGAATTCCTTGAAGGCCTCGCCTCCCCAATACCACCCTTTCCTTAGGGTGCTTTGCAGAGTCTGCCCCGCAATCTCCGACAAGCCGCATCTCTCCGTGGCCTCCGCTTTCATTCTCTCCTTGAGACGCTCCACAAAACGCCGGCGATCGGCGGTGCGGTCTTCACATTGGAAGAGCGCAAGCCCCTCCTCCACCGCCATCCACGACTCGCGGGCCTTCGGGCCTACCGTATAGGCGTGGGTAAGGCTGCTCCAAGGATAGTCCAGCAGACCTGGGGAGCTTTCCGAAGGCACCAGGCCGGCACGCACCGGATTCAAATGGATGTAGTCGATTAGGGTCCGCAGATACAAGTCGCCGCCGCTTCCTCCCGACTCTATGAGAACCGATTTATAGCGGTCGCCGAAAAGCCGTCCCCATTGACGGTGCCGGGAATTGAAGCGCCGGGTATAAGTGTTTTGGAGCCACCCCATCCCGTCGACGAGGTTGGCTGACGGAGTCTCGACGAGGAGGTGGTAGTGATTGACCATGAGGACCCAGGCCCAGATCCGGAAACCAGTGCGATCGCAGCACTCCCCCAGGGTCTTGAGAAAAAGCGCTTCGTCGGCTCCCTCGGATGAGGCGAAGATGGCGTTGCGCCGGTTGCCTCGGGCCATGACGTGGTAAAGGGCGCCTTCATACTCGATGCGGATTTGTCGGGGCATGGGGTAGGATTCGCGGGAGATCGCGGGACGTCAAGAACGGAAATCGTTCCCTGACCCCGAATTCCCGGAAATCGTTCCCTGACCCCGAATTCCTAGACTGACCCCGAATTCCTAGGAGGGCGGGTCCGCACTTGGGAACCTTCCGGGGCGAGCCTCTCGTGCTGATGCTATCGAATCTTGGCCTGGAAATGCTCAGGCCGTCCGACGGCAGATTATGAGCGTTTTCAACCCCTGAATGATGCTTGGGGGGCAGGGAGGGGAAAATTTCCCGATTCCATCGCAACTCGCGGGTGAGCAGCGTGGGAAAACGAATTTGGAATGCAAGGGCCAGGGGTCCAATTTCCCCTCCGGCTTCCGTTTCCGGCTCCCGATTTCGAACCTCGCGACCTGCCGTTTCGCCGGCGCGGCCGGGTCTTCCACAACTTCCGTTCCCTGTTGGGGTTCAGCGAATTGCACCGGGCTGAACGGGAAGGGTCCGCGATCACGCGAGGATTCCCGGAATTGATTGTCACAAATTGCGCTGGTCTGCGCCAAGACAAACTGAAATACTTTCCTTTTCTCTTCAACCGCTTCCGGTCCCATGACAATTTCCGAACTCACCCAATCGCTGGCCGAAGAACCGGGCAACTGGGAGCGGCGTCTCGCCCTCGTCCAGGCCCTCATGGCCGAAAACCGGCATGAGGAGGCCGTGGAAGTCGTCAACCAGGGCGAGGCCATCCCGCACGAGGCAGCGCCGTGGCTCGCCGCCGCGAAAACCTACGCCGCGGTGGGGGCCTACGAGCAGGCCGCGTCCCTCGTCGCCACGGCGATCGAGATCGATCCGGATTTCGAACCGGCCAAAGCCTACCGGAAGGACCTGGCCACCCTTGCCCCGCAGGCACCCGTTTCCGTTTCGGCGGATGACGTGGAGGACGAGGCCGACGAGGCGATCGTCCGTCCGGTTTCGGTCGAAGAAGCCGTTCCCTTGCTCCGCAAGGCGGGGGACGGCAGCCCGGCGGCTCCCATGACCCTTCCGAAGGTGGCCTTCGCGAGTCACGAACTGGATGCCTTGCACGAGGCCGAGGCCGCCGTGAAGAAACTGCGCGAGCGCACCATCCGGCGTGACAAGGTCAACGCCCTCGTCGTCACCGTGCTCGCCCACGTCGCCGTTTTCGCCGCCCTGACCATCGTCGTGACCTCCGAACCTCCGCGGGTGCCGCCGCAGATCGTCGCAGCGGCCGCCCCGCCGCAGCCCGAGCAGGTCATCGAGAATGTCAAGATGGAGAAGCCGACGCTGGACCCGACCACGGCGGTGACCTCGGCGGTGACGAATATCGTCTCCGTCAACGCCACCTCCTCGTTCTCGGTTTCGAGTGTTAACGTCCCGGTCGCCGACGTCGCCATGGAGACGGGGATGCAGTTCAATCCCTCGATCAGCCTCGGCATGCCCACCTCGGCGACTTCGAAGATGATGTTCGGCCAGCCCATGGAGGTGGACGGCGAGGTCCTCGGGGTCATTCTCGACGTGTCCGGATCGATGGCCGAGTTCCTCCCCGCGGTCGTTCGCGAGGTCGACAAGAACTTCAAGGATTCGCCCATCGTCTACGTCCGCAACATGCTCCTCTCGAGAGACAACCGCGAGGGCGAGGCGCGTCTCATCGTCCCCGAGGAAGTCGTTCCCTACCATCCGGAATACAAGACCCCGACCCCCTACTGGTTCCTCTGGCACGACCTTCCCCGCAAGGCCCCGCAGCGCTACGTCGACCGCCTCATCGAGACCTTCAAGACCCGGCCGAACCAGTTCCTCACGACCGGCCGGGGGTGGGACGGCAGCAGCCTCATCGTCGCGACCGAATTCCTCATGGAGGAGAAGATCGACGCGCTCTACATCTTCTCCGATTTCGAGGACTTCGTCGACGAGGACATTGCCGCCGAGATCGGGCAGAAGCTCGGCCGCCGCAAGATCCGCACCTACATCCAGCCGGCCGAGAAGAGCACCGAGTTCCTCGACACGATGACGAAGAAGATCGCGAACAAGACCCTCGGCCGCCAGATGCCGTCGCTCGTTTCGCTCCTGCGCGGAAACGAGGAGACCGAGGTCACCTCGCTGATGAAGGACAACAAGGCCGCCGACCTCGCCGCGCTCGCCGCGATGAACATCAAGCTCGCCACGCCGCGGAAGGAGATTGCCGCGGAGCCTTTCTACGCCTTCAAGCCGAACAAGGGCTGGACCGAGATCCACCGTCTCTCCGAGCCGGAATACGACGCGATTTTCTACGGCCCGGAAGCCCGCGTGGAGATCTTCCTGAAGGATGCCCAGGGACAATACATCCAGAACCCGATCACCTTCTTCTACCACAGCTGGAAGACGATCCCCGACCACCCCGATCCCCGCTACCGGACCCGTCATCGCAAGTTCCTCCGGCTTGAGGAGCCCCCGAGCTTCGACGGCAAGGAGATCATCTGGAAGATGGTGCTCGAGGACGAACTGAAGTTCCGCGTCCACCTTTACCTGGGTCGCAAAGGCATGAACGCGACTTATGTGGCGGAGCTTCCCAAGGACGGAACAGGGGACTCAGCCAGTATTTACTTCCGGGTGCCCGCCCTCGCCACGGAGAACAAGGACAAATACTACGGCTTCGATTTCCCGGCGGAGGGCATCAAGCTCGACCAGGTGCGCGAGGCGGCGAAAGCCAACGAGGTCATCTTCAACCTGCCCCGTGCGGAACGCGAGCGTTTCATCAAGGGATGGGCCGTATCCGGATTTGACATGGGCTACAATACCCGGAAGTACAACGAGCTGATCCGGGCGATGCCGGGCGGGATCCGCGACGTCGTCGTGCAGGGACCGTCCTTCGGTCCGCGCAAGTTCCACGCCCGGACCACGAGCAGCAAAATCTTCCTCAACGGCGGAGCCGGCCGTGCCGACATCGAGCCTTGGGAGGGCTACTGGTTCTCGCTCAACCGCTCCGCCGCCGAGCGCGAAAGCTTCACCAAGACCGAGGCGATCGAGATCCAGATCGAGTGACGGCCCCGCTGTCCCGTCTCCCGCCCCGGAGACCCCTCGGCACGGGTGTCGCGTGATGCGTTCGTCACCGCTCAGCGGCCGCCTTGGCGGATCTCCGAGCCCTCGAAGTAGATGCGGATGCGGTAGGTCGTGTTCGGGCGGAACTCGATCTCGCCCGTGTGCACGTTGACGCGCTCGGGGATCTTCGTGAGTTGCTTGTCGACGACGGCGTGGTAGCCGCGGTCGGAGAAGACGTCGATGAGCATCCCGAGGGCGACGGGGTCGGCGAGGACCTCGTCCTCGTTGTTGATGACGGCCCGGCCCGAGATGGCGTGGCGCTGGATGATGGGGATGAACTTCGTCTGGATCAGCGTCACGACCTTCCCGAAGAGCTCGCGGTTTTCCCGGGCGTAGCCGTCGAGCCGGCGCACCAGTTCCTGGCGGGCGTGGACGACGATCTCGTGGGCGAGGGGGATGTCGCGCACCATCTCGAAGGTGGCGGGCTCGAGCTCGAGCGAGCTCTGGTATTGCAGCTCCTTGAGGATGTTCTGCTCGACCTCCGCGACGGTGCCCTGGGCGTTGACGAGGTGGTAGAAGAAGACCTCCCGCAGGGACTGGAGGGCGTCCCAGGTGCTTTCCTTGAAAATCCGGTAACGCTGTTTCGCGGCCTCCACGTCGAGGTCGGTGGGGCGCAGTTCCTGCAGTTCGCCGATCCCGGTGGCCTGGACCTCCTCGTTGTGTTTCGCGATCTGGCGCCCGCGGAAGAGCTGGCGTTCCACGCTGGTTTTTTCATCGACGAACAGGACCATGACGTGGATCGTGGGGCGCCGGAAATGGGCTGCGAGCGGGGTCTCGGCGTATTTGCGGTGGAGCGCGCCGATCTTCTTCACCAGCAGCTTCATGCACTCGACCTGGACCTCGGTGCGAGGGAACCCGTCGAGGACGGCCCCGTCGCGGAATTCGGGCTCGAGCATCTTGCGCAGGAGGATGCCCATGACCTCGCGGTCGCCCACGAGCATGCCCTTGTCCTTCAGGGCCCGCGCCTCGGGACTATCGAGAAGGGCGCTCACGACGATGGGGGGACAGGTGAATCCCCGAGCTTTCATGATGAAGCCCGTGTTCGTCCCCTTGCCCGATCCGGGCGCCCCGCCGAGGAGGATGATCTCCTTCGGAAAGCGGAGGTTCTCATGCCCGTATTCCTCGACGAGCCCCTTCCACACCGAGGAGAAGATCACCTGGGCGTCCTTGATCTCCACTTCCGCGAGGCTCGCGACCGTGTCGGCTTCCGTTTCGGGCTCGTTCATGCCATGCCCTTGGCCGCGTTTCGCCCCCCATGCAAGCGGGAATCCCGGGAAAACCGGCTCCCGCAACGCGCCATGGTCACGTCGGGATCACGGGACGGTCCCGGGAGGAGGGAGGGTGTCGAGGACCACGTCGAGGTAGGTCTTGACGGGGGAGGGGATCGTCTCGAAGCCCACGACCGAGCGCGGTTGGCCGAGGGCGTGCCGCATCGCGTTGTGCATCAGGTAGCGGCCCGTGACGACGTTCAGGTGGATGTCGTCGCGATAGAGGTCCTCGAGCCGGGAAAAGGGAGCCTTCTTCGCGGCGATATCATCCGCGACCCGGGTGAGCAGGTCCTGGGCGCGCGTTTGGCGGAAGATGCGACCGGGGTGCAGTTCGCGGAGCTTTGCGAGGACGGCCTCGAGGTAGGCCGGGCTGTGCTGCATTTTTCCATCCGCCGACTTCGCCGAATACTCCTCCGCCCGCGAGGCCGCCCGCGCCCATCCCGAGTGGATCACGAAGACGGCCTTCGGCTGCATGCGGACGAACTCCGAGAGCACCGCGACGTCCTCGTCCACGGTGCTCCCGTAATGGACCTGGACTGAGACGAGGTCGTATTGCTTCGCCTTGAGCGCCTCGGGCCAGATCACCGAGGTCTTCACGCAGGGTTTCTCCGGATTTTCGTAGAGGAAGGGCAGGCTCTTGCCGCAATCGATGTGCCATTGCACGTCCCCGTCGAGCTTCTGCGGCACCGTGTCCTGGGTCAGCGAATTGCCGATGAGGTAGAAGGAACGCGTTTCCTCCGCGACCGCGGACAGGGCGAGGGTCGCGAGGAGAAACAGCCGGGGAACCAAAGCGGGTCGGGTCATGAGGCGAACCCTATCGGGTCGCGCCGTCCTCCGCCATCGCACGATCCCGCCTCGTCCCGTTTCGAAAAGGTTCGTTCCCCCGGCCCGGATCCTGATACCTTTCCGCCATGAAAGTCCCCGGCCTGTTTCTCCTCATCGCCGCCGCCTGCGGTGTGCTCCACGCCTCCCCCGATCCGGTGCCGGAGGGCTCTCGTTCCCTCTTCAACGGCAAGGACCTGGCGGGTTGGGTCGTGCCCGAAGGCGACAACGGACACTGGAAGGTTCTCGACGGCGTCATCGACTACGACGCGCAGTCGGAGGCGAAGGGTGACAAAAATCTCTGGACCGTGGAGGAGTTCGGCGACTTCGAGCTCCGGCTCGACTGGCGGATCAAGGAGACGACCGGCTTCTACGACGTGCCCTACGTCCTTCCCGACGGGAGCACGGTGAAGGGGCCCGACGGGAAAAATCTCACCCATCCGATGCCGAACGCCGACTCGGGGATCTACCTGCGCGGGATGCCGAAATACCAGCTCAACATCTGGTGCTGGCCGATCGGATCGGGCGAGGTCTACGGCATCCGCAACAACGAGAAACTGCCGCAGGAAATCCGGGCGGGGGTGACCCCGAAACTCAAGGCCGACCATCCCGTCGGTCACTGGAACACCTTCGTCATCACGATGAAGTGCGACCGCCTCACCGTCGTGCTCAACGGACATGTGATCATCGAGAACGCCCTCCTCCCCGAGGTGCCGGAGAAGGGCCGCATCGCCCTCCAGCATCACGGTGGCAAAAAACCGGACGGCACCTGGTCGCCTGCCTCGAGCCTGGTTCAGTTCCGCAATCTCTTCATCAAGCCGCTTTGATCCCCATGAAATCCCTCCTTTGCCTGCTCCCACTGCCGTTCCTTCTGCCCCTCGCCGCGCAGGAGGCGACGGAGAAATCCGGCACGCCCGCGGGTCATTCCTACCACGGCGAAGTGTTCAACGAAGGTCCCCGCCAGGCCGCCGTTCTCATTCCCGGCACCGGTACGGTCCACCTCGAGGTGGCGACGAAGTCCGACGAGGCGCGGCGTTTCTTCGCGCAGGGCGTCGGGCAGCTCCACGGTTACTGGTTCTTCGAGGCCGAGCGCAGCTTCCGCCAGGCCGCGAAGCTCGATCCCGATGCGGCGATGTTCTACTGGGGCATGGCGATGGCGAACTTCAAGAACGACACCCGCGGGAAGAAGTTCATCGACGAGGCGGTGAAGCGGAGGGAGAAGGCCTCGAACCGCGAGAAGCTTTGGATCGACGGGCTCGCGGCCTACTTCAAGGATCCCAAGGCCGACGCGAAGAAACGGCTGCGAGACTACGTGCGTTCACTCGAGAAGATCCTCGAAACGCATCCCGGTGAAGTCGAGGCGGAGGCTTTCCTCCTGCACCAGGTCTTCTACAACAGCGGCAGGGAGCTTCCCATCTCGAGCCACTACGCGACGAACCTGCTCGCGGAGAAGATCCTCGCGAAACACCCAAGGCATCCCGCGAACCACTTCCAGATCCACCTGTGGGACAACACCGACGCGTCGAAGGCGTTGAAGGCCGCGGCGAATTGCGGCCCCGCCGCCCCCGGCATCGCCCACATGTGGCACATGCCCGGCCACACCTATTCGAAGCTGCAGCGTTACGCCGACGCGGCCTGGCAGCAGGAGGCGTCCGCGCGCGTCGATCACGCCCACCTCATCCGCCATCACATCGTGCCGGACCAGATCCACAATTTCGCCCACAACAACGAGTGGCTCATCCGCAACCTCGATTTCCTCGGGCAGCATCACCGCGCCGCCGATCTCGCGCGCAACATGATCTCCCTGCCGCGTCTCGCGAAGTTCAAGACCGTGGACAAGAAGGAGGTCTATGATCCCTCGGGAGGCAGCTGGCAATACGGACGTCAGCGGCTGCGCGACACGCTGGTGCGCTATGAGGACTGGAGCCAGGTCATCGCCCTTTCCGGCGATGGAAAGGACAAAACCGCGCCCCTTCATCCCGACGGCGAGTCGATCTCCGAGACCGACTATCACCGCTACGTCGGCCTCGCCCGCTACGAGAGCGGGGACCGGGAGGGCGCGGCGAAGCACCTCGCGGAACTGGAGAAGCGGCTCGCCGCCAAACAGGCCGACCGGGACAAGGCGGTCGCCGACGCGGCCAAAAAGGCCACCGAATCGAAGAAGGATGCCAAGGCGGTCGAGGAATCGAAGAAGGCGGCGGCGAAGAATTTCGAGAAGGCGGTTTCGGATCTCGAGAACCCGGTCCACGAGCTCCGGGTCTACGCCGCCCTCACCGCGAATCCACCCGATACGGCGAAGGCCCTCGAACGGCTTCCCACGCTGAAGGACCTCGCGAAGTGGCGTCACGCCCTGCTCTGGCTGCGGGCCGGCAAGGGGGACGAGGCGGCCAAGCTCGCGGGCGAGGCGGTCGCCTCCGGGAAAAACGAGGTGCTGCCGCTCGTCGCCCAGGTCCGCGTCCTTTATTCGAACGGAGACAAGGAGAAGGCGAAGGAGGCCTTCACCAAGTTGCGGACCGTCGGTCACGGGGCCGACGCGGAGCTGGCGGTATTCAAGCCGCTCGCCCCGATTGCCAAGGAATTCGGTTGGCCCGATGACTGGCGTCTCGCCCCGGAGACTCCGAAGGACCTGGGCGAGCGCCCCGATCTCGATTCACTCGGGCCTTTCCGCTGGACGCCGCCGGCCGCCCCCGCCGCCACGGTGACGACGGTAGGAGGCAAGGACGAAGCGATCTTCACCGCCGGCGGTCGTCCGCGCGTCGTGATCTTTTTCCTCGGCAAGGGATGTTCGCACTGCATGGAGCAGCTCAATGCCTTCGCCCCGGTCGCGAAGCGGTTCGAGGAGGCCGGGATCGACCTCGCCGCCGTCAGCACCGACTCTCCGGAGGGATTGAGGGAGACGCTCGCGGGCGAAGGGGAGAAAAAGTCCCCGTTTCCCTTCCCGCTTTACTCCGACGCCTCGCTGGCCGCGTTCAAGGCCTTCCGGGCCCACGATGATTTCGAGGAGATCCCGCTGCACGGCACCTACCTGATCGACCGCGGCGGACGGATCCGCTGGCAGGAGATCGGATTCGAACCCTTCATGAAGCCGGAGTGGCTGCTCGAGGAATGTGTCAGGCTCCTCGCGCTGCGGGAGGGCGAAAGCTGACGAGGATGCCCCGGCCCCGCACGAGTTCCCTGTTGCTGGTCCTGACCGCCCTGATCGGGATCACCGGTCTTGCCCAGGTCGTGGTGCAATCCCGTCGTCCCGCCGGCGGCACCGCGCACGGGGAGGCCATCCACGAAACACGGTCGGAGTATTCGCGGATCCGGGTGCGGGAGAACGACCGGATACGTCGCCTCTTCTTTGTCGATGACGCGGGCGACGAGTATTGCCAGTCCGCGATCGACCTGGATCATCCGGCGACCTTGCAGCACGGGTATGCGAAAGGGATGTTCGCCTCCCTGCTCTTCCGGGATCGGCAGGACCGGGTTCTCATCGTCGGGTTGGGCGGTGGCGGCATGGTCCGTTTCCTGAACGAGCGGTTTCCCCGGACGCTGGTCGAGGCGGTGGAGATCGATCCCGCGGTCGTGGAGATCGCCGCGGAGTATTTCGGGGTGAAGGAGGGACCCCGCACGAAGATCCATACCGCCGATGCCTTCGCCTTTTTCGATGCGCCGAGGGACCCGTTCGACGCGATCTATCTCGACGCCTTCCTCCGCGCTCCGGAAAGCGCGGGATTGGGTGCGACGACCGAACGGCTCAAGACCGAGGCGTTTCTCGCGACCCTGCGCTCCCACCTGAAGGAAGGCGGGGTGGTCGCGTTCAATCTCATCGCGGCCGATCCGCGCACCCGCGGGGATCTCGACTCAATCCGGGCGGTCTTTCCCGGAATGGTCCGCTTCGAGATTCCACGGACGGGGAATCTGGTCGTCATCGCCCCCCGCGAGGGGGAAAGCCCGACCCGGGAAGAACTGATCCGGCGGGGCGGGCGGCTCGACGGGGTCTTCCGGGACCTGGGGTTCTCGCTCGAGGAAATCGCGCGGAACCGCATCGACTGATCCGGACCGGCGTCACGAGACCAGCGCGACCGGATCGGCGGCCGGACCTTCATGCAACGAGGCGAGGAGGATCCGGAGATCGTTGATCGCGAAAGGCTTCGTGATGATTTCGTTCATCCCGGCGGCGAAACAGCGTTCGCGGTCCTCGCTGAAGACCATTCCGGTCATTGCGACGATGGGAGCCGACGCATTGCGGTGGTCGAGGTGGCGGATCGCGGCCGTCGCGGCGAATCCGTCCATCACCGGCATGTTGACGTCCATCAGGATGAGATCGAAGGGCAGGGGGCCCTCTGCGATATCGACCGCTTCCCGGCCGTTGGAGGCGACCGTGACGTCGCAGCCCAGTTGCTCGAGGGTGAGGCGGGCGACCTTCTGGTTGACCCGGTTGTCCTCGACGAGGAGAACCCGCATGCGTCCGGTCTCGCGATGTGGGATCGCCTCCGGCGGCGGGAGGAGCCTGCGGCAGACGAAGTCTCCGCGTTGCTCGCTGGGAATCGCGTAGTCGATCGTGAAGAAAAACGTCGTCCCCTTTCCGGGCTCGCTCTCGAACCAGATCCGCCCTCCCATCAGTTCGACGAGATTCTTCGAGATGGCCAGCCCGAGCCCGGTTCCGCTATGGCAGCGCGACTTCTCCGTGTCGATCTGGCGGAAAGGGACGAAAAGCCACGAGCCGGCCTGTTCATCGATGCCGATGCCGGTGTCGCGGACGTGGAAGAGGAGCTGGTCGCGGCCGGCTTTTCGATATCCCCTCACCGTGACCGAGACCTCGCCCGAATCGGTGAACTTGATCGCGTTGCTCGTGAGATTGAGGAGGACCTGCTTCAGGCGCAGGTCATCGGCGAGAAGGGTCTCGGGAAGTGACTCGCAGATCGTCGCGGAGAGGCCGATATGCCGCGAGTCCGCGTTCGCCTTGTAGACGAGGAGCACCTCGCGGATGAGTTTCTGGAGCTCGAAGGGACGGGGCTTCAGCTGCATCTCCTTCGCGTTGAGCTTCGCGTAGTCGAGGATGTCGTCGAGGATGTTGAGGAGGGACTCGCTCGAACTGTGGATCGTCTCGAGGTGCTCGCGCTGGACCGGATCGAGATCCATCTCGAGGAGGAGATTGACCATCCCGAAGATTCCGTTCATCGGGGTGCGGACCTCGTGGCTCATGTTCGCGAAAAACCGTTCCTTCTCGTTGGCGGCCTCCAGAACTTCGAGATTGAGCTTTTCCAATTCCTCCTGCTTCGCCGCCATCGACGCCGCCATCGAGCGCACGAATCCGATGAGGGGATGCTCTCCGGGACGCAGCGCGGGAATGCGCTGGGTGTGGCTGGGATACTGGATCACGAACTCGGAAACGACCTTTTCGAGCTGGCGGATCGTCTCGTCGGCATTGCCGTAGTCGATGATACGCGACGAGCCCGCCGCGGGCATGACCGGCCGAATCGCCACCGCTACCGCCGGCTTTTTGGCCTGCGGGATCAATAGTTTTGGAAGCGTTCGCCTTTCGCTATTTATCATAAAAATCATAAATTCAAATATTTCAGCAATGTGGCAAGTCTTTGTTGCTTCTTTTTCAGCGGGATACGCGATTCCGGACCGGGGGATCCCGGCGAAGTTCAATTCCGGAGAGGCAAAGCCCGGTTTGGCCGGCCGCTCGGACCGGGGCGCGGTTTAATCGCTTGGCTCCTTCCGCAACCCGTGGTAAGAATCCCCTTGCGCCGGGCGGCGGGGCGGTTCCCGACCATCCGATTTCCTCGACTCATGGACTTGATCACCAAAGGCGGCCCGCTCATGTGGCTGCTCCTCGGCTGTTCCGTCATCGCCATCGCCATTTTCCTCGAGCGGCTTTTTTATTTCCACCGGGCCCGCATCGACGTCGGGGATCTGCTCTTCGGCCTTCGCAACCTGATCAAGAACAAGGCTTATGCCGAGGCGCTCTCGGAATGTGCGGCGACCCCGGGCCCGGCCGCGCGCGTGATCCACTCCGCGATCCGCCGTTACGCCGCTCCGCGCACGGAATTGAGGGAAATCGTTCAGGAAAGCGGCCAGCTCGAGGTTCCCAAGCTCGAGAAGCATCTCGCCGTTCTCCTGACCGTCGCCTACATCGCCCCGCTCATCGGCCTGCTCGGCACCGTGCTCGGTCTTGTCGATACCTTCGTCCAGATCAACGCGGCGGGGGGGTTCGCGACCGTGGCGGAGATCTCGCAAGGGGTCTACGAGGCGCTCATCACCTCGGCGGCGGGACTCATGGTCGCAATCCCCGCCTTCGTCTTCTACTCCCATCTCCGCGCCTACTCGAAGAGTCTCATGCACGACATGGAGAGCGCCGGGATCGAGATCGTGAACACGATCTGCGACCTGCGCGCCCAGCCTTCCGACATCATCGCGATCCGTTCCGACCGTCCCGCCGACGAGGCGGACGAGGCCACCGGACGCTGACCTATTCCCGGCCGCGCGCGCGCCCGGCCTCTTTTCCCACCGTGAAACTGGAATCCTCCCTTTCCGACCGAGCCGGCCTGCTCTACATGGCCCCACTGATGGATGTCACCCTGCTTCTCATCATTTTCTTTCTTTTCGGCTCAAATCTCGTCCTCAAGTCGGGGGTCGAGGTGAAGTTGCCTTCCTCCTCCTCCTCGCTCCCGACGGCCGAGGATGCGCACATCATCACGCTGATCCCGGATATGACGGGCGATTTTTACTTCAATGACGAGCGCGTCACCCTCGAGACGCTGGGGGGGAGGCTCGGTGAGTCGAGGAAGCGATCGAACCAGATCGTCATCCTCGGCGATGAATCGGTTTCCTACGGATCGGTCATGGGCATCGCCAAGCTGGTTCTCAAGGCGGGATTCGAAGTCTCCTTCGCCACGAAGCTCGAGACCGAGTGAGGAACGTCGTGGTCAAACGGCTTTATCAATCCGGACATGGGTTTTTTCAGCAAGACGGTCGAGGAGGACGAGGACGAGCGCGGGAAGGTCTTTACCTGGGCGAAGGACAGGCGACTCTGGATGCACCTCTCGGCCTTCCTGCTGTTTTCCGTGATCATCCATGGTTCCGGATTCTACCTTTTCAAGGTCGTTTATCCCTCTCCGGTCCGGGTCAAGCCGGATCCCGATGCGATCCAGGTTCTCGAGAGTGACGATCCCGCGGCCCGGGCCCTTCTCCAGCGCCTTGCGGACCGCTCCATCTACCTGCTGCCGCCCTCGGCCCGGTCCGAGGTGCGACTGCGGCTCGAGTCGGGAAAGATCCATTTCACCCCTGGTTTCCAGAGGGTCGGGCTCGATCTGCTCCCGCCGCCCTCGCTCGAACCCGGTCCCGGATTGGTCGAGCCGGTCGCCGTGACGCCACCTGCATCGTCCCGCGCCGACGGACGCGTTTTCCTCAAGGTCGATCCCGCTCTGGAGGAACGGCCGATCGCTCCCTGGTCCGTGCTTCACGATTACCTCGGGTTGGCCGAAGCGATTCCCGCGGTGCGGTTTGCGATCACGATCGCTCCCGGGGGGGAGGTCGAGGTCACGGGAATCGAGGGCCGCCTGGAGGAGCCGGAGAAAGCGGAACTTGCAACCGTGGTCGAGTCCACCCTTCGTTTCCTGCCCTCGTCCGGGAACGTCACCGGATGGATCGAACTGGCTGTCGGGGTTGACCCGGCCCCTTGATCGCTCCAATTTCGTCGATTCGTCCCCAGCCCGCGATCCTCCGGCGTCTCCCGCGCCACGTTTCCTCCCATTTCTCCCATTTCCGAAAACGTCTTCCCAGCCTTCTCCGGACCATGTTTCCCGTGACCCTCGATGGAATGATCGCCGTCTATCTGGTGGGGATCCTCTGCGCCCTATTTTTCGCCTGGATGGCGGCGGAGATCTTCCGGAAGGGACGGGAGCACCGCCGCCGCAAGCACTTCGTCATTTGCGGGATCTGCGATCATGTCTTCGAGGACCCGTCGACCCACGACCTGGCCGAGTGCCCCCGTTGCGGAGCGATGAACGAGCGCGAGCGGATCATCGAAATCTGATCGCTCCGTCCCGGGCTCCGTTCGTCCTTTTCCAGGGTTTCAAGCCCGTTCCGTGTGGGAGAAATCGCCTTGCAATGGATTCGAAGCACGCTGACTTTAGCTGTTCCCCCTCAACTTGCCCACCCATCATGGAACGCCGCGTCGTCATCACCGGAATCGGAGTCGTTTCCCCGATCGGAAACGATCTCGAGACCTTCTGGAACAGCCTCGTTTCCGGCAAGAGCGGTATTTCCCGAATCGACAAGCCCGAACTCGCCGACTACGACTGCAAGATCGCCGGACAGGTGCGCGGCTTTGATCCGGGCCCGTTCTTCAAGAATCCCAAGGATGCCCGCCGCGCCGATCCCTTCGCCCAGCTCGGGATGGCGGCTTCGGTCATGGCGATCCGGGATTCCGGAGTCGATCTCGACACGATCGATCGCGACCGTTTCGGCTGCATGGTCGGCAGCGGCATCGGCGGACTCGTCACCCTCGAGACCCAGCACGCGAACCTGCTCCAGAAATCCCCCTCGCGCGTCTCGCCTTTCACCATCCCGATGATGATCGCGAACATCTCCAGCGGGATGGTCTCGATGGAGTTCGACCTGCGCGGCCCCAACATGTGCATCGTCACCGCCTGCGCGACCTCGAACCACAACATCGGGGAGGCCTGGCGCATGATCAAATACGGCGATGCCGACGCCTTCGTCGCGGGGGGGGCCGAGTCCACGATCTGCCCGATGGGCCTCGCCGGCTTCGGCAACATGAAGGCCCTCTCGATGCGCAACGACGAGCCCGAGCGCGCCTCGCGGCCCTTCGACGTCGATCGTGACGGTTTCGTCATGGGCGAGGGGGCCGGAGTCGTCGTGATCGAGGAACTGGAACACGCCAAGGCGCGCGGCGCCCGCATCTACGCCGAACTGACCGGCTACGGAGTCTCCGCCGACGCCCATCACCTCACTTCGCCCCATCCGGAGGGCGACGGTGCCCGCCGCTGCATGCAGATGGCGTTGAAGCACGCGAAACTCAATCCGCGGGACGTCGATTATGTCAACGCCCACGGCACCTCGACCGGACTGGGCGACGTCTGCGAGACCAAGGCGATCAAGACCGTCTTCGGCAATTACGCGAAGGACGGGCTCCTCGTCAGCTCGACGAAGTCGATGACGGGTCACCTCCTCGGCGCGGCCGGCGGAGTCGAGCTCGCCGCCTGCATCAAGGCCATCACCGAGGGCATCATCCCCCCGACGATCAATCTCGACCATCCGGATCCCCAGTGCGACCTCGACTATGTGCCGCACACCGCCCGCGAGGTGAAGATCCGGCGCGCCCTTTCGAACTCCTTCGGCTTCGGCGGACACAACGCCTCCCTTCTCGTCGAGCGTTTCGACGGGTGACCGGACCCTCACCCCTCTTCACAAGCGCCATGCCCGTTGACGGAAAAACCACGGTCGGTCTGGTCTCGCTCGGTTGCGCGAAGAACCTGATCGATTCCGAGATCATGATCGGCCACCTCCAGGAGGCCGGGATGGTCATGACGCCCGAGCCCGAACTCGCCGACGTCCTCATCATCAACACCTGTTCCTTCATCGACCAGGCGAAGATGGAGAGCATCAGCGCGATCCACGAAGCGGTCGACGAGCGGGAGGTATCGCGGCCCCGGCAAAAGATCATCGTCGCCGGCTGTCTCTCGCAGCGTTTTTCGAAAGAGCTGCCCGGCCTCATGCCCGAGGTCGACGCCTTCATCGGGCTCGACCAGATCACCTCGGTCGCGCCCGTCATCCGCGACCTCGTCGGCAAGGACGGGGATCCGCATTCGGAGAACTTCGTCACCGCCTCGCCGAAATACATTCCCGATTACGACACGCCGCGTTTCCGCCTCACCCCGAAGCACAGCGCCTACATCAAGATCGCCGAGGGCTGCAACCACCCCTGTTCCTTCTGCATCATCCCGAAGATCCGCGGCCAACACCGCTCGCGCACCCTCGAGTCCGTCGTGAAAGAGGCCGAGGCGTTGGTGAAGTCGGGCGTGAAGGAGCTCAATCTCATTTCCCAGGACACGACCTACTTCGGCATGGATCGGTGGGAAGGCCAGCGTCCCAATCCCCGCAGCGGCGTTGATTCTTCGCGGGGTGAATCACTCGCGAGTCTGCTCCGCGCCCTCAATGCGATCGAGGGCGACTTCTGGATCCGCCTTCTCTACACCCACCCGGCGCACTGGAGCGACGAGCTCATCGAGACGATCGCGCAATGCCCGAAGGTCGCCCGCTACGTCGACATGCCGCTGCAGCACATCTCCGACCGCATGCTCGGGGCGATGAAGCGCGAGACGGACGGAGCCTACATCCGCGATCTCGTCCGCCGCATGCGCGAGGGGATCCCCGGTCTCGCCCTGCGCACCACCTTCATCGTTGGCTTCCCCGGGGAGACCGACGACGATTTCGCTGAACTGCTCGAATTCCTCGAGACGACCCGTTTCGAGCGTGCCAGCGTCTTCAACTACTCCCGCGAGGAAGGCACCCGGGCCGCGAAGCTCGAGGGGCAGGTCCACCACATGACCCGGAAGAAGCGATGGAACGAGGCGATGAAACGGCTCGAGCGCCTCGCCGAAGAGCGCAACCGCGGGCACGTCGGCCGCCGTCTCAAGGTGCTGGTCGATTCTCCCGGTCAGGCGCGGAGCGAGATGGACGCGCCCGAGGTGGACGGCACCGTCTTCGTCCCCGCGGACCTGCCGGCGGGAAGCTTCGCCGAAGTCACCGTTCGTGACTGGCGCGGCTACGATCTGGTGGCGGAGTGATCGTGGCGGAGTGATCGTGGCGGAGTGATCGTGGCGGAGCCCGGTCCGGAGACTCCGCCGTCCGGGTCACTTGTAGTATCCCATGCCGGTGTCGCAGGAGGGATAGGCGTTGCCGTAGGCGGTCGAGTAGGCGATGTCGGCGGCGAAGGCACCATTCGGTCCCTTCACCTTCGTCTTCTGCTTGCCGCTGGGTTTGTGCTTGATCTTGGCCTTTCCGTCGATTGCCTTCACCTTCACCTTGTGGTCCTTCACCTTGACTTTCTTGACGGGATCATAGGCGAGGGCTTCGGAGGCGAGGGGAGCGCAGGTGAAGGCGGCGAGAGTGGCCAGCGTCAGAAAGAGGCGGGCGGGGCGGCGGAGAATCGTGTCGTTCATGGATTGTTGGAGTGTTGGAGTCCGTTCTGGTTTTCCATGGACGAGCGGGCGGGTGGGGCGATGCGGGAAAAATTTGCCCCCCTTTCCCGGCGGTTGACGGATCAACCCGCTCGCGATTCATTCCCCGCCCATGCCTGACCGATCTCTTTCCTCGAAACTCTTCAGCGCCGCCAAGGAGGTGATCCCCGGCGGAGTCAATTCTCCGGTGCGGGCCTTCCGCAACGTGCAGGGCGATCCATTCTTCGTGCAGCGCGCCCGCGGATGCCGGATCTGGGATGTCGATGGCAATGAGATGATCGACTACGTGGGCACGTGGGGACCGGCCATCCTCGGGCACGCCCCGTCGGCGGTGATCGATGCGGTGAGCCACGCCGCGAAGGAGGGCGTCAGCTTCGGCATCCCGAACCGCCACGAGGTCGAGATGGCGCGCACGATCCGCGACTACGTGCCTTCGGTCGAGAAGGTGCGGATGGTCAACAGCGGCACCGAGGCGACGATGAGCGCGATCCGCCTCGCGCGCGGTTACACGGGGCGCGACAAGATCGTGAAGTTCGACGGTTGTTATCACGGCCACGTCGACGCCCTCCTCGTCGCCGCCGGGAGCGGGGCCCTCACCTTCGGCCAGCCCGACAGCGCGGGCGTGCCGGCCGATTTCGCGAAGCTCACGATCACGGTGCCCTTCAACCGACCCGAGATCATCGAGGAGGTCTTCGCGACCCAGGGCCACGAGATCGCCGCCCTCATCCTCGAGCCGATCCCGGCGAACGCGGGACTCGTCTTTCCGAAACCCGGTTTCCTCCAGCTCCTCCGCGATCTCACCGCGAAGCACGGCACCGTCCTGATCTTCGACGAGGTCATGACCGGATTCCGCCTCGCCATGGGCGGGGTGCAGGAACTGACCGGCATCATCCCCGACCTCACCGCGATGGGAAAGGTCATCGGCGGCGGTCTTCCTGTCGGCGCCTTCGGCGGTAAGGCGGAGATCATGGACCAGCTCGCGCCGCTCGGTCCCGTCTACCAGGCGGGCACGCTCTCGGGCAATCCGCTCGCCCTTGCCGCGGGACTCGCGCAGTTGAAGGAAATGGAACGGCTCGACGGATGGAACCGCCTCGAGCAGATCGGAACGATCTTCGAGGAAGCGGTGCGCGGCACGCTCAAGGAGATGGGACGCGACCTCGCCTTCAACCGGGTCGGCTCGATGTTCTGCCTCTTCTTCAAGGAAGGTGTGATCGACAACGTCGATGACGTGAAGGGCTGCGATTTCGAGGCCTTCCGCAAGTTCTTCTGGGCCGCGCTGGATCGCGGCGTCTACTTCGCGCCCTCGCAATACGAGGCGGGGTTCATCTCGCTCGCGCACGGTGACGAGGATGTCGCGAAGACCGCCGAAGTGGCGTGTGAAGCCCTGAAAATTGCGCTGGCGTGATCCGCGCATCGCGGCGACTCTGGACCGCCGTACCCGACCCATGAGCGAAGAAGAAAGGCCCCTCGAATTTTCCGCCCGCGACCTGATGCCCGACTGGGCGCAGGAGAAGCCGCGCGAGCCGCAGAAGGATCTCGTCAAGCGATTCGGCGATGACGACGACCGTCGCGAGCGACGCGGCGGGGGACGCCAGGGGGATCGCCGGGATGACCGCGGCGGCTTCGGTGGCCGTGGCGAACGCCGCGGGCCCGGAGGCGGAGGAGGTGGTGGCGGACGATTTGATCGCGACCGCCCTCGTGATGATCGCCCCCGTGGCGATGGTCCGCGCGGAGATCGTCCGCGTGGTGATCGTCCCCGGCAGGAAGGTGGTCGAGACGATCGCCGTGGCGGAGATCGCCGGGAAGGCGGGGGCCGTCGCGAGGGCGGACGTCCCGCACGCGACTTCCGCGACCGGCGCGACGGGCCGCGTGAGGAACCGGCTCCGACGGGTATCACCGCCGCGATCGAGCCTTCGGGCCCGGCGATTGAAGGTCTCACCCGCCATATCCGCGATACCTTCCGCTCTTTCGCGCTCGCCGACCTCGCCAAGATGATCCTCGAGGCGCGCGAGCGATACCGCATCCGCTTCACCGCGGCGGATCCGGTGAAGCTCTACCAATGCCTCGCCGACGCCTCGCTCTGGCTTTCGCGCGAAGAGGCGATCCAGCACGTTCTTTCCGGACCGGCGCTGGAGCACTTCTACACCGCCGAGGACGTCTCGGTGGATCCGCCCGCGGGGAACTTCTCGGTGATCGCGGTGTGCGGACTGAGCGGTGTGATTCTCGGGCCGCCAAATCACCACGAGTATCAGCGCAACATCGCCCGCCTTCACCGCGAACGGTTCGCCGACATGTCGATCGACCGATACAAGTCCCGCATCCGCATGGAGAGCGGCGAGGAGATCATCGAAAAGTGGAAGGAACAGGTCAGCCGCGTGCGGCAGTATCGGGTCAAGTCCCCGGACCAACCCTCTCTGGTCGAACCCGTGGCGGAGGAACCCGTCGTCGAGGAGACCGCCGCTCCCGCGGAGGAAACGGTGACGGGGGCGGAAGCGCCCGCTCTCGAAGGGGACCTTGATTCGGCCGCGGAAGCACCGGATGAAGCCGTCGAAACCGCGGAAACGGTGGAAGGCGGCGAGGAAGCCTCGGAAGAACCCGTGGAGGAGGCTCCCGCGCCCGTTGCGAAGAAGGAGGAAGGGCTCGTCCTGAAATCGATCGAGGAAGTGGCGCGTCATTTCCGCCAGCACTTCGCCGACGACTCGATCATCGAGACCTCGATCGCGGTGGTGCCGGGGAACGTGCCGGGCCGCCAGCTTTCCCCGGGACTGCTCTCGCACCTTAGACAGGAAACCGAGAAATTGCGCCGCGGATTTCCCCTCGCCCTGATGCAGTCGCTCTGTCACGAATTCGAGCAGAAGGGGTTGAAGTTCTTCAAGCGCGGCAAGAAGTCGCTCCACGTCTCCGCGGTGCGGCCGAAGGCGATCGACGAGGGCGCGATCTTCTCGGAGCAGATCCAGCGCATCGTCGACTTCGTCGCGGCCACGGCGAGGCCCACCGTGGCGTCGCTCCTCGAAGCCCTCGTCCCCGGCTTCGAGATGCCGAAAGGGCCGCTGCCGGAGGAGAATCCCGATCTTTCCGAATCGGCGAAGTCGCTTCTAGGTGACCTGCGCTGGCTGACGTCCGAGGGTTATGTGCTCGAGTTTCCCGACACCTCGCTCGCGATCGGACGGCCGAAGCAGGAGGCTCCGGTCCCCGCGGCTCCCGCCGCGGAGAAGCCGAAGCGGGAGAAAAAGGAAAAGCAGGAGCGTGCTCCCCGGTCGGAGGAGGCGGCTGCCGCGGCGGCCGTTGTTTCAGCGTCCTCTCCGGTGACGGACTCCCCGGTCGAAGAGGCGGCGGACGCATTTCCTCCGGACGCGTTGGTGGCTTTGTCAGGCGAAGAGGCCGATCCGGAAGATCCTTACGAACTGCCCGACGGGGTCGATCCGGTCGAGACCTTCTGACGGCCCCCGGGCGCCGCGCTCAGATCAATTCGGCGATGGGCCGGCCGCCGTCGACGAGCGGCACGGGCCGTCCGCCATGGTCGGGGAAGGAAAGTCCGGGATCGATCCCGACGACGTGGTAGATCGTGGCGAGGACGTCGGCGGGGGTGAGGGGGCGTTCCACGGGATGTTCGCCGCGCGCGTTGGTGGCTCCGACGACCTGCCCCATCTTCAACCCGCCGCCCGCCATGAGCACGCTCATGGCCTGGCCCCAGTGGTCGCGTCCGGGCACGGGATCGTTGGGCAGGCCCTTGTTGATCTTCGGGGTGCGCCCGAATTCGCCCATGACCACGACGAGGACGTCGTCGAGGAGGTTGCGGTCCTTGAGATCCTGCATCAGTCCGTCGATGGCGCGGTCGAGCACGGGAAGCCGGGTCTCCATCGCGCTCTTGATGCTCGAGTGGTTGTCCCAGTGCGGCATGTCGACGGTGACGAAGCGGACTCCGGCCTCGACGAGGCGCCGCGCCATGAGGGTGTAATGCCCCCAGGGACCGCGACCGTAGCGGTCGCGCGTCTTCGCGTCCTCCCGGTCCATGTCGAAGGCGCGGCGGGCGCTCGAGCCGAGGAGGATCTGGAGGGCGGCGGCGTGGTGCTCGTCCATCGTGCCCATCGCGCCGCTCTGATCGACGCGGCGGTCGAGGCCGTCGAGCTGCTGGAGGAGGGAGGATCGTTCGTTCATACGGTCGCCCTGGCCGGTGACGGAATCGAGGAAGGGCGGTTTCTGGATCGCGGTCTTGAGGTTCGCGGCGAGATACTTCTGCTGCAGGTTCACCTGGAAGGGATCGTAGGCCCCGCCGAGGTAGGCCGCGCCCTGGTAGCCGGGATAGAGGAAGACGCTCTCGGCCGCGGGCAGGCCGACGTAGTTCGGCAGATCGGGCACCTTCGCCGGGACGAGTTTGGAAATACAGGATCCGACCGAGGGATACTTCTGGATCTTGTCGACGGTGGTGCTGCCGAAACGTCCCGTGAGCATCCAGTGGGCCGCGGCGAAGTGGTCTCCGGTGGTGTGGGCCACGGAGCGGATCACGCACATCGCGTCGGCGTGTTTCGCGTGCAGTGGCAACATTTCGGAGAAGCGGATGCCGGGCACGTTGGTGGGGCGGTCTCCCCAGGGGCCGCGGTATTCGCTCGGCGCCTCCGGTTTCGGATCGTAGGTCTCGAAATGGCTGGGACCTCCGTCGAGCCAGATGAGGATGACGGATTTGCCCGTGTCCGAGACCTTGCTCCCGGCCTTGAGGCGGAGCCAGTCTCCGGTGGAAAGGCCGAAGGCGCTGAGGGCTCCGGCCTTCAAGGCGGTCCTCCGGGTCATTCCCTGGCAATTGGCAAAGGCACGGCCAGCGGGGGTGATCTTGAGCATGGCGACGGGGAGGAAGCGGTTGGACTTTCCGACGCTCTCGCTTTTAGCACGAATCGGATTCCGGAGGGAACGGGCAAGTCGTACGCGAACGCGCGTCCCGCCCGTCACCCGAAGCGGAGATAGACGGCCTTGAGGTAGCGGGCCTCGGGAAACGAGGCGTGGTGATCGGGAGCGTGTCCGGTCGTCTCAAGGATCTCGAAACGCCGACCCGGCCGGGACGCCGCGGCCTTCACCGCGCCAATGAATTCGTCCGCGCTGACATGGGCGGAACAGGAGGCGGCGACGAGCGTGCCCCCCTGGCGCAGAAGGCGGATGGCCGCGGAATTGAGCGTTTGATAGGCCCGGATCGCGCGGGCGCGTTCGGACTCGCGTTTCGCGAGCGAGGGCGGATCGACGACGACGAGGTCGTAGGAGGCGGGACGTGCCTGCCCGAGCCAGGCGAAAGCGTCGGCCTGGATGCTCTCATGCCGGCAGGCGGCGACGGTCGCATCCCCGCGGTTGAGGTCGAAGTTTCTCCGCGCGGAATCGAGGGCGTGGTGGCTGAGATCGAGATCGGTCACCGATTTGGCGCCCCCGCGGGCGGCATGGAGGGAAAAGCCGCCGGAGAAGCTGAAGGCGTTGAGCACGTCGCTCCCGCGGGCGATCGTGCCGACGCGGCACCGGTTCTCCCGCTGGTCGAGAAAGAAACCGGTCTTTTGCCCGCGGATGACGTCGGCTTCGAAGCGGAGGCCCGATTCAAGAAATACGACCGGGCCACCCGGCGCGGATCCGTGGAGGACGGCGCCGTCATGGACCGGTCCCGCGGCCCCGAGGTTGCGGCTTAGCCGGAGAACGAGACGCTCCGGCCGCAGCTCGGCGAGGACGAGGTCGCGGATCAGGGGAAGCCGGAGCAACCACGCCGTCGCATACAGTTTGAGGACGAGGGTCGTGTCGTAGCGGTCCAGGACGAGTCCCGGAAATCCGTCGCTCTCCCCGTTGACGAGACGGATCCCGGTGGTCATGGCGTCGGCGAGGTTCGCGCGGCGTGCCAACGTGGCCCGGAGTCGTGCGTTCCAGAAATCCGCGTCGATCGAAACCGGATCCCCGCAGTGCACGATGCGAACCCGCAAGGGAGAGGAGGGGTCGTAGAAGCCCACGGCGAGGAAGCGATCCCTGCGGTCGTAGATCACGGCCAGTTCGCCGGGTTCGCCTTCGCGATTCTGGCGCCGGATGCTGTCCGAGAAAACCCAGGGATGCCCGGACCGGATGATGCTTTCCGCCGCGGGCTTGACGCTTAATTTCAACCGTGGCGGGCTGGAGGAAGGCTCGGACGAGGGGTTCATGATCGGGCCTGAAACCGGTCCGGGAAGATGAGCGGGCCGGGGCGATCTCTCAACGGGGAAGTCTGGCCGCGGCGGCGCGAAACCAGGTTTCGAGCGAGCCGAGCTCTTCGCGGGTCCAGGGTTTGGGGACGGGCTCCTCCTGCAGCAACGACGAGACCGACCCGAGTCCCGCGTTTACCGCCTCGAGCGCCTCCGCGGCGCGTCCGTTGCGCTCCCGTGCCTTCGCGAGAGTGCGCAGGAAGCGCGGATTCAGGGGTTCGTCCGCTTGCTTCCGCATCTGTTCGACCTGCTCCGCGAGATCGAGGGCGCGTTTTGGATTCCGCAGCGCGGGGTCGGGGCAGTCGAGGAGCAACTGGGCCAGTTCATTCAAGAGAAGGGGGCGCTCCGGGGCCAGCGCGACCGCGGCCTCGTAGCTGGACTGGGCCTCTCGCCAGCGCTTGGCGAGAAGGTGGGCTTGGGCGAGAGTGCGGCGGGCGTCCGCCTCTTCCGCGGCACCGCGGGCATTGGCGAGGCTGCGCTCGAGCCATGGCAGGGCCTCGTCGGTGCGGCCTTGCTTGAGGAGGATCGCACCGCGGCCGAGCGTCGCCTCCATTTCCCGGGGAGCGAGGCGGGCCGCCTCCGTGTAGTGGGCGAGGGCCTCGGGTTCGTTCCCGGTCGCGTAGAAAAAGGCCGCGGCCTCAAGGTGTCTGGCACCGTCGGAGGGATCCGCCGCGACGGATTCCTTCCAGAGCAATCCCGCGAGGTCATCCCGTCCGCGCTCGTGAAACCGCCGGATCAGTTCGTCCCGGATCCGGTCGTGTCCGGACAGGCGGACGACGGCCTCCCGGTAACGGCGATAGGCCTCGTCGCAGCGCCCGACCGAGGCTAGGGCGAGCGCGAGATTTGCCGCGGACATGGGAATCTGCGGTGCGAGCGAATCGGCCTCCTCAAGCCGCCGGATTCCTTCCTCGATGCGGCCGTCGTGGACGAGGTCGAGTCCGAGTTGGTTCAGGGGGAGGAAGTGGGGGTCCTTGGCGGCGAGGGTGTGGGTCCAGAGCGTCCTGGCGTTTCTCCAGACGCGCGTCTGCCGGTCCGTCAGGAAACCGAGCGCGACCGCGATGGCGGTGAAAACGAGCCATCCCGCGGCGGGCGGGAATCGGAAACGCGTCCCGAGGTGCCGGGCTTCCCAGACAAGAGCGGTGAAGAGCCCGGCATGGGCGAGGTAGCTGTAGCGGTCGGGTGCGAAATGGTCGGAGATCGTGACGAGACCGCTGCCGGGGAGGATCGCGCCGAGAAACCAAAACCATCCCGCCGCGATCCAGGGGGAGTTCCGCGCCCGCTGGAGCGACAGCAGCGTCAGGACGACGATGACGGCGACGGCCGCCGCGAGTTGCCACCGAGGCATGTTCAGCGGATAGGGGAGAAACGGGACGAGATCGACCGGGAAAAGGGTTCGGGAGAGATAGGAAACGTAGGCGAGTCCGGAATAGCCGACCCGCTCGGGGAACGGGAGTCCGGCCGCCTCGATGAGGACCTGCCGCCCCGACCACGTCAGCCAGGCCGTCACAGCCGCGACCACGGCGAGGGCGAGAAAAGGAACCTTTTCGAGGAGGATCCGTCGCATCGGAACGGGATCCCCCGAGGCCGTCCTCCCGACCCGGCGCAGCGGCCAGAAATCGACGAGGATCAGGATTCCCGGAAGCGTCATCAGGCTGGGCTTGGAGAGAAGGCCCAGCAACGCCGCTGCCAGCGCCAGTCCGTAGTAATGGCGACGCCGTGGCGACCGCGTCCACTCCGAATAGAAAACCACCGTGAGCAGGCAGAAAAAGACGGAGAGCACGTCCTTTCGTTCCGAGAGCCAGACGACGGATTCGACGCGCAGGGGATGGATCGCGAACAGAAGCGCCACGGCGAGGGCCAGGCTCGTCTCACCGGTCTGGCGGCGCAGCCATCCCAGCAGCAGCAGCGAGGACCCGAGGTGGATTAGAAGGCTGACGAAGTGGTGACCCCCGGCCCGTTCGCCGAAGAGCTCGAAATCGAGTGCGTGAGTCAGGAAGGTGAGGGGGTGCCAAAGGTTGGCCGGGGAGGCGGTCAGGGCGAAATGGAACGCTTCGGAAGTGAGCCCGCCGCGCAGGGCGGGATCGAGAACGGCGACCGGGTCGTCGTAATCGACGAAACCCAGGGACGGTGCCGCCCGGAAAGCCACCGCCACGGCCAACGCCACGAGAGCAAAGGGAAAGAGAAGAGCGAGGCGCAGGCCTGCGCCGTTGAAGACCCGACCGGGTTGTCGTTCCCGCTCAGCCGCGGGAACACGTTCCGGTCCCGGGTCCCGGGCGAAAAACCGCTTTACTTTGAGAAGGGGATCGATAGCATGACGATTGACGGGGGAGCGTTCTTCCGCAAAAACTATCTCCATGTCCGCCTCACCTTTGTTCATGAGCCGTTTCCCGTCCCTGTTTCTTGCAAAGGCACTCGCGGTAATCTTCGCGCTTGGCGCTCCCCTCGTTCGTGCGGATTCGTTCCCTGCCGGAGACCTCACGGTGACGGTCGAGGAACAGGAGAACGGGTCGGTCAAGTTCAGCCTCGGCGGCACCGCCTATCTCCTGCAGAACGCGAATTTCAACTCCACGAATTTTTCCTACTCTCCAGGAACGCCTCCGTCGACCTTCTTCGGGTCCTACGGGTTGCCTTCGGGGCTCACGCTCACGGTTCCCGATCGCACCGAAGTCAGCGAGGAGGAAAGTGTCGAAGAAGGGCCTCTCGCCACCCGCGATCTTTCTTTGGGCTACGTTTTTGGCACGAGTGGTTGGGGCTTGGGATGGTTCACAAGCGGCCCTCTGCTTGTCGGCGATCCGATCACCGGTTCAGGATCGGTGACCACCGCGAGCATTCCTTTCAGCTTCTTCGTTCCGGGAACTTTCGAGGTCGGACCGGGGATCGACGACAGCGAGCCGGAGTCGGCCGCTCCCGAGGCTGCCACGGTCCCTGCGGGAATTTACCCTTACTCCATCACCTACAAGGTGATACCCTTCACGGCCGAACCGAGGCTTATCGTGGCGACGCCCAGCCGTTTTCCGAAAACCCGCCTGTTGCGATCCGGTGGAACCCGTCAGGTGGCCGTCTCGAATCGAGGCAACGTGACGATTCGGAATTTGTCGGTTTCGATCACGGGCGCAGCCTCGCGTGATTTCTCCCACGGTTCGCTCCCGGTGACGCAACTCGCGCCCGGAGCCTCGACCCGCATCTCTGTCTCGTTCAAGCCGCGTCGAACGGGCGTTCGCAATGCATCCCTACTGGTTCGGGGAGCCTATGAACCGCCCGCTCCCGTTTACACATCGGAGGCCGAGGAGCTGCCCGTGATGGATCCGCCGACGCCCGTGGCCGTTTCGGTCTCCGTCCCGCTTGTTGGAACGGGGTTTCTTCCCCAGCCCATACCTCGTCCCAACAGCCCCCGTTTCCCCTTTGGTTTCCTCGGACCCAGATGAAGCCAAGGGTTCGCGGTTTCCCGGAAACCGGAACCACGCCAGCCCCGAGAACTTTTTCCGACTTGTGAAATGACCATGAAAGCGAACACGATGATCCTGGCACTCCTCTCCGGAGTGATGACGCTCGACGCCGGCGATTGGGGCAAGGCCCCCGTCGGGAAGACTCCGATCGAGGAGTGTGTTGATCTCGGAGGCAGGATCAGCGGCGGCTACGAGACCGACTACATGTTCGACGGGATCCGCTTCGCGCGGGACAGCGTCTGGGCGGACGTGAACTACACCTACGAGGGGCTTCCGGTCCCGGTTACGGTTGGGGCCTGGTACCTCAACGGGATCAATGGGAGCGCCTTTGGAGGTGGCTTCGACCAGCTCAACCTCTACGCGACCGCGGAACTCGGCACCTACGCCGGATTTGATCTTTTCCTTGGCTACACCCACTATGTCTTCCCCGAGTTCCGGAGCAACATCGCGCCGCTCGGTGGCTACGGCGAACTCAACTTCGACGTGAAGCGCTCGCTCGGTCCGGTGGATCTGCGTTACTCGATGGATTACGCGATGGGCGGAGGCGGCTTCGCCCCGCAAGGCTGGTATCACGAGGTGGGTGCGGAGAAGACCTTTTCCCTGACCGACACGATCGGGTTGAGGCTCTCGGCCGGAGTGGCCTACACCGACGGCTACTGGGGCCCGAGCGGTTGGAACCACTATTACGCGAGGGTGGCGCTGCCGGTCGCGCTGAACTGCCGGACGACATTGACGCCTTACATCGGCTACCTCGGCGCCCCCGACACGTGGGTGGTCGACGGAGCCTTCGGATCCGATTCGCCGCAGTCGGACATCCTCCACGGAGGGGTTTCCCTGAGCATCACGTTTTGAGCCGTGTTCTGGGATCGGCTTTGCCCGATCCCGGCACTGGAAGAGGAATTTTTTGTCCTTGGGTAATGTGGCGATCTCCGCTTCTCGCTCTCTCCCTGCTTGATCCCTGCCACCCCCATCTCTGTTTCCGAACATGATTCATGTCCCCGGAATTCTGCATCGTGATGCCCGCCTATCGGGCGGCCGGGGTTCTCCGGGCTACGGTTGCAAGAATTCCGGATGCCGTGTTTGAGCGTGGAGGCATCCTCATCGTGATCGACGACGGAAGCCCTGACGCGACCGCGGGGATCGCGGAGGAGCTTGCGAGGGAGAAAAACCGGATCCAGGTGTTGCATCATCCCGTCAATCGTGGCTACGGAGGTGCCCAGAAGACCGGCCTTCGCGAAGGACTCCGCCTCGGGTGCCGCGGCTTCGCGGTGCTTCATGCCGACGGGCAGTATGCGCCCGAACGGGTCCTTGATCTGCTTGAGCCGATCCTTTCCGGACGGGCCGATCTCGTCCAGGGATCGCGCATGCTCGGAGGCGGCGCCCGTGAAGGCGGCATGCCCGGGTTTCGCTATTTTGCGAACCGCGCCCTCACCTCGCTCGAAAATCTCGCCTTTGGGACGAACCTCGCCGAATTCCACAGCGGTTACATGCTCTATTCAAGATCCCTGCTGGAGTCGCTGCCCTTCGAGTCGCTCCAGGACAATTTCAATTTTGACGCGGAGATGATCCTTCTCGCGCATCTCGCGGGTTTTCCTTGCCACGAGGTGGCGATCCCGACCCATTACGGAGAGGAATCCTCCAGTCTGGATCCGATACCCTATGGCCTCAATGTCCTCCGGATGATCGGTCGCCACTGGAGTGGTCACTATCGCGGCTTGTTGGAGGCCACGTCCGTAAACTTAGGCTTGAAGGGAGCCGGAAATCCGGATCCCCCACGATGAATTCGCGTCCCCGCATCCTCATTCTCGGTGCCGGCGGATTCATCGGCGCGAATCTGACCGAGCGCCTTCTTGCCGAAGACCGTCACGAGGTCACTGCGGTCGATCTCGATTCGGAAAAGTTGCAGGAATATCTTGGCGGCTCGCGGCTTTCTTTTCGTCTTCAGGACATCCGCCGCCGCGACGACTCGCTCGAGCGGCTCGTGCGGGAGCACGACCTCGTCGTCGATCTGGTCGCGATGGCCAACCCGAGCCTCTATCTGGAGCAACCGCTCGAAGTCTTCCAACTCAACTTCACCGAGAACCTCCGCGTCGCCGAACTCTGCGTTGCCCACGGAAAGCGGCTCGTCCAGTTCTCCACCTGCGAGGTCTATGGCCGCACCGTCGCCGGTGTCCTCGGCAGGGACCCGGCGGAAATGCCCTTCCCCTTCTCCGAGGATCATTCCCCGCTCATCATGGGGCCGGTGAAGAACCACCGCTGGATCTACGCGTGCGCCAAACAACTGCTCGAGCGGGTCCTCCACGCCTACGGGCTCGAGAACCGCCTCGACTACACCATCATCCGGCCATTCAATTTCATCGGGCCGCGCATCGACTACCTTCCGAGCGAGCGGGCCGGGAATCCGCGCGTGTTCTCGCATTTCATGAACGCGCTGCTTTACGGCACGCCCATGAAGCTCGTCGACGGTGGCGGGAGCTACCGGGCCTACACCCACATCGATGACGCGGTCGAGGGCATCGTCCGGATCCTCGACAATCCCGGGGGCGTGTGCAGCCGCGAGATTTTCAACCTCGGCACGCCGGAGAACGAAATCTCGATCCGTGGACTCGCCCTCCTCATGCGCGAGCTTTTCGATGCCCATTTCCGGCAGCCGGGCGACCCATTTCCGGAACTGGTCGAGGTCACCGGTGAGGAGTTCTACGGTCCCGGCTACGAAGATTGCGACCGGCGCATCCCCGATGTGACCAAGGCTCGAACCCTGCTCGGATGGGAGTCGAGACATGACCTCCGTTCGGTGGTGCATCTGACGATGAACTATTTCGTCGACCGTCATCGCGCGAAGTAACCGTGCGGAACGGGCTTTCGTTGTGGAAGCCGGCAGGCCCCCGGGGCTTGTCACGGAATGATCCGGTGCGCCGAGAGGAGTCGGTGAACGCAGGCACGCAGCTCGGTCGGAGCGTAGGGCTTGGGAAGGACCGCCTTGAATCCGAAGGCGGCCGGGCTCGACATCGCCGGCGCGTCGGAGTATCCGCTCGAGACGATGGAGAGAATGTCAGGATCGATCTGGAGGAGCCGGCGCATCGTTTCGACCCCGCCCATGCCGTTTTCGATGGTGAGATCGCAGATGAGCAGATGGAACCGCTCGCCGCGCTCCATCGCGTCGCTGTAAACGGCGATCGTTTCGCGCCCGTCCTTGGTCTCGACGACCTCGTGTCCGGCCCGCCGCAGGGTCGCGGCCATGAGTCGGCGGATCGGTGCGTCGTCCTCAAGGATGAGGATGCGCGTGCCGACGAGGAGCGATTCGCCCCGTGGGACGGGGCTCGCAATGGGTTTTGGCAGGGGAATTTCGAAGTTCGGATAGGCGGGTTCGCCCTCGCTCTCGCCCGGTTCGTCGGGGCGGCGGCCCAACGGCGCGCAGAAGGTCGCGATCGTGCCCTTGCCCTGCTTCGACTGCAACTGGATGAATCCCCCGTGGGCTTTCGCGATCGACTCGCATACGGTCAGGCCGATCCCGGTGGCGTTGTTGTCTCGCCGCGTCGTGAAATAGGGTTCGAAGACCCGCTCGAGGTCTCGATCACTCATCCCATGGCCGGTGTCGATCACCTCGATGAGGAGATGATCCTCCTCCGCCGGCGTGTGCGAACCCCGGATCCGCAGAACGTGTTCCGGGGTGAGGAGTGAACTCCGTAAGATGAGGACGCCGCCGTCCGGCATGGCCGCGGCGGAATTGGCGAGCAGGTTCTCGATGAGCCTTCCGATCTGGGCCGGATCGACGTTGGCGACGATCTCCGGATCCGGGCATTGGTATTGGTAACGGATTTCCGGGTGCTTGAGACGCTGCTCCGTGAGAATCCTCCGGATGAGGTCGGCGAGGCGCGTGCGTTCCCGGATGGGGCGACCGCCGCGGGCGAAGGTCATGAGCTGTTGCACGAGGCCGGTGGCCTTGGAGGCGGCGGTTTGGGCCTCTTCGAGCATGGCCTGGAGCTCCACGTCTCCGGGGTGGCGCTCCCGGGCGAGGCTGATGTTTCCAGTCAGGGTCGTCAGCGAATTGTTGAAGTCGTGCGCGAATCCACGGGCGAGCAGCCCCAGCCCTTCGAGCCGATGTTGCCTCACCTGCTCAGCGGCCTCGAGACGGGTCGCGGTGATGTCCGTGAAGAGGGCGAGCACTCCTCCCTGGGTGGGATAGGCCCTTACCTCAAACCACATGCCCCGGCTCGAATCGTGAAAGTCAAAGCGATGCCTCCGTCCGTCGGCGAGGGGGCGGTTGAAATGATCCTCGTAGCGATCGAGGTCCTCACCGTCGAAGTGTTCGCGGAACGGCGTATCCACAAGCCGTCTCTCCGGGGCGAAGACCCGGATCGCCTCGGTGTTGGCGTAACGGATCACGCCATCCTCGTCGATGCGGAAGAGCGGATCCCCGACTTCTTCGAACTGCGGAGCGGACGGTGCGACCAGTGACTGCCCGGTGGCACCCGCGGCCGAGAGGATGGCCTGGGGCACCGAAGGGGGGGCGATCCGCCCTTGCGGAGGGGCCTCCGCTGCCGTTGGAGCCTTGCGCTTCGCGATGAGGCCCTTGAAGGCGGGATCGCTCGCGAGCGAAGCGATCTTGCGAAGCGCCTCGCTCCGGGCGGCCGGGGGGGAGGTCGGCGGAAAGACGACGGGAGGCGCGGGCTCGGTGGCGGCCGCGGATGGAGCCGGCTCCGGTTCCGGAATCGGTGGAAGTTCGGCCGACTGCTCCGGCGTGGCGAGCACGCTGACCAGTCCGACCGCCTCGCCGTCGGAGGCGCGGATCGGAACGGAGCGCTCGATCACCCGGACGAATTCGCCGCTTCGTTTGGCGAGGAGAACGCCGCGTCCGGTCGTGACCGGTGTTACAAAGGCCCCGTCCTCGGGTTCTCGCAGTGGCGCGATGAGACTGAATGGCCGACGCAGGGCTTCGCCGGGGGGCCATCCGGTCAGTGCCGTCGCCGCGGGGTTGAGGTAAACCACGTTTCCGTCGAGATCCGTGGCGATGACGGCCTGGGGCAATTGTTGGGAAAGCGCTTCGAGCCCGGGAAGGCGCAGGGAAAGGCGCTCCCCTGCGATCCGCCGCTCCACGACCGATTCGAGACAAACCGCGATTTCGGCATCGCTGAAGGGTTTGCGCAGGAATGCGGCGGGTTGCGCGGCCCGTGCCCGGTCGAGGATGCTCTCCTCCGAGTAGCCGGTGACAAAAATCGCGGGGATGCCATGTTCCTCACGAAACCGTCGCGCCAGTTCGACCCCGTCCTCGGGACCTTCCAGCTGGATGTCGAGGAGGACGAGGTCGGGCTTGTCGCCCTCGAGGAAGTCGAGCGCTTGTGCCGCGGAGTAGGCGATTCCCGCGACGACAAACCCGCGGCGGCGCAGGGTCGCCTCCAAGTCGCGCGCGGTCACCCGATCGTTCTCCACGATCAGAAGCCGGAGTCGGTTGGAGGGGAGGTCGTCCATGGAAGCATCGCCGGGAAGGGTTGGGGGCCTCCCCCACCGGCGGGTCATGCTACAGTCGAATCGCCATAATCCGCAAAGGAAATCGCTCGTCACAGGGCGTTTGCCCCAGATCGCCGCGAGTCCCGGTCAAGCGATGGTTTGAGGAACGACGAGAACCCATTCTTTGGCCGGATTCCCGGCGTCGGTCGGTTCGAGGCGACCCTGGATTTGCTCGGTGAGCAGAACGAGAGTCCCGATTTCGCTGTCGCGATCGGTGAAGATGAAGCGACGATTCGCACCTGGGCGCACCTTCAGCGAAAAACCGCCATCGAGGTGCCCGGCCAGGTGCACGTGGAGTTCGGGTCCCGGTCCAGGCTGGCGCGACGCAAGGACGAGTCGCATCAACTCGCCGATGAGAAGGCTGAAGGGGGTTGCCGTCTGCCTGTCGAGCGTGAGCGACTCCTCCCCGGTCACGATCACCTCGCGCCGCCCCGGTCCCCGCCCGAGGAGCGAGCAGACTTCATCGGCAAGGTCGCGGATGAGAGCGGGAACCCAGATCGTGCCGACATCGTCATAGGGGCAGGCCAGGGCGACCGAGCGCAGCCGCACCTGCCATTTCACGAATGCCTCCCTCGCCTCGGGCCCCTGCGGTTCGAGACTGAAAAGACTCGTCACGAGCTGGAGTTGGTTGCGGAAGCCGTGCTGCCTTCGTTGGCGCGAGAGCGACGATGCCGCTTCCGGTAGCGGGGCCTTGGTCTCGTCGTCGATCGGCTTCCTCGCGGCGTTTTTGATCGCGGTTTGGAGAAAAACAAGCGCTCCCCGTGATTTTCCCTCCTGTTCGAGAGCGAGAAAATCCGCCGTGGTCCCCTCGGGCAGGGATTCCTTCGAAAAGGAAAGGCCCGGGTCCGCCCCCGCCCCGAGGAAGCCTGCGGCCGCGACATTGGCATCCACGATGTTGCCATGCGTGTCGAGACGCAGGATCGGGAGAGGGGCACGGGCGAAGGCCGCCGATTGCCATGCTTCCCGTTCGCGGGCGGCACGCCGGTCCGACAGATTGCGCACGACCCCGAGGACTTGACCGTCGCCGCAGGGGGAAAGGGTGACGGAGAATTCGTAAGCCTCTCCGCCAGAGCCGCGCACCTCGGCGTGCAGGGTTCGTCCATCTGCGGCCCAGGTTTCATGGCAGCGCGAGAGGAGACTGCCCAGCGCCGGCCAAGCCTCGGCGGCGGGGAGACCGCGCCAGCGTTCGTCGGGGGAAAGTTCGATCCATCGTTTGGGCGGAGGAGCCAGATCGACGATGGTGCCGTCGGCCCCGATGAGGAGAATCAGATCGGGCACCGCGTTGAGCAGGGCTTGGGCTTTTTTCGAGAGTGCGTTCAGGCGCGAACGGACCCGATCAACCTCGGATTCCGACCCGGCGTTTTCAAAAAGGTAGATTCCCATCGTCGGCGGCTCGGCACCCTCCCCGACCGGACAATAAGTCAGCCGGAAGCGTGCTTCGCCGCCGGGCGAGTCCTCTCCGTGTCCCGGTTTCGAGACGCGCGTCCTCAGCCAGACATCGCGGGCGAGGATGCCGGGGACACCGTGGTCCGAGCCACTTTGGAGGAGCGCCTCCTCCTCCGCTGCGAGTGCCTCGGCCTCGTCCGGATGGAGAAGACTCCGGAGCGTGGAGAGGCGGAGTTCCTTCAGCGGGATGCCGCAGAGGCGGATGAAAGACGGATTCGCGTCAATGATCCGGCCGGTGCGGTCGACCAGCACCGTCCCGCTCCGGGTATGGGTAAAAAGCGCCCGGAACTTCAATTTGCCATGACGCAGGGAGTCCTCCCGTCGCCTCGTCTCGGTCATGTCTTCGAGCGTGACGGTGATACCACCATCCCGAAGCAGTGAAGAGCGGAATTCGATCTCCTTCGGCTTCTGGTCCGCGGTCCGGAGCGTGAAGGTGCGGGTGAGTTGGGTTCTCCATATGTGTTCCCTCCAGGAGTTGATCACTTTTTCAAAATGGCCCGGGTCCGGGCAAAGAGCGGAGAGCCATCCTTCGATACCGCCTTGTTCGGCGATGCCAAACCCGGTCATTTGCCGACAGGCCGCGTTCTCGTGACGAAGTTCCTGTTTAGGACCCAGGATGATGAGACCGTGGGGGAGTTCGTCGAGGAGGGCGGGCCAGTCCAGCTTCGGTTTCGTCACGCCCGCCGCGAAGACCGGGGCCGGGTGGTGGGAAACACCATCGCCGTCGGAGATGGGCGCGGCAAAGACGTTCGGGGTGTGACTCGTCGGTTCACGGAACCCGGAAGAAGGAGCTTCGCGCGCTGGATCGGGGGCGGACAAACAGGAAAGGGGAACGGTTGGGGGGGACGACACTTCATTTAAGGAACCTTAACAAAAACCTGCAAGCGAATAATTCGCTTGACGGCTTCTTTCGCGACGATTTCGGGAAGAAAGATTGCGGTCCGTGTCACGAGGCCTTCGTTTCACGGACGAAAAGGAAGTAGACGACGACCCCGAGGGCGAGGGTGGCGAGGCCGTAGAGCGACTCCACCGGCTTCTCCTGGACCTGGAACCAGAGCATGTAAAGGCTCACGCCCCCGAAGACGATCGGGGTGAGCGGAAAGCCCCATGCCCTGTAGGGACGCACGAGGTCGGGCCTTTTCAGCCGAAGGAAAACGACCGCGGCCACGACCATGAGCGCGCAGATCGTGAGCAGGGCCTGAACGTAGACGATGAGTTGGTCGAAAGTCGCCGAGATCACGAGCGCGAGCACGATCAAGGCCTGGAGGATCACGGCGAGGGCCGGCACTCCGTTGCGGTTCGGCTTTCCGAGGATTTGGAAACGTTCGTGGTCGCGTCCGATCGCCGCGGTCACGCGGGGCCCCGCCCAGGTCATCGAGCTGACCGTGGAGATGAGTCCGAAACTGATGAGGACGCCCATGATCATCCCGCCCTTCATCCCGAGGAAGGACTCGGCCGCGATCAGACCGACCTGCGGCTGCCCCGACATTTTCTCGATCGGGGTGGAATAGAGGAAAGCCGCGTTAATGAAGACATACAGCACCGTAACGAGGGCGGTGCCGATGAGAAGGGCGAGGGGCACCGTTTTCTCCGGCCGCTTCACTTCGTCCATCATGTAGGTGGCCGCGTTCCATCCCGTGTAGGCATACAGCACATAGATGAGCGAGGTCGCGAAGGACTTCGAGGCGATGAGGTCGCCGTCTCCGGCCTTCGGCAGGAAGGAGACTGGCTGCGCCGTGCCGAGGGCGAAGGCGAGGAGACCGAGCACGACGATGAGGGTGACCTTCGCGTAGGTGAAGCCCGATTGGAAGATCCCGATGTTGCTCAGTTTGCCGAGGTGGATCAGCGTCACCCCCAGCACCACGGGAATCCCGAACCAGAGCGCATGAAGTCCGGTGATCTTGTTCATGTATTCGCCCAACAAAACCGCGTTCGCCGCGACCGGGGCGGCGAAGCCGACCGTCACCGAGAGCCAGCCGGCGAGGAAGCCGATGAAGGGATTCCACGTTTTCGAGAGCAGGTGGTATTCCCCGCCCGACTTGGGGAAGATCGAGGCGAGTTCCGCGTAGCAGACCGCCCCGCAGAAGGAAACGATCCCGCCGAGAAGCCAGAGGAAGAGAATCGGAAAGCCCGAGGGAATCCCCATCACCTGGAACCCGAGGCTGCCGAACACCCCGGTGCCGATCATGTTCGCGACGACGATGGCGATGGCGGTGGCAAGGCCAACCCGGGCCGTGCCGTTCCCGGAGGAATCGGAGGAGGACATGCCGTGAGTCAACAAGGTCGCGTCGGAGAGTCAAGGGGGTTTTGCCCCGGCATCCCCGAATCGCGCGCCCGAGTTCTTCATTTCCCTGAGTTGCTCTCCTCTGATGTCCGCCGGTGAGGTGCGTGAGATTGCTCCCCGATTCATTCGGGGGCGGCGTCTTCGACGATGGATGGGTTGAGGGCGGGCATGGACCGTTCAAGCCAGCGCGAGATTCGCATCGTTCGGTGCCGGGACTTCCATCGTCGCAGCTTGTCAGCCACCAGCTTTACCGTGCCTCCAAACTCCAGATCGGCGATGGTATCCTCCGCAGGCGGCCTGGCTTTGGTGATTCGTGGCATGGGCGGAAATCCGATAAAACACCCCAATCCATCGGCAATCTCCGAATTCCCGACGCGATCCTCCCGACCGGGCCGAAACCGTCCGACCGCGGTCCGGGCCTCCGTGCCTTTGTGGCTTCGTGTGGGCCCTGATCCCCGCCCCTCCCGATACGCGCCGGGGGGATTGAAAACGAGCGGGATCGGCGGTAAGGCTGGACACCTTTCCCCATGAAAAGACACTGGATTCTGCTACTCGCCGCCACCCCGATCTTCGCTCAGGACCCTCACGTGGGCGTGGGGGCCAAGCCCGTCGCGGGCGCCGAAGTGATCATCGATGGCACCCGCGAGACGCTGGACGCCAAGTGGACCTATTGGGAGGGGCCCCGCTTCGCCTCGGCCCTGCCGATCCGGTGGAAGATCGTCGAGGATCCCGTCGATGGCGGCACCTGCCTGCTGACCGACGATCGCGCCGCCGACGGAGGCAAATACGGGGCGGCCGACATCGTGACGAAGAAGCCGTATCGCGATTTCCGCCTCCACATCGAATTCCTCGTGATGAATCCGAGGGGCAACAGCGGGGTCTATCTCCAGAACCGCTACGAGATCCAGATCCAGGAAGGCGACCGGACCAAGCACGGGATGGGGGCGGTGATCAACGAGACCGATTCCCCCTACGAGGCCTTCCATGGCCTCGGCAAATGGAACAGCTACGACATCGTCTTCCGCGCGGCCCGGTTCCAGGACGGCAAGCTGACCGAGAAGGCGATGGTGACGATGTACTTCAACGGCAAGAAGGTGCACGACCGCGTGCGGATCAACCAGGTCTGGGGCGGCCCCAACTCCGGCGTCGACGGCGGCAACGACGGAGGCAAAGGCATCACCGACACCCCCCAGGGTCTGAAGCTGCAATGCGAAGGCCACGACATCCGCTATCGCAACGCGTGGATCCAGGAACTGGACCTGAAGGAAGCGGATACGGATTTCTAAAAGCGGTCTACGCCGCGCCCGGTTGTCCTTCTCAAAGTCAGGCGATCACATCGGAAACAATGGTAGGGACGCACCGCCGGGGCGTCCGCTCGATTCCCGAGCGTGTAGCGAACGCCTACCGAACGCGGACGTCCCGGCGGTGCGTGCCTACCGGAACACTCCGGTCGCCGACCATCTTGAAGGTGCAGGCGGTGTCGAATGCCGCTCGTTTCCCCTTCGTGCCTTCGCGGCTTCGTGTGGGCCGCCCAAGCCACCCTTTTCGAAGTCAGGCGATCTCTTCGAAAGCAATGGTAGGGACGCACCGCCGGGGCGTCCGCGTTCGGTAGACTCTCGGTCTTCGGCGGACGCCCCATCGGTGCGTCCCTACCGGATCACTCCGGTCGCCGACCATCTCGAAGGTGCAAGCGGGGTCGAATGCCGCTCGTTTCCGTGCCATTCGTGTGAGCGTGGCAAGAATTCGCGGGAATCATCGAGTTGCTCCGCGCGATCCGGATCGAGATTGAGGATCTGCGACGCGCCTGGCCCATCCCGCCTTCGTGTAAGTCTCCGGTTGCCCCACTTACTCGTCCTCGTCATCCACCGGAGTCCGGAATCCTTTGCAACGCCTTGGGTTCACTCCCCCGCGATCTTCAGAATCTCGATCTCCAGCGTCGGCGAAACGAAAAATCCGGCCTCCTGTCGCAAGCGGTCGATCTCCACTTTGATGGAAGCGACGAGCCCATCCCGCTTTCCAGCGAGCAGCACGCCAAGGACTCCGATGGTGCGAATGCCCAACATTTCCGCCCGCGACCGACCTTCCCGCTCGTCCATCAAAACCCCGTCTGCCGAAATCCAGTTGGCGAGTCGTATTGCCTCCGTCTCGCCGGGATCGAGGCCGTGAAGCTCTGCCGGGAAAGGCGCATCGCCGGGCAGGGCCATTTCCATGAGCCAGCCGTCAGTCACCGCGTCGGCCAGGGCGAGTCGGGCGACGGGAACCTGCAAGGCTGAAAGCTCCCGGGAAACCGCCGTCGGGATGACGACTTTGGTAAACTGAACCCGCAACAGTTCGAGCCGACCGATGAGGGCGAGATTCGACAAGGGCGAAGTGTCACTCACCACGAGCATAAGCGGCGTCGGCGGCGAGTTCCGCCTCGGTGTAGTGCCGGGCGATGCCGCGACTGCCGAGCTCCCGGCCGAAGTCCACTTTTGCGATTCCGGCAAGTTCCGCCGCCTTGCCAAGACTCAGCAAGTCCCGCGCGTAAAGCGAGCAAGCGATCTCCAAGAGCAGGTATCGCTCGCGGTCCGCCTCCGGCACCGGCATCGACGCGAGCACCTCGTCTGGAATGTCGAGCGTCAGGCTCATGACGGAACGTACGCCGCCGCGTCGATTCCGTCAACGCCGCGCCCATCCCCTTCGTGGCTTCGTGTGAGCCGTCCCCGCCACCCCTACGCGAATGTGGACCGGACAAGCCCCGGCATTCCCGCTTGAATCGGGGCGGTCCCGCCGCCCTGCCATGAAAACGCGTCTTCTCCTCTCCGCCTGTCTCTCCGCCCTCGCCGCCTCGATCTCCGCCGCGGAGGCGCCGCTCTCGCTCCGCCTGCAATCGCGTTCCCCCGCGGGGACGGTGCGGACCGAGACGGAATCGTGGCTGCCGTCGCGCACGGCAATCATCGTCTGCGACATGTGGGACCTGCACCACTGCAAGAACGCGGTGGTGCGCGAGGGCGAGATGGCACCGCGCATGAACGAGGTCCTCGAGAAGGCGCGGGCCGCGGGCGTGCTGATCATTCACGCGCCGAGCAGCTGCATGAAACCCTACGAGACCACTCCGGCGCGGGAGCGGGCGAAGTCGGCTCCGGCGGCGGCCCGGATCCCGAACGGGATCGCGGAATGGTGCAAGCAGATCCCCGCGGAGGAGGCCGCGGTCTATCCGATCGACCAGAGCGACGGGGGCGAGGACGACGATCCTGACGAACACGCGAAATGGGCCGCCGAACTGGCCGCGAAGGGGCTGAACCCGAAGGCACCGTGGACGAAACAGATCGACGTCCTGCGGATCGACCAGGAAAAGGACGCGATCAGCGACTCGGGCGTGGAGATCTGGAACCTGCTCGAGGCGCGCGGGATCGACCAAGTCATCCTCATGGGCGTGCACGTCAACATGTGCGTGGCGGGCCGGCCCTTCGGCCTGCGGCAGATGGCGAAGAACGGGAAACGCGTCGTGCTGATGCGCGACCTCACCGACGCGATGTACAATCCGAAGCGCTGGCCTTTCGTGAGCCATGTCCGCGGCACGGAGCTCTTCATCGAGCATGTCGAAAAGCGCATCTGCCCCACGATCACCTCGGACCAGATCCTCGGCGACGGCAAGGTCTTCGCCTACAGCGACACGACGGCGGGACCGAAGCGGCTCCAGATCCTCCTCCTCGGCGACAGCACGACGGAGGCGAGCATCCCGAAGAAGTTCGCTCCGGACGAACCGCAGTTCGAGGACAACCTGCGCATCCTCCTCGCGACCGAACCCGACCTGCCGCCGACCGACGTCTACAACGAGGGCGTGAGCGGTGAATTCATCCGCCGCCTCCTCGACAGCGGCCGCTACGACAAGGACGTCGCGACGAAACCGAAGGCGGACTACATCTTCATCCGCTACGGGCTCAACGACGCCTCGAAGCGGGAGAAGTTCGCGGAGAACTTCCCGAAGGACTTCCGCGAGCTGCTCGGCCGCCTGCGCCAGGACCATCCCGGCGCGGAGATCATCGCGATGACGGCGATCCCGTATTCGACGGTGAACAACCACGCCGAGATCAACGCGCTGATCACGACGATCGCGCAGGAGGAGAAGCTGACCTTCTTCGACATCGCGCCGCGCTACCTCGCGGAGCTGGAGAAGGGGCCGGACATGCTCAACTACCGCCGTTATGCGCTCTCGAAGGTGCCCGAGGCGCTCCGCCCCCTCGCCACGCCCTACCTGCAGCCCGGCGCCGATCCCCAGATCGTCGTGCTCGACAACCGGCTCGACGCGTTCTTCGGCCACCTGGCCGGCTGGTACGGGGACCGCCATCCCACCCTGGCGGGCTACAACGTGATCGCGAGCGAGACCGCGAAATTCCTCACGCCCCTGATCCGGGCGAAGCACGGGAAGTGATGATGGGAGGAGTAGGTCGTGCCGCGAACCGGGGGAACGGTTTCCGGATGCGGGGTCGCCGGCCTCACTTCACCGCCGCCTGCGTCGCCCCGCGGAGGATCCGGTAGCGGGGGTAACCGTCGAGGGGGAAGGAGAAGTCTCCGCCCGCCTCCGTGGGCGCGGCGTTGCCCATCTCGTCGATGGCGACGGTCTCGCGGGCGTCGCTGGTGATGGTCACGGTGACGGGTTCCTCGCGCAGGGTGAATCCGGCGAGGATCGATTCGCCGTCGCGCCGGAAGCGATAGAGGTAAATGCCGTCCGTTTCCGACAGGGGCGCGGCGTAGGAGGTGTTGGTCAGGGTGCCGGTGAGGGTGGCGAGGGCGCCGTAGGCGAAGCGGGGCCCGTATTGGTAATCGAGCAGTCCGAAATCGGGCGGGCCGTCGCGGCCGGGACCGCGGGTCATGCGCGAGCAGAAGAGGAGGATGCCGCGGTGCCCGTGAGCCCAGGAATAGAGCACCTTCTGCGCGTCGATCTGGGCCTGGCGGCGTTCCTGCTCGAGCCGCCACGCGCTGTATCCGGCCTCGGTGTTGACCCAGCCGGTCGCGGTGTCGCCGACCCCGGCCTGGAGACGGCGCATGGTGGCGAAGCTGCGGGCGTAGTCCTCGAGATTGCCGTGCGCGTTGTAGGCGGGCAGGTCGGTGAGGCCGCGGAGTTTTTCGAGGAAGTCGGCGCACTTGGCCTCGTCGACGAGGGTGTATCCGCCGACGGTGATCGGCAGTCCGGGCGCGACGCGGCGGATCTCGTCGCGGGAAAAGAGGAACTGGGTGACGAATTCCTCGTTCGTGCCGGACCAATAACCGGTCTGGTCGGGTTCGTTCGAGACCTGCACGAAGCGGGCGTGTTTTCCGTAGCGGCCGACGAGGGCGGCGAGGTAGGCGCGCTGCGGTTCCTCCTGGTGGGGATAACGCCAGCGGTCCTTGCCGCGGCCGGCATACTGGGGCAGCACGGCCCAGTCGGCGGCGCTCATGGTCTGCAGGACGAGCTGGAACCCGCGTGAGGTGTAGGACTCGACCGCCGCGTCCATCCGTGAGAAGTCGAAGAAATAGGCGTCCGGTCCCGTCTTCCCCTTCCGCCGACCCATTTCAAGCGATTCGTCGGTACGGACGACCTGCAGCCCGAGCCGGGCGATCAGCCCTGCCTCGCGGTCGCGGGCGTCGGCCTCGGTGAGTCCGGCGGGCAGGGTGGGCTCGCCCCCGGGTTTCCAATGGTAGCGGCCGGGAAAGGCGCAGATCCCGACGAAGAACTCGTCGACGGGCCAGGTCTCCCTCGCCGCGTCGAGGTCGCGCGTGACGGCGAGGTTGCGGATGAGACGTGAATGGACCGCTCCCCCGCGCCAGCCGTCGAAGGTGAGGAGGTAAGCCCCGAGTCCCCCGACGCGGATCGCGACGCGCCGGGCCTCGCCGGGGGACACGGTCCATTGGGCGACGGCTTGATTGTTCCAATTCCACACGGTGAGGGTGCCGCGTTCGAAGGCGGGCGCCTCGACGGAGAGGTCGAGGACGAACGCCTCGTCGGTGGGACCGGATTTCGTCCACTCGTAGGGTCCGGCGGCGGGTGCGAGGACGAGCCCGTCGCCACTGAGGCGGTGCTCGGGGAGGACCTCGTGCAGATAGGGGACTCCCACCGTCGCGAGCGGCGGCGACTCGGGCGAGAGCACGACGAGCTCGGAGGCGGCGGCGAAACCGACGACGCAGGACGCGGCCGCCACGAGCCGCCGGATCGACCCGACCCTGTCAAACCCACCAAGCAACCCTCTCATTTGCCGAGGAAGACCCACGGCATCTCGACGAGTTCGCGGGTCTCCGCGCCTTGTCGTTCGCGCACCCAGAGGGTGACGGGTTGCCGGTTGAAGTTCCGTTCGTTCACTCCGAAAAGGTTGAGGGTGGCGTCGGCGACGGAGAAGGCGGGTTCCCCGGCCTTCCATCCGCTGTTGGAATAGATAAAGACGCCGTTGACCTCGGTGATACCCCCGGCGGTGGTCTCGATGAGGGTTCCGGTCTTTTCGGTCTTGAGTCCGAGGATCCACAGCTTGCCGCCGGTGTTGCGGCATTTCAGGCCCTCGCGCTCGCTGTTGAGCTGGCGGCACCAGGCGCTCTGTCCGGGGGCGAGGCGCTCGAGGTGCCCGCAGACGTCGTCGAGAAAGAGGTCGCCCTTTCCGACGCCTTCGATGGAGAATCCTGTGGCGGAACTGACGACGAGGGTGCGGGCGCTCTCGTGCCGGACGCGGATCTCGGCGCCGCCGCTCTGGTTGCTCATGCGCTCGATGATGACGACGGGGGCATCGGGCAGCTTCTGGGGATGTTTGCCGTCGACGAGGCTCCAGACGGGCGTGCCCTCGGCGGTGAAGCGTCCCTCGAGTCCGATGATGCGCTGCACGGGCCCGCGGATCTCGACGGGGGCGCCGAAGCGGAAGTTCACTCCCGCTGGGAGGTAGAGGTTCGGCGCACCGGAATCGATCGCCTTCTGCAGGGCCGCACTGGCGTCCACGGCTCCGGTGGGATCCGCGCCGAAGTCGAGGAGATTGGCCCATTCCTTCGCCGGGTCGCCCCACGGGACCTCGGGTGCCTCCTTCACGGGGAGGTGGGTCACCTTGCCGGCGGTGGCGAAGGTGCCGTCGCCGATGGCACGGAAGAGGGATCGTACACTCTTGTGAGAGGTGTCCTCGGCGACGGTGCCGGCGGGGCCGATGTCGCCCTTGTCCCGGCCCTTGTCGTCCTGATCGACGGCGCGGTCGTATCCTAACAAATCGACATTCCGGAGGTAGATCTGGCGCTGGTTGTGGATCGCGGGAGCGCCGCGCTCGGCCTGGATCCCGTGGAGGTGCGAGTCGATCAGGGTCACGGTGCCCCACGAGTCCTTTTCATTGAAGAGCGCGGGAACGCGGTTCTCGCTGACGAGCCCGCGCACGAAGATCATCTGGTGGTAGTTCCACCAGCCGAGACGGCGTTGTTTGCGGAGGAGGACGTTTTCGAAGGTGTTGGAGTTGACGGGCCACTTCGTGCTGATGCCGGTCTCGAATCCGTCGACGATGAGGCCGCGGACGAGCAGGGGACCGATCTCGTCGCAATGCCCGAGGTCGAGACCGATCTTCCCGGAGCCCTCGGCGGCACGGATCGTGACGTTGCGGATCGTGCCCTGGTTGCTCGCGTTGAACTGCATCCCGATGGCTCCGCTGTTGCGGGCGCCGACCTCGAGGGTGAGGTCGCGCACGGCGTTGCGGAAGCGCTGGGCCGGGGCGCTTCCGGTCCAGATCATCGCCTTGGGCTGGCCGCCGTCGCTGAATCCGCCGGAGCCGTCGGGAAGCCGGAGCGTTGTGAGCGATTCGCCGGCGCCCTGGAGGATGGTCCGTTTCTGCGCGTTAACCACGCTGTCGCCCGCGGGCCAGCGCAGGGTGTCGCGGATCACGAAGACGCCGGGAGGCAGGTAGACGATGCGGTTGCCGTTCGGATAGGCGTCGAGCGCGGCCTGGATCGCGGCGGTGTCGTCGCCGTCGTCATCGGGGACGGCGCCGTGCTCGCGGACATCGACGATGCCGCCGTCGGCGGGAAAGAGGATGGGCTCCGACCCGGCGATCGTGGTCACGGCGGCCCCGAGGAGCATCCAGGGAATCGAGTGAAGCGTTGCCGTTGCGATCATCGTCACGGGGCTGATCGTTTTGCCATGCCTTCCGTTTCGCCGATCCGGGACCGGTTGGCAACGGCGGAATGGCGCTCCTTCCCCCGGAGGCGACGAGGGGTGTCGTCCCGCGGGCGCGATAGCGGGTTGGCCCTGGTTTCCCTTGCGGCGCATCCCGGTCAAAGGAGCGTCCCGCTTCTTCCGCGGGTTCGTGCCATGGAGGCTTCTTCATCGGGGGGCGTGGCGACGGAGCCCCCCGCCACGGCGGTCCGGAGTCGTTGGGCGAGGCCGGAGTGCCGGCGCTGTCCGTCGCGGTTACGCACCGCGGTCTCGAGGGCGCGACGTTCCCCGACGAGGACGACGAGCCGTTTTCCCCGGGTGATCGCGGTGTAGACGAGGTTGCGCTGGAGCATCGGGAAATGCTGCGAGGCGAGCGGGATGACGACGGCGGGGAATTCGCTGCCCTGCGCCTTGTGGATCGTGACGGCGTAGGCGAGCTGCAGTTCGTCGAGCTCGCCGGGCTCGTAACGGACGCGCTCGTGTCCCTCGAAGACGACCTCGATGGAGACGGGTTCGTTCGTGATCCCGGCGATGTGGCCGATGTCGCCGTTGAAGATCTCCTTCTCGTAGTTGTTGCGGATCTGGATGACCTTGTCGCCGGTGCGGAAGCGCACCCCGAAGCGCTCGATCTCGTTCTTCAGTTCGCCCGGCGGATTGAGGGCGGCCTGCAGTTGCGCGTTGAGCTCGCGGGTGCCGAGCGAGTTGCGGTTCATCGGCGTGAGGACCTGGATGCCGTCGCGCGGGTGGAGGCCGAAGTGCCCGGGGATGCGCTCGGAGACGAGGTGGCGCACGGTCTCCAGGATGGCCTCGGGTCCCTGGCGCGGGAGGAAAAAGAAATCGGCCTCGGCGGGATTGTCGAGCGGGGGAAGGCGGCCTTCGTTGACCTCGTGGGCCGCCTCGATGATGCGGCTCGCGGCGGCCTGGCGGAAGATCTGCGAAAGTCGCGCCACCGGCACGACGCCGCTGTCGATGAGGTCGGCGAGGATCCGGCCGGGTCCGACGGAGGGCAACTGGTCGGCGTCTCCGACGAGGATGACGCTGCCGTGGGACGGGATCGCCTCCACCAGGCTCGCCATGAGGCGAAGGTCGATCATGGAGGCTTCGTCGATGATGAAGAGATCGCCGGCGAGGGGACGATGGCGGTTTCTCGCGAATCCGGACATCGGCTGATACTCGAGGGCGCGGTGCAGGGTGAAGGCCTCGCGTCCGGTGCTTTCGGAAAGGCGCTTGGCGGCGCGTCCGGTCGGGGCGCAGAGGACGGGCTGGACTTTTTTCGCCGCGAGGATTTCGATGAGGGCGCGGAGGATCGTCGTCTTGCCGGTCCCGGGTCCGCCGGTGAGGACGAAGAACCGCGAGGCCGCGGCCCGGAGCACGGCTTCCTCCTGCTCCGCCGAGAGCTTCAGCGAATGGTGGCGCTCGAACCATGAGATCGCGGCCTCGCCGTCGAGGGGCGGGAGCGCGGGCGCTTTCGCGAGGAGCGCGGCGAGGTCGCGGGCGACGACGGACTCGGCCTCGTGCAGTTCGCTGGAAAAGACGAGGACCTCGTCTCCGTTGCTCTCGACGACGACCCGGCTTTCGAGGAGGAGCCGGTTCAGCGCGAGCTCCATTTCCGTGGTCGCGGCTTCGAGGAGCTTCGCGGCCTCCTCGACGAGGACGGCCCGGGGGATCGCGCAATGCCCGTCGCGCTCGCCCTGCTCGAGGACGTGGAGGATGCCCGCGGCGAAGCGTTTCGGCGAGTCGGCGGCCTGGCCCATCTGTCGGGCGATCTCGTCGGCGGTCTTGAATCCCACGCCCGGCAGGTCGCGGGCGAGGCGGTAGGGATCGGCGCGAAGGATGTTCGCGGCCTCCTGCCCGTAGGTTTTGTAAAGCCGCAGGGCCCGGGCCGTGGAGATGCCGTGGGCGTGCAGGAAGATCATGAGATCGCGCACCGACTTCTGGCGTTTCCACGAGTCCTTGATGCGGAGCCGCCGCGATTTCCCGATGCCCTCGACCTCCTCGAGACGCTGGGATTCCTCCTCGATGACGCGGAAGGTGTCCTTCCCGAAGGCCGCCACGATCCGCTCCGCATAGGCCGGCCCGATCCCGTCGATGAGACCGCTCGCGAGAAACCGGACGATGCCCTCGGCCGAATCCGGGGGCAGGGCGGAGATCCGGTCGGCCTCGAACTGGCGTCCGAAACGGCGGTCCTGCTTCCATTTTCCCACGGCCCGGACCCGTTCCCCGGCCACCGCGGCGGGCAGACGGCCCCTCAGGGTGAAACGGCCGCCTTTCCCATCCGCGACCTGCATGATGGTGTAGCCGCTCTCCTCATTATGGAAAACCACGGCCTCGACCGTCCCTCCGACCTCGGCGGAGTCGCTGTCCGTATCACTCATGCCCCCGGCGGACCCAGGCTGGAGGGAATTCTGGTCCTTTACAAGCCTTGACCTGTATCGCATATTCGCCGCCCCATGGCAATTCTCTCCATTTTGTTTACGGTGATCATCATTGCGGTCAGCATCCTCATGGTGCTCGTCGTGCTGATCCAGCGGCCCAAACAGGAAGGCCTCGGTGCGGCCTTCGGCGGCGGCGCCCTCGATTCCGCGCTCGGCGCCCACACCACCGATGTGCTCCAGAAGTTCACGACCTGGCTCGGCATCCTCTTTTTCGTCTCCGCGATCGGCCTCGCCATGATCAAGACCCGCGAGTTCCGCGCCTCCGCCGCGAACAACGTCCTTGAGGGCGTCGAAGCGAAGAAGCCGGAACTGCCCGGACTGCCCCCGGAGCTTTCCAACATCCCCGGCATCGAGAACATCTCCGTCGAGCCCGGCACCGCTCCGACCGCGCCCGCCACTCCGGCAATCCCGGGTGCCCCCGCCGCCGCCGAGACGAAGCCCGCGGCCGAGACGCCCAAGGCTCCCGAAGCTCCGAAGACTCCCGAAGCGCCCAAGGCGGAACCCGCCAAACCGGCCGCGGAAACCAAACCCGCTCCGGCCCCGGCTCCCGCTGCGGAGACGAAACCGGCACCCGCTCCGGCTCCGACCGCGCAAACGCCGGCTCCGGCCGAGTCCAAGCCCGCTGAACCGGCGAAGCCCGCCACCCCCGCCCCGGCTCCGGCGGCGGATGCTCCCAAGCCCGCGGACGCGCCGAAGGGCCAGTGAGTCGCGCGGCGACGTCCCAGCCGATGGTGATTCCCATCCGGCATGTCGCCGGACCCCTCCCGTCATGAGTTCTTCCGCAGCCAGGATCCCCGCGGAGGAAAGCGGATGGCTCGCCTGCCGGCGCTGGCTGGTGCGTTCCCCGAACCCCCTCGGCGACGCCTGCATGTCGATCCCGGCCGTCCGTGCCCTGAAACGCGCCCGGCCCGGCCTTTCCGTCACCGTCACCTGCCGCGAGAACCTCGCCCCGCTGTGGGAGAGTTGCGATGCGGTCGATGCCGTGATCCCCTTCGCGAAGGGCCTTTCCCCTGTCGCCGTCGGACGGATCCTGAAGACGCACGGCCCCTTCGATGCCGGACTCCTCCTTCCGAATTCCTTCCGCTCCGCCCTCGAGCTGCGGCTCGGCGGGGTGCGGCGTCTCGCCGGATACGCCCGTCACCAGCGCAGCCTCCTCCTGAAACTCGCCGTTCCGGAAACGGAGCCCTCCGCCGACCGGACCCACCACGTCTTCCGCTACCTCGACCTCGTCGCCGCCTGCGGTGTGCCCCTTGGACCGATCAACGAGGTCCTCGCGATTCCCCCCGCTCCGTCGCCGCTGCGCGGCGGCGAGCGCGAGATTCACCTCGGACTGTGTCCCGGGGCCGAATACGGCAATGCGAAACGGTATCCGGTCGAGCGATACGCCCGCGCTGTCACCCTGCTCCGCGAACGCCGCCCGGACCTGGCGATCCGCGTGTCCATCTTCGGCAGTCCCGCCGAGCGCGGCATCGGCGACGAGCTCGCCGCCCTCCTTGCCGAACCCCGCGTCAACCGCGCCGGCCAAACCAGCATCGCCGGCCTCGTCGAGGAACTGAAGACCTGCCATCTCCTCGCGACCAACGACACCGGCACGATGCACCTCGCCGCCGCCCTCGGGGTGCCCACTGTCGCGATCTTCGGCTCGACCGAGCCCGCCCTCACCGCCCCGGTCGGCTCCGTGCACCGGGTCGTCCGCGAGAAAGTCGACTGCAGCCCCTGCTTCCTCCGCGAATGCCCCGTCGATTACCGCTGCATGCTCCGGATCGAGCCCGAGCGCATCACCCGCGAGCTGGAGGCTCTTCTCCCCGGGGCCACGGCCGTGAATTCATGAAAGCGATCCTCACCCACCCCGGCAGCGCCCACAAGGACGACTTCCTCGCCTGCTGCCTGCTCATCGCCCGACACGGCCTCCCCGTGTGGCGGCGCGATCCGCTGTCGCAGGATCTCGACGATCCGGAAATCCTCGTCGTCGATGTCGGGGGCGAACACGATCCCGCGCGCGGGAATTTCGACCACCACCAGTTCCCCTCCGACCATCCGCCCATCTGCTCCCTGTCCCTCGTGCTCCAGGACATCGGTCTCTACGAGGACGCCCGCGCCTTCTGCGAATGGCTCGAGCCGGCCGAGTGGTTTGACTCGCGCGGACCCTTCGCCACCGCCGACTGGCTCGGGATCGAGCGATCCCTCGTCAACCGCCTCAATTCCCCCGTCGACATCACCCTCCTGCGGCGCTTCGCCCAGAAACGCGAGCTCGAGTCCGGCGATCCGGTCTGGGAGGTCATGCGCATGGTCGGCGAGGATCTTTTCATGTATCTGCGCACCCTGCGCGAGCGGATCGACTTCGTCGCGGAAAACGCCACCATCCTCGAGCTCGGCGACGGCGACGAGCGGATCCGCGTGCTCTACATGCCGCGCACTGACCCGATGCCGGACGACCCGTCCTCCGGCCTCGCCCGCTACCTCGACCACCTCGGCGAGACCGTCGACGGGCTCATCTATCCCGACCGCCGCGGTGCCGGATTCGGACTTTCCCGCCACGAGGACTGCGAACGACTCGACTTCACCCGCATCGCCGGGGAGGAGGACGTCCACTTCGCCCATGCCCGCGGTTTCGTCGCCAAAACCAGCGCGACCGACCTCGCCCGGCTCACCGAACTCGTCGTCCGCGCGCGGGTCTGAGGCCTTTTTTCGCCTCCGGATGCCGCGCCCTTGCGTCCCTCCCGTCCCTTGCAAAGCGCCCCCCGCACCTTAGGTTACCCGCTCCCCGCTCCCCGCTCCCCGCTCGCCTCGCGGCCCCATGGACGATCTTTACCTCATTCTCGCGACCCTCGCCTTCCTCGGCGGGTTCGTCCTCGCCGCGATCTCGTGGCGCGGCGAGGTCGACCGCCCTCATGGACTGAGCATTCCCCTCGCCGTCGCCGGACTCGTCTTCCAGACCCTCTTCCTCCGCGAGCGGGGCGAACTGCACGGCCGCTGCCCCATCACGAACGGGGCCGAGGTCCTCGTCTTCGTCAGTTGGAGCATCGTCATCATGTATCTCGCCCTCGGCCGGGCCTTCCGCCTCTCCCTCCTCGGCGTCTTCTCGATGCCCATCGTCTTCCTCTTCCAGCTCTTCGCGATCGTCTACCTGGGGTTCGCCGACCCGGGGCCCCGTCCGCCTGTCCGCCTCGATCCCTGGCTCGAACTCCACGCCGCGATGTCGCTGCTTGCCTACGGTGCCTTCGGCCTCGCCGGGATCGCCGGGGTCATGTATCTCATCCAGGACCACCAGCTCAAAAGCCACAAGCCCGGCCGCCTTTTCTATTCGCTCCCCCCGATCCGCTACCTCGCCGTCGCCCTCGTCCGACTGCTCGCCATCGGCACGGCCCTGCTCAGCATCGGCATCCTCGCCGCGTTCTTCATGAAGGTGAAGCCGGAGGCCGCGCATCTTCTCATTTCCGGAGCCGTCTGGCTCGCCTACGCCGCCCTCCTCGCGGTCCACGCCTGGAAACGGCTCCCCCCGAAGCGCCTCTCCCTCTCCGCGATCGCCGCCTTCGCCTTCGCCCTCGCCACCCTCTCGGCGCTCTGAGCCTGACTGAAACCCCTCCACGTTTTTCCCACGGTGTCCATCTTTTGCCTCGGCGTGAATCACAAGACCGCCCCGGTTGAAATCCGGGAGCGTCTCGCCATTTCCGAGCACACCGTGCCGGACCACCTCGGCGAAGTCTGCCGGCTCGGCGGCATCGACGAGGCCGTGATCCTCTCCACCTGCAACCGCGTCGAGATCTACGGAAGCTCGTCCGATTCCGCCGCCGCCCTCGACCAGCTCGTCGCCTACCTCGAGAGCCACTTCGCCGTCGCCCCCGGGGAAGTCGAATTCTACCGGTATGCGGGCGAGGCGGCCGCCCACCACCTCTTCGAGGTCGCGAGCGGACTCGACTCCATGGTCCTCGGCGAGACCGAGATCTTCGGCCAGGTGAAGAAGGCCTACGCCATCGCCCAGGAGACCGGCACCACCGCGCGCCGGATGAACAAGCTCTTCCAGCAGTCCTTCTCCGTCGGCAAGCTCGTGCGGTCGAATTCCAGCATCCAGCAGGGCTCCACCTCGATCGGCTCCGCCGCCGTCGATCTCGCCGAGAAGATCTTCGGCAAACTCGACGGCTGCCGCGTCATGATCATCGGCGCCGGCGAGATGAGCCGCACCACCGCCCAGAGCCTCCTCTCGCGCGGCGCTCGCAGCATCATCGTCTCGAACCGCAGCTACGACAAGGCCGTCGAACTCGCCGCCGAGCTGAAGGGCGAGGCCGTCCGCTTCGACGACTGGGAGACGAAGCTCGACCACGTCGACATCATCATCTCCTCCACCGCCGCGCCCCACGCCGTCGTCCACGCTCCCATGATCCGGCGCGTCATGGAGCGCCGCCGCGGCCATTCCCTCTTCCTCATCGACATCGCCGTGCCGCGCGACATCGAGGAGGAGGTCAACGGGATCGACAACGTCTACCTTTACAACATCGACCAGCTCCAGCAGATCGCGAGCGAGGGCAAGTCCCGGCGCGAACGCCAGATCGCCGTCTGCCGCGACCTCATCGCCGCCTTCCTCAGGGAAAAAGGCATTGAAGCCCTCGCCGGCGTGCCCGATGAACGCGGGGCGACCGATCCGGCGGCGAAACGCAGCGACTCGGCCGGCCGCCCCCTCCCGCAACCCTGAACGCATGAGCCAACCCTTTCTCCTCGGCACCCGCGGCAGCGAACTCGCCCTCGCCCAGGCCACGATGACCCGCGACGCCCTCGCCGCCGCCGGCATCGCCTGCGAGGTGAAGATCATCCAGACCATCGGCGACAAGCGGCCCGACCTGAAGCTCAGCGAATTCAGCCAGGGCGAAAACGCCGTCGTCGACAAGGGCATCTTCACCAAGGAACTCGAGGAAGCCCTCCTGCGGAAGGAGATCGACTTCGCCGTCCACAGCCTGAAGGACGTGCCCACCGAGCTCGCGCCCGAGTTCGAGATCTGCTGCACCCTGCCGCGTGCCGAGACTCCCGACATCCTCCTCTCCCTCGAAGCGGGTCTGGGCACCGATCTGACCCTCCTGGGTGGCAAAACCATCGCCACGAGCTCCGTCCGCCGCGCCCGGCAACTGTCGTGGCTCTGTCGCGACGTGAACGTCGTCGACATCCGCGGGAACGTCCCCACCCGCATCCGCAAGCTTCTCGACCACGCCGCCCGCGGCGAATGGCACGGCATCCTCCTCGCCCGCGCCGGGCTCGAGCGCCTCGGCATCTACACCCCGGGCAAGGCCACCTTCGACTTCGAGGGCGCCATCGTCCACGCCCGCGAACTCGACGAGGAGCAATTCCTCCCCGCCGCCGGCCAGGGGGCCGTCGGCATCGAGATCCTGAAGGAGAACGCCGCCGTGCGCGAGGCCCTCGCGACCATCAACCACGCCCCCACCTTCACCCGCGTCACCGCCGAGCGCGCCTGGCTCGCCGCCCTCAAGGCCGGCTGCCAGACGCCCGTCGGCGCCCGCACCTGGTTCGAGGACGGCGGCGCCACCCTCGCGATGGCCGTGCGCGTCTTCGACGAGGCCGATCCTTCCGGCGATCCCTTCGTCGCCGAAGTCCGAGGCCCCGCCGCCGAGCCCTCCGCCCTCGCCGGGTGGTTGCTGGCCTTGAAACACTCCCGAAATTCCTGACATGAGCAAAAAGAGCGGAACCGGCATCTGTTATCTCGTCGGCGCGGGCCCGGGCGACCCCGGCCTGATGACCCTGCGCGGCAAGGAGTGCATCGAGATGGCCGACGTCATCGTCTACGATTACCTTTCCAACGCCGAATTCCTCCAGTGGGCGAGGCCCGGCACCGAGAAAATCTACGCCGGCAAGAAGGCGAAGGACCACGCCATTCCCCAGGGCGGCATCAACCAGCTCCTCATCGACAAGGCGAAGGAAGGAAAGATCGTGACCCGGCTGAAGGGCGGCGACCCCCTCATCTTCGGACGCGGCGGCGAGGAGGCCGAGGAGCTCCGCGACGCCGGGATTCCCTTCGAGATCGTGCCCGGAATCAGTTCCTCCATCGCCGGCCCCGCCTACGCCGGCATCCCCGTCACCCACCGCAGCCACTGCACCCAGCTCACCATCTTCACCGGACACGAGGATCCCACGAAGGAGGAATCGTCCCTCGACTACGCCCAGATCGCGAAGGCCCCGGGAACGAAGGTGATGCTCATGGGCGTCGAACGCCTACCCATCATCACCGCCGCGATTTTGAAGGAAGGCGGTGATCCCGAGCTGCCCGTCGCCCTCGTCCGCTGGGCCACCACCGGCCAGCAGCGCACCATCACCGGCACCCTCGCCACCATCGCCGGGATCGCCCAGCGCGAGAATTTCCAGGCCCCCGCCGTCGCCGTCTTCGGCACCGTCGTGAACTGCCGGAAAAAGCTGAACTGGTTCGAGGAGCGTCCCCTCCGCGGCAAACGCATCGTCGTCACCCGCACCCGTCCCCAGGCCAGCGGTCTCAGCCGCCGTCTCCGCGACCTTGGTGCCGACGTCCTCGAGATGCCCACGATCCGCATCGAACCCTCGCAGGGCGAAGAGGCCCGCGAGTTCGCCCGCATGGTCGTCGACGCCCACACCTACGAGTGGATCATCTTCACCAGCCCGAACGCGGTCGAGTATTTCTTCGACGCCTTCTACAAGATCCGCAACGACGCCCGCGAGATCGGCGGCGCCCGCATCGCCGCGGTCGGACCCGGCACCGCCGCGAAGCTGAAGGAATACCACCTCGCCACGGATCTGATGCCGAAGAAGCACGTCGCCGAGGCCCTCGCCGAGGCCTTCCTCACCGAGGTCGGCTCGATCGAGAACACCACCATGCTCTGGGTGCGGGCCAAGGGCGCGCGCGACGTCATCTCCCAGTCACTCGGCAAGGCCGGTGTGATCCTCGATGAGGCGATCGCCTACCAGACCGTGCCCGAGACCGAAGATCCCACCGGGGCGGTGAAGCGCTTCAAGGAGGAGGGCGCCGACTTCATCACCTTCACGAGCGCCTCCACCGTCGAGTGTTTCCTCGACCTCGGCCTCTCCATCCCCGAAGGCTGCAAGATCGTCTCGATCGGCCCCGTCACGAGCGAGGCCGTCGAGGAAAACGGCTATCGCATCGACCTCGAGGCGAAGGACCACGACATCCCGGGCCTCGTTGAGGCCGTGTTGAAGCTGGCGAAGGCGTGAGGTGCGCGTGGCAAAGGAGGATGATCGCTGCATCTTCGACAACGGGAAGGCCTTTACGGGATCCGTTGGTGGTTTGTTGCCGAGCTTCTCCGGGGAAGCTCGGCGGGAAGCAGGGCGAGAACAAAAGCCTCCGATGATCCCGGCCCGATCGAGGTGGAAAGTTCGGGGCTCAGGGGCTGACGCACGAGCCTTCAAGGGGCTGTTGACAACCACCTTCCCGCCGCCTAGTCCGGCGGCAGTTGAAAGAGTCGACGGGGGGCGGGTGAGGATTCCTTTTCGCTGTTACCGAGTCGCCCACCCCATGGGAAACGGCGTTCACGGCCGGAACTTTCCGGCACGGGCTTCCCGTTTCCGGCGGCCGGATCGCCTCCGTTTTGCTTTTCGCCGCCGCTTCCGGAAAGATTGAGGGCACGTTCCGGCAGGGTGAAGAGTTCCTGTCCGATCTGGCCGAGTTTCTTGAGGCCTTCGATCGGAATATTGGTGAGTTCGGAGATGAGGGTGACGGGCACCTGGCCGAGATTCGAGATGTGTTTGGGCTTCCACACCGGCTCGCGGATCGTCCCGGTGCAGGAGTAGGTGAGGAGTTCGCTGACGGGCGTGAGGACGGTGCTGGAGATTTCGCCCCGGGTGTTGACGACCGCCTCGAGATCGACGGACTGGTCGACGAGGGAAACGGACCCGGCGGCTTTGACGCGGAAGGCGCGGGTGAGTGCCTCGAGATCCCGGGTGGCGAGGACACCGTTCTCGATGCGGAAGGTGGCCGAGGCTTCCTTGGCGATGTTGCCGGGTCCGGCGCGATTGGACGGGGTGCCGCCGGAGGAATCGCCGCCCTGGCCCGGAAGAAGCGCGCCGAGGGGACCGAGGATGGGAATGGCGAAGAGATAACCGTTGGAAATGCGGGCGTTTCCCCCACCCTGGACCGAGGCGATCCGACCGATCTTTCCGGTGAGGTCGAGATCTAGATCAACGGCGCCGGTGATGTCGCCTTTCTCGCCATAATGGCGGGTGACGCGTTCGAGGGGGACGCCGCGGACGGCGGCGTGCATCTGGAAGGGCGGTTCGGGACTGCGGACGTCGTCCACCTCGTAGCGGAGATCGATGGCACCGCCGAAGACGGAGGCGGAGAGCCGGGTGAGGTGGACGCGGCTGCCGCTGATCCGCACTTCGCCGACGGGGTCGCTCAAGGTGAGGGTTTTGCCGAGGAAATCATACCGGGCGTCGCCACCGCCGCTGAAGGAAACGGTCAGTTCGTTGCGCCGCGGCTGGTCACCGACTTCCTCGTTGCGCCGGCCGTCGAGCCGACCCGCGAGCCGGATCGTGGGAGGACTCTCGTGGCGGTATTTCTCGAGCGCTTTCGAGAGCTTGGGATTGAAGGCGCGGGCCCCCTCGACAGGATCGACGGTGGAGACGACCCCCTTCACTTCCCAGGTGCGGGCGGCGCGGTCGTTCTGGGCGAGCTCGGCGACGATTTTGCCCTCGGCCCTGACGAGGGAAACATTGCGAAACCACTGGTTGGCTTCGTCGGATTCGTAATCGGTCTCGAGTTCGAGGAAATCGACTCCATTGAGACGGAACTGCCGCAGGTCGATCACACCGCGGTTTTTCCAGGTGGTGAATTTCCAGGTTTCGCCCTGTCCCACCGCCGCGATGTAAATGGAGGAGGTCTCGTTGAAATTCCATGAGTCGATGATCTTGCGCCCCCGTTCATCGAAAAAGGGGCGGAAAACGAGGGGGTCGAGCTTGATTTCCGTCTGGTATTGGATGGTCTGGTCGCCTTTTCCGGGTTCGTATTTCAGGTTGAGGAAGGCGACGCCGGTCTTGTGGTCGAGACGCAGATTGCGCAGATACACGCGTTCGCCGGAGAGGCTGAAGCCGAATTTGGCACCTGAGAAGACGGTTCCGCGCGTGACGAAGCGTTCGGTGCGGACGTCCCCGATGATCTCACCGGGAAAGCCGCGGATCGGTGCGCCGAGGAGATCGAGATCGAGATGTCCGCTTGCCTCGATCGCGGGCGGGGTGAAAAACACGACTTCGCCGAGTTTCTTGTCGTTCCAGAAGAGTCCGGTGAGACCGGCGATGTCCGCGGTGGAAGTGGCGGTGAAGTCGAGCCGGTTGCCCTCCTGGGTCCACTCGCCGGTGGCTTGGAAGAGGCCCTTTTCGTCTCGAACCGCGAGTTCCTCGATGCGGGCGCGGTTCTCGCGGCCGTCGAAACGGACGAGGGCGTCGAGGCTGCCTACCTCATAGGTCTGGCCCTCTTTCCTGAACGCGGGGGCGGCGATGCGGGCGCTCGCGGTGAGGGTGGCGAGGTCCTCGAGATCCCCCCGGAATTCGATGGAGACCCGGGGCCGGGCACCGGCGAAGTCATAGCGTTCGAACTCGCGGAGAACGCGCAGGACCTGGCGGCGGCGTTCGTTGAAGGCGGCTTCGCGCGCACGCGGGTCATCCGGGGGATCCTTTTTACCGTCGAGGGGGGGGCGGACAAGGGAGCCCTTGACTTCGAGATCGACCCCGGCCACGGACGCCTCCGCCTTGACGATTTCGATGACGCTCTCGGTGATGACGATCCGCCCGGAGAGGCCGGTCACGTCGAGGCGACGGGGCCGGGCCGGGTCGAGGGGGAGGGAGAGTCTCGCGTTCTGGACATCGAGGGTATTGATCGATACCTGCTTGTTGAGGATACGGCTGAGATCGACGTCGAGGAAGACGTCGTCGATGTAGGCAAATTCCTGGGCGCGGGTGGCGTCGTGGAAAAAGCGGACGTCCTCGGCCACGAGGCCGCGGAAGGCCCCGAGGGTGAGCTTGCCGATGTCGACCTCGTAGCCGCGTTCGGCGAACTCGCGCTCGATCGCGTTCCGCCAGCTGTCGGAGAAGCCTTCGCGACGCGCGTAGACGGCGGCCCATACCGCGGTGCAGGCTGCGGCGAGGCATGCGAGGAGGAAAAGCCGTCGGATCAAACGCATTTCGATGGGGCTGATGAGCCCCGGGGAACCGGGGAGCAAAACCAGAGGGATCGTCCGCGAAAACCGGGCCGGTCGCCAGCAGTTTCCGGTGTCTCCTCGGAATAACGGCTGGAGCGCGGCATTCCTTGGCCTTATTCTCCGCCCGAGGAAGTCCCATGCGCATCATTTCCGGAATCGCGGGCAGTGTCCCGCTGCAAGTGCCCCGCTCGCTGACCCGCCCGACGACAGACCGGGTGCGGGAGTCGCTCTTTTCGGCACTGGGGCAACTGACCGTCGGGTCCCGCGTGCTCGATCTTTTTGCCGGGACCGGTTCTCTCGGGCTGGAGGCCCTGAGCCGTGGGGCGGAGGCGGCGGATTTCGTCGAGGCACAGGCGGCGGCGTGCGAGGTGATCCGGAAAAATCTGGCAAAAACCCGCCTTGCGGGGGGGCAGGTCCACCGACGGGATGTCTTTTCCTTCCTCGCTTCGGTGCCGCCGTCCCGTTACGATCTGGTTTTTGCGGACCCGCCCTACGCGAGGGAAGCGCCGGAGCGGGAAATCCTGACGGGGCTTCTCGAAAACGAGGCCCTCGTCGCTACGCTCGTCCCGTGCGGTCTGCTCGTGCTGGAAACCCTCGCGTCGGAGCCGTTGCCACCGGCCCGACTCTGGTCGGCAAAGGATGAGCGCCGTTACGGGACCACACGGGTCAGTTTTCTCGCGCCCGCATGTTGACCGGGGCCGCGGGCTGAAGACCGCGAATGCGTGCAGATTCCGGTTGTTGAGAACCGGGAATCCGCCGACAGTTCACCGCGCCGTCAAGGTCCCTGGTTCGTTTCCCTTCCGTGACTTTTTCCGCGATCCCACCTGTCATTCATGAATACCCTCAGCAACCACCTGTCCGGGACGGCCCTCGCGCTTGGTCTCGCGTTCTCCGTCTCCCTTGCCCAAGCCCAGGATGCCCCTCCGGCCCCGAAGCCGGCCGATCCCGCCCCCGCCGCGGAAGCGCCGAAGCCCGTGATTCCGGCCCCCGCGCTCCCGGCAGCCCCGGCGCAAGCCGCTCCCAAGGAAACCGACGTAATCCTCGAGGTGGACGGCACCCCCATCACCGTGCTGGACGTGCGTGAACTCTTCACGGCCCGTTACGGCCGCCAGTTCGAACAGATGCCGCAGGAGCAGCGCGCCATGATCGAACCCCAGATCCAGCAGATGGTGATGAATGAGCTTATCCAGAAGGCGCTTCTCACCAACGCCGCCGAAAAGGAGGGCATGAAGGTCGAAGCCGCGGAGATCGAGGCGAGCCTGAAGGAGATCGCCGCCCAGGTCCCGGAGGGCGAGACCCTCGAGAATTTCGCGAAGTCGGCCGGGGTCAGCCTCGACCGCATCCGCGGGCAGATCGCGATCGACACGAAGATCCGCAAGCTTTTCGAAAAGGTCACGGCCGGGGTGGAGGCACCCGGATCCGCGGAAGTGAAGAAGTATTTCGAGGAACACCCGGAGGAGTTCGAGCAGAAGGCGTCGGTTGAGGCCTCGCATATCCTCATTTCCACCCAAGGGATCACCGATCCCACCCAGCTTGCGGCGAAGGAGAAGATTGCGAAGGAACTCCGCGCCGAACTCGCCGCGAAGAAAGGCGAGAATTTCGCCGAAATGGCCGGCCTGCACTCCGACTGCCCGAGCAAGGCGCAGGGAGGCGATCTCGGTGAATTCGAGAAGGGCCAGATGGTGCCGGAATTTGAGACGGCCGCCTTCGCCCAGGAAATCGGCGCGATCGGCGAATGCGTGAAGACGCAGTTCGGCTTTCACATCATCAAGGTCAGCGGCAAGAAGGAGGCGAAAACCCTCGCCTTCACCGATGTGGAAAAAGACCTTTCGGCGACCCTTCTCGACCAGCGCAAGTCGGAGAAAATGGGTGCCTACGTGAAGGATCTCCGCGAGAAGGCCAAGATCGTCCAGCCCGGGGCTCCCGGGGCACCGGCTCCGTCCGCCCCCGGAGCTGCCGCGAAGGAGAAGGCCGAAATCTGAGTCGAGGTGGCGTCGAGCTTTCCCCCCCCGTTGCCGTTGCGAAAGGCGCGTTCCCGGTCCGGGACGCGCCTTTTTCATGGGGGGAAATCCCGCCGCGGTTACTTCAGGACCAGCGGAATGGTCAGGGACACATCGGCGTCCTGGATTGCGAAGGCGCAGTCGGAGAATTCCGGTTTGCCTCTCGGAATCTCGGTGATGACGGAAAAGGCGAGGGGTTCCTTGGGCATGCCGAGGAAATTCCGGTCGAGTTCGCCGTTCCCGTTGAGGTCCTGGATCACGGCGACGGCGTAGGTGCCGGGCTTGAGGTTTTCGATGGTGGTGTTGACGTCGTCGGTCGACATGACGGGGATCTTCGGGGAATTCGGAAGCGGTTCCGCGGTGAAGGAGGCGGCGGAATCATAAAGTCCGACGAGAAGATTCCCCTTGGCTCCGGGAATGTTGGTGACGGTGATGGTCAGCGAATATCCCTCCCCGCCGGTTGCGAC
>JBILDO010000073.1:0-24835 GCA_044352585.1 Verrucomicrobiales bacterium
GCGCGCCGGGGGCGGGCGGGGGGGGGGCGCCGCGGGGGGGGGGGGCGGGGGGCGGGGGGCCGGGGGGGGGGGTGGGGGGTGGGCGGTGGCGGGATCATGACCGGGGTGGAGGGGGCTGTCACGTGGGAATGTTTTCGGGGGGATCGAGGTGGGACGGAGGGGGCAGAGGAAGCGGGTGATTTCGCTTCCGTCACTCGTGCGGCAGGGCAGACAAAGACGATCGAGCCAGACAGGGAGCCACAGATTGAGGAGAAACCGGTCCGCCTCGCCGCAGTCGCTGAAGAACGCCTCGGCCAACCGCGCCCCGCGTTCCTGAGCGTAGACGTCCACGATCCCGCCGCGGAGGAGGCAATACCGCCCTTCGCGCGATCCCTCCCCCGAGGTGGACGTGCCCGAGATCCCAAGGACGCAACGCGCGCTCGGCCTCGAGTTCGGCACCGGTCAAGGTGAAGAGCCGGTCAACGGCTTCCCGGCAGCGCTCCCGGTTTGCGGGGCGGTTCGTGTCGCGCCATTCCGCAGGCCACCCGAGCCGCTCGATGGACCAGGTCGCAGGGTCGGCGCGCGATCGCTACACCTCGAAAGGCTCGGCGACGGAGATCGGAATCTCCGGCGCCTCGAGCGCAGGGCGGGGGCCTCGTGCGGATATGGAAATCATGGATTCAAAAACTTTTTTAAAATTTTTATTTTATTTTTGTTAAGACCTCTTAGAATTCAACGTATGCGCTTATTTCGTCCGAATCATTTCCTGCCCGCGGCTTTCGCCGTGGTGTTGATCCTTGATTCCTCGGCTCAGGCCGGTCCGAACCCGCCGCGGGAGCGTTCCTTCCGTCCGGTCGTGCCGATCAAGCAGAATGTCCGCGGCGGATTCGACCAGATGCGCACGCAGACAGTCCGGCTCACGATCCCGCCCCCGCCGATCCCGGACATTCCGGCGATCCCCGCCCCTGCTACCGAGCCAGCCCCCGAAACCACGGTCGAGCCCGCCACGGAGGCGCCCAAGGAAGTCGCCAAGTCCGATCTGCCCCCGGAGGCGAAGCCATCATCCGCGAAGGAGGGGGAATCCTCGACCCTGGCCTCCGAAGACACGGAGGAGACCGAAGCCCCCGGAGGTTCCAAAACCCCTGGCTCCAACGAGGATGCGGAAACGCCCGGCGAGACCAAGGAATCGAAAGCGACGGGCCCCACCCTTTCCCAACTCCGCGCGGAAGCGCACGCCCTCGCCGGAAAGAAGCTCCGCTACGTCTTCGGCGCCGATGATCCGGACACGGGCGGGCTGGACTGCTCCTCGACGATCCAGTATCTCCTCACCAACATCGGGATCAAGGACTGCCCCCGCACCTCCTACGATCAGTATGACTGGCTGAAGCGCAAGAAGCTCCTCGACGATGTCTACGGCAAAGGTGCCTCGTCGAAGCTGCTCAGGAAGCTCTCCCCCGGTGACCTGATTTTCTGGGGAGGCACGTGGAAGTCGGGACACCGCGTCTCCCATGTCATGCTCTACATGGGCTACGATCCGAAGGAAGACAAACACTACGTCTTCGGTGCGCGGAGCAAGTCAACCACCGGACTGACCGGCGCCGGCGTCGACATCTTCGAGCTCAACACCGAATCGGGACGGCTCGTCGCCCACGGCAAGATTCCCGGGCTGGTCTACGAGTGAGCCGCACGGCGATCACTTCATCGGCGCGAGGAGATCGTCGAGCTCCTCCTCGGAGAAGGAGAGCTTCTGCGGCGTGCCCTCGAGGATGCCTTCGAAAAGAGCGCGCTTCTTCTGCTGCAGCATGAGGATCTTCTCCTCGATCGTGCCCTCGGTGATGAGCTTGTAGACGAAGACGGGATTCTTCTGCCCGATGCGGTAGGCGCGGTCGGTCGCCTGGGACTCGAGAGCGGGATTCCACCAGGGATCGAAGTGGATCACGGTGTCGGCGGCGGTGAGGTTCAGCCCGGTGCCGCCGGCGCGGAGGCTGATGAGGAACACGGGGGCCTTCCCCGCCTGGAAATCGTCGCAGAGCTGCCCGCGGTCCTTCGATTCCCCGGTCAGGAGGAGGTAGCGGATTCCCTCCCGGTTGAGCGCCTGCTCGAGGAGGGCGAGCATCCCGGTGAACTGCGAGAAGACGAGGATGCGGCGCCCCTCCTTCACCATCGAGGGGATCCACTCCATGAAGAGGTCCATCTTCGCGGAGGTCTTCACCTTTTGCGCGGAGGGCATCTTCAACAACTGCGGGTGGTTGCAGACCTGGCGTAGCTTGAGGAGCGCGTCGAGGACGAGGAGCTTGCTCCGCTCGACCCCGAGGCGCGAAATTTCCTCGTGGACCTCGCGGCTCACCGCGGCGCGGACGGCCTCGTAAAGCTCGACCTGCTTCGGATGGAGTTCGATGCTGCGGACGATCTCGGTCTTGGGCGGGAGATCGTGGGCGACGAGACTCTTGGTGCGGCGCAGCATCAGCGGCGCGACCCGCTCGGCGAGGCGCTTGCGCAACCCCTCGTCGCGGTTCTTCTCGATCGGCGCCCGGAAGCAGCGGTTGAAGCTTTCCTCGGAACCGAGGAAGCCCGGAGTGAGGAAGTGAAAGAGCGACCAGAGCTCGCCGAGGTGGTTCTCGATCGGCGTTCCCGAAAGGCAGAGCCGGTGCCGCGCGTCGATCTTCCACGCGATCTTGGTGATCTGCGAGGCGGTGTTCTTGATGGTGTGGGCCTCGTCGAGGACGACGTAGTGGAACTTCTGGTTCAGCAGCTCCTCCGCGTCGCGGAAGAGGACGGGATAGGAGGTGACGACGAGGTCGCAGTGCCGGAGGATGGAATAGTATTTCTTCCGGTTCGTCCCCTGGAGGGCGATGACGCGCAGGGAGGGGGCGAACTTCTTCGCCTCTTTCTCCCAGTTCGGCACGACGCTCTTCGGGGCGAGGATGAGGCTGGGCAGGTCGGCGCGACCGTTCGCCTTCTCAAAGTGCAGGTGACAGAGCGTCTGCACGGTCTTGCCGAGGCCCATGTCATCGGCGAGGATTCCGCCGAGTCCCTGTTCGCGGAGAAACTGCAGCCATTCGAATCCGTCCTGCTGGTAGGGGCGCAGGCTCGCGAGGAAACCCTGGGGCGCCTCCGGGCAGACCTTCGGCTTGAGGGCCTCCAGTTCCTCGGCGCGGCGTCGCAATTCCTCGGGTGCAAGGTCGACGAGGGATTCCTCGCCCCCGGTCGCGGCCAACTGCGCCGCCCGGACGGGGTGCAGACGCATCTTGCCCTCCTTCGTCACTGGATGCTGGTCGAACAGTTCGGTGAGCAGGCCGAGAATCGTCTGCAGTTTTTTCGCTGGAATCGCGACGAAGGTGCCGGTATCTCCGACCTGGATGGGGATCTTCCGGGTGCCCTCGCGCTCGAGGGCGACGAGGGACATGCCCGAAGGTTTGCTCTCGAGGTAGCGGACGAGACAGGGCAGCAGGTTGATCTTTTCCCCTCCGTGGCGGATGCCATATTCGAATCCGAACCAATCGACCGAATCCTCCCCGGCTTCGATCTCCCCGTAGTAGTCGAGCGGTTCGACCACCCTCAGTCCGAAAGCGGGGTCGGTCGTGATGACGCAACCGAGCGATTCGAGATCGATCCGGCGGTTCGCGAGGAAATCGGCCCAGAAGACCTCCTGCATGCCGCGGCGGACCGCGGAATAGGCGTAACACTGGCGGTATTCGGGGACGATCTCATCCCACGGATAGAGTTCGACGAGGCGCTTCAGACCCATTTCGCGGAGCCGGGACTCGATCCGCGGATTCTCCCCCTCGATCCGTGCGAGGGGCATGTTCTCGAGAACGGCCCGGGCGTCGGAGTCGTCCCAGTGCAGGATCCCGGCACGTACATCCGCGGAAAAAAGATGGAGGGTGCACTGGAGTCTTCCCAAGCCGAAGGAAAGATCGCGGACCGCCCCTTTTTCGACCATCGCGGCCATGAGAAGGGCGGCGACGTGTTCGTTGTTGGGGGTCTTGGAGCGGTCGCTGCGCCCCTCGATGCGCCACCCGTCGTTGCCACGATGGACGACGATGCTCACTTCAGCCTGAGGTCCCCCCGCGGTCTCGGCGACCTGCCCGAAGACCCCGGCGAATCCTCCCTGCACGTTGGCCGTGACCACCCGGACGCGCCCGTTGCGGAGGATCCAATGCCCCCGCTCGAGTGATTCGCGCGAAAAGAGTCCGCCGCAGAAAGGAGACGCGGCGAGATCGATCTGGCCGAAGACGCCGCTGGAGGCGGAGTCGAAACGGACATTGGAATCGGTGGAGGAGGAATTCAAAACCAGGGTTCCGCGAAGGGAAGCTGCATGATGAACAATCCTTCCAAGAATTCAACACTTACGAAGGGTTTTTTCGCGGCACAAAAAAAGCCGGAGCGGGGCTCCGGCTTTTTCGGGGTCAAATGGAATGGGATCCCGGGATCACGGAGCCTTCTCGGTCGTGCCGGCGGCCTTTTCCTTGCCGTCCCACTCGGGAACCTTGAGCGGCTCGGGGTCGGCGGTCCAGGCTCCGAAGTCGGCACCCTCGGCGATCCACTTGGCGAAGAGCTCCTTCTCCGCGTCGGTCCACTGGGGAGCATCGCCTTCCGGCGGGTAGTGGTTCTCGTCGTCAAGGGGAAGCTTCACCACGGTGAGCATGAGGCTTTCGTCCGGCTTGCCGGGAACGACGAACTTGCCACCCTCCTCACCCTCGGCGGCGAGGATGCCTTCCTTGCTCGTGAGGACGTAGCCGCCCTTCGGCTTGACCTTGCGGCCGGGACGGTCGGGGTTCTCGTGCTCGGGCCGATGGCACTTCGAGCAACCCGACTTGATGAAGGGGTAGACCTGCTTTTCGAAATTGATCTTGTCCTGGGCGGTGGCGCTCAGAACCGGGAGGAAGAGACCGCAAACCGCGGCCAAGAGGATGGTTTTTCGCATGGTTGGTGGGGTGGAGTGTCAGTCGACCGCCAAGTATAAGCAAGGTGCCGCCAACTTCAACGCCCAAATCGGGCCTTCACCGGGGTCCGGAGAACGGCCCCATCCGCTCGCTCACGCTCGCGGCGACGAACAATGCATCGCGCCGCGGACTGGTCGGTAGCCATGAGCGTGAGCGAATGGACCGCACCGAACCATCCGCCCGTTCACGCTCGCGGCGACGTGAATTGGATCGCCTCACTTCTCCCTCGATCCGCGGGGATCGTCGCCGTGGGCGAGAGCGCCGATGTAGTTCACGAACAGGTCGATCTCCGCGTCGGAGAGTTGCTTCATGTTCTCGACCATCTTCGCCCCGTAGAGATCGCCTCCGGTCGCGCCGCGGCGTCCGCTGCGGTAGTTCAGCAGCTGTCTCCGAAGGTAACTGCGGTTCAGGGTTACGAGCGGGGCGCTGTGGAAGACGATCTCGCCCTTCCCGTTGTAGCGGTGGCACTCCATGCATTCGTTGGCGTAACGAACGCGCGCCAACGCGAGATCAAAGCCCGGCGGGGGCGGTTCGGTCGGGTGCGACGGCATGGACGCGACGGTCGCGGCGGCCTCCGCGATCCGGGTGTCGGTCAGGGTCAGGGAAATCGCGCGCATCTGCTGGCCGGGCAGGTCCTCGGGATGGAATCCGCGGGAACCGGCGCGGAATTTCTTCACCTGCTCCTCGAGATACCAGGTCGGCAGTCCGCTGATCGATGGGCTGTGCAGTTCCTCCTTCCCCTCCCCCTTCGCTCCATGGCAGGCGGCGCAGACCTCGGCATAGACGCCGGCCCCGGCTGCGGTCGCGGGAGAAGAGGCCGGAACGACGACACCCGACACCTCGCCTCGGTCGCAGGAACCCAGGAGCAGGCCTGCGGCCAGGCTAATTACGCATCCGGCCTTCTCCATTTCCAGGGCTCAGGGGACCGGCACCCGGGCCGTCGTCACGGGCCGGATGAGATCGCGGTAGGTTTCGTGATCGAGAAAAAAGACGTCCGGCGAATCATCGATCCGTCCGAAATACAGGTTCGCCGAAAAGGGCGCGAAGCGGACGACGCGGGTCTGCTCGATGGGCTCGTTCGTGGCCCGGTCCAGCTCCTTGGTGACGAGGGTAAAAGTGACGCTCGGATTCTGGAGGGCCTCGTAGGCGGGGGCGAGGGTGAGATACCATCCGCTCGCGGTGAGCGAACCGAGCCGGTCGCGGAGGCGGCGCGCGGAGGCGATGTCGAGGCTGTTCGTGACATCAACCCCGCTGCGCGAGGCGGACCACTGGTCGCGGCGGTAATCGTAGTCGAGCTTCAGGTTGTCCTTCTCCGGAATCTCGCGGGTGATCGAGACGAGATGGACGGGATTGAAGGTGATGACGTTCAGCGATTTCCACTTCACCGGATGGGTGGCGATGAGATTGAGGAAGGTGGGATCGAGCTCGTGGACGTGCGGCTCGCCCTCGAAGTTCGCGTAGAGACGCTGCTCCTCGCCCTCATTCCATCCGAGATTGAGGACGCGGAGGAGCGGACGGGGGGCGCCGGGCGTGCCGTCGGCGAGCGGTGTCCCGGGCAGCTTGAGATCGAAGACGATGCGCCGCTGCGGAGGAACGAGGCCGTAGCCCGCGAGATCGGTCGCCTCGTCCGAGACGAACCGCTGGATCGCGGCCTCGTTCACCGCGGTGATGAGGGCGTTGACCTCGTTGGCGTTGGCGGGGACGAGCTTGTTGCTCAGGGCCACCTTCCACGAAACGTTCGGACCGCTCCGCTCGGCGCGGAGATCAACGAGCGGATCGATGCGGCTCTGGATCTTGATCGAGTCGAGGTATTCGAGCGGGATCCGCGCAAGGGTCCGGTCGCGGAGATCGTTGGGGGACTTCGGCAGGGCGGCGAGGAAATCGCTCTTGCACCGGTAGACGGCGGGCCGATCCGAAGCCCGCGCCTCGAGCACGGGTCGTCCGTCGTCGGCGGTGCCCACCTTCCGCAGGAAGATCGTGAGCGGCTGTTCGATGCCCTGGACCTGCACCTGCAGCACCGCGGTTTCCGCGGGCAGCGGATCCGGGATCTCGCCGGAGCCGGGCGCATCCTTCACCACTTCCTCGATACGGAGCCCGCCGAGGGCGGTGAGGAGTTCATCCATCGCCTCCCGGTCGGCCCAGCTGACGAGGGGCGCGGCGAGGGCCCAGTCCTGCTTCGGCGGGTTTAGGCGGCGTTGCAGCGCGATCTCGCCGGAAGCCTGACGGATCACCAAGTGCACGACCGCCCCGACCGGCGCGGCAAGGAGCTTGCGGTCGCGCAGGGCGGCCAGCGGATCCTCGAGCCAGGGACGCACGTTCCCATCGACGACGAACGCCCCCGGATCACCGCCTTCGCGTTTCGCGTAGATCGATCCGCTGCGAGGGGCTTCGAGTCCGAGGACAATCGTTTCCGAAACAGCCCCGGTGCCCTTCCCTCCCTCTCCGGAGAGGGTCACGCGGATGGCCCGGTCGCCTTCCAGACCCAAGGAGGTCGGCTCCGGGACGATACCCCCTTCGCCCAGATCCTCGACGATGCCAAAGTGGTTGATCCGGTCGAGGAGGGCGAGAGCGAGGGTGGCATCGACGCGATCCTCCTCGGGTTCGGAGAAATACCACGCGCCTTGTCGTTTGGTCAGGACGGTCCTCTCCGCGCCGCGCTCCACGGTGATGCGATCGACCGATTCCGGTTCGAACCTCACCAGCACGTTCGCGAGTTCGGCCGCACGGCGGCCCGATACCGGCGCGTGGTCGACCCGGTGGATCGCGGCGCCCAGGGCGAGGGCGGCGGCTCCGAGGACGGCGGTGGTGGCGATTCTCATGGAGGAATGTCAGGACAATCAGGCACGGCGGCGCCACCAGACGAACGCCCCGGTGATCAGGGCGAGACCGGGCAGGATGAGGATGACGAGCGTCTGCAGCAGGGCGACCTGGTCGGCGGGCACGCTGAGGGTGAACACGGTGGGACGGCGCGGCGAGATTCCGACGAGGGCCTCCCGGTTCATGACCCAGTTGAGGGACGCCATCGTGAAGTCGGCCGCGACCTGGGAGGTCTGTCCGGCCGGGGAAATGAGGTTCGCGTTCCCCACGACGACGAGGCGGGAGGAGCCCTGCTGCCGCGTCGCGTCGCCGGGCACGCCCTTCTCCACCGCGGCCGCGGTGTAGACCGGCTCGGGCTGTCCCCGGTCGAGGGCGGGATTGTAGGACACATCCTCGTCCCGGTAATCGGTCTCCCCCCAGAATCCGGAGGCGGCGATCATGAGGGGGAGCGGACGGATGTTTTCGGAGAGGAGAAGGTCGTCGTTCTCGAGAACCTCGATCGACTGCGTCTGACCCGGCAGCGTCAGGGAAAGCGCGGCGCGGTCGCGGTTCGGTCCGGGGCCGGGCATCAACGAGACCGGCACGTCGTAGATCTTGCGCGCCGCCACGCCGGGAATGCTCACGACCGAGAGAACCCGGTCGGGTCTCGGCGCGACCCCGACCTCGCGGAGGAGGGAGTTGAGCTTCGGCGTCTCCGCCGCGGGATCGAGGAAGATCACGAGACCTCCCCGCCTCGACTCCCAGAAGTCGCGCACGAGGGCCAGTTCGCGGTCGGTCAGATCCTCGGAATGGCCCGGGAAAAGGAGCACGTCGGCATCCTCGGGAATGGCCTCGCGGCCTTCGAGGACGAGTCCCTCGAGCCGGGCGTTCTGGGCGTTCGCGAGGGGCTGGAGTTGCTCGGCGATCTTTACGAGCTCCTCGGCACGGCGGTCGCCGGTGAGCAGGTAGATTTTCCGCTGGCGCTGCTCGGTGACCTCGAGGATGGCCCCGGTCACGATTTCCTCGCCCTTGAACTCGATGACCACTCCGGTCGAGGGATCGCGGCGGACGAGATCCTCCGCCGGGATCGTGCGGAGCCGCCCGCCCTCGCCGAGGATGACGAGCTGGTCTCCGGTGAACTCGATGCCGTGCCGGTCGCGCAATTCGCCGATGCGCTCGCGGCTGCGGCTGAGGTCGAGGTATTCGGCCACGACGCGGTCTCCGCCGGCCCGGTCGTATTCGCCGACGAGCCCCTTCACTTCATCGAGCAACTCCGAACTGCCGAGGAAGGCCATGACGAGGCGCACCTCGCCCGCGAGCCCCTCGAGCACCTGGCGCGTCGTCTCCGAGACGCTGAAGCGGCGGTTCTGCGAGAGATCCCACGAGGTGTGGCGGCGGCAGCTCAGGTAGTTGACCTGGAAAAACACGACCACGATCAGCACGGCCTGCGCGGCCACGATCAGCGCGGTGCGGCCCCGCTCGAGCCGGCGGCGCGTGCCCGACCACGAGCCGCGCCCGCCTTTCGCGGACGAGCTTGCCTTCGGATCTGGATCGGATTTCGCCATCGGGGTTCGGGGATCACTCGCGCCATTTCCGCGATTCGAGGACGTGGTGGGTCAGGGAGAGGAGCACGGCGCTGAAGCTGAGGTAATAAACGACCGGCCGGCTGTCGACGAGGCCGGCGGTGAGGACGTTCATGTGTTCCTGCGTCGAGAAATAGGCCATCGCCTCGGCCCAGACCGAACCGGGTACGAGCCCGAAGTTCTGGAGAAAGCCGAGGAAGTAATGCAGCATCACGAAGACGAAGGTCAGCATCGCGGCGATGAGCGGATTGGACGTCAGCGAGGACGCGAGGGTGCCGATGGCGACGTGGAAGCCACCGAGGAGAAACAAGCCCAGCGCGCTCCCGATCACGGCCCCGCCCTGGAAGGCCGCCACCTCGCCCGTGATGAGCCGGAAGAGCGGGAAAAAGAGGAAGACGGGGATGATGAGCACGAGATAGGCGGCGACGGCGGCGGCGTATTTCGCGAGGACCACCTCCGAGGTGCGCACCGGCGCGGTGAGGAGTCCCTCGATCGTGCCCATCTTGCGTTCCTCGGCGAAGAGCCGCATCGTGATGAGCGGGAAGAGGATCAGGTATCCCATCCAGAACCAGCCCGAGGAAAAGAGGTTGTGGATGAGCGAACGCGGACTCGCCTGCATCTGCATCGCCCGCACCATGCTGACGAAGAGCCATCCGTTCAAAAAGGTGAACAGGGCCATCACCACCCACGCCATCGGCGAGAGGAAGAAGGACCGAAGCTCCTTTTGGAAGAGGATGGAGAAGGGGCGCATGGGGGACGGGGCCGAAGGCCCCGGTAAAAAGTGGGAAGGTGAAAGGTAAAAGGTCCGGGTGATGAAGGAAGGTTGCTGACGAGGGTGGGAATGTCAGGACGGCGGGTTGGCGGGTTCGAGTGCCTCCTCCTTCAGCAAATCGACGAACGCGTCCTCGAGGGAGGCGGTGCGGCTGGCGAGTTCGCGGAGTTTCCAGCCTTCCTTGGCGACGAGGTCGTGGACGGACTCGCGCACGTCGGTGTGGGGATCGGTCGTGAGGGTGTAGGTGGTCCAGCCGTCGCGATCCTCGCTTACACCGACCTCCTTCACCCCGTCGAGGGCGGACAGTTTCGCCACGGCGGACTCACCGGCCTTCGCCTCGAGGAGAACGGAGCCGGGCTGGCGGAGGCGGCGGATGAGGTCCTTGGGCGAATCGGAAGCGCGGATGCGGCCGCGGTCGATGATGATGACGCGTCCGCAGGTCATCTCGACTTCGGAGAGGATGTGGGTCGAGATGAGGATGGTGTGGCGCTCGCCCAGCTCGCGGATGAGGTCGCGCGACTGCCGGATCTGGCCGGGGTCGAGCCCGTTGGTCGGCTCGTCGAGGATGAGGAGCTCCGGCTTGTTGACGAGGGCGTCGGCCAGTCCGACGCGCTGGCGGTAGCCCTTCGAGAGGGTGCCGATGATCTTGCCCTCGACCGCGGTGAGGCTGCAGGTATCCATCGCCTCGTTCACCGCGACCTTCGCCTCGCGATGGGCGAGCCCCTTGAGCCGGGCGCGGAAGCGGAGGTATTCCCCGACGCGCAGGTCGGGATAAAGCGGCACGTTTTCCGGCATGTAGCCGATGCGCCGGCGGACCTCGACGGAATCCTCGTAGATGTCGTATCCCGCCACCGTCGCGGTGCCCTCGGTCGCGGAGAGGAAGCAGGTGAGCATGCGCAGGGTCGTGCTCTTGCCCGCGCCGTTCGGCCCGAGGAAGCCGACGATCTCCCCCTTCCCCACCTCGAAGGAAATGCCATCGACGGCGGTGCGGCCGGCGTAGCGCTTGGTGAGGTTTCGGGCTTCGATCATTCAAAGTGTTCAGTGTTCAGTGTTCAGCACGAAGCGCAAATCCGAAATCCGCGATTCCAAATCCTAAATCAATCAAGGTGTTCCACCTGCAACTGCGGTTTCGGTTGGGCCGCCTCCCGGTCGATCCTGTGGACCCAGACGCTCTGGACGAGGCCGAGAAGGAAGAGGATCACGACGGTGAAGGTGCCCCCGTAACTGATGAGCGGGAGCGGGATCCCGGTGATCGGCATGATGAGGAGGTTCATGCCCACGTTCTGGTAGATGTGGGCGAAGAGCAGGCCGACCACCCCGACGACGAGGAGGCGTCCCATGAGGTCGCGGCTGTAAAAGGCGACATAGAGGCATTGCATGAGGAGGAGGAGGAATCCGCCGAGCATGAGGATGCTGCCGCGGAAGCCCCAGATCTCCGCGAGGACGGGGAAGATGAAGTCGTTGATCGCGGTGTCGGGCGAGATGAAGCCCTTGTGGTTGACCGTGTCGGTGTTGCGGAAGCCCTTGCCGCCCCATCCGCCGCTGCCGATCGCGAGGAGGTTGTTGTAGGCGCTATAGGCTTCGGCGAGGATGTTGACCTTCTTCCCCTGCAGCATCTCGATCTGGGTCGTGATCCGCTTTTTCTGGTAATCCTTCAGCCCGAAGAAGAAGGCGAAGGGCAGGAACATCGTGACACACAGGACGATGGTGACGAGGTAGCGGATCGGGATGTTCCCGATCAGGACCATGGCCCCGACCACCGGAACCCAGACGATGGCCGACCCGAAGTCGCCCTGGAGCAGGACGAAGCCGAAGGGAACCATCGCGATCATCGCCGTGACGACGAGCCGCACGAACGGATTGCGGAAGACCGGATGGAGCTTGTGGAGGGTGCTCAGGGCGAGGGCGAGGACGACGACCCCGCCGGCGATGGCGAGCTGCGAGGGCTGCACCAGCATGAAGCCGAGATCGAGCCAGGCGCGCGTGCCATTGATTTCCGTTCCGAAAAAGGTCGTATAGACAAGCGCTCCCGTGGCGAGGACGTAGAAGGGAATGCCGAGATAGCGGATCCATTTGTAATCGACGAGGGCCGCCACGAAAAAAAAGACGAGGCCGGTGAGCATCCAGCGGATCTGGTCCCGCCATTTGTCGACCAGCTCCGGCTGCTCGCGCATCCAGCACGCGCTGTAGATCGCGAAGACCCCGAAAATGGCGAGCGCCGCGATGTTCGCGAAGAGCAGCCAGTTCATGCCGAGGAATTTGCGGAACAGCGGGGTCATGGGTCGGGTCGGCTCAGGCCGCCGCGGCGGCAACGAGTTGCCGGGTGCGCTCGTGCGCGGGCATCAGGACGAGATCGGAGGCAGGGCCTGTCTCGACGAGGTGCCCGCCGTGGAGGACACCGATATAGTCGCCCAGAAGCGAGGCTTCGGCAAGATCGTCGCCGAGGTGGAGGAGCGTGAGACGGAACTCCTCGCGCAGGTGCCGGAGGCGGTTGACCAGCTCAGCCTTCTGCACGACGTCGAGGCCCTCGGTGAATCCGGCGCAGACGAGCAGCTCCGGTCCGGGAAGGAGCGCCCGGGCGAGGGCGACCTGCTGCCGCTCGACCGCGTCGAGTTCCACCGGATAGAGGTCCTGCACCGCCTCGGGCAGACCGCAGGCGATCATGACCGACTCGACCAACTTCGCCCGGTCCTCGCGCGCGGCCTTGCGACACCAGATCCCGAGGACTTCCCGGAAGGCCTCCCGCACCGTCATGCCGGGCGTCAACTGGCCCGCGGCGTCGGAAAAGACTGCCTGGATGCGCTTGCGGACCGGCCGAAACCGTTCGGGCCCGAAGCGATCCACGGGGATCCCCGCGAAGGTGATCGAGCCCGATGCCACGGGATGCTCCTTCACCAAGGCGAGGGCGAGGGCGAGGAGGGCCTCGCGCGAATCGCCGACGAGGGCGAGGCTGCGGCGTTTTTCGAGCACGAAGGAGAGCCCGTCCACAAGCGGCTCCGTCGGGAGGGCGCGCCGCCATCCGGGACGTCCGACGGACGTCCGCGTCAGGGTGAGCGACTCGACCTCAAGAAATTCCATGATCCGGACTTTACCGTCGCGCCCCGCCCGTGGCAATGTTAAGGTTTCTTAATTGAAATCCCCGATCGCGTCGTCCCGCGAAGCACTTGCACCCGCGCGGGACCGGGCGAAGCTTCCCCTCAACCTCCACGGTCATGCGCTTCCCCCTCTCCGCCCTCTTCCTCGTCGCCACTTCGCTCTTCCTGGCTTCCTGCGCCACCAATCCCGCCGAGCAGCGCGTCAACCGGAACCCCGCGCTCTTCGGCAAACTCTCCTCGCGGGAGAAAGATCTCGTCCTGCGCGGCCAGGTCGCCGAGGGCATGTCCCAGGACGCCGTCTTCCTCGCCTGGGGCCGGCCCGCCCGCGTCATGGCCGGGAGCCGCGGGGGGCGCAGCAATGAACGCTGGGCGTATTTCCGCAACGCCCCGGTAAACACCTTCTCGGTCGGCTATGGAATGCCCTTCGCTCCGAGCCCCTTCTACTCCGCCTATGGCATGCACCCGGCCTACGGCTATGGTTTTGGTCCGGGCTGGGGTTTCGGACCCGGGGTCGATTACGTCCCCTACCTCGACCGCACCGTCGAGTTCTCGAACGGCCGGGTCGTGGCCTGGGAACGCCTGCGTTGAATCCCTCATGGAGGACCGCTTCGGCCATCGTATCAGCTACCTGCGCGTCTCCGTCACGGACCGCTGCAACGAGCGTTGCCAATACTGCATGCCCTACGAGGAGCAGGAATGGCTCCCGCGTTCGGAAGTGCTGACCTACGAGGAAATGCTGCGCATCCTCCGCGTCGGCACCGGGCTCGGCATCTCGAAGGTGCGCGTCACCGGCGGCGAACCGCTGACCCGGCGCGATGTCGTCTGGTTCCTTGAACAAATCTCCGCCCTCGGGGGCATCCGCGACCTCGGGCTCTCGACCAACGGCACCCTCCTCGCCCGTCCCCTCCCCGACGGCCGCATCACCGCCCGGGCGCTCCGCGAGGCCGGGGTCGGGAGCGTCAACATCTCCCTCGACACCCTCGACCGCGCCACCTACGCGAAGACGACGGGACGCGACCTCTTTCCGGACGTGCTCGCCGGAATCGACGCGGTGCGCGAGGCGGGGATCCCGAAGATCAAGCTCAACACCGTCCTCATGCGCCACCGCAACGAGCACGAGCTCTGGGATCTCGCCGAATTCGCCCGCGAGAAGGGCCTGCTCCTCCGTTTCATCGAGCTCATGCCGGTGAGCACGACCGAGGTCCTCACCCCGGAAAACTTCCTCGCCGCGGGCGAGGCGAGGCGCATCCTCGAATACCGGCTCGGAAAACTCGAGCCGCGTCCTGACATCCGCACCAATGGTCCCGCGAGCTATTACGAGGTTCCCTCGACCGGCCAGATCCTCGGCTTCATCGGGGCGATGACGAACCTCCATTTCTGCGAGACCTGCAACAAGCTCCGCCTCACCTGCGAAGGCAAGCTGCGCCCCTGCCTCGGCAGCCACCTCGAGTTCGACCTCCGCGCCGTCCTCCGCGATCCCGCGACGACCGACAGCGACCTCGCCCGCTTCATCATGGAAGTCGTCGACCGCAAACCCGAGAAACACGACTTCCGCGACAACTACGAGCCGGGACGGCGGATGATCGCGATCGGGGGATGACCGCGGGCATCTCCGCCCGGGTCAGGCGATCACTTCCCGGATCGGATCGGCGCCCTCCACTCCGACGAGCTTTTGGTCGAGGCCGCCGAAGAAGAAGCTGAGTTCGTTCGGATCGAGTCCCATCAGGCTCAGGATCGTGGCGTGGAGATTCTTCACGTGAAAGCGGTTCTCCACCGCCATGGAACCGAGTTCGTCGGTCTGTCCGACCGAGACGCCGCCCTTGATGCCCCCGCCCGCCATCCACATGGTGAAGCCGTAGCTGTTGTGGTCGCGGCCGGTGCCCTTCTCGTATTCGGCAGTGGGCTGGCGGCCGAATTCCCCGCCCCAGACCACGAGCGTGTCCTCGAGCATGCCGCGGCGCTTCAGGTCCCGGAGTAGGCCCGCGATGGGCTGGTCGGTCGCCCCGGCGTGCAGGTTGTGGTTCGCCTCGAGATCGCCGTGTGCGTCCCAGTTCTGGTCGTTGTGGGCGCCCCCGGAATAGATCTGGATGAACCGCGTGCCCCGCTCGACGAGACGTCGGGCGAGGAGGCATTTGCGTCCGAAATCCTCGGTTTCCTTCCGGTCCATCCCGTAGAGGGCCTTCGTCTCCTCGCTCTCGTCGTCGATCGCGATGGCCTCGGGCGCGGTCGCCTGCATCCGGTAGGCCAGTTCGTAGCTGGCGATGCGGGCGGAGAGATTCGTGTTGTCGAACCGCGGCGAAAGGTGCCCCGCGTTGAGATGATTGAGCGAATCGATGATCCGCCGCTGCTCGGCCGGCGGCATTCCCTCGACGTGGCCGAGGTTGAGAATGGGGCTCCCCTGCGAACGGAAGACGGTGCCCTGGTAGCTCGCCGGCATGAAGCCCGAGGTCCAGTTCTTCGCCCCCGAGATCGGACCGCCGCTCTGGTCGAGCATCACGACGAAGCCGGGCAGGTTCTCGTTCGCCGAGCCGAGACCGTAGTTCACCCAAGAGCCCAGCGAGGGATGGCCGCTGATGACCGATCCGCTGTTCATCATGAGGAGGGCCGATCCGTGGATCGGTGAATCCGCCGTCATCGAGTGGATGAAGGCGATGTCGTCGACACAGCCCGCGAGGTTGGGGAACAGGTCGGAGACCCACTTCCCGCACTGCCCGTATTGCTTGAACTTCCACTTCGGCTCGACGATGCGGCCCTCGTTCTTTTTCCCGCCGCGCCCGAAGGTCTTCACCGCGATGGTCTTTCCATCCATTCCGACCATCTCCGGCTTGTAGTCGAAGGTATCGATGTGGCTGGGACCACCATACATGAAGAGGAAGATGACGCTCTTGGCCTTGCCGCGGACCATCGGCGGGCGCGCCGCGAGCGGGTTCGCGGAGGAACCGAAGGCCTCCTTGAAAAACCCCTCGCCGCCGAGCAATCCCGTCAGGGCGAGCGCGGGGAATCCCCCTCCGACGGTATGGAGGAACTCGCGGCGGTTAACCCGCCCGCAGAAATCTTCGCGCTTTTTCATGGTGAGTGAGGTTTGAAAAAATTGCGTCGGCACATCGAATCACAGGTGGTTCAGGGAGCGGGGCCACCCCCGGACCCGATGAACGCGGTCTATCGCACGCCGGGGCCGGGAGCGGCCCCGCTCCTCGGCGCTCGACGCGTCCGGAGTTCGCGACTTCACGATTCCGCCATGACCGGTCATGCGTTTTTACAATGGAGTTTCAATCGAGGTAGATGAATTCGTTGAGGTTCAGGGCGAGCAGGGCGACGCGGTCGAGGGCCGCCTCCTCGGACAGCCCCTGCCCTGACTTGAGATCGCCATGGAGCGCGACGAGATGATCGAGTTCCTCCGCGTGCGCCTCGCGCTGGAGGACGGCGAGGAGCCCCGCGGCGATCCGCTCCCTGACATTCCCCCCTTCGGCGCGCATGCGGCCGGCGAGGATGCGGGCCTGGTCGTTGACAAAGGCGGAATTGAGGAGGCTCAGCGCCTGGGTCGGAACGGTCGTGGCGAAACGAACCGCGCATCCCGTGTCGGTGTCGGCCTGGTCGAAATCGGCCAGCATCTGGTAGCGGAGGCTGCGCTTCACGTGGATGTAGAGGGAGCGGCGGTAATGATCCGCGGGATCCCTCGCGACCGGCCATCCGGCGCCCGGGCGGGAGGCGGTGGCGAGAACCTCGGCCGGCAGGGGCGGGCAGACCCACTCGCCGCCGGTCCTGCGGTTCAGGTTTCCTGACACCGCCAGAATCGAATCGCGCAGTTCCTCGGCGGTGAGGCGGCGCATGTCGTAGCGCCAGAAGTTCAGGTTGCGCGGATCCTTTTCCAGGTTCGCCGATCCAGGCTCGGAGGACATGCGGTAGGTGCGGCTCAGGAGGATGAGCCGGTGCATCGCCTTCAGGTCCCAACCGCTCTCGACGAACCGGCCCGCGAGCCAGTCGAGCAATTCGGGATGGGTCGGCTTTTCTCCGAGTTTGCCGAAGTCGGAGGAACTCGGGACGATTCCGCGGCCGAAATGGTGCTGCCAGATCCGGTTCACCATGACCCGGGCGGTCAGCGGATTCGAGGGATCGACGATCCACTTCGCGAGCCCGAGACGGCGGCCCGAGGTGGTCCGGCCGTCCCTCGTCACCGGACTGGTTGCGACCGGCTTCGGATTCGAATCGGGAGAGGCGAGGACGGCGGGCACTCCCGGCATCATCGGTTCGCCCGGTGCGTGGGCGCTGCCGCGGGCATGGACGGGCATGGGCCCGGGATCGGGTCCGGTCTCGGTCACCGCGTTGATCGCGAGGCCGGCCTCGGCGCGGCGGAGCCGGTCGATCTCGTCGTTGATCCGCTTGTATTCGGCGACGAGGTCCTTTCCGCCATGCTTGCGGATCGCCGTGGCGTGCTCGCGGAGTCCGGGGCCGGTGAGGAGGTTCTCGAAGGAGTCGCGCTTCGCCACGCCGGTGCACAGGGCGAGGTCGATGTATTGACCGCCCCCGCTCTGACGGCAGTGCACCGCGATGACGTTGCGCCCGGTCTGGAGAGCGTCCACCGCGGTCTTCGGCAGGACGACGGTCTCGTAGGCGGTGAGGAATCCCTTCGCCTCGTGGATGAGGGTGCCGTTCAGGTAGACCTCGACGTCTTCGTCATGGTGAATGTCGAGGACGAGCGATCCGGGGAGCGATTCCAGACCGAAGGTCGTGCGCAGCCAGATTTCCGGCGTTTTCCACTCCGTCCTTTCGACGGACCCGGGAGGCCGCCCGTGTCCGAAGCCGGAGCGGGCCTTGAACCAGGATTTGTTCACGAAGCCCACGTCGCGCCAGTCGTCGGAGGGTTTTTCGGTGGTGTAGAACCAATCCACCCCGCCTTTGCGCGCGTCCTCGACGAGGGTGACCACCGGGGTCGTGCCCGGCTCGCCCAGAACACCCGCCTTTTCCAGCGCGGCGCGGATCTGGGGAAGAAGCGCGGCCTTCTCCGCCTCGAGCCGGGCGAGGCCGTCCTGCCGCTGCTTCGCGAAGGCGGTCTTCTCCTCCCCGGTGGCCCAGTTCAGGATCGTCCCCTCGGTCCGGTAGTGGGTGACCCCCTTGAAGAAGGCCATGAAGGAGTAGTAGTCCTTTTGCGAGAACGGATCCGCCTTGTGGTCGTGGCAGCGCGAGCAGTTGAGCGAGGAACCGAGAAAGGTCTCGCTCGTGACCTGGACATTGTCGGCGAGGACGTCGTAGACGTGCTGCTCCCGGTCGGCGGGCTCGTCGTCCCATTGCATGAGGCGGTGGTATCCCGTCGCGACGAGGGAACGCATTGTCGGCTCCGCAATCTCGTCTCCGGCGAGCTGCTCGATGACAAACTGGTCATAGGGCAGGTTCGTGTTGAAGGCCTCCACGACGTAATCCCGGTAACGCCAGATGTGCGGCTTGGGATTGTCGCGCTCGAATCCGTTCGACTCGGCGTAGCGGACGAGGTCGAGCCAGTGCCGCGCCCACTTTTCGCCGTAGTGGGGACTCGCGAGGAGGCGGTCCACCGCCGCGGCCCAGGCTGCGTCGGGATCTTTCGCAAAGGCGGCCTCGAATTCCCGGACCTCCTCGGTCCCCGGTGGCAGACCGGTGAGATCATAGGCAAGGCGGCGGATAAGAGCGCCCGGCGCGGCCTGCGGATTCGGCGAGAGCCCTTCGCGTTCGAGCTGCGCCCTGACAAACGCATCCACCGCGTTCGCGCTCCATTCCGGATCGGCGACCGTCGGCGGAGCGGATTTCGCCACGGGACGGTAGGCCCACCAGGCGCGGTCCTCGTCCTTGACCGTGAATCCGCGGCGCGCCGTGGACTCCCCCTTGATCTCGAGGGCGGGATCGTAGGGAGCACCCATCTCCATCCAGTGGGCGAGGGTGGCGAGGGCCTCCTCCGGCAGCTTGCCTTTCGGCGGCATCTGGTGGTCGGCGTCCTGGTAGCTGACCATCTCGAGGAGCACGCTCGCGCCCGGGTCGTCCGCGTTGTGCGCCGGACCGTAATGACCTCCCTGCATCAGTCCCTCACGGCTCGTGATCCGGAAATCGCCCTTCAATTCCTTCCCGCCGCCGTGGCATTTGAAACAATGCTCCTCGAGCAGCGGATGGACCTTCTCCGCGAAATAGCGGCGGCCCGCCTCGTCCACATCCTGCGAGAGGGCAGGTGAAACCGAAACGGGGATCGAGGCGGCAATGAGGAGCAAGAAGGGTCGGATCATTCGTCACACGGGATCAACTGTGGTCGCAAGCTTATCCCGTCAATCAAAGGGCGTCTTGTCCCAAACAGGTCGCCTTTTGTAAAAATACGACATCGCGAGCCCAGACCGGCCTACGCGATCACGCTCCGCCACCGACTTTCGAAAGCCAAACCGACTCCCCCGAAGAACATCGGCCAAGCCCATCGCGGCAATCCCGCCACAATTCGTCGTGACTTTTAATAATTTTGAGAATTAAACCTCTCCGAAATACTCCTTTCTCCGGGGAGCCGATGGAGTCGATCCAAAAACGATCCACCCCTTCGTGACAAAGGTGTCACAATCGCCCGCAACGCCGGCCGCTTCTGGGAATAAGGCGATTCCGGGTTCCTCGTTTCCGACCTCCGAAGAACCCGCTGCATCGGGGACTTGGAGGGGTCGACCCCCCTAAAGTGACACGATCGTCACATGGCCATACTTGAGGAACCCGGGCACTGACGGATTCTACGGCGCGATTCTCTCCGCACCCGATGCCCTTGTCGAACTCGCAGATTTTGGACTCATGGAGAACAGGTGCCGGGCCCTTCGTCCGAACCTGCATTCTCGCGTCGTCCCTTAGCCTCACGGGGATCGCCGCCGAGACCGCGCCGGTTGATCCGGTGGATCCTCCTCCCCTGCCCTACCCGGTTCCGACGAAAGAGCAACTCGTGCAGCAGCGCGAACTCACCTTTCCCGTCCGCCAGTTCCGCGTCCGCGGCACGAAGCTCCTGAGCCCCGAGGAAATCGCCGACGCCGTCTATCCCTACACCGGTCTCGGTCGCACCCTCGAGGATCTCGAGAGCGCGCGGGCGGCTCTGGAGAAGGCCTACCACGCCAAGGGCTACCAGTCCGTCGGGGTGGAACTCCCCCAGCAGAACGGCACCCGCGGCATCATCTATCTCGTGGCGGTGGAAAACGCCGTCGGCCGACTCCGCGTCCGCGACGCCGAATATCACCTGCCCAGCCGGATCAAGGAAAACGCCCCCTCTCTCGCCGAGGGCACCGTTCCCGACTTCGCGAAGGTGCAGGAGGACATCGTCGCGCTCAACACCTGGGCCGACCGGAAGGTCACTCCCTCACTGCGCCCCGGCGTCGTTCCGGGGACCATCGACGTCGATCTCATCGTCGAGGACTCCCTTCCCCTCCATGGCAGCATCGAGTTGAACAACCGCTACAGCCCCGACACGACCCCGTTGCGGTTCAACGCGTCGATCAGTTACGGAAATCTCTGGCAACTGGGCCACACCCTCGGCCTCTCCACCCAGATCGCGCCCGAGCGGATCGAGGACGCCGAGATCTTCTCCGCCTTTTACCTGGCCCGTTTCGCGAGGAATCCCGACCTCTCCCTGCTCTTCAACGCCACGAAGCAGAATTCCGACGTCTCCACCCTCGGTGGAGCGGCCGTGGCCGGACGCGGCGAGATCGCCGGGATGCGCGTCCTCTACACCCTGCCGGGACGCGGCGACTACTTCCATTCGCTCAGCACCGGGATCGACTTCAAGCGCTTTGACGAGAACCTCTCGGTCGACGAAGACTCCTTCGTGACGCCCGTCGAATACTGGCCGGCGACCTTCGCCTATGGCGGCGGGTGGGTCGGCGACCAGTCCTTCACCGAGGTCAACGCCTCGGCGACCTGGGCCTTCCGCGGTCTCGGCAGCGGCACCGATGAATTCGACACGAAACGGTTCGGAGCCGACGGAAGCTTCTTCTATTTCCGCGGCGATCTCGCCCGCACCCAGGATCTGCCCAAGGGCTTCGAGGCATTCGGGAAGCTCCAGGCCCAGGCCACCACGAACCCGCTCATCAACAACGAGCAGTTCTCCGGCGGCGGTGCCTCCTCGGTGCGGGGATACCGCGAGTCCGAGGCCCTCGGCGACGGTGGTTGGTTCCTCACCGGAGAAGTGCGCACCCCCTCGCTCCTCAAGGGCACCGAAAAGGACGAGAACGGCGAGTTGAAGAACGAGTGGCGCTTCCATGCCTTCTATGATGTCGGCCGGCTTTACCTGAACGAAGCCCTCCCCGAGCAGAGTGATCTCTTCCGGCTCTCGAGCTGGGGTCTCGGCACCCGCTTCTCGCTCCGTGAAAGCCTGGAGGGCTCGCTCGAGGTGGCCTGGCCACTCGTCGATTCGACCGCCACCCAGGCCAGCGATCCCTTCCTCCTCTTCCAGGTGGAGGCCGGCTTCTGAACCCACATCCCGCTCCCATGACCCATCCGCTCCCCAGAACCCTCACCGCCCTCCTTGCGGCGATCCTGACATTCCTCCCTCTCGTGGGATCCGCCGCCGGCGACGCCGCGGAAGCGTGGTGGGACAAGGCCTGGACGGGACGCAAGTCCCTCGACGTGAAGCCCTCCGCGGCCGGCCGCCCCACCGGCGCCGTGCCCGTCCTGGTCCGGCTCCACGAGGGGAACTTCCCCTTCGCGGCGCTGAAGGAGGACGGCAGCGACCTGCGCGTCGTCGCCGACGACCACAAGACCGAACTGCCCTTCCACCTCGAGCGCTACGACTCGCTCATGAACGAGGCCTTCCTCTGGCTGCGGCTCCCCGAAATCAAGGAGGGCGCGGATCCGACGAAGGTCTGGCTCTACTTCGGCAACGCCGCCGCCGAGAACGCGGGCGATCCGAAGGCGACCTACCCGGATCCCGCCGCGCTCGTCTACCACTTCGCGGAGCGCGGCGCCCCGCCGCGCGACTCCTCCTCGAAGGAAAACAACGGCACCGTCGCCCCGACCCCGACCGAAGGCGCGCTCATCGGCGCCGGCATCATCCTTTTCGGAACGAACGGAATGGAGATCCCCGCGGGCGACTCGCTGAAGTGGGAGGCCGGCGCCCAAGCCAGCCTGATGGCCTGGGTGAAGCCCTCCGCCCTGTCCAACGATGCGGTGGTCTACCGCCGCGCCGAGGGCGCCTCGTCCTTCGTACTCGGAGTCGATGACGGAGTCCCCTATGTCGAGGTGAAGGACGCCGCGGGCACGGCGCGGACCAATGCCGGCGAACCTGTCGGCACCGGCGCCTGGCACCATCTCGCCGCCGTCGCGGGTGCCGGCAAGATCGACCTCTATGTCAACGGCAAGGCCTACGGATCGGTCGCGAAAGGCATGCCGGCGCTCGCAGGAGCCGCTTACCTCGGCACCACTCCCGAGGCCGGGGGCGGATTCGCCGGTGAGATCGACGAACTGGAGATCCACAACGCGCCCCTCGACGCGGCCCTCATCGCCTTCCTCGCCGCCGAGCAGTCGGGCACCCCGGAAAGCCAGGCGCTCGTTGCGGTCGGCGCGGACGAGGGAGGCGGGGGCGGAGGCCACAACGAGACCCTCGAGCACATCATGCTGTTCGGAGACATCGCGAACAACATGATGTTCGACGGCTGGGTCGCGATCGGCGTCTGCGTTCTCATGATGATCGTCGGCGGTTTCGTCGCGGTGAAGAAATTCCTCTATCTGAACAGCATCCAGAAGGGAACCGAGGCCTTCATGAAGCAGTGGGCGCACGTCTCGAGCGACCTCACCGCCCTCGACCACCTCGACGAGCAGAGCGTCAAAAGCATGGGCGGCAAGATCAGTCCGCGCCTCCTCAGGCACATCAAGCGCTCGCCTCTCTATCATTTGTACCACATCGGCTGCCAGGAAATCGGCTACCGCATCAGGAGCCGGGAGAACCACGGCGGACTCTCGGCCCGCTCCATGCAGGCGATCCGGACCAGCCTCGACTCGGGCATGGTGCGCGAAAACCACCGCATGAACGGAGGACTCATCTTCCTCACCATCAGCATCGCGGGCGGTCCCTACGTCGGTCTCCTCGGCACCGTCGTCGGCGTCATGATCACCTTCGCGATCATTTCGAAGACGGGCGAGGTCGAGGTGGCCTCGATCGCCCCGGGGATCGCGTCGGCGCTTCTCGCGACGGTGTTCGGCCTCCTCGTCGCCATCCCCGCGCTCTTCGTCTACAGCTACCTCAGCTCGCGGATCAAGGACCTCCTCGCCTCCATGCAGATCTTCATCGACGAGTTCATCGCGAAGATGGCCGAGATCTATCCGCCCGCCTCCGGGCCCGACGACCGGCCCGTTGAACCCGCCCGCGAGACCGCGCCGGCCCCGGCCGCGAAGTCCCCCGCGCCGCGCGCGACGGCCGAGGCCTCCTCCCACTGAACGACTTTCGAAACCGCCCGAAAAAAGCCATGCAAGCCGAAGGAAAAAGCTACGACGACATCAACGTGACCCCCATGGTGGACCTCTACCTGGTGTTGTTGCTTATCTTCATCATCATGACCACCGCAGGGGTCCAAGGGATCAAGGTCGACCTGCCGAAGGGCAGCAAGCAGCCAGCCGAGCTCACCGGTCCGAAAGGCAAGGCCGTGACCGTGAACAACGAGGGCAAGATCTTCCTCGACACCGTCCCCGTCACCCTGCAGGAACTCGAGCAGCGCCTCTCCGAGCACAAGGCGAAGAATCCCGACTTCCCCATCGTCGTCCGCGGCGACCGCGCCACCCAGTACCAGGGGATCATGGACGTGCTCGAGGTCATCGGCCGCCAGGGCCTCAGCAAGGTGGGGCTCGTCACGCAACCGGCGAAGTGACCCCAGCCAGGATTCACGACCACCCGACCGAACGATGTACGACGACGACGAAGACGAAGACGACCGCACCTTCTTTGAGAAGCACGGAGGCAAGCTCGGCTTCCTCGTCTTTCTCCTCGTGGGAGGAGGAGGCGCTTTCTGGTTTGCGAACCGCGAGCCGGCCAAGCCGAAACCGAAGCCCGTCGCGGTGGTCAACATCACTCCGGTGCTTCCCCCTCCGCCACCTCCCCCTCCGCCACCGCCCAAACCCGAGGAGCCTGAACCGGAGCCCGAGATGAAGGAAGAGCAGACTTTCGAACCCGAAGCCGCTCCGGAAGAGGCCCCGCCCGAACCGGAGCAATCGGCCCCGGAACCCATCGGAACCAGCATCAGTGGCGATGGACCGGCCGACGGGTTCGGACTGAGCAACCGCGCCGGCGGCGGAAGCATGGGCGGCCGCATCGGCGGTATCGGCGGAGGCGGGAGCAAATATGGCGGCTACGCCTCCAAGGTGCAGTCCGCCGTGAAGAGCGCGATGCAACAGAACAACACGACCCGCAGTGCCTCGATGAGCATCGAGGTCAAGATCTGGGCCGACCAGCTCGGACGTGTCACCCGCGCCCAACTGGGGCGTTCCACCGGCAATCCCGACCTCGACCGCGCCGTCCGCGACGAGGTGCTCGGCAGCCTCCGGCTCCCGGAACCCCCGCCCGCGGAAATGCCCATGCCCATCCATCTCCGCCTCACCGCCCGCAAATCCTGATCCCGATTCTTCACGCGAGCCGCCAACAAGTTTCCCCGCATGTTTCCGACTTCACGATTCCTTTTCCTGCCGGTCGCCTTCTCTTTG
>JBILDO010000022.1:0-78013 GCA_044352585.1 Verrucomicrobiales bacterium
AGTTCCACGGCCTGCGCCTTGAACTCCTCGGTGTATCGTTTACGGGTCTTAGTGGCCATCATCTGATTTTGGTCTCTGATGGTCCAAAAAGCTAGCTCACCTCAGGATTCAACCCCGACGTCGACGCCGACCTGCGCCGTTATGCGATCGAATGGCGCGGTTGCGAAGAGGATTTCATCGAGGAAGAGGAAGGTGCCGTCGAGCAATTGAAGGGGGAATTGAACGATCCGATCGACGGCAGGGAGCGCGACCACTGGATGGAGTGGGATTTTGAGTCGAGCCAAAGTCCGATGGCCCACGCCTTCCACTACCTCTCGGAACTGCCGCTGCACAATTTGAAGGGTGCTTTGGGAACCGGCCTGAATCTCGGGGAATTGAGTTTCATCCAGGGAGACCGTCCCGGCTCCAACTTCACCTACTGCAGCGCCGATAGTCTGGAGGCACTCGCCAGCCTGCAGCACCGGCTCAATGAACTCAAGGAAGGCGTCCGCATCCGCATCGTCTGAACTCCCACGTCTACCAGGCCTCCTCACCAAAACCGCAGGATGACCTCTTCGTCCCGACCGCCTGCTGGAAGACGCAGTTGATCGGACGAACCGTGACCGAGCCCGTCCGGGGGTGGTTTCCAGAAGATCACCGCCTCGATTCCGGAAGAATCTTGTGATGCCACTTGGCGCGAAGTCAAAATGTCGGGAATATTTGAACCAACCCGCAATGACCTCCCCTTCCCCGCCGGCCGCCCCTAGGCACTCCTACGAGACCACACTCTGCCGGGAGCGGCTGGAGCGGCTGCTCGAGGTTCTCGAGCGAAACGGAGGAAAAGAAACCCTCAGGCAACTCGACAGGATCTACGCGATCCGGCGCTTTGAAGTGCTCGAGGCCGAACGTCTGGGTTGGGTCGTGATTAAGTCACAAAAGCCCCGCACCGGGCGCCCTTCGACCGTTGTCCAACTTAGCAAAACCCCAGCCGCGAAACTCCCCCCGTGGCGGCGCTGCATGCAGCGGCCGATTTCGCATCGTCACTGGAAGTTTGCGTTGCTCACCACTTGCGCCAGCCTCCACCGCGGCGGGAGCCTCAGCGGGCTCCCATGCCATATCGAATCCTACCTGAAGGCCTATCCGGCGGCAAGCAGCCGGAACGGGGCGCACGCGAGTTGCAGCCGCCTGATGAACCACCCGAACGTCTTCGCCGCCCGGCAGTGGCTCTACGCGACGGCGAACGGCGAGATTCCGCGTGATCTCGGGAAGCCGCAAACCCCCGGCGAAATCTGGGATGCCCTGGCGAACTACGGTAACTTCAGGGCCGAATACCGGGGCTACCGTCGCAGGCTTTACCGACGAGCATGATCCATGAGTCCGGTTGGCAGCACTCTCTACCTAGGCGACTTGGATTGCCGCGTTGCCACCACCGTTGCCACCAAGCACCCCGCGGAGCTCTAACTCGTTGAAAATCAACATGGCGGTCAGGGAGGGATTCGAACCCTCGGTACCCTTTTGGGGCACGCTTCTTTAGCAAAGAAGTGCTTTCGACCACTCAGCCACCTGACCTTGTCGAAGAATGTTGGTTCCGCCAACGGCTGGAAGACCGGGGCGGACGAAAACGATGCCCGTGGAGGCGCGGGGCGTCAATTGCTTTTCTGCCTCCCCCGCAAAAAGCGCGGGGAAATCACGAATCACCGGGACGGCTGCGATGAGTCCGGGAACGTTCCCCGGCCTACTCCTCCAAGGCCTCGAGCAGGGGCGTGTAGGCCTCCGCGTTGAGCCGGGCGATCGCCCCGGCATCGCCGGGCTCGGTGGCGACTTCGGCGTAGATGGCGAGGGCGTTGTGCATCGCCTCGACCGCGAGCTCGAGATTCTCGAGGCGGGCATCGTCGTCTCCGGCGGCCTTGGCGATGCCGGCCTTGCGGGCGGCCTCGGCGGCGGTGACATAATGGAGGGCGAAGGTGGCGCGCTTCGCGTAGCGCAGGATGAGGGGACGGGCGCCGTCGCGGGCCCGGGTGTTGGCCCGGTAGAATTCGCCCATCGCCTTGGTGTAAAGCGCCTTGGCTTTGCCCCACCATTCGGGGACGGGATCGGAGGAATGGTAGAAACGAATGAATCCCGCCTCCCCCGCCCCCGTTCCGGCACCGATGGGCGAGGCGAAATCCCGCTCCTCGTCGAAAATGAGCCGACCCGCCTCGACGAGGGCGTTCACGCCGTTGCCAAACGGTTCGGCCACTCCCTCGCCGCAGACGGGGAAAAGCAGTTCCGCGAGGGCTTTGTCAGGGTCCACCGGGCCGCCCGCGGCGGCGCGCGCGAGTTCCCAGACGGAGGCGGCTTGGTCGGCGACGAAGCGGGTGTGAAGTTGGAAGCCCGGCTGCCCTCCCTCCTCCGCTCCGAGGATCTCCGGATACGGCAGGAACCCTCCGCCCTGCCATCCGGCATCGAGATAGGGTTCGTCCGACATCCCGCCGACGGACCCGGCTCCGGGATACAGGTCCGCGACGCTCTCGAAATCGTCCTCGCGGTCGCTTTCCAGTTCGATGACCGTGTCGAGTCCGGAAGCTCCGGCCGAGGCGATCGTCTTTCTCACGAATTCCACCGCCGCGTCGCGACGGGCTTCGGGGGTGGCGGCCCCGGCGAGGGCGGGATGATCGAAGACTTTCGCCCCCTTGAAAACGGAACGGCCCGCGAGATCGCCGGTGACATCGGGGGGAGCGCCGCTCCAGATTCCCGATCCCTCCGCAACGGCTCCGGCAAAGACCTGGGAGGGTTGCATGGGGAACACGACCCGGTTGAATTTCATCAGGGCGAGACGCCGGAAGAGGCCGGCGAGATCGTCGTGGCCCCACGAGGCCTGGCTGTCGGGCGTGGTGCCGAGGGTGCGCCAGGCGCGGACCTGCTCGCGCGGCCGCAGGACCGCATCGAAGCCGGCGAGGGTGAAGGCCGGTTTCACGAGGGGAAGGTACTCGCCGTTCGGCACGACGCGGATGCCGTTGCGATGACCGTATTCCGCCACCGCCCACAGGGTCGCGACGGGGCTGCCTCCGCCGAGGACGAGCCCCTGGCCGGTCGACTTCACGAGGTGTCCCTGTTCGCCGAGATCGGCGGGCCAGGCCTCGCCGATCGCGGATCGGACCGCGGGATTGGTCGCGGGATTCCCGAGGAGGATGCGGTTCGGCGCATCGGTGGGTGTTTTTGTCAGGGTGACCTTCGCGTCGAAGAGGGCGACGAGGGTTTTTTCGAGTTCCTTCGCGGCGAGTTCCTCGAGCGGCGCGGGCGAGGGTCCGGTCACGATGCTGACGGAGGGACCTTCGGCGTGGGCGAGGGTGGCGAGGAGAAGGAGAATGGCGAGAAAGCGGGTCTTCATGGGAATTGCGTCGATGGATCGCGGAGGCGTCATGGCCCCTCAAGAAGCAGGGCCGCCCCCGGCCCCGATGGGGATTGGTTGCCGTTCATACCGGGGCCGGGGGCGGCCCCGCTCCTTGAAGGCGTCTCTCCAAAGACGATTGCGGGAGAACGGTGACTCATTGTGAAAATCACTTCGCTTCGTTCGACACGCAATAGACCTTCTCGCGCGTCCGGATGAAGAGCCGTCCGTCGGCGATCGCGGGAGTCGCGAGGATCTCGCCGCCCATGTCGTTCTTCGCGAGCACGGTGAGCTCGGGCTTGTCGTCGAGGACGAGGACGAATCCGTTGCGCCCGGCGATGTAGATCTTGCCGTCGCCGGCGATGGGCGAGGCGTAGTAGTCGCCGAAATTCTTCAGGCGCGTCCGCTCCCACACCGTCGCGCCGTTGGTGGCGTCGAAGCAGCTCGAGACGCCGCCCGATTTCACGACGTGGAGCCGGTTGTGGTAGACGAGGGGCGAGGAGAGGTTCGAGGGCGACTTGTTGTCGATGTTCCAGACCACGTGCGTCTTCGTGACGTCGCCGCTGCCCCCTGCGCGCACGGCCTGGATCGTGTTGCCGCCGGCGGCCTGGTTGTTCTCGTGCTGGAAGGCGGTATCGATCTCGGTCTCGTCGATGAGCTGGTCCTTGTTCTTGTCGGAGGCGTCGAAGCGCTCGAGGAATTCCTTCGGCATCTCGGCCCGCGCGAGCTTGCCGTCCTGGTTCGTGTCGAGCCATTCGAGGAGGGCGAATTTCAGCGTCCGGGTCGAGTCGCCGTAGCTCTGCACGGCGATGTAGACGAGATCGTCCTTCACCACAGGAGAGGTCATGATGGTGCGGAGGAGGCTCCTGCTCGTCCAACGTTCCTCCCCGGTCGCGGGATCGTAGCCGATCAGTTTCCCCGAGCCGGCGACGACGAGGTCCCTGCGTCCGTTGGCCTCGCAGATGACAGGCAGGGAATAACCGGCGAGCATCTCGGGACGCGGCGTCTTCCAGAGCTGCCTCCCGGTCTTCGCGTCGAGGCAGAGGAGAAAGGAATTGAGGTCGTCGTCCTGCGCGAAATAAAGTCGTCCATCATAAACCACCGGAGACGCCCCGGCCCCCCAGTCCATGAGGTAGGCGGGCTTGGGCACCTCGTGTTTCCAGACATCGGCTCCGGTGGCGACATCGAGGGCGAGGAGGCCGAGGGTGCTGAAATAAACATAGACCCGCTCCGCGTCGGCCGCGGCGGTGGAGGAGGCGTGGCTGTTCGGCGGGGTGATGCGCGGCAGGGTTCCCGCGGGGAATTCGCGTCTCCAGAGTTCCTTGCCGGTCGAGGCCTCGTGCCCGGTCACGAGGAAGGTCTTTTCTCCGACGATGGCGGTGTTGAAGACCCGGCCCGCGGCGATGACGGGAGAGCCGATCCCGTCGCCGAGGTCGGCCTGCCAGAGGACCTTCGATTCGGAGGAGAACTCGACTGGCAGCGGTTCGGTCCCGGAGGCGATGCCGCTGCCGTTGACGCCGCGGAACTGGGGCCAGTCGCCGGCGGAAGCGGTGAGGGTGAAGGCGAGCAGGAGGACGGAACCGAGTGTGGATGGCTGGATCATCGGGGCCTATTCAATCAGTCGCGGATCATCACGGCAATGGCCCATATCGGCCATGCCTCCTCCGCCCTCTGGCCCGATCACGGCGTTGACCCGTTCCGTTTCTCCCGGCATCCTGCCGTTGATCTGTTGTTCCTTCCGCCATGCTCACGATCCAAGGGATGCCGAAACGAACCTGCGCCGGTCCGAGCCGCCGGGAGATGCTGCAGATCGGGGGCGCGGGCCTCTTCGGGCTCAGCCTGCCCGGACTGCTGAAGGCCCGGGAGGCCTCCGCGGCGACCGAGGCCTTCGCCGGAGGACGCGCCAAGTCGGTGATCTTCCTGTTTCTCTTCGGCGGTCCCAGCCAGTTCGAGACCTTCGACCTGAAACCCGGCGCGCCCTCGGAGATCCGGGGGCCCTTCGGTGCGATCCGGTCGAAAACGCCGGATCTCCTCATCAGCGAGCACCTGAGCCGGCTCGCGAAGATTTCGGACAAGTTCGCAGTGGTGCGCTCGATGACGCACGACTTCAACGACCACAGCGGCGCGGGTCATTATCTCCAGACAGGGAAGCGATGGCACATCCCCGTGGGCGGCGGCTTCTCCGCGACGCCGAAGGACTGGCCCTCGATGGGCTCGGTCGTCGAGTATCTGACGCAGCACGGTCCCGGCGGGATGGAACGCGACCTCCCCGCCTACGCGGTGCTGCCGAACTGGCTCGGCCGTCTCCAGGACAAGGGCCAATACCGCCGGCCCGGCCAATACGGAGGCTGGCTCGGAAACGGATACAATCCCCTCACGACCGCGATCGAAAAACGCGACTCCACCGACAATCCCTATTGGCGCGACTGCACCGACGAGGAATTGACCTTCCGCATCGACGGCCTCGCCCCGGGCATGCCGGTGAAGCGCATCCGCGAGCGCGCCTCCCTCCGCGAGCAACTCGAGGCGGTGCAACGCGAGGTCGAGGCGGGTGACGCGCTCGTCTCGATGGACCGCCACCGGCAGCGGGCCCTCGCCCTCGTCGCCTCGGACCGCACCGGCACCGCCCTCGACCTCGCTACGGAAAAGGAAGCTTTGCGCGACCGCTACGGGCGCCACCTTTTCGGCCAGAGCTGTCTCATGGCCCGGCGACTCGTCGAGGCGGGAACGCGATTCGTCACGGTGCACTATGATTGTGTCGACGGATACAGCTGGGACTCCCACCAGTCGAGCCACGACGTGCGAGACCACCTCCTTCCGACCTTCGACCAAGGCTGCTCGGCGCTGCTCACCGATCTCGACGAGCGCGGGCTCCTCGATGAAACCCTCGTCATCGCGATCGGGGAAATGGGCCGGACGCCGAAAGCCAACGGCAACTGGGGGCGCGGCCACTGGAGCACGTGTTTCCCCGCCCTCATCGCCGGGGGCGGCGTTCGCGGCGGGATCGTCTACGGCAGATCCGACCGCCTCGGCGCCTATCCCGAGGAAAACCCGGTTTCCCCCGAGGACCTCGCGAAGACGATCTATTGGGCGCTCGGGATCGATCCTGACCTGTTCCTGCCGGATCGCGAGGGACGACCCACCCCCATCGTCGCGGAGGGTCGGCCCGTCACCGCGCTGTTTGGTTGATCGACCGGGTCCCGTCCCGATCCGCCGGAACCCGTCGAATTGTTCCCGCGCATTTTTCCGGGTCCATGCCAAGGTTCCGGGCCCATGACCGAACCTGTTCCCGGCAAGCCCTCGATTCACTCCGAAGCCCCCTGGCACGCCGGGCTCCGCGCCGCCCGCGCCAATCTGGTGCCGGGACTCCTCGTCCAGGGAATCATGGTCGCCACGGTCCTGGTCTACTATTTCCTGCCCGGATCCCGCGGTTTTTTCGATGAACTCGCCGCGTGGAAGTCGCGCTGGGGTTATGCCTATTCGTCGGTCTCGGCGATCGTCGCGGGGGCTTTCGTGCCCGAACTGCTCCGCATCGTCCTGTTTCAAAAGGGCCGCTGGAACCGCCGGAATCTCGGCAATCTCGTCTTCGCCGCCGTCTTCTGGGGCTACAGCGGAATGCAGGTGGACTTTTTCTACCGGATGCAGGCGGTCTGGTTCGGCGACGGCACGGATCTGGCCACGGTGGTGAAAAAGGTCTTGGTCGACCAGTTCCTCTACTGCCCCATCCTCGCGGCCCCGCTGTCGGTGATCCTCTACGACTGGAGAGCCGCCGGATTCCGCCGCGCCCGACTTCCGGGTTTCTTCACCCCGGAGTTCTACGTGCGCGGCATCCTCCCCACGCTCTTTGCCAACTGGGGCGTCTGGATCCCCATCGTGGCGGCGCTGTATTCCTTGCCGGGCCTGTTGCAGATCCCCCTCTTCTCGCTGGCGCTCTCGCTCTGGGTCATCCTCTTCACCTGGATGAGCGAAAAGCGGACCGCCAAGGCACCGTGAGCGGAAAGGACCGACCTGCGGGAGCCGTCTCCCCGGAAGCATCGCGAAAAAGTCCCCCTTCCTCATCTCCGCATCATCTTCATCGGGCACACTGCCGGGGTAATCACCCGCAGAATCTCCAGCCCGATGAAAACCCAGACCATCCTCACTCTCGCTGCCACCCTCCTCGGGGGCGTCGCCACCGGACTCCACGCCGAGGGAATCCCCACGAAGCAATGCCCGGACCCGGTCTGGCGGACGATCCGCGATCACCTCGGAAAAGGCCGGCTCGATGAAGTGAAAACCTTCACCAAGGACGGACGCGTTCTTTATCATGCGGAGATCGAGCTGCCAGGAAACCGCGAGCGCATGCTCCACGTCGGCGACGACGGCACCCTTCTGAAGCTGATCGAGGCAATCCGCCTGCGCGAGCTCCCTCGCTCCGTGCAAACGGCGCTGGATCCCTTCCTCGCGAACTCGACCCGCTTCGACGGAGCCGACCGCGTCCTCGCCGGAGGCAGGACCGAGTATCACCTCGATCTCGAGCTGGTCGACGACGTCGATCTCCACCTTGTCCTCGGCGAGCGCGGCGAAGTCCTGCGTCACCGCGAAGAAGCGGATTTCTGAACTTCGGCTCTCCCGGGCGGTTCCGGACCGTTTCATCGGGTCGCGTGGGTTCCGCGATCCCCCCGCCGTCACGACTCGGTTCCGGCTGAGATTCCCGGACCCCCGGCTTGCGGAGCCCGGAGCCCTCCCCTCCCGCTTCCCGACCGATGTGGGTTGGACGGCCCGACGGGACCCTCGCGCGCCGGATCAAGCCCGGTTTCCATGATTTTCGGGAAACTCAACACTTCCGAAATAGATTCTCATTTTTTATCCAACTTGCGAATGATTTCACTACAGTCTTGCAATTGAAGACGCTTTTCCGTAAAATCCGCGCCTGTCGTTCAACCCGGGTTCGCGATTGCGCCTCCGAGTCGCGGCAACCCATCCTCCAGTCAGTGTCAGCAAACCCCAGGCGAATCGCCGCCATCAACATGATCGTGAAAACCACCCTCGTCGCAGCCGCCTTGTCGGCCCTCACCCTCGTTCAGGCCATCGGCGCTTCCGCTCTTGGTCTCAATACCGAAGAATGGGAAAAACCCAGCCCGGAAATGGTCGCCCAAGTGGAAGCCATGGAAGCGGCGATGGCCGCCATGGCCAAGGGCGAAACCCCCAAGGTCACCCTCCAGCAGGCGATCGACAAAATCCGCGAGCTTGCCGACAAGGACAATGACAAGGACGCCCTCTTCTCGATGGGCTTCCTCAGCCAGCAGAGCCAGGGCCAGAACGCCCTCGCCGAAGCGATGACCTTCTACAAGCGCGCCGCCGATCTCGGCCAGCTTCAGGCCATGAACAATTACGGATTCATCCTCGCGAGCTCCAGCCAGGAAGTCGAGAAGGTGAAAGAAGGTCTCGATTTCATCAAGAAGGCCTCCGACGGGGGGCTCAACGCCGCGCGCCGAAACATGGCCGCCATTTACATCAACGGCCTCGGCGGCGAAAAGCGCAACCCGGAAGAAGCCGAGAAACTCCTCGGGCAGGCCGCCGAAGAAAAGGACGGCCAGGCCATGTTCGAACTCGCCCAGTTCTACCTCGAACTCGGTGGCGAGGAGAAGGTCGATGACGACAAGGCATGGGAGTGGCTCAACAAGTCCGCCGACATGGGCAACCCGAACGCACTCGCCACCCTCGGTTCCGTTCTTTTCGACGGCAAGGATTTCGGAGCCCGCAAGATCGAGGCCGACCCGAAGGCGGCCGTCGAGAAATTCACCAAGCTCGCCGAGCAAAACGTGCCCGCCGGTCTCCGCACCATGGCCGAACTCCACGCCTCCGGCGAGGCCGGGGTCGAGAAGGACTTCACCAAGGCCCTCGATTATTTCGGTCGCGCCGCCCAAGGCAACGACGCCGCCGCCCAAGTGATCCTCGCCGGTTATTACGACCGTGGCGTGGACCTCGATCCGAAGGATGAGAAGATCGATGTCGCGCCGAACGCCGCCGCCGCGCTCGAACTGTATCGCCTCGCCGCCCGCAACAATGTCCCGCTCGCCCTCTACAACGTCGGCGTCTTCTACGAAGAGGGTCGTTCCGTCGACCAGGACCCGGTGAAGGCCTTCGCCGCCTTCCTTCAGGCCGCCGGAGGCAACTTCGCTCCCGCCATGCAGAAGGCCGGGGTTTACTACCTGAACGGTGCCGGCACCCTGCGCGATCCCATCGCCGCCGCCGGATGGTTCTCCCGCGCCGCCTCGGCCGGTCTTCCCGAGAGCGTTCTCAGCCTCGGTGTCATGGCCGAATCCGGTCTCGTCGGAATCGCGGCGGACAGCACCCCCGCGAAGGCCGCCTCCGAGCTCTACCTTCAGGTCGTGCAAGCGCCCCAGGTCAACGACGCGACGCGTTTCGAGTCCCTCCTGCGTCTCGGCAGCCTTCACTTCCGCGGTGCGCTCGTCGCCGCCGGAGCCGCTCCCGCGCCCGATTACGAGACCGCCTACAAGTATTTCAAGCAGGCCGCTGACCTCGCCCCCGGAAACGAACTGGCCACCAACACCCTCAAGGAAGCGGCTGCCAAGCTGACTCCCGAGCAGATCAAGACACTCGACGCCGCCGCCGCGGAAGCCGCCGCCGCCCGCAAGGCTGCCGCCGAAGCCGCCGCCGCTGCCCCCGCCGCTCCTGCCGCCGGAACCGCTCCTGCCGCCGGAACCGCTCCTGCCACCGGAACCGCTCCTGCTGCCCCCCGTGCCGAACCGGCACCGGGCGCCGCGACGACTCCCGCCGCCGCGCCCGCGGCCGGCACCCCGGCCACCGCTCCGGCCTCTGGCACGGACGGCAAGGCCAAAGCCGGCTTCCGGCTTCCTCTTTTCGGACGCTGATCAAAACCGTCCAACCGAATTCCGACGAAGGCCGCGCCCGCAAAGCGCGGCTTTTTTCGTGTCCTGGAGGATCCGATCGCGGAGACGTCCAATCCAACCTGCCCCGTCTGCTCAAGCCCCGTTCCAAGCCTACGGAATCCAGTCCCATCCGTCAGCCGGAGGAGGATCCCGAGTGCGCGGAGTTTGTCACTCTTCTCGTGCCTTCCACCCTGGCCGAACGGCGCCGCATCAATGACTTCCCGCGGATCGAGGCGATGCTGCATAACGCCGACCTGATCTTTTCGGTCCGAACCGGAGGATTTTTCGTGATACGGCACGAGCCATCCCCGATTTTTCCTACGGTTGCTAACTCTCGGAACTCGCCGTCGATCAGTCCCACCAGCGCCGCGGTATCGGAAGGGAACTGACCCGCCCGGTATCCGAGGCGGTGGGGCCGGCGACCACCCCTCTCCGCTCCGAAAGCGGTCGAATTCTATCCGCAATCGGGCTGCGACGCCACGAAACCTGCTGGGTGTTTCCGTGACGCGGACACAATCGCCCGTTCACCGGGTCCGCACGGAAACCGATACCGAGTCGCTCGAAACCCGGTCAAAGACCGAGGTTGCCCTGATCGACATGGCGTGCGTCCTGCGAAGCGTGACGGTCCGGCCTCCGGACGTCTTGCGCAGGAGTTTGCGGTTGGGCACCACCCTGATCCGGACCAACTCGGCGGCATCGCCCAGAGCGAGCAGGGCGGTCTCGTGCCGACCCGCCACCACCGTCGAGGTGATGATACCACCGCCGACGCTCTGGTAAGTCACCGCGAAGAACTGGTTGCCGCGCGTGCCGCTGACCCGGAACCGGTCGGGGAGGCGGCCCGTGTTGGCCACGGTCGTCACCGCCGCCACCGGGGAGGCGTTTTGTGAAAAAATCACCACGTCTGCTCGGACGAGGCTCGAGAGGCCTGGGCCCGCAGCCACGTCGGGCTGGCTCCGCGCGGCGACGGTTGCATCCACCGAGAGGTTGAAAGACTGGGGACCGTCGGCGTCGGGACCGCGGAAAACGTGCAGGGAATAATTGCCCGGATAGAGGGCTCCGCCCAGGCTGAAATCCCCGTCTTCTTCAAAGGAACGGATCCGCCTACCCGACCCGTCAAGGAGTTCAGCCCGCAAGGCGGCCCCACCGGTGGTGGCAAAGACGGCCTCCCGGGGACTGGAGAGGGTGAAGTGGAAGACCTGACGGTCTCCGCTCGCGATGATGCGGTTGCGCGTGGCGGTGCCATTGACGAGGGCCACGAATTCGTCGGTGGTGAGGCGGCGTTCCGTCCCGTAGGCGGTTCCGACTTCGTTGGTGGCGTAGGCCCGCAAGGAATAGGTGGTTCCCGGCGTCAATCCGGCGAGGGCGCTCACGAAGGCACCGGTGCCGCCGGCGGCGGCGGGGAAGACCAGGCCGGTCTCCACCACGGGCGAGGGAGCGGTGGCGAGGACGAGGCCGCGGGCGTTGACGGGAGAACCACCATCGTTGGTGACCTGACCAGCTCCGGTGGCCGAGTTGTCGGTGATTCCGGAGGCCGGATCGGTCACGACCTGGGGCAGGACGGCGGGGACGAGGGCGGCATCGTCGAGCCAAGCTCCATTTTCCCCGTTGACGGCGGCGGGCGGCGGACCGGAGGGCTGGGTGCGCTCGAAACGCCAGCGCACGACATGGCTACCGGCGGGAAGGTAGACCGAGGCAGCGGTCCAGTCGGTCGAGCCATGGATGCGGCTCTGCTCGATGCCGTCGCGGAGGACGATGAGGGCACCACTGCCGACGGGCAGGCGGCTTTTCCAACGGAAGGTGAGGTTGGCGGGTCCGTTGGCGGTGGTCTCGATCCAGTTCGCCTCGATGCCGGTGAGGGGGCCGGCGGCGGCGGCATCGAGGGTGTCGTGGGATTGACCCGTCTGGGCGAACCAGGGGGCCGTTCCTCCGGAATCCCATTCCAGTCCGGCCCCGTCGAGCGCGGCGGCAAGCGCGGCGGAGACGGAGCGGGCGAGGCGCAGGCCAATGCGATTGCTCCGTCCGGTCGGGACGGAGCCGGATTGGGCGGAGAGGAGCAGGGCGGAAGCCGGGGAGTCCCAATCGCCGCCGGCCTGGGCGCGTTGGGCGGGGATACCCTCGGGATTGTCGCCGGTCCATTCGGCGACATTGCCGGCGAGGTCGTGGAAGCCGAGCTCGTTGGCCTGGAGGAACCCGGCGGGCTGGGTGCCGCGCCCTCCGGAAAGGTCGCAGGGAGCGGCGTTGGCGTTGGCGGCGTGCCATCCGAGGAGGAGCGGATCGCTCCCGCCGGGATAGGGTTGGCCGGTGGAGACCGAACCGCCCCGGGCGGCGTAGAGGCGTTCGGCATGGCCGGGCAGGCGGTATCCGCTCGTGCCGGGATCGCAGACGACTTCCGCGGCGTTGGCGGGTTCGCCACTGCGGTACACGGAGCCACTGATGCGGTAGGCGGGGGCAAGGGTGCGACCGAGGAGTGCGTTCTCCCACTCGGTGCGGGCATTGCACCACTTCACCGCGTCGAACCAGCTCACGCCGCGGACGGGATGGTCGTCGGCGCAGCCGGTGCCGACGGCGGCGAGGTCGTATCCATGGCCGGCGGCCCAGTCGCGGACCTGGCGCCAGACGCCCCAGGTGACCTCGTAGCGGCCGAGGAGGAAGGTGGCGGCTTCCACGGCCGGGATGGGGCCGACGGCCGGGAGGGAGCCGCCCGACACGGCGATCATCCGGCCGGGATCATCGACGAGGAGTGTGGCGGTGGTTCTGCCCTCGTAAATGGGATCGTCAATCTCGGCGACGAGGTTGTAGTTCCCGGTGCCGGTGGGGGCGGCGGGGCTGCCGGCATAGGAGAGGGTCACGGTGAGACCGGGAGGATCGGTCTGGGCGAGGACCTCGCGGGGGGTGCCGTCGAAGACCTGATGGAGGCGGGTGAGTCGCAGGGAAGTGACGGGGGCCTTGGTCACGGTGAGGGTGCGGGGCACGGCGGGGGCATCGAGGTAATTGCCGTTGCCGGATTGGGAGGCGGTCACGGTAACGGCTCCGGCACCGGTGAAGACGAGCTGATTGCCGCCCTGGAGGTTCCCGGGGCCTCCGGTGACGGCAAAGGTGATTGGATTGCCCGATCCCCCGCCGCTGGCGGAGAGGATCAAGGTATCCGTGGTGATGGGGGCGGCAGGTTGAGGGAAATGGATCGACTGGGCTGCCTTGGCGATGGCGAGGGTGGCGGTGGCGCTACCCTGATAGCGGGGATCGTCGATGTTGGCGAGCACGGCATAGTCGCCCGCATTGACGGCGGGTGCGGTGGAGCCGTTGTAGGCGTAGGTCACGGCCAGGCCGGGGGGATCGGTCGTGGCAGAGGGACTTTTGGCGGTGCCGTCGTAGGTATGGCTGAGGTTGCCGAGGGCCAAGGTGGCGGGAGCCTTGGACACGACCACGGTGCGGTCGACGGGAGTGGCATCGAGGTAACGGGCGTTGCCGGCCTGGCGGGCGCGCACGACGACGTTGCCGGCGGCGGTGAAGGAGAGTTGGTTGCCTCCGTTGATGACTCCGGGGCCGCTGAAGACCTCGAAGGTCACGGGATTGCCGGTGGGCCCGCCGGTGGCCGAGAGGCTCACGCTCTGGAGGGCGTTGACCGAGGGAGGTGCGGGGAAGTTGATGACCTGGGGGGCTTTGGCGATGACCAGGGTGGCGTTGATGTCGCCCTCATATTGTTCTTCCTGGACGAATGCGATGATGGAGTAGGACCCCGGCTCGACGGGCACGTCGTTCGTGCCGTCGTAAAGAAGGCCGACGTTGAGTCCGGGAGGATTGGTCGTGACGGTCACCGGTGCGGGCGCTCCGGTGTAGACCTGGTTGAGCTGCGACAGGGTCAAGGTGGCGGGAAATCGTGTGACCTGGAAGGATTGGGACACGGGTGTGGCGGCGTTGAAATTGGCGCTGCCGGACTGGGTGGCTCGGATCGTAACCCGCCCGCTCCCGGAAAAGCTCAAAACGTTGCCCTGACCGAGGGTGGCCGGGCCTTCGGTCACTTCGAAAACCACGGGCTGGCCCGATGCGCCGCCGCTGGCCGACAAGGCGAGGGTTTGGGTGACGTAGCGGTCGGGCAGGGCCGCGAAGTTGAGGCTCTGGGCCGCCTTTTCGATGATGAGGCTGCCGGTGGCGCTGCCCTGGTAGGCCGGGTCGTTGATCGTGGCCACGACGGTGTAGGTGCCCGCATTGACCGGAGCGTTCGCCTGACCGTTGTAGGTGAGGGTGGCGGACAGGCTGGGCGGACTGGTCGTGTAAGACACGGAGCGAGGTCCTCCAGTGAAGGTTTGCGAGAGAGTCGCCGCAGTCAGGGTGACGACGGCGGGGGCCTTTTGCACGGTGAAGGTGACGGGCACGTCGGGCGCGGCGAGGTGGTTCGGCCCGCCCGCCTGGGAAGCAGTCACGGTGACCGGGCCGATCCCGGTGAAGGTCATCTGGTTGCCCCCCGAAATCACCGCCGGGCCGCTGCTCACCGCGAAGGTCACGGGGTTTCCGGAGCCGCCGCCGGTGGCCGACAAAGGCAGGGTCGCCGTCCGGACCGGGTCGGCGATGGGGCCGAAGCTGATACTCTGCGCCGCCTTCGCCACGACGAGAGTTCCGCCCCCCGAGCCGGTGTAATTCGCATCCACCACCGTCCCCTGCACCGCGTAGGATCCCGCGTTGACCGGTGGAGTGCCGGATCCGTCGAAGGTGAAGGCCACGAACAATCCCGCCGGATTGGTCGTCGCCGAGGGGATACGGGCAGACCCGTTGTGGGTTTGCGACAAGGATGAAAGGGTGACCGTCGCCACGGCTTTTGCGACGATGAGCGTGCCCGTCGCGCTCCCTTGGTAAAGAGGGTGGTTGATCGAGGCAAGGATTGCGTAGGAACCCGCGTTGACCGGCGTCGTGCCGACCCCGTCATAGGTCACCACCACGGGCAACGAGGCAGGGGCGGTCGTTGCCGAGACGATCCTCGCACTGCCGTTGTAGGTTTGAGAGAGCGTGGCGGCGGTCAGAGTGACCGTTGCCGCGGTCTTCGTGACGTTGAAAGTCCGCGTCACGTTCGTCGCCGCCGCATAAAAGGTATTCCCCGCCTGCGAGGCGGTGACCGAGACCGCACCCGCGCCGCTGAAGGTGAGATTGTTGCCTCCCGTGATGACACCCGGCCCCACTGTCACCGCGAATGTGACCGGATTGCCCGAGGCCCCGCCCGTGGCGGCGAGGACGAGCGCGTTGGTGGCAAGTTGGTCCGGGATCGCATTGAACGTGATCGTCTGGGGGATCAGCCCCCGAGCCATCGTCACCGAATAAGTGGCGCTTGGTCCCACCAACGGGGTCACGAGCACTTCGATGAGGTTGCTCCCCAGGTTCAGGGGCAGAGGCGCGCTCGTGCCACCGGAGGCGACCGACGCGTAGGCTCCGCCGTTGACGCGCACCTGGATCGTCGCCCCCTCCTGGTTGGCGGTCGCGCTTAGTGTCACCGAGGTCACCGCACTGTCGACGATCGATTGATAGCTGGTAACGGTGGAACTGAATGCCGGGGTCAGCGTCGCCCCGGTGATCGTCAGACTCGAGAGCGAGTTGTCGGTGGGGCCGGCGGCAATCGTGAACAGGCCGCTGTCATCCGATATCGTCCCGTTCCTCGTGACGCGGATCATGTAATCGTTCCCGACGGCGATTCCAATCGGAATCGTCCACGTGAAACGCCGTTGCTCACCGGAGATGCCACTCCCGAGAGTGGATTGCAGGACTCCCCCCTTGTAAAGAGTGATGGAGACGACATCGTCGTAGTCACCGCCGGTCCAGTAAATGTCGAGGGCCTGTCCGCGGGTCCAGACCGTGCTGGCCGCCGGGTTCACCACCTCAAACGCGGTGCGTGTGCGCAGACCTGCCCGTCCCGGCGCCTGTGAGAGGAGATAAGGTCCGTTCCGTGCTCCCAGCGACGGGTTGGTGCCGTCGAAGCCAGCCCCATGGGTGCCCTCCAGCCCGCCCGAAACATAACGGGAATCCGAGAGCACATCTCCCGTGGCATTGTATCCATTCACCTGCCCGGTTCGAGCCCCCTGATAGGTGACGGCCGGGTTTGCGAAATAAGGGATCCGGGTGCCGTTGCCCCAGCTCCAGTCGTAGGCCATGATCGTGCGCACCCGCGTCTGACCGGCCGGGGCGAGGCGCCACCCATAGCTGTGAATGGTCTTCGACGTGTCACCGCTCGAATCCCCCCATGAGTGGGATGCGCCGATGTTGTGACCGACCTCGTGCTCGAATGTGATCCGCGTCGAGGTCATGTAGGTGCGGGCGGTGATCGACGATGTGCCCGGCTTGTAGGCGATCCCGGCGGAACCGTCTACATCCCTCACCACAAAGGCCTTCAGGTCCGCCCCGAGAGCGTTGGCGTAATCCGAAACGGTGTTGAGCTCCGGATTCGTGGAGGTGGTGCTGTTCAAGTCGGCGAGTTCCTCGCCCATTTCGTCGGCCACATCCCCGGGAAAAACATAGTTGGGATCTTCGACCACCCCCAACAGCATCATTTCGGTCTGGGTGACGAGGCTGTTCTGGAAAGCCAGATTCATCCGGTCCACGGAAGAAATGATGCGGGCCTCGATCTGTGAAACGCCCCCGTCCGCGACTCTCGCGCCCGCGTCATAGCCCACCACGATGTCGATCGTCGTGAATCCGGCCGTATCGGGAGAGGGATTTCCGCCTCCCATCGGACCGCCCGCCTCGGCCGCCGCCCCGTTCTCCGCCGCCGCCAGTTCCGCGCCGACCGCGGAAGGGCTGCCCCCGCAGTCGGATTTCATGCTCGAAAGATCGAGTTCCGTGACCATGAGGAATCCCGACTGGAGAATCCGGTATTCGAAGTGCCGGTCGACATCGTAGCGAGCCACCGATCCATGGACGATTCCGTCATGATACACAAATTGCGCCACCGTTTTCTGCGGCTGGCCCTCGATCTCGCCTTCCAGGGTCTGCGTCATTCCGCCCCGGTCCCTGATCTGGTGGAAGACCAGGTCCACCGCCGAACCATCCGGCACCGGAACTTTCATCCGCGCCGCCCGTCCCGCCACCACCTCGTCGAGGGCGCTCGTATCGAGCACCATGCGTCGAGCCTCCTTGGTGTGCTTGTCGATTTCTTCCGGCAAGAGATCGACACGCCCGTCGGCGGGTGACATGGCCAGCACGACCGGCGGGGCCGACATGGCCGCCGGAGGAATCGGCCGCAGGGTGACATCCTCGAATCGCCGCTCGCCATTTTTACCGCGGGGAAAAGGTCGAACCGGCACGGGTTCACCGACCCGGAGAAATGCGGCATCGACCGTCCGGGGTGCCGGTGGCAGCGCCACGGCGCGGACCCCGGCACCCGCCGGAACCTCCGTCTCATCGATCCGGGACGTTTTCGATCCGGCATCCGCCTCTTCTTTGCTGCCCGAATCAACCGGTTGCGAAACAAACGGGAGATCTTTTGATCCCTTATCCCACCAGAAAAACCCAATCAGAACCAGCAAGACCAGGAGAGGAGCCAGGGGAAGAAGAGCGTTCCGTCCAGGATGTCGATTGGGATTATTCATGCGGTCGGGCGCCGGCAGGGGTGAGAAGGGAGATGGCGTCAGATTATGACGGATTCGACCTCGGTCAAAGGCAAAACCGTTTCACAGAGGAGGATGATCGCGCCACTCTGCGCCACGGCGCCGCATGTCAAATTCCTGTCGCATTCCGCACAATCTTTGTCGTGGCGGATTCCGTCGGAAACCGGGTATGATCTCAAACCATCTATCATGATCCGCTTCCGGCGACCTCTTTTTCTCCTGCTCCTTGCGACTTGTGGCCGCGCCAGCGCGAACGACGCGGATTTCGTGCGGTCCCTCTTCGCCCCGATTCGCGAAAACGGCGGTGTCATCACCATCCCACCGGGCGAATACCACCTCGACGGGGAGACGCCGATCCCGCTCTCCTCCCGCACCACGGTTTTCGCCCACGGGGCGCGCTTCCATTTTCCCGAATCCCTCCCCGCCGGAGCCCGCCTCACCCTTTTCTCCGGCGCCGATCTCCATGACTTCACCTGGCACGGCGGTGAATTCATCGGCCGCGTCTTCGACCCCTCGCAACAGGAGAATCCCTGGGAACCGTCCACCAACACCCGCGCCATCGAGATCACCACGACCCGGCCGGGCGGCACGCGCGATCTCCTCTTCCGCGACATCAAGGCCGACGGAGTCGCCGGTGCCGTCATCGGGGTGCACGGGCTTTCGAAAAAGGGCAGCGAAAGCGAGGTCGAGGCCTATGCCGAGCGCGTCACCCTGGAGAACTGCACTCTCCTCCGCAGCGGCAAATTCATGTGGGACTACGGCCATCTCTGGCAGATTCTGACCTGGCCGGAGGAATACGAGCCTTGGGAAGTGGAACGCGCGCGCCGCTATTTCCGCATGGATCTGGTGAAGAGCGGGCTTTCCATCTCTGCGGGCGATGACCGCATCCTCCTAGACAACACCCTCAAACCCATCGCCATCAGCCCCGACGCCGAGCCGAAGCACGCCCTTTCCTTCCTCGGCGAGGGCCTGCCGGAGAATCTCGTGCGCGGGAAACAGTATTTTGTCGTCGAGGCCGCCCCCGATTTCCTCCGCATCGCCGAAAGACCTGGCGGCGAAGCGATCCGTTTTGAAAGCACGGGCGGCGAAGGACTCTCGCTCGTGCATGACCTGTTTTCGGCATTCTGGGCCCTTTACGCGCCCATCGGATCAGGACCGGGCAAGGGCGCCTTCGATATCACCGGGGCCAAAGACGTGCGTGTCACCGGCTGCAGGCTCAGCGCCCTCGGCGACACCATGCACATCCAGCGCTGCCGCAACATCGTCTTTGCCGACAATCACATCATCGGTTCGCGCATGGGGGCCTTCTTCCTCGCCGAGTTCTGCCAGAACGCCACCATCACCGGCAATCTCGTCGACGGCACCAACGGCTCGCGGGTCATCAGCGTCGAGAAATCCTGCGAGGACGTCACGATCACCGGCAACACCTTCCGCAACGGCGGTCGCGGCTCGTGGATCAACCAGCCGAAGAACTTCATTCTCGCGAACAACGTCTTCGTGAACAACACGACCAAGGGCGAGGACGATCTCCGCCGCGGACGCCGCAGCTACGAGACCGGGGAGCCGCGCCGCTTTCCCGAACTCTACTTCACCCTCCATGAGGAAGGTGGGAGCTACGGTCCCGTCATCGTGCGGGACAATGTCTTCCAACTCGGCGACTCCGCGCCCGACAAGGCCGTCACCTTCGCCCCGAACGGACGCGATCTCCAGATGAGCGGAAACACCTTCCCCGGACGCGCCATCACCATCTGCGTCGATCCTTCTTGCGAGGCCGTCGCCATCCGCGACAATCCCGGAGCGGAACTGAAACGAACCCCCGTCGATTTCAATCACGGCCGCCGGTGAAGTCAGAAGTCAGAAGTCAGAAGTCATCTTCCACCACTCCACCACTCCACCACTCCATCCCCGATGCGCCTCGCCCACAAAGTCATCCTCGTCACCGGCAGTTGCACCGGCATCGGCAAAGCGATCGCGAAGCAGTGCGCCGCCGAGGGCGCCCGCGTCGTCATCCACGGTCTCGAACGTGATCTTGGCGAGGAAACCGTCGCCGAGATCGGTGCCGACCGCGCCGTCCTCCACATCGAGGATCTCGCCAACGACGGATGTCCGGCGCGCCTCGTTGCCCTCGCGATCGAGCGCTTCGGGCGGCTCGATGCCGTCGTCAACAATGCCGCCATCGTCGCCTCGGGCAACCTCCAGAGCACCGACGCGCCCTTCTTCCGGAAGATGCTCGAGGTCAACACGATCGTCCCTTTCCTCCTCATCAAGGAGGCGCTCCCCCACCTCAGCCAGCACCGCGGCTGCGTCCTCAACATCGGCAGCGTCAACGCCTGGAGCGGAGAACCGAACCTGATGCCCTATTCCGTTTCCAAGGGTGCCCTGATGACGATGACCCGCAATCTCGGCGACACCCTCATGCGCGAGAACGGCGTCCGCGTGAACCAGATCAACCCCGGCTGGGTCCTCACCGAGAACGAAGCCAAGCGCAAACGCGAGCACGGACTCAGCGACGACTGGCCGAGCCATCTCCCCAAGGTCTACGCCCCCGCCGGACGCATCCTCAAGCCCGAGGAAATCGCCATGGCCGCGATCTACTGGCTCGCCGACGAAAGCGGCCCCATCAGCGGCCAGGTCGTCGACCTCGAACAACATCCCTTCATCGGAAGGAATCCGCCCAAGGATGCGACAACGATTCCGGCAACGCCGGAATCGGGTAAAAGGTGAAAAAGTAAAAGGTAAAAGGTCTCGCAAGCGATCACCGACGCGAACGCTTTCCACCTTCTCCATCCCGAAGCTTGCTTCGCAGCCACCACTTTTTACTTTTTACTTTTTACCTTTTACTCTTCACCTCGCCCAAGACACCCATCGCAGCATCCCCCTTTTACTTCCCCCTCCAGCACCCAGCGCACCCTTCCCACCCACCCCGTCTCTCGATGCCGAAACTCGCCGCCTTCCCCAAAGCCTTCATGCAGGCCCTCTGCAAGGATGGCACCATGACCGTCTCCGAATGGATCCGCCTCGCCTCCACCCTCGAGGTCGAGGGACTCGAATGGTACGCCGGCTTCCTCGAGATGGCCGATGAATCGAACTGGTCCCGCTTCCGCAGGGAGGTCGAGGACACCGGGCGCGTCATCCCGATGATGTGCTGCTCGCCCGACTTCACCCATCCGGACGAAGCCTTCCGCGGAAAGGAGATCGACAAGCAGAAGCGCTGGATCGACATGACCCACGCCCTCGGCGGCTCCTACTGCCGCGTCCTCAGCGGCCAGCGGCGACCCGAACTCACCATCGACGAGGGCGTGAAGCTCGCCGCCGAATCCATCCACGCCTGTCTCCCCCATGCGGCCGAGCGTGGCATCACCCTCATCATCGAAAACCACTACAAGGACGACTTCTGGGAGTATCCCGAATTCGCCCAGAAGATGGACGTCTTCTGCCAACTCGTCGATGCCGTCGAGCACCCGAACTTCGGAGTCAACTACGACCCGAGCAACACCTACCTCGCCGGAGAGGATCCCGTCGAATTGCTCAAGCGCGTCTCCCATCGCGTCGTGACGATGCACGCGAGCGACCGCTACCTCGCCGAAGGGACGATCGAGGACCTGCGCCGCGAGGAAGGCGGTGCGACCGGTTACGCGAAGCGCCTCCGCCACGGCGAGATCGGGAAAGGTCTCAACGACTACGATGCCATTTTCTCCGAGCTGAAGAGCAAGGGCTTCGACGGCTGGATCAGCATCGAGGACGGCGTCGATGGCATGGAGCAGCTCGAACGCAGCGTCGCCTTCCTGCAACGGAAGATCGCGGAATATTGGCCGTGAGCCGGGAACCGTCGCCGGTTCCGCTACAATTCTTCATCGCCGTAGCGGAAGATGCCAATCTTCCGGCCGCCGGTCCAGGCCCTTCACCCCTTCACTTCCTCGGCACCCTTGATGAGCCGGCAGAACTCCTTCTTCGTCACCTTATGATGCGAGCCCTTGGTGGCGTCGTCGGGATCGACTTTCTTGTATTCCACCGAAAGCCGTTCGAGGTGGACGATGCGATAAAGGTCGCGCCCCTGCTGCCAGAGCTGGTTTTGATAGAGTCTCATCGGTTCCCCGCTCCGTGTTTCAATTCAGCTTCTTCATGCGGAGATGGCGGTATTCCATCTGCCCGCGGTCTCCTTCGAGTCCGATCGGCCCGGAGGCGGGGACCTCCATCGCCTCTTCCAATAGTTCCCCGTTGCAGGTGGCGCGGGCCTTCCCTCCGCGCACCTCGACGACAAGCTCGTTCCAGTCCTGCGGCTTGTAGTTCTTGAGATCCTTGTAGGGCCCCGCGAGCGGGTAGTCGCGGCACTGCAACTGCGGCTGCCGGATGAAGACCCCGCTGTCCGCGTTTGGCGTGGCGCGGAATTCGAGTTTCAGGATGAAATCGCCGCCGAACTCCTCCGTTGTCCAGAGTTGCTGGATGCGGCGCCCCTCCACCGGAGTCTTCACGACAAGCCGCCCGTTGACCGCGGCGTAGCGTCCGTCGCTGCTTTCGGTTTTTCCATCGAAGTTCACCGCCTCCGCGACCTCGACAAAAACGGGCGCGTCCGGTTTCGGCGGATTCTTCGAAGGCTTGCGCGGCGGCGTGGGACGGAATCCCCATCCCGTGAGATCCGTGCCGTTGAAGAGACTGACATAACCCTCTTCGTCCGGCGATCCGACCCTCTCCGTTTCGATGAAGCCGAGCGTCGCGAGGACCGGACGCAATCCGGCCGCCCAGCGGTCGTAACCCGCCGCGTTGAGATGGAGAAGATCGGGGAACCATTGCGGATCGGCCTCCCCGTCGGGACCGGCGAAGAGCGTCCACGTGTCGAGCAGCGTCACCTGCGCGTCGCCCCGCACAAGTCCGGCATAGAGACGGTTGAGCTCCTGCACCTTTTCCTTCGGCCGCTTTTTCTCCGGCGAACTCGGGAAGACCTGACAAAGCACCACGGGCGTCTCCGGATCATGCGCCTTGATCGCCGCGAGGATGCGCTTCACGTTCTCCGCGGCCACGGCCGGCTCCAGGCCGATCTCGAGATCGTTCGTGCCCATGAGCAGGACCACCGCCGAAGGATCGAGCGAAAGCACGTCCTCCTGCAACCGCACGAGCATGCCCCGGGTCGTGTCTCCGCCGATGCCCCGGTTGGCGCTTTTCATTCCGGGAAACCGCTTCTCCAGGCTCGTGCCCCAGCCCTGGGTGATGGAATCCCCGAGGAACACGACCGCCTCCCGGTCCTGTTGCGCCCCGGCCGCCCATTTGGCACGCACCTCCGGCCAGCGCTTCATCAAGCCCTCGTAGCGCCGCAACGGCCCGACGCCGGGAAGGGTGGCTTCGTCCTCGACGGAGGGGAAGGCAAAGCGATCCGGTCCGGCATCCTGGGCCGGGACCATGGCAGGCAGCGCGAGAAGCGCCGCGACAAGGGGATAGAGTCGGTTCATCGGGGGTGGCGGCGTCCTGGAAACGGACCCACCGTTCCATAACATGGGACCGCGCTCGGCGCCACTCCCGCACCCGCGGAATCGCGGATTCCCCGGTCGAAGGAAACCCGATCCCTAGGGCTCCTCGCGCAGTTCTCCATTGCGCCATTTGCGGAGAAAGACCGAGCAACCGTCCTCGAGCAGGTCGAGGACCTTTTCGAAGTCCTCCGGCCCGCCGCAATAAGGATCGGGGACCTCGCGTTCGCCGTGGCGTTCGCAGAACTCGCAGAAGAGGACGAGGCGCGCCGTGGGGTTCCGCGCCTTTTGCCGCACGCGCTGGAGATCCTCGTGATTGCTGCGGTCCATCGCGAAGATCCAGTCGAACTCCTCGAAGTCGGCCGGGTTCACCTGACGGGCGCGTCCCTTCATTGCGATGCCCCGCTCACGGGCCGCCTTGGTCATGCGCGCGTCGGGCGGGTTGCCAATGTGGTAGCCGGCCGTCCCCGCCGAATCGACCTCGAACCGCGGGGCGAGGCCCTCGCGCTCGAGAAGGTGGTTCATCACATTCTCGCCCGCGGGCGAACGACAGATGTTGCCGAGGCAGACGAAGAGGAGGCGTGGCATGGAGGGAAGCGCCGGAGGCGCGTCAAAGGTGGGAAGGTAATAGGTAATAGGACGTGAGCGCGAAGCGAATGCGCAAGTTGGAGACGGGCTCAGGTCGCGGCATGGACCTCCGTCCCCGGCAGCATCTCCCCGCCCTTCGCGAGCCGTGCCAGATTCTCCGTCGTCACGCGCGCGATTTCGGAGAGGGCCTCCTCGGTGAGAAATCCCTGGTGGGAGGTGACGAGGACGTTCGAAAAGCTGAGAAGCCGGGCGAGGTCGTCGTCCTGCAACACGTCATGGGAGAGATCCTCGAAGAAGACCCCTTCCTCGATCTCGTAGACGTCGAGAGCGACGCCGCCGAGGTGGCGCCGCTTCAGCGATTCGATGAGGGCTCCGGTGTCGATCAATCCGCCACGGCTCGTGTTGATGAGATAGGCGCCTCCCTTCATCTTCGCGAGGTTGCCCGCGTTGATGAGGTGATGCGTCTCCGGCGTCAGCGGGGTGTGGAGCGAGACGACGTCGCCGCCCGCGAGGAGCTCGCCGAGGCTCACATAGGTCACGCCTTCCGCGGAGGCCCAGGCCTCGTCGGGGTGCAGGTCGTAGGCGAGCACCTCCATGCCGAAGCCCTTGAGGATCCGCGCGGTGAGTTTCCCGATCTTGCCGGTGCCGACAATGCCGGCGGTGCGGCCGTGGAGGTCGAAGCCGACGAGGCCGTTGAGGGAGAAATTGTGCTCGCGGACGCGGTTGTAGGCGCGGTGGATCTTGCGATTGAGGGTGAGGAGCAGGGCCACGGCATGTTCGGCGACGGCATGGGGCGAGTAGGCGGGCACGCGCACGACTCGGATCCCGTGGGCGGCGGCGGCTTTCAGATCGATCTGGTTGAATCCGGCGCAGCGCAGGGCGACGAGCCTGACCCCGGAGGCGGCGAGGCGCTCGAGACAGGCTTGGTCGAGGGTGTCGTTGACGAAGGCGCAGACGGCGGAACTTCCCGCGGCACTCGTGGCGGTGTCGGCGCAGAGGCGGAAGGCGTGGAAGACGAACTCGATGCCCGCGGAAGCGCCCGCTCTCTCGAAAAAAAGATGATCGTAGGGCTTGGCATCGTAAAAAGGGACCTTCATCATCATGTTCACGTAGGTCGCGCAGGGCGGCCCCCGGTGCAACTTTTCCCGATCCATGAATCCCACGAATCGACGTCATTTCCTCCAAACCGCGGCGGGTGCCGCCGTGCTCTCGGGCCAGATCCTCGCGCCCTGGGTGAAGGCCCAGTCGAAGTCCGGCAAAAAATACCGCACCGCCCTGATCGGATCGGGCTGGTGGGGCATGAACATCCTCCGCGTCGCCCTCGCCGATGGATCGGTCGATGTCGTCGCCCTGTGTGACGTCGACGCGGATGAACTCGAGGTCTCCGCGGACGAGGTCGAGGGTCTCACCGGAAAGATGCCCGCGATGTACCGCGACTACCGCGAGATGCTGGCGAAGGAGAAGATCGAGATCGCGATCATCTCGACGCCCGACCATTGGCATGCGCTGCAGTCGATCGCCTGCATCGAGGCGGGGGCGCACGTCTTCGTGGAAAAGCCCACCGGTCACACCATCCTCGAAAGCCGGGCGATGGTGAAGGCAGCGCGGGCGAACGAACGCACCGTGCAGGTCGGGATGCACCGCCGCATCGGACCGCACCACGTCAGCGGGATGAAGTTCCTCAAGGACGGCGGTGCCGGGACCATCGGAATGATCCGCGCCTTCGCCCACAGCCCCGGCGGCCCCGAGGCGCCGACGGAGAACGCCCCCGTGCCGAAGAACCTCGACTGGGATCTTTACTGCGGCCCGGCCCCGATGCGCCCCTTCAACAAACGCATCCATCCCGGAGGATTCAGGAACTACCTCGACTTCGCCAACGGCATCCTCGGCGACTGGGGCGTGCACTGGCTCGACCAGATCCTCTGGTGGTCGGAGGAAAAACACCCGAAGACGATCTACTCGGCGGGCGGGCGACCGGTGAAGGGTCCCGTCGTCCTCAACGAAAAGGAACAAACCTCCGACGCGCCCGATCACCAGGTCGTGACCTACGAATTCGAGAACTTCACCGCGGTGTGGGAGCACCGGCGCTTCGCCGGGAACGAGACCGAGAAGTCGAAGGTGGGCTGCTACTTCTACGGATCGAAGGGCATCTTCCACATGGGCTGGCGGGATGGCTGGACCTTCTACCCCGCCGACGGCAAGGATCCCGTCGTGCACGAGGATCCGAAGTTCGACGACGAGAAGGACGGCCACAACGTCCCTCCGCTATGGCGCGACTTCATCGAATCGATCGAGGCGAAACGGAATCCCGTCGCCGACGTCGAGATCGGCCACCTCGCCACGAACATGAGCCTGCTCGGCATGATCAGCCAGAAGCTCGGCCGCAGCGTGAAGTGGGACGGCGCGAGCGAGCGTTTCCCCGGCGACGAGGAAGCCAACGCCCTGCTGAAGCGCGATTACCGGGCACCGTGGGAGTATCCGGTGTGAGCCGAAGCCTCAGGCCGGAAGATTGGCATCTTCGCTACGTCGTAAAGTGGTAGCGGAACGTGCCAACGTTCCGGCGTCAGCCTCACAACCGCTTTAGGACCGTGTCAATGCGCCAGTTTTCGTCATCCTTCTCGGGATGGTCGAGGGTGTAGTGCAGTCCACGGCTTTCCTTGCGGCTTGCGGCGGACTCGACGATGAGCGAGGCCGTCTCGACGAGATTGCGCAGTTCGAGCAGCTCGGAGGTGACGCGGAAATTCCAGTAAAACTCCTGCACCTCCTGTTTCAGGTTGCGCAGGCGCGTCGCCGCGCGGAGGAGCCGCTTGTCGGTGCGGACGATGGACACGTAGTCCCACATGAGGCGGCGGATCTCGTCCCAGTTGTGGTAGATCACGACGAGTTCATCGACATCCGAGGCGTCGCCCGATTCCCACTCGGGCAGGGCGAGCGTTTCACCGGGAGACCCGGGGGGCCGTTTCGCGAGGCAATCCCGCAGGGCGAGATCGGAGACGACGACTCCCTCGAGGAGCGAATTGCTCGCAAGGCGGTTCGCCCCGTGGAGCCCCGTGCAGGCGACCTCGCCGACGGCCCAGAGTCCGGGCAGGGAGGTCGCGCCGTTCACATCCGTGCGGACGCCGCCGCACTGGTAATGGGCGGCCGGCACCACTGGGATCGGCTGCTTCGTGATGTCGATGTCGACGGTGAGACAGGTCTCGTAAATGTTGGGGAACCGCTCCCGGACGAAGTCGGCCGGCTTGTGGGTGATGTCGAGAAAGACGCAGGGACCGCCCGTCTTCTTGATCTCGCGGTCGATCGCGCGGGCGACGATGTCGCGCGGGGCGAGCGAGCCCCGCGGATCGTAGTCGGCCATGAAGGGGCGGCCGTGCTTGTCGATCAGTTCCGCCCCCTCCCCGCGCATCGCCTCGGTCACGAGGAAGGATTTCAACTCGTGATGATAGAGGCAGGTCGGATGGAATTGGACGAACTCCATGTTCGCCACCTCGCAGCCCGCCCGCCACGCCATCGCGACACCGTCGCCGGTCGCGACGTCGGGATTGGTCGTGTAAAGATAGACCCGTCCGCTTCCACCAGTGCAGAGGAGGACGCGGTCGGAGCGCAGGGTCTTCACCGCGCCGCCTTTTTCATCGAGCACGTAGAGCCCGACACAACGCTGCGGGGTGCGCGGGGCGATCTTGGCCGTGGTGATGAGGTCGATCGCGAAATGGTGCTCGAGCAGGTCGATGCCGGGATGTTCGCGGACGCGCGCGAGCAACTCCGTCTCGATCTCGCGTCCGGTCGTGTCCTTGTGGTGGAGAATGCGCCGCGCGGTGTGCCCGCCCTCGCGGCCGAGGGCGATGATCTCCTCGCCCGAATCGGAGCGCTCGCCGTCGAAATGGACCCCCCACTCGATCAGCTCGCGGATGGCCCGGGGCCCCTCGCTGACGATGCGCCGCACCACCGGCTCGGGACAGAGCCCGGCCCCGGCGTCGAGGGTGTCGGCGACGTGGCGGTCGAAGGAATCCTCCGCACTCTGGACGCAGGCGATCCCGCCCTGGGCCCAGGAGGTGTTGGTGCTCGCCGCGTCGCGCTTCGTGACGATCGCGACGCTCCCGTGCGCCGCGGCGCGGAGCGCGAAACTGAGCCCGGAGATCCCGCTCCCGACCACGATGAAGTCGTAGGTTTTCACCGCACTGCTTTACGCCGGGGACCGGGGGGATGTAAACCGCGAATTCACGCCGGAGCTGCGGCCGCGGACCACCCCTTCCTATCGGTCCCCCACCCCGAGATTGTCGATCAGGCGGGTTTTCCCGAAAAAGGCCGCTGTGATCAGCCTCGGCACGCCTTGGTCGAACGAAACGAGCGGTTCCAGCGTCGAGGCCTCGACGATCTCGAAGTAATCGAGCCGGGCCAGGGTTGCGGCGGCGAATTCGGCGAGAAAAAAGTCCCGCGCCTCCCCGGGCGACACAAGCCGCCCTTCCCCGATGCCCCTGGCGGTCTCGGCGAGGGCCTTCTGCAGCAAGGGGGCCTGGGCACGCTGCTCCGGGGTGAGGTAGACGTTCCGCGAGCTCAGGGCGAGGCCGTCCGGCTCGCGCACCGTCGCCGCTCCGACGATGCGGATCGGAAAATCGAGGTCGCGCACCATCCGCCGGATCACCGCGAGCTGCTGGTAGTCCTTTTCCCCGAAGACGGCCACGTCGGGCCGGGTGAGGAGGAAGAGCTTCGCCACCACCGTGCAGACCCCGTCGAAGTGCCCCGGCCGGCTCGCTCCGCAGAGCGAGGTGGAAAGTCGGTTCTCCGTGACCGTGATGGAGCGGTCGCCCGCATACATTTCCGAAGCCGACGGAGCAAAGACCGCATCGACCCCGTGCTCCCGGCAGCGGGCGAGATCGGCCTCGAGCGGCCGCGGATAGGCGTCGAAGTCCTCGTTCGGACCGAACTGGGTCGGATTCACGAAAATCGTCGCGACGACGTCCCCGCCGCCGAGCGATTTGGCCTCGGTCCGGGCCCGGTCGAAGAGGCTCGTGTGTCCGCGATGCAGCGCGCCCATCGTCGGCACGAGAACCCGCGGCACGCTCCCGCGCGACGCGAGCCACTCGCGCAGGGTGGATTTGTCAGGGAGGACTTCCATCTCACGAACCCGCCACGCAGATCAGATGCGTGTCGGTGCGGAGGTAGAGACGGTTGTTCGCCACCGCGGGCGTCGCGCTGGCGCCGTCGCCGAGCTTGCTGCGGCCGAGGATCTCGAAGGTGTCGCCCGGCTTCGCCATCACCAGCTCGCCCTCGCGGCTCAGGGCGATGATCTTGCCATCCGCGACGATGGGAGAGGCGAAGAAATTCCCCCCGACCCGGTCCTTGTAAATGTTCTTCCCCGTGGCCGCGTCGAGGCAAGTGAGGATCCCCGAGTCCACCATCAGGTAGAGCCGCCCCTCGTAGAAGAGCGGCGTCGGCACGTAGCCGAGCCCGTCGCTGAGGCCCAGCTTGTAGGCCACCTCCGGATCCCCCTTCGCCTTCGGCCGCAGCGCGATCGCATCGCGCCCCTGCGAACCCGAACCGAAGGTGGCGAAGACGAGCCCGCCGCCCGAGGCGATCGAGCCCACGCTGCGCTGCGTGTATTCCCCGTCGAAGCCCCAGAGCACCTCGCCCGTCTTCGGATCGAGCCCCTTCCAACCGTCGTTCGTCTGCAGCACCACCACCATCGTCCGCCCCTCCGTCGTGATCGCCGTCGGCGTGCTGTAGGCGGTGATGTGTTTCTCCTCCGACTTCGCCGTGACCCGCTCGACCTCCCAGAGCGACTTGCCCGTCGCCGGATCGAGGCCCATCACGAAACTTTTCTTTTTCTCCAGCGAATCCGTGTGCAGCACCAGCACCCCCTCCACGAGGATGGGCGAGGCGCCGAAGCCGTGGTCGGAGGCGAACTCGGGCCACTCGCGTTTCCACACGAGCTTGCCGGCGTGGTCGAGGGCGACCGCCTCGGTGCGGGTCCCCGTGCCCCAGGCGATGTAGACGCGGTCGGCGTCCACCGTCGGCGTGGACGAGGCGAAGGTGTTGAACTTGTGGAGGTGGTGCGTCTCCACGGGCGCCTCCCAGGCCCAGGTCTTCTTGCCCGAGGCCGCGTCGTAGCACTCGACCCGGCGGTTCGTGCCGTCGGCCGAGTTGATCGTCAGAAACAGCTTTTCGCCCCAGAGCACCGGCGAGGAATGGCCCACCCCGTCGAGTTTGACCGACCACGCGTAATCCGCCTCGGAGAGCTGCGCCTTCAGCCCGGTCATCCGTCCGATCCCGGTGCCGTCGGGTCCGCGGAAGCGAGTCCACTCCTGCGCCGCGGCGGGAGAGAGAGTGGACAGGGTGAGGAGGGCGAGCAGACAGGGAACGGTGCGGTGCATGATCGGGGCGGATTTCAGAACGCGAAGGTGCCGGAAAGCGACCCGACGCGCAAGGCGAAACGCGCCCCGGGACGGGGCGCGATCGGGCGGGAGGTGGTCGGTCTTTCACAGCCAAGCCGCCGCGCTGCCGTCCCCGTCACATCGCCGCCGGAGGCGACGGCGGTCCCGGCGAGGGCATCGGCGGGAGCGGCGGTTTCGCGAGGACTTTCAGGAGCGCCGGATTCACCGCGATCGGCTCGCCGCCACGTTCCCGGTAGAGATCGTAGTGCTGGAAGAGCAGATGCATCGCCGTCACCTGCGCCCAGGTCGCGACGACGTAGACGCCGACGAAGAGCGCGAAATACCCGATGAACGCGAGCGGGATCACCACCAGGTTCAGCACCACGAACCAGAGCAGGTAGCTGAACCCCACCTTCCGGACGAAGTCGAACACGAAGCGCCTCGAGAATCCCGCCTTGAAGTCCATCATCAGCCCCGCCCGGAGCTGGATCGGCATGATGAAGAGGATCATGACGGCGAAGACAATGAGATACAGGATCATTCCCACCGCGAAACCGATCAGGACCAAGACCTCGTTTTCCGGTGCGAAGAGCGGCATCAGAATCATCGGGATCATCGTCACCATCAGCAGGGGCACCGCCACTAAAGTCGCCACCAAGCCGCAAAGAAACGGCCACAGGCCCGTCTGCAAATGCTCGCCGAAGTCGGAGAAATCAAAGTCCGCTGCCGGGATTCCGGCCCGCTCGCCCGCGTAACGCCGGAAAAGGTAACCCATCACCGCGATCTGCCCGACCACCGGGATGAGGATGCAGACGGAGAGAAGCAGCAGGGTCATCCACTTCTTCCCGGTCTTGAACAGATCCGAACACGCGGCGCCGAAATCGATCGTCATGGGAGGATCCTATTCCGGCGGTCCGCTCTCTGACAAGGCGTCTTTTCGGGGGCGGAACGGGAGCGATGGCATGGACCGACTTTCGGTTGGAATGGATTAGCCACCAGTCCCGCTCACCTCAGGAATCGAGCCGTGATTTGATCAGGAGAGGATGGGCCTGAAGATGAAAAATGGCATGGATGAACACTCGGTCCCCGGTTACGGAATAAAAGACCGCGTAGGGGAACTTCCCAACCACCAGCCTTCTGAACCGGCCCGAAAACAGGGGACCCATCTCCGGAAACTTGGCCAATTGTTCCAATCTCCGGTCTAGGCGAAGGGAAAAGGCCTCCGCGTGGGTCTCCGAATAGTCCGAGATTTCGCGATGGATCCCGAGTAGATCTCTTGCCGCCCCCGCGAGAAACTCGATGCGGAAACTCACTTCGGCAGACCGATTTGCGTTTTCAGGATCTCCCAGCTGATCGCGGGATCTGATGAGCGTTGCTCGAGCAAATGCTCCAAGAGGGGTTTGATGTCCGGATCGTCGTGGTTTGAATGTCCAAGGTCCGCCCAAAGTTCTTGAGCGAGGATCTCCTTCTCCTCAGGGCTGAGGTTCTGCACCTCGGGCAGACGTTCCAGAATCATGGCAGCAATATACAAGGGACCCACTTCGACCGCGAGTCATTTCCTTTGCCACCCCTCACACCCCCTCCACCAACGCCACATACGGATCCTCGCGCAGCACCGCGGTTTTCTTCCCGGCGAGCAGGCGCACCCACTCGCGCAGGCAGCCGAGGAAGATCAGGGCGACGGCGGTGAGGAAGAAGGAGGTGACGACGACGTTGACGACGGCGTTGAACTTGCGGATGCCCCACTCGCGGATCTGCTCGGCGGTGCCTCCGCCGGCGATCTTGGCGTTGTAGGAATCGATCTCGGCGAGGAAGCCGAGGGTCGGGCTCGCGTCGAAAAGTTTGATGAATCCGGCACTGAAGGTCGCGGCCATGAGGAAGGCGAGCGGGATCAGGGTGACGGCGAGGTAGCGGGTCTTGCCCATCTTGATCAGCACGGTGGTGCCGAGGCAGAAGGCGATCACGGCGAGGAGCTGGTTCGCGATGCCGAAGAGGGGCCAGAGGGTGTTGATCCCGCCGAGGGGATCGACCGCGCCCTGATAGAGGAAGTAGCCCCACGCGGCAACGAGGAGGAAGGAGGCGAAGACGTTCGCGGGCCAGCTCTGGGTGTTGCCGAGCGGTTTCCAGACGCCGCCGAGGAAATCCTGGAGGATGAACCGGCCCACGCGGGTGCCGGCGTCGATCGTGGTGAGGATGAAGAGGGCCTCGAACATGATCGCGAAGTGGTACCAGAAGGCCATCCACTGCTCGCCGAAGGCGCGCGAGAACATGTGGGCCATGCCCACGGCGAAGGTGGGGGCGCCGCCAGTGCGGCCGAACATGGTTTTCTCCCCGATGTCGGCGGCGAGCTTGTCCATCCCCGCGACGGTGACGGGGAAGCCGGCGTCCGTGATCATCTGCGTGACCGCGGGGGCCTGGGCGGGATCGGCCTGGGCGACCTTGGCGGCGGCGGCATTGATTGCGAAGTATTCACCGGGCTGCAGGGCGCAGGCGGCGATCAGGGCCATCAGGGCGACGAGCATCTCCGTGACCATGGCCCCGTAGGCGATGCTGCGGATCGAGTCCTCGCGGTCGAGCATCTTCGGCGTGGTGCCGGAGGAGATGAGGGCGTGGAAGCCGGAGACGGCGCCGCAGGCGATCGTGATGAAGACGAAGGGGAAGACGGTGCCGGCGAAGACGAGCCCGCCGCCGTGGATGAAATTCGTCACCTTCGGCATGTGAAGCTCCGGCGCGACAAAGACAATGGCCACGGCGAGGACGCCGACGGTGCCGATCTTCATGAAGGTGCTGAGGTAATCGCGCGGGGCGAGCAGCATCCAGACCGGCAGGACCGAGGCGGCGAAGCCGTAGATCATGATGGACCAGGCGATCGTGTTGCCCTTGTAGTCGAAGTAGTGGACGAGATTCCACTCCTCGAGGCGTCCACCCGCCCACACCGAGACGAGCAGGCCGATGATGCCAAAGAGGGTCACGGTGCGGACGCTGACCTTGAAGACGTGGTGGGCGAAGCCCATCGCAAAGGCGAGCGGGATCGTCATGGCGATGGTGAAAAGGCCCCAGGGGCTCTCGGCAAGGGCCTTGACGACGACGAGGCCGAGCACGGCGAGGAGGATGGTCATGATCGCGAGGATCGAGACCATGGCGACGAGGCCGACGACGGGATTGACCTCCTCCTTCAGCATCTGGCCGACGGATTTCCCGCCGCGGCGGATCGAGGCGAACATGACGATGGCGTCGTGGACGCCCCCGCCGAGGGTCGCGCCGATGAGGATCCAGAGCATGCCCGGGAGGTAGCCGAACTGGGCCGCGAGGACGGGCCCGACGAGGGGCCCGGGGCCGGCGATGGCGGCGAAGTGGTGGCCGAAGACGACCCACTTGTTCGTGGGGACGAAGTCCTTGCCGTCCTTCTTGGTATGGGCGGGCGTGGCGCGCTCCTTGTCGAGGACGAGGACCTTGGTGAGGAGCCACTTGCTGTAAAACCGATAGGCGATGGCGAAGGTGCAGAGCCCGGCGACGACGAGCCAGAGGGCGTTGATCGTTTCCCCCCGGTGGAAGGCCGAAAAACCGACGGCGGCGGCGCCCAGGGCGGAGATGCCTAGCCAGGGGAGGATGCGGAGCAAACGTTTCATCACAGCGCGATCCTAGGACGCGTTTCCCCGCCGCTCAACCCTGAAAAATCGCGCGAAGCGGCCTTTTCGCCCCCGAACGCCCGGCCCTCCCCGGTTTGGGATCGAAACCGGGCGGAAATTCCGCTTGGGTTTGAACGAATCCGGAACGAACGAATCGAACGCGGACGAAGTCCGCTGCATCGAACTCCGAACCGTCTTTCCGGCCGAACCGCATCCCACGACATCTCCGCATGACTCTTTCCGTCGCCATTTTCCTCGTCCTTGGCCTGTTGTTGATGATCGGTGGAGCGGAGTGGCTCGTCCGGGGGGCTTCCCGCATCGCGACCACCGCGGGGATCTCGCCGCTGGTGGTGGGGCTGACGGTGGTGGCCTTCGGCACGAGTTCGCCGGAGCTGGCCGTCAGCGTGATGTCGGCGTTCAAGGGCCAGGCCGACCTCGCCCTCGGCAACGTGGTGGGCAGCAACATCTTCAACGTGCTCTTCATCCTCGGGATCTCGGCCCTGATCGTGCCCCTCGTCGTGGCACAACAGCTCGTGCGTTTCGACGTGCCGGTGATGATCGCGGTTTCCCTCCTCATCCTCCTGATGGGGCTCGATGGTTCGATCGGCCGTCTCGACGGGTTCATTCTCTTCGCCGGAGTGGTCGCCTACACGATTTTCCTCATCCGACAGAGCCGCAAGGAGTCGAGCGCCGAGGTGAAGGCGGAATACGACGAGGAATTCGGCGCCAAGGTTCCGGCGGCCTGGGCGAAGAATCTCTTTTTTGTCATCGCCGGTCTCGGTGGACTGATGCTCGGGTCGAACTGGTTCGTCGACGGTGCGGTGTCCATCGCCGAGGCCTTCGGCGTGTCCGAACTCGTCATCGGCCTGACCATCGTCGCCGCCGGCACCTCGATGCCGGAGGTCGCGACCTCGATCGTCGCCGCGATCAAGGGGGAGCGCGACATCGCCGTCGGCAACGTGGTGGGGTCGAATATCTTCAACCTCTTCTGCGTCCTCGGCCTCAGTTCGATCGTCGCCCCCGCCGGCATCTCGGTCTCCGATGCGGCCCTGCGCTTCGACATCCCGGTGATGATCGCGGTGGCGGCCGCGTGCCTCCCGGTCTTCTTCATCGGCTACCGCATCAGCCGATTCAACGGAGCCGCCTTCCTCTTTTTCTACATCGCCTATCTGGTTTACCTGATCTTCACGGCGACGAATCACGAAGCGCTCGGCACCCTCCGGTCGGCGATGCTCTGGTTCATCCTGCCAATCACGGTCCTGACCCTCGCCATCATCACGATCCGCGAGCTGACCCTGAAGAAAAAGTCGCTGTCGTGAGGCAACCGCACAGGGTAGGGTTCCCCGCATGGCGACTCCCCTCTCCAGTCTCCGCAAGGCGGCCCGCACCGACCAGATTCTCGTGCTGGCGACCCTGACCCTGGTGGTCATCGGTTGTTTCTTCGTGTTGAGGCCCTTTCTCTCGGCCTTGCTCTGGGCGGTCATTCTCACCTTCTCGAGCTGGCCCGCGTTCCGTGTCCTTCTTGGTTGGGTCAAGGGTCGGCGCACGCTCGCGGCCTTCCTCATGACCTTCGCGATCGCCCTGGTGCTCCTCGTGCCTTCGGTCGTCATCGTGCTCACCCTCGCGGGCGATGTGCGGGAGTTCGCCGCGACCACGCTCGCCTGGGTCCGGCAGGGCCCGCCGGCACCGCCGGAGTGGCTCGGAAAAATCCCGTGGGTCGGGGAGGAACTGATCGCGATCTGGAAGGAATACGCCGCCGACAGCAAGCAGCTCCTCGTCGCGGCGGAGCAGTTCATCGATCCCCTCACCTCCTGGCTGCTGACGATCGGCAAGGCGCTGGGACGGGGAGTGCTCGAGCTTTCACTCAGCATGTTCCTCGCCTTCTTCTTTTTCCGGGACGGGGCCAAGCTAGGTGATCGCGCCCTCGCGGTGGCCCGCCGCCTCGCCGGAGACCGCGGCGACCACCTCCTCCGCGAGGTGGCCGGAGGAACGATCCGCGGCGTGGTTTACGGGATTCTCGGCACGGCCATGGCGCAGGGTTTGCTCGCCTGGGTCGGCTTCACGATCGCGGGCGTTCCCGCCGCGGTGCTGCTCGGACTTTTGACCTTCCTGATCTCCGTGATCCCGATGGGCCCGCCGCTGATCTGGATCCCGGCCTCGATCTGGGTTTTCCAGAATCACTCGATCGGCATGGGCGTCTTCCTGCTGATCTGGGGGGCTCTCGGAATCAGTTCGGTCGACAACTTCGTCCGCCCCCTCATCATCAGCCAGGGCAACAAGATGCCCTTCATCCTCATTTTCATGGGCGTGCTCGGCGGCGGTCTCGCCTTCGGCCTGATCGGGATTTTTCTCGGGCCGACCCTGCTCGCGGTGAGTTTCCGCCTCGGCGAGGAATGGCTCGCCTACCGGAAGCAGGCGGCGCCGGAGGCGATTTCCGCCGCGGACGTTCCGCAAAACTGACCTTCGGGCGACACCACTTGAAAGCGTGACGCCCCTGGAGAAGCATCGGGCAAAGCGGCGGGACGCCGCCTCCACCTTACTTCTTGAACCGCTCGTCGTCGGGATTCCCGCCGCTCAGAACGTAGGCAACGAGATCGAGGATTTCCTCCTTCTTCAGCATCGCGAGGAGCATCGGGGGCATCGGCGAGACCTTCGAGACTTCCATGCTCTTCACCGTCTTGCGGTCGACGTTGGTGCGCTGGTTCGGGTCGGAGAGGTCGGTGTTGAGAGTGACACCATCGCCGCTCAGGTTCACGACGACGCCGCTGACGACGGAACCGTCGTTGAGGGTCACGACGACGGGGGCGAACTGCTCGTTGATCTCCTTGCTCGGATTGATGATCTGGTCAAGGAAGTCGTGCGGCGAATAGCGGCCGCCCGCTCCGGTGAGATCGGGACCGTTCATTCCCCCTCCGTCGCGGAAGCGGTGGCAGGCGTAGCAGGCCGCGGCGGCGAACATCTTGCGGCCGTTCTCGAAGTCGCGTCCGCTCATGCCGGTCCCGGCGGCCTTGCTGAGTTCCTCGAGCGTCCACATCGTCGGAGTCCGTCCCGCGAAGACCGCGCCGAGGTTCTCGATCGCCGACTTCCGCTCGGGTTTCTTCGAGATCAGTTCGGAGAGTTCCGCCTTCTCCGCCTCGCTGAAGGTGGCGAGGGCGTCGTTGCGGATGAACTCGATGAATTTGTCAAAGCTCGCCCCGCCCCGGTAGTTCGCGGCCTTGAGGAACCACTCGAGGTAGGCGGTGCGCAGTTCCTTGTTCCAGCCGGTCTTCACGAAACGCAGGCTGCGGGCGTATTCGAGCTGCTCCTCCTGGGACACGGCCTCGTTGAGCAGGGCGATTCCCTTGGTGGCAATGTGAGGAGACTGGAGGTAGGCGAGGGTCTCGCAGAGAAGCCAGTTCAGCGGGAAGGAGTCCGCGGGAAAGGCGGGGTCGAGGTCCGCGATGAGCTCGTCGGACAGGTCACCGGCCCCGTCGAAGCGGTTGAGGACGATCTCGACAGTTCGCACGAGGGTCAATCGCGACTCCGGCGAAAGCGCGTCGAAATCGATCGCGATGAGGGCCGTGAGGATCCGGTCGCGCAGGGCGGTGTCGACCGGCGGGGTCGGCCTGGCTCCCTCGGGAACCGGTAGCATCTTGATGGCCGGCTCGCCGGCGGGCACGCCGAGCGGCTTCGCGGGGACACGGTGGTAGGGATCGACTCCGCCGACGCGGGCGAGGGCGAGCAGCGCCTCGACCTGCTTCGCCGGATCGGTCTCGGAAAGGGCCTTCTCCTTCCACGAGTCGACCGGATGGTGCTCGATCGCGGTGCGGGCGGCCCAGCGGAGGTGGCGGTCCGGATTGGAGAGATGCGGCCAAACCGCCTCGATCGCCTTCGGGTCCGCCTTGCCGTGGAAGGCCTCGAGTTCGTGCCGCCGCGTCACGGCTTCGGTGAGGGTTTTGTCAGGATTGACGGCGGGAGTGGACTCGCTGCCGGTGTAGGTGACGCGATAGAGGCCCGACTGGACGCGGCGTCCGCCGATCGCGAAATACATCGCCCCGTCCTGCGGATGGATGAAGACGTCGGTGACGGGGAGTGGAGCGCCGGAGATGAAATCCTCCTTCACCCCGGTGTAGCTCGCGCCCTTCGGCTCGAGATTCACGGCGTAGATCTTGCCCCAGCTCCAGTCGAGGATGTAGAGGGCCTTCTGATATTTGGCGGGGAACTTCGCGCCGTATCCGAAGGTCGTTCCGGTCGGCGAGCCGGGACCAATGTTGACGGTGGCGGGAAGGTTGTCGGGATAGAATTCGGGATACTTGCCGGCGCCGTTGCGCCAGCCGAACTCCCCGCCGCTGACGACGTGGTTCACGCGCGTCGGACGATACCAGGGCGTGTTGAAGTCGTATTCCATGTCCGCGTCGTAGGTGAAGAGCTCGCCGGCGTGGTTGACGGAAGCGTCGTAGATGTTGCGGAAGCCCGAGGCGATGCGGGAAAAAATCTTCCCGTCGCGCGAGACGCGGTAGATGATCCCGCCGGGCGCGAGGACGTGGCGGTTGTGGCCGCGCCCATCCGGCATGCGGGGAAGGAGGTGATCCTCGCCCCAGATCGCCGGGACGGGCGAGGCGGGGTCGGCCTCGACCGGAATCGTGTTGTTGCCGCAGATCAGGTAGAAATCGTCGCTGCCGGGCACGGGCACGACGGCATGGACGCCGTGATCACCCTTCGAATCCATCGCGCGGAGCGTCTCCACCTCGTCGAGATGGTCGTCGCCGTCGCTGTCGGTCAGTTTGTAAAAGCCACTCGAGATTTTCTGCTCGTAGTCGTTCACGCCGACATAGAGCGCGCCGTTCGAAAAGTGCATCCCGTTCACGGCGCGGATCTCGGCTGGCACCTTTTCGACAGCCTTCGGGTCGAGGGCTTGGCCGGGAGCAGGCGCGGGGAAACGGTAGAGGCCGCCGTATTGGTCGCTCGCATAGATGCGGCCTTTGTCATCGGCACAGAGCGCGACCCACGAGCCCAGTTCGACACCGGGCACGGAGTAGAGCAACTCGACCTGGAAACCCTCGGGTGCCTTGATCCGGGAGACGGGCGTGGCCACGTTCTCCCCGACGGCGGGTCCGACCTGCGCCTGACGCGGCGGACTGGGAGACTTGGCTTTGTCCTTGCCCTTCGCCTTGGCCGCCTTCGGCGCTTCCTTCGCCTTGCCTTTCGCCCCCCCCTTGGGAGCGGGCGGCATGATTTCCTGCGCGTCGTTCGGAAGGTCGGCCTTCGAGAAGGGCGTCACGCCTCCGTCAGGGAGGGTCTTCAGGCGAACGTCCTTGATCTGCACGGTCATGGCCGGACCGCGGTGGACCTGGAAGGCGAGGAGTCCCTCCAGCGCACGCCCCCCTTCATCGAAGTCGTGAAGTTCCATGGCGAGCTTGCCGTTGATCTGGTGGACGAGGTGGTTGCCCTTGGCGATGACGGTGTATTCGTTCCACTCCGCGATGTCCACGGCGATTGGGTCACGGTCGCCGGTGAGCCATTTTTTCGCCTGGGGATCGACGACGACGGTCTGGCCGTTCTGCGCGACAATGCCGCGGCCGCGCTCGTGATAGACCATCGCGTTGTTCGGGGCGGCGGGATGGACGTCGCACTGGTAGCCGCCGATGGACCACTTCCCGTTTTCCGGCAGTTCCTTGGAGCGGTATTGGATGCCGCTGTTGTTGTCGCCGGTGACCTTGACCTTCACGCGCAGTTCGAAATTCTTCACGGTGCCGCCCCGCCAGATGAGAAACTGGTTGTAGGCGAGGTGATCGGGCCCCTTCGTCTTGCCGGTGATGGCGCCGTCCTCGACCGACCAGAGTTCGGGATTGCCGTCCCATCCGGTGAGATCCTTGCCGTTGAAGAGGTCGACAAAGCCCTCTTCTGCGAACGAGGGCAACGGGGTCAGAAAGACCGCGAACAGCAGCGGGAGAAGGCCAAGGGGGGATTTCATGAAAGTGAAGATGACGGCTCTTGAACTCCGGCGCACGCCGAAAGTCGCGTGAGGATTGGCAAGGTTTGTGTCGGAATCAGGCGGGAGGGGACGCTTGAAGGGGAGACCGTGACGGCGCCCGGGAGCGCCACCTTCCGGAGCGTCGATGGCGCGCCCGGCGCGGTGGCCTTTCCCCGGATCCTGCCACTCATCCCAAACGTTCCGCGCACCGCATCCCGTCGAGGGCCGCGCTTACGATCCCGCCGGCGAAGCCGGCGCCTTCGCCGCAGGGGAACAGCCCCCGCACCCCGGGATGCTGAAGCGTGTCGGGATCCCGAGGGATCCTCACGGGCGAACTCGTCCGCGTTTCGAAACCGATCAGGCCGGCCTCTTCCCCGGTGAATCCGGCCATGCGTTTGCCGAAGAGCTTGAGCCCCTCCTTCATCCGGGAGACGATGAAAGGGGGCATGAGTTCATCAAGCCGCGCGGGTTTCACTCCGGGCTTGTAGCTGGTCGCGGGCAGTTCCGCCGAGTCGCGCCGGGCGATGAAATCCATGGCACGTTGCCCCGGCGCGGACTGACCGCCGCCACCGGCGGTTTTCGCCAGTTGCTCGAGATGTTTCTGGAAGGCGATCCCGGCTAGGACGCCGTGTTCCCCGGAAAAATCGCGCGTGTCCTCCGGTTCGACCGTGACCACGAGTCCGCTGTTCGCAAAGGGCGAATCGCGCTTCGAGAGGCTCATCCCGTTGACGACGACCTCGTCGTTCTCCGTGGCCGAGGGCACGATGAATCCTCCCGGACACATGCAGAAGGAATGAACCCCACGGTCGCGGATCTTCGTGGCAAGGGTATAGCTCGCGGCAGGCAGCAGGCGCGGCCGCTCGAGCCCGCGTTCGTAGTGATACTGCAGGCAATCGATGAGCGGCTGGGGATGCTCGATGCGCACGCCGACGGCAAAGGGTTTCTGCTCCAGCAGGATCCCCTTCCCCGCGAGGAGGCGATAGATGTCGCGCGCCGAATGCCCGGTCGCAAGGATGACGGCGTCCCCCGCGACCTCCCCGCCGCCATTGACGACGACTCCGCGGATGGCGCCCCCATCGAGAAGCAGGTCGACCACCTTTGCGCCGAAGCGCACCTCGCCTCCGGCGCCGCGGATGCTTTCACGGATCGCCTTGACCACGTTCGGAAGCAGGTTCGATCCGATGTGCGGATGCGCATCGACGAGAATGCGTTCGGGCGCACCGTGGGCGACGAGGACCTCGTAGACCTTGCGCACCGGACCGCGTTTCGTGGCGCGGGTGTAGAGCTTGCCGTCCGAAAAGGTGCCGGCTCCTCCCTCGCCGAAACAGTAGTTCGAATCCTCGATCACGGTGCCGTGGCGGAGGATCGGAGCCAGGTCGTAGCGCCGCGCCGAGGCGTCCTTGCCGCGCTCCAGCACGATGGGCCGCCATCCATTCTCGATCGCGGTGAGAGCGGCGAACAGGCCCGCCGGGCCGCTCCCGACGATCACGACGGTTTTTTTCGAAGAGGAGATATCCGGCAGATCGACCCGGATCTCCGGCTCGGGCGGCAGTTCGCGGTCGAGCCCGACCTCGAAGCGCAGTTGCACTTTGATGTCCTTCTTCCGCGCGTCGATGGAATGCTTGCGCAGGAGGAGGGTGCGGATCCGGCCGGGATGCACGTCGAGTTTCCGACCGACCGCCTTGCGCTGCGCGGCGGCGTCCTCGGAAAGCGCGAGGGGCAGAATCACATCGACGATGAGGGCGTCGGGATCGGGGGTTTCTTCCATCGGCCCCTGTCCTTCACTGCCCGCCCGGAAAAAGGAATCCCGTGAGCGGACTGCTCGCCGAGGCCGAGGCGGAGATCTCGGGAACCCCGCCCGACTCGTAGGCGACGCGGCCGGCCTCGACCGCCATGCGGAACGCGCCCGCCACCGCGACCGGATCGCCGCCGATGGCGATGGCGGTGTTGACGAGGACGGCGTCGGCCCCCATCTCAAGGGCCTCGGCCGCGTGACTGGGGCGCCCGAGCCCCGCGTCGATCACGACGGGCACGGTGGCCTGGGCGATGATGATCTCGATCTGCCGCTTCGTCGCGATCCCTTGGTTCGATCCGATCGGAGCGCCGAGGGGCATGACCGTGGCGGTGCCGACATCCTGGAGCCGCTTGGCGAGGACCGGGTCGGCGTTGATATAAGGCAGCACCGTAAAACCCTCCTTCACAAGGATTTCCGCCGCTTTCAAGGTCTCGATGGGATCGGGCAACAGGTAGGTCGGGTCGGGATGGATTTCGAGCTTCACCCACTGCGGCAGTCCCGCGGAAACGGCAAGGCGGGCGAGCCGAACGGCCTCTTCGGCGTTCATCGCCCCCGAGGTGTTCGGGAGGAGCAGGTAGCGCTGCGGATCGATGAAATCGAGAATATTGGCGTAGGGATCGCCCTTGCCGCTGAGGTCGGCGCGCCGCAGGGCGACGGTGACGATTTCCGTCCCCGAGGCCGCGAGGGCGTCGCGCATCAGCTCGTTGGAGGAAAACTTCCCGGTCCCGAGCATGAGACGCGAGGAGAAGGTGCGATCGGCGATGACGAGGGGAGCGGGCACGGCGTGAAAGAAAGCGGAAAACTAAGGGAAGCTCCGGAAAGCTCCACAAAAAAACCTCTCCGACTTCTCGGAGAGGTTTTTTCTTCGGATGAACCTTGACCAGTCCACCACCACAATAACAACCAAGCAATGAAACTCAGGGCAAACCGGCCCTTACAACACAACAACTGTCATAAAATATTGGATCGCTGCGGAATTGTCCAGATCATTCGCGGAATCCCGAGGTAAAGTTTAAAATTTTCTCAAATCTGATCAGGGCCTTTGGTTTTTCAGCAAATCCCGGATCTCGGTGAGGAGAGCCACTTCCTCGCTCGGAGCGGAAGGGGCGGCGGGTTCGGCCTCCTTTTTCTTGAGGGCGGCCATGAACTTGTTGATCACGAGGAAGAGAACGAAGGCGAGGATGAGGAAGGAGATGAAGGAGGTGACGAAGTTCCCGTAGGTGAGGAGGTTGACCCCGTCGATCTTCTTTGCGGCCTCGAGTGCGGTCCCCTCGGGCACCTCCCCTTTCAGAACAACGTAGTAATCCTTGAAGTTCACTCCACCGGTGAGGCGTCCGACGATGGGCATGAAGACATCGTCGACGAGGCTCTTCACGACGGTCCCGAAGGCGCCACCGATGACGATGCCGACCGCCATGTCGATAAGGTTTCCCTTGAAGGCGAATTCCTTGAAGTCGTTGGCAAATTTCGTGATCATAGCGGTCACAGGATGGGGTGCCTGCGCCGGACCGGCAAGACGAAACTCCCGCAACATATCGATTTCACGACGCCTTCTGAAACTCCTCCACCGCCTTGGTCACGGCGAGGACGGCAAGGAAAACGATCGAGAGCACGCTGATCCAGAACCCGAGGTCGTAGAGTGCGGTCGGGCGCAACGATGCCGGGAGGCGGCGGTAGCGGAAGTGGACCGCCCCGACGACGACGAGCAGGAGGATGGCCGCGGTGATGGCCCCGCCCGCGAGCACCATGAAGACCGGATCCTTGAAGAAAAAGAACAGCACGGCCCAGAGCGCGGGGAAGAAAAAGGCGAAAAACGCGATCGAGCGGCCGCGCGAGACGGGATCATGGTACTTGATCCATCCCACCGAACTGAAGGCGTCGGAAAACAGCCGGCTCCAGCCCGCGAGTGCTGAGAACAGCGTCGAGAAGAGGACGAAGAATGCTCCCGTCAGAAACGCGGTTTCGGCCCATCCGCCGAGGGAGTCGGTGTACATCCTCGAGAGGGTCTTGACCGTCTCGAATCCCTCCGGTTTCAATCCCTGGGCATGGAGAATGGCCGCTCCGAGCAGGTAGAAGGCCACCGTCATGAAGGTGTAGACCAGCATCGAGAGGAAGGCGTCCCAATACATGACGCGGATCCATCCCCTTGCCCGCCGGTTCCACTCGGGGGTGTCGTCCCTCGGTCCCGTTCGGGCCGCGTAGCCTTTCTCGAGCAGCCAGTAATTGTAGGCCATGACTTCGTCGCCCCCCACCCCGGTGATGCCGAAGGCGGCGATGGCCACTCCGACGACGGACGCGGGGATGCCGTTCCAGAAGGAGAGCCCTTCCGCCACCTGGGCGCGCGTCATCGCAAACCCGGTGTATTGCACCCCGACGAGGCAGGCGAAGGTGAACACGGCAAACGCCCCCACCATGATGAGGGCGAGTTTCTCGATGAAGCCGTAGTTCCCGCGGTAGATCATCAGTGACACCGTGGGCGCGGCGAGACACACCCATGCCCAGACCGGGACGGCCGGAACCATGATGTTCATGATGAGCCCGACCCCACCGATGATGCCGCCGACCTGGAGGGGCTTGATCAACATCATGAGGAGCCAGAGCCAGGTGGCCCAGCTCCCCTTTCCGAACTTCGGACCAGGCAACTGGTTGAGCGCCTCGAAGGTCGTCTCCCCGGAGTGGATCGCATGTTTCCCGAACTCGAGTTGGACAAACACCTTGACGAGACAACTGACAATGATGACCCAGAGGGCGACGAAGCCGGCCTCGGCTCCGAGGGCGGTCGTCGCGATCAATTCACCCGATCCCACGATCGAGGCCGTCAGGATGAATCCCGGCCCCAGGTAACGGAACATGCCTCCGAGCGAAGTCGGTGGATCGGCGACAAGGGACCGATCGGCGGCGTAGGGGTCGGCGGACATCGGAAGTCGGAAGTCGGAAGTCGGAAGTCGGAAGTCGGAAGTCGGAAGTCGGAAGTCGGAAGTCGGAAGTCGGAAGTCGGAAGTAGGTGGAAGGATCTCTGATCTCTGATCTCCGATCTCCGCTCACTTCGCGGGCTTCGGCGCACTGGCCGCCGGTGCACTGGCCGGATCCGTCGTCAGGGGCCAGTCGTCGGTGCGGAAGGGAATGACGGGAAGTCCGTTTCGACCACGGAGGTTCGCCACGGGATTGTCGGCCCAGGCATAACGCACCGCGACGGGATTGGCGACCTCGGGACAACCCACCTCGACCTTGTCGGGAGCGATGACCTTGCCGACTGCCCAATGCCAGACCTTGTCCTCGCCGGCCACGGCGAAGCCGACCGCCTCCTGCGTGTCGAAGGTGTAGAGGCCTCCCGCACCCACATTTTCGAAGGTGAGGACGGCCTTGCCATCCTTCGCCTCCATGGCCTTGTAGGAGGGGCTCTGGAATTCGATCGTTTTCCCGTAGTCGCGGGCGAGGGCGATCCGGGCGAGACGCTTGCCGACATTCTGCTTGTCGCGCGGGTGGATGTCGCGGCCCTCGCCGAGGTCGTAGATCACGGCCTGGCCGGTGTTGGGCAGGGAAAGCGTCCGGGTCTGGGCCTCGCGCAGTTCCGCCCAGGGGGATTCACCGGGCTGGTCCTTCTCAGCCATGAAGTCCGCGAGTTGGACCCAGTAGAACGGGAAATCCCCGATCCCCCAGGCCTTGCGCCACTCGGAGATCATGAGGGGGAAGAGTTCGTCATACTGATAGGCGCGCCCGGCGTTGGATTCGCCCTGATACCAGATCACGCCGCGGATTCCATAACCAATCGTGGGATGAAGCACTCCGGCCCAGATGTTTCCGGGGCGCTGGTTTCCGGTGAGCGGATTGGAGGGCATCCGCGGCTCGGGTTTTCCGGCCGCCTTGGCCTCCGCGGCCTTCGTCTTCCAGTCGGCCATCACCTTCTCATGATCATAGCCCGCCTCGGTGTGCTTCCACTGTTCGGCGACATTCTGGAAACGGGCGTCGGCATCCATGACCTCGCGCGAAACCCAGGCCTCCGCTGCCGATCCGCCCCAGGCGTTGTCGATCAGGCCGATCGGGACGCCGAGCATCTGATGGATCTGGCGGCCGAAAAAGTAGCCGACGGCGGAAAAGTCGCCCACGGTCTCGGGCGTGCAGATCTCCCACTGGCCGTCAAAATCGTCCTTCTTCTCCTGCGTTCCCACCTGGGGAACGGAGATGATGCGGATGTTCGGATAATTGGCCGAGGCGGCCTCGAGGTCCGGATCATCCGACTGGTTCACCGACCACTGCATGTTGCTCTGGCCCGAGCAGATCCAGACCTCGCCGACGACGACGTTGGAAAGAAGAATCTTCTCGCCCTTCGAGGCGATCGTGAGACGCAGCGCATGGTTCGACCCGGCCATCGGGACGAGGGTGACCTTCCATTTTCCTTGGCCGTCCGCTTTCGCCTGATGATTTTGTCCGGCAATCGAGACGAAGACATCGGCTCCCGGATCGGCCCAGCCCCAGATCGGGTTGGCGAGATCGCGCTGCAGGACCATGTGATCGCCGACGAGGGCGGGGAGTTTCAGTCCGGCCTCGGCAACGCCGGAAAACAGCGCGCAGGCAAGGAGGGTCAGGGTCAGGGGGCTTTGTTTCATCGTGGCGGGTTGTAGCGAAAGCACAGCCCGCGCGCAACCGATTTTCTCAACCGGATCGCGGCGGAGCGGCCGCGAGACCGGTCACGGAAAACCAGAACGGGGCGCGGCTTGGCACCGCACCCCGTTCCCCAACGACCAATGAGAAGAAAACAAAATCGCGATGCCCGCGTCAGGCCGCCACCGGTTGTTCGATGACATTCAAACGGAGGCTCGACCAAGCCATCTTTTCCGACGCACCGTTGGCCTCCTGGCCCACGAAGGCGGTGAGACGGGTGGCCCCGCTGAGCGAAAAGGCCGGATACAGGAAGATTTCACCCTGGATGCGGACGCTACAGACGAAATTCGGACCGAAACGATAGAGGGTGAGATCGCACGGCACGGGAACGCCCGGGGCGAGCGGGGAGTTCCCAAGATAGCCGATGACCCCGCCTCCGTTGCAGAGGTCGCAGACTTCGCCGGTGGCCGGATAAATCGCCACGGCGATACCGCGCTTGCGCTTCTCATCGAGGATCCCGACGACAACGCGGCGGGTGACGCGGACGGGCTCGATATCCACCTTGAAGCTGACTTCGGCGTTCGGGTTGTCAACGGAGGGCGTCTGGCCCAATTCTTCGAGAGCGAACTGATTCAATTCAGGGATGGCGACGTTCATGGAGGAGTCGGATTGGTGATGGAAGGAGATGAATTGGTGGAAGACCCGTCGGAGCGATCCGAGAGCCAAATTTTTAAAAAAAATACGATGAATAATACGGAACTTCAAACTAAATCTGAAAATTATTATTTTTATTGGAAATCCCCTTCTCGATTTCCCCTGTTGCAACCTCTCCGCCTCGGCTAGCATGGCCGGGTCATGGACGAGGATCTTTTCAACGGGAGCGCGGAACCGGGCGATCCGGCGGGGGGCGACCTCCCCTCCTCCGGCCCCGACCTGCGCCTCGACGCGACGATGCCCCTGGCCGCCCGGATGCGCCCCCGGGATCTCTCCGAATACGTGGGCCAGAGCCATCTCCTCGGCGAAGGCCGCCTCCTCCGGCGCGCCATCGAGTCGGATCGGTTTACCTCGCTCATCTTCTACGGCCCGCCCGGAGTCGGCAAAACGAGCCTTGCCGAACTCATCGCCCGCCGCACCTCCTCCCGCTTCCTCAATCTCTCGGGAGTCGAAAGCAACGTCGCCGAAATCCGCCGTGCGGTCGATGCGGCCCGCCAGTTCCAGCGGACCCGCGGCGAGGTCACGACCCTCTTCGTTGACGAGATCCACCGCTTCAACAAGTCGCAGCAGGATGTGCTCCTCCCCCACATCGAGCGCGGCACGGTCCGCTTCATCGGCGCGACGACCCACAATCCCTTTTTCTACATCAACAGTCCGCTTGTCTCACGCAGCCAGGTCTTCCAGCTCGAACCGCTCACCGAGGCGGATCTGCGCGCGCTTCTCGACGCCGCCATCAACGATCCCGATCGGGGCTTCGGGAAAAAGCCCCTCGTTGTCCACGACGAGGCCGCCCGGCACCTCGTCACGATGTGCGACGGGGACGCGAGGAAGCTGTTGACCTCGTTCGAGCTCGCCGTGCTCACGACTGAACCCGATCCCGAAACCGGCGAGATCACGATCGATCTCGCCGTGGCCGAGGATTCGATCCAGCGAAAGGCCATCGTCTACGACGCCGACGGCGACGCCCACCACGACACCATCAGCGCGTTCATCAAGTCGATCCGCGGCTGCGATCCCGACGCCGCCCTCTACTGGCTCGCCAAGATGCTCCACGCCGGGGAGGACATCCGCTTCATCGCCCGCCGCATCGTCATCGCCGCGAGCGAGGATGTCGGCATGGCCGATTCCAACGCCCTCCGCGTCGCCGTCGCCGCGCAGCAGGCCGTCGAGTTCATCGGCATGCCCGAGGCCCGAATTCCGCTCGCCCACGCCACCGTCTACCTCGCCACCGCACCCAAGAGCAACCGCGCCTACGCCGCGATCAATGCGGCGATGAAGGACGTCGCCGAAGGCCGCACCCTCGCCGTGCCCGCCCACCTCCGCACGAAGTCGCGCAAGAAAATCGGCGAAGCAAGCGGGGCGATCGGTCCGGGCGAGGCGGTCTACCTCTACGGTCACGATTACGAGGAAGGATACGTGCCCCAGGCCTATCTCCCGGAGGGCCGGACCTATTACGTGCCCTCGGCTCACGGAATGGAGCAGAGGGTCGCCGAGCGGCTCGAGCACTGGAGGAAACGGTTCGAGGAGGAGGGCGGAACCCGGGTCGGTTAGGGCTTTGGCGTCGGGTTTACGGAAATCCGGGTTGCGGAACCGGAGAGGATACTCCAAGAGGTGCCCGGCTCCCGCCCCCGCGATCACCCCCCCTTGGGGGTGGCCCAGTGTTCGCGGTATTCGCGTCGTAGCCCCTTCGAGGCCTCCTCATCCCCGGGAAAAGTTTCCTTCTCGGGGTCGAAACGGAGCACCCTTCCCGTCTTCCATGCGAGATTGCCCAGATGGCAGAGCGAGGACGAATAGTGGTTTGTCAGGATGCCGGCGTGGAGATCCTCCGCCTTTCCTTCGCCCCGGACGACGCGAAGGAAATCCTCTTGGTGTCCCGCGAGATCGACCCCGTTGGCCTCGATCGTTGCGATCGGCTTGTTCTTCGGCCCGAAGATCTCCCAGCCCTTCGCCTTCCCGCCGATGACGAAGCCCTCGGTGCCATACCAGGCGCAGCCGTTCTCGTGGCCCTCCTGCACGTAGGGACTCCAGATGCGCTCCTCGAAAATGAGCTGCTTCGGCTTTGTTCCGGTTTCGTTGTATTCGAAGCCGCAGTAGAGCGTGTCGGGCCACTGCTGGTCGTCCTCGAAGAAAAGCTTGCTGCCCATCGCGTGGATCAAGTCGGGATGGCGCTCCACGCCGAGCCCCCAGCGCGCGATGTCAATGTCGTGGACTCCATCGTTGCCGAAATCCCCCGCCCCGAAATGGAAGAACCAGCGCCAGTGCGCGGGATGATACGTTTTTTTGAAGGGCACCTCCGTAACCGGGCCGAGCCACAAATCATAGTCCAACGACTCGGGTGGATCACTGACCGGCTGGCGGCCCTGATCAGCGCGTTTCTGGCTGTTCCACGCCTTTGCCACCAGCACCTCCCCGATCACACCGGACCGGATCCTTTCGATCACTTCCCGAACGTGACCGGTGCTGCGGCTCTGGGTCCCCACCTGGATCGCGACCCCGTTGCGCGCCGCCGCCTCGATGAGCAGCCGCCCCTCGCGCACGTTGTGGGAACAGGGCTTCTCGACGTAGACATGCTTGCCCGCGTCCGCAGCGAGGATCGCCCCCGGAGCGTGCCAGTGGTCGGGAGTGGCCATGAAGCAGGCCTTCACCCCTGCGTCATCGAGGGCGCGGCGCAGATCTTGGGCGACCTGCGGCTTCTGCCCCGTCAGGTCCGCGACCGTCTTCGCCGCCGCCGCGGAGCGTTCCGTGTCCGTGTCGATGATCCAGCGGAATTCGACGTCCTGCCGCTGGCAGAGCGTGCGGACATGATTCGATCCCATCCCGCCGGTGCCGATCACGGCGAGCCCGATCCGGTCCGGTGAGGCCGCCCGCGCCGCGGGGGGGAGTGCCAGTCCGGCGGCGGCGGCGGAGACGTTCTTCAGAAACTGGCGGCGTGGCGGGGAATGGTTCATAGAAGGGAGATCGAGCAGGAGCGAACGTGATCGAAGTTCCGCCTCGAAGTCAACGGTGCCCCGGGCACGCATTGCGGCCACCGGTCCAAACGGACGGCAGGATTTCAATCAGGCCTGCGCCCGCCCCAGTCGATTGCCCCCTCAAAAACACCGGAATAAGGAGCGTGCCGGGATTGGACCGATCGGTTCATCGATCCCGATGAATCCGCCGCCCGCCGAGGTGCCAATCACATGCCTCTGCAAATCCCCCAGCACCCGCAGTTCTGCCAGGTCCGCTCCCGGCATCCGCCGGACTACGCCATTACGTTTTCCGACGTTAATTAAACGTCAGACAGTTAATTGGTTAACGAAAGTCAGACTTTTTAATTAAACGTCAGACAATTAATTGGTTGACGAACGCGATTTGCTCGACTTGTTTCGCTTCATGCCCAACGCACGCATCTTTGGATCTGGCCGCAGTTTCTACCATGTCATCTCCCGGGTTGTGGACCGGCGCCGGGTCTTCGAGGCCCGCGACAAGGAGATCTTCCGCAGGATCCTCCGCAACCAGGAGGCCTTCACCGGGGTCCGGGTCGTTACCTACTGCCTCATGTCGAACCACTTCCACCTCCTCCTCGAGGTGCCTGACCGCGAAACCCTCGCCCCGCTCGACGAGGAAGGACTTCTCGCGGTGCTGCCCCTGCTTTATGACGGGGAGACGGTCGAAGGGGTCCGCCAGGAACTGGAACGCGCCCGCCTTTCGGGAAACGACGCCTGGCATCGCGAGATCCTCGACCGCTACGAACGCCGCCGCGGCGATCTCTCCCGCTTCATGAAGGAACTCAAACTGCGCCTCACCTTCTACATGAACGAGCGCCTCGACCGCACCGGGACGCTCTGGGAAGGGCGATACAAGAGCGTCCTCGTCGAGGACCACGAACGCGCCCTGCTCACGATCGCGGCCTACATCGATCTCAACCCGGTCCGGGCGGGACTCGTCGCGAATCCGGAGGACTACCGCTGGGGCGGTTACGCCGAGGCCGTGGCGGGCGGGCGGAGGGGGCAGCGGGCGCGCGACGGTCTCGGGATGATGCTGGGCGAAGTCCTGGATGACCCGGAATACCCGAAGGACTGGCGACGCACCGCGGCGCGCTACCGGATGTTTCTCTACGAGGCGGGCCGCGAGGTGGCGGCGGATCCCGAAAGCGGACAACGGGGGCGTCGCGGATTCAAGGAAGCCGAGATCGCGGCGGTGGTGGCGAACGACGGGGTGATGTCGGTGCACCAGGCCCTGCGGCATCGGGTGCGGTATTTTTCGGATGGAGCCGTCCTCGGCACGGCGGAGTTCGTCAACGCGGTCTTCGCCCGCGAACGGGATGAGGGCGAACGATTCGGCGAAAAGCGCACAAGCGGAGCCCGCCGGATGCGGGGAGCCGACTGGGGCGAATTGCGCGTCCTGCGGGATCTGCAAAAGGACGTGATGGGGAGTTCGTTGGGGACGTGAATTGAAGATGAAACGTCGTGGATTGGGTATCGGAATGTTTTCCCTGACCGATTCATTTCGAAGCGGAACCGCCTCCGACAAGGCGGCAAAACGCTTTACACCATAACGGCCTTTCCCTAGTTTGATGGCCATGACCGAGCCTTTCCTCGCCCCCCCGGGCAGTTTTCATCCGCGAAACGGCGCCATCCTCACGTCGGGCATCCTCCTGACCTTGAACGGGCTCGGGGCGCTTGGATCGGGTGTGATGTCGGTCGTGCAGGTGTTCCTGATGAAGCGCATCGGCAGCCTCGACCCGAAGGCCGCCGCCGAACTCGGGGAAATGGGCGAACCGATGTGGACCATTTCCCTCGCGAATCTCGTCTTCTACGGCCTCATCGGGATTCTCTTCCTCTACGCCGCGATCGGGTGTTTTACCTACCGACGCTGGGCCCGTCCCATGAATCTCACCCTCGGGTGGGGATGGCTCTACATGGGCGTGGTCATGATGATGGGACTCGTGGTGATGATGGGACCGATGCGGGAGGCCATGTCCGGCGCGATGAAGAAGGCGACGGCGACCACGTCCGGCGGCGCGCCGCCGCCTCCCGTTCCCATCGACGGGATCCTCGGAATCGTCATGGTGGTGTATCTGCTCATCATCGTCGTGTTTGTGATCGTGCCGCCGGCATTGATTCTCTGGTTGAACTGGAGCCAGGACGTCCGCCACACCCTCGAATGGAGGGATCGGGTGCCGCGGTGGACGGACCGTTTGCCGGTGGCGCTCATCGGCCTTGTCATCGCGTCGGCGCTATTCGCGATCATTTCAATCCCCGGGGTTTTTCTCATGAACGAGCCCTGGATGGCCCCGGTCCTCGGGGATGGGCCGGTCAAATACGCGTGGTGGATCGTGCCGGTGGCGTGGGCCTATGTCGCGTGGGGGACGCTGCGGCGCCAGATCGCGGCCTGGTTCACGGCGATGATCTCGCTGCTCGCCGGCGCGGCGATGGGTTTCTTCTCGATGCGCGGCACGAAGTGGGACGAGCTTTACAAACAGATGGGCATTCCGGAGTCGGACGTCGGCGAGATGGCCGAAATGATGGAGGCGATGTTCAACCCGCAGAAAATGATGACCCTCATGATCATCGGATTCGTCCCGCTCTTCGGCTACCTCTTCTGGATCTTCAAGGACTTCCGGAAGACGGGAACGGCGGAGTGAACTCGCTCAGGCGATCGCGACCCGTCGTCCGGACTCCATCGAAGCGGCCGCGGCCTCTAGCACTTGCAGGCTCCTCACGCCGTCGCGGAAATCCGGCTCGACAGATCCTCCCTTGGCGCAGGCGTTGAGGAAGTCGATCGCGGCGTGGACGAAGGCGTGCTCGTATCCGATGATGTGGCCGGGCGGCCACCACGCGCCGACGTATTCGTGGCAGCGCTCCGTCACGAGGATGTCGCGGAAGCCGCGCCGGTCCTCGGGATCACCCTCGGAGTAGAACTGGAGCCGGTTCATGTCCTCCATGTCCCAGGTGATCGCGCCCTTCGTGCCGTAGACCTCGAAGGTGTGGCGGTTGCGGCGTCCTGTGGCATATCGGGTCGTCTCGATCGTGGCGAGGGCGCCGTTCTTGAACTCACCGGTCATCAGCGCGGCGCATTCGACCTCGACCGTTCCCGTCTTCGAGGGATCCTCGGCGAGGGGGCGTTCCTTGATGAATTGCTTCCCGCGGCAGTCGATCTCGGCGAATTCACCGACGAGGAAATGGGCCAGGTCGATCGCGTGCGAGCCGAGATCCCAGAGCGGTCCGGCTGCGGCGGTAAACTTGCGGAGCTTCCAGTCGAGGGGATGCCGCGGATCGACGAGCCAGCTCTGCTGGTAGGCGCCGCGCCAGTGGAGGATTTCGCCGATCTCGCCCTCGCCGATCATCTTTTTCGCGAGGAGGACGGAGGGACAGCGGCGGTAATTGTGGTTCAGATAGTGCACGACTCCCGCCTTCTCCGCAGCGGCGAGCATGGCCTCTCCCTCGGCGAGGGTGTTGGCGAAGGGCTTCTCGCAGAAGATGTGTTTCCCCGCCTCCGCCGCGGCGATGGCCATCTCGGCATGGAGGTGGGTGGGCGTGGCGATGTCGATCGCGTCGATGTCGTCGCGCTCCAGCACTTCGCGCCAGTCCGTCGCGATCTCCTCCCAGCCCCAGCGGTCGGCGAAGGCGCGCAGTCCGGCCTCGTCGCGGCCGCAGGCGACCTTCATGACCGGCTTCGCGGCAGGATCGAAATACTTCGAAACCTGATTCCAGGCGTTCGAATGGGCGCGGCCCATGAAGCGGTGGCCGACGATGGCGATGCGGAGTTCCTTCATACGGCGAGGCGATAGCGCGTCCCGCGGGTTGAGGAAAGCGATTTTGTCGGCGAAAGAAGATGCAGTCCGGGTAAATTTGTTCATAATAACAGCATTCATGTCCGCCTTCGCCGCCGACCAGCACCTCCTCCGCGATCCCGTGGCCGCCCTCGAGCGGCACTTCGGCTTCCGCGAATTCCTGCCGGGGCAGGAGCCGGTCGTCTCCTCGCTCCTCGCCGGGCGCGACACCCTCGCGGTGATGCCCACGGGCGGAGGAAAATCGCTCTGCTACCAGCTCCCCGCGATGGTGATGGAGGGCGTCACGCTCGTGGTGAGTCCGCTCATCGCCCTGATGAAGGACCAGGTCGACGGTCTCGTCCGCAAGGGCGTCCCTGCGACGATGATCAACAGCACCCTCACGCCGGCGGAGCAGACCGAACGCCTCCGCGAGATGAGCGCGGGGAAATTCAAGCTCGTCTACATCGCGCCCGAGCGTTTCCGCAGCAGCGCCTTCATCCGCGCCCTAAAAGGGGTGCCCATCGCGCTCGTCGCGGTGGACGAAGCCCACTGTCTCAGCCAGTGGGGCCACGATTTCCGTCCCGATTACCTCCGCCTTTCGGAGGCCCTCGAGGTGCTCGAGCATCCCCAGACCGCCGCCTTCACCGCCACCGCCACCCCCGAGGTGCGTGACGACATTCTCAAGGTGCTGAAGCTGCGCGAGCCCTTTGTCTCGATCAGCGGGTTCGAGCGTCCGAACCTGAGCCTGCGTGTGACCCATTGCGACGGGCACCGCGAGAAATACGCGCGGCTCAAGGACCTCGTCGAGACCCACCGCACCGGGATCGTCTATTGCTCGACGCGGAAGAAGGTCGAGGAGGTGAGTGCCTCGCTTTCCGGCATGGGAGTGAAGCTCGTCGCCTACCACGGCGGGATGGAGGACAAGGACCGTGAATGGGCGCAGAACGTCTTTCTCGACCGCAGCTACGACGTCGTCGTGGCGACGAATGCCTTCGGCATGGGAATCGACCGATCCGACGTGCGTTTCGTCGCGCATTTCGACGTGCCCGGCAGCATCGAGGCCTATTACCAGGAGGCCGGACGCGCCGGGCGCGACGGAGAACCGTCGGAGTGCGAGCTGCTCTTCAACTACGCCGACACCCGCACCCAGGAGTTCTTCATCGAGGGCAACAATCCGGGCACCGACGTTATCCGCGATCTTTACGCGGCCCTGCGCAAGCTCAATGGAGCGGCCAACGACGGTGTCCTCCTCTCTATTCAGGAACTCACCGAGACGCTGAACCTCAAAAACTCGATGCAGGTGAGCAGCGCCATTTCGCACCTCGTCCGGAGCGGCCAGATCGAGCGCTACGACGTGCCCGGCGAACGGACCCGAGGCACCCGCCTCGTCGATCCATCGGTGAAGGCCGACGACCTGCCCATCGACGAGGAGGCGCTCGAGGAAAAGGACCGCCGCGACCGGGCCAAGCTCGAGGCGATGATCAAGTTCTGCTACGATCGCCAGACCTGCCGCCAGCAGTGGATCCTCGAATACTTCGGCGAGAGCGAATCCTCGCCTTGCGGCACCTGCGACTTCTGCGCCGAGGACCGCTGGCGCGACCAGCGCGGGCCGACGGAGGAGGAGTCCCTCCTCGTGCAGAAGGCCCTCAGCGGCATCGCCCGCACCTGCGCCCGCACCCCCGTGGGGGACTGGGAGGGCCGCTTCGGCAAGGGAAAGATCGTGCAGATGCTCACCGGCGCGAAGTCCGCCGACCTTTCCTCCTCGCGGCTCGACACCCTCAGCACCTACGGCATCCTCAAGTCCGAGGGCTCGGCCTACGTCTTCGCCCTGCTCTCCGAGATGGAAAAGGCCGGCTTCATCGCGACCCGCAAGACGCCTTACCCGCTCCTCGGCCTGACCCGCCGCGGCGCCGAGGTGATGAAGGGCGACATGCGCTACCGCATGGCCTGGCCCGAACGATCGCGCGCGGCCAAATCCGGAAAGGAGAAGGAAACGGTGAAGGGGCTCGGCGACCTCGCCTTCGACGAGGAGCTCTTCGAGAAACTGAAGGCGGTTCGCAAGCGCCTCGCCGAGGAGGCGGGCGGCGTGCCTCCCTACGTCATCTTCGGAAACACCGTGCTCGAGTGTTTCGCGAGGCTCCGTCCCACCACCGCCGAACAGGCCATGAAGATCCACGGTGTCGGCAAGGTGAAGGCCGAGCGGTATCTCGAGCCGTTCCTGGAGGTAATGAGGGAAGGGTGATCGTCCCTCAATAATCCGTCAGTGACTTCGGCGGGAGCGCGACGCGGAGGGCGTTGAGGACGGCGACGACGTCGATGATCTCCTGCGTCACCGCCCCGGCCACGGGAGGGAGGAATCCGAAGGCGGCGACGATCATGCCGGCGGCGCTGAGGACCATGCCGCCGATCGCGCTCTGGAGCGCGATCTGGCGCATGCGGCGGCTGATGTGGATGAGCTCGTCGAGCTTGCGCAGGGAGCTGTCCATGATCACCGCCCCCGCGGCCTTGGCGGTGACGTCGCTGTTCTGACCGAAGGCGATGCCCACGGTCGCGGCCATCAGGGCGGGGGCGTCGTTGATGCCGTCGCCGACGTAGATGGTGCGCCGTTCCTTCGTCTCGGCCCGAACGATCTCGACCTTCTCCTCGGGACTCTTGCCGGCGTGGACGGTCTCGATGCCGACACGCTCGGCAAGGTATTCCGCCTCGGACTGACGATCGCCCGAGAGGATCATGGAGCGCTCGATGCGGTGCTTGCCGCCGAGGTGGCGGATGAAATCGGCGCCGTCGGCGCGGGGTTCGTCGCGGAAGTGGAAGGTCGCCGCATACTGTCCATCGACGAGGACGACACACTCGAGTCCGCCCTCGACCGGGGGGAGGAGGGCGACGTCCCCGGGGCGGATCGCAGTGAGCTTCTTGCGGCTGGTGATGAGCACCTCGCGTCCCGCGACGCGGGCGGTGAGGCCCTGGCCCGGCTTTTCGCTGATCTCGTCGACCGGGAGGAGCTCGCCGCCGAGGGCTTTCCCGGCCTCGACGATGGCCTCGGCGAGGGGATGTTTCGAATAGACCTCGATGCTGGCGATGAGGCGGAGGATTTCGTCGCCATCGACGCCGGACGCGGTGACCCGGGTCGTCAGCTCGGGGCGTCCGTAGGTGAGGGTGCCGGTCTTGTCGAAGATGACGGACTGGCAGGTGTCGATCGTCTCGAGGATCGCGGGATCCCGCACGATGATGGCGCGCTTCGCGGCGAGTGCGATCGATCCGATGATGGAGACGGGGATGGCGATGAGGAGAGGGCAGGGCGTCGCCACGACGAGGACGGCGAGGAAACGCACCGGATCGCCGCTAGCAAGCCAGGCGACGACGGCGATGAGGACTGCGAGCGGCGTGTACCAGGCCCCGAGGCGGTCGGCGAGGCGCCGCATTTTCGGGCGACGCTCCTCCGAGTCGCGCATCACCTCCATGATCTTCGCGTAGCGCGAGTCGATCGCGAGCTTGTCCGCCCGGATCGTCAGCGAGGTTTCCCCGTTGAGGGCGCCGGAGATCACCGGAGTGCCGGGGGTTTTGGAGATCCGGTAGGGTTCGCCGGTGAGATAGGATTCGTCCATGACCCCGTGGCCGGAGACGACCGTGCCATCGACCGGACAGATCTCGTGGGGGAGGACCTCGAGGAGATCGCCGACCGCGACGGCATCGAGCGCGATGTCGTCGAAGGCGGTGCCGTTCCTCCGGTGCGCGACCGAGGGCATGCGTTTCGCGAGGGCCTTGAGCACGGACGACGCGCTGCTCACGGCGTAGGCCTCGAGCGCCTCGCCACCCGACAGCATGAGGATGACGAGCGCTCCGGCGAGGTATTCGCCGAGGATCACGGACGTGACGATGGAGATTCCCGCGAGCAGGTCGGATCCGAATTCGCGGCGGATCAGGTTGCCGAGCAGGCCCCAGACGAGGGGGATGCCGCCGAACCCGTAGGCGGCCCAGAGCGGCGCGTTCGCCACCACCTCGCCGGAGTGGATCCCGTATCGCAGCGCGAGATGCACCGCGATCGCCGCGAGGGTGAAGCCCGCGATGAAGAGCTGGGTGCGGTCGGGTCCGGAGGTTTCGGCGGAGTCACTGGCCATGGGCAGGGGCAGTGTCCCCCGCGCACGGGTCCGTGGCAAGGATTCCCTTGGTGCAGGCAACGAATCTCCAAGAACCGCCGAAGGCCGCGCAGGATCCGCGCGTGTTTTCGTCGCGACGACTCCGCGTTTGCGGTCGAAACCGAGCCGTTCGCCTCTTGTCTTCCAGAGAAAACATCGGAAGAATCGGCTGTCTCCCGATGAAGTTCCGATTGCTCCTTCACCTCATTCTCCTGCTGATTGCCACGATCTCGTCCGCCGCCGACACCCCCGCCATCGTCCGCATCCGCGAAGTCCTCGCCTCCGGCGGGCAGCCCGTGCGCATCGTGTGTTTCGGCGACAGCGTCACCGGCGTCTACTACCACACCGGCGGACGCAGCTCCTATCCCGAGCTCATCGCCGCTTCGCTCAAGGCCCGGCACCCGAAGACCGAACTCACTGTGTTCAACGCCGGCATCAGCGGCCATACCACCACCAACGGGCTCGGGCGGCTCCAGCAGCACGTCCTCGTGCACAAGCCCCACCTCGTCACCGTGAAGTTCGGCCTCAATGACGTCGCCAAGGGCACCCCCGACCTCTATCGCAAGAACCTCGTCGAGATCGTGCGGAAATGCCGCGCTGCCGGAGCCGAGGTCATTCTCTGCACCCCCAACGCCGTCTCCGAGACCGCCGACCGACCCGTCGCCAAAGTCGCCGCCTTTGCCGCCATCGCCCGCGAGGTCGCCGCCGAGCTCGGGGTGCCCCTCGCCGATCCTCATGCCGACCTCGGCGCCCTGCAGAAGAGCGCCCCCGAGGCGTGGCGCCTCTCCATGAGCGACGAGATCCATCCGAACCTGCGCGGCCATCGCCGCCTCGCCGAGTCGATCCTAGAGGTGATCGAGGGGCAGCCCGTGGCCCTTCCCGACGACGGCCCGGTCGACGGCGGACTCGCCTTCACCCTCGCGAAACTGCAGAAAGGGCTGCCCGTCGAGGTGCTCGCGATGCCGCCGTTCGACACTCTCGCTGCCGACGCCCTGCGCGCGCGCGTTCCGGGGGCCTCGGTCTCCGTCGTGACCTGGCCTGTAGGGGAAATGAACCGTTACACCCTGATGAAGGACGCCTCGCACCGGGTGCGTCCGATGACTCCCGATCTCGTCATCATTGCCGTGCCCCGCGCCGCCGCCGCGAAGGACCAAGAGGAATTCATCCGCACCCAGATGTGGATCGCCGCGAACAGTCTCAGCCGCGGCAAGCGCGAGTGGGACGTCGTCGTCGTGCACCCCGCGGTCTTCGACGGTCCCGGAGGCCCGGCCGATGCGAAAACCGATGCCCTCATCCAAGCGATCGTCCCGGCCCAGGACCTGACGCTCATCGACCGCGCGGCCGGTGAGTCTCAGGATGCGACGGAGATTTTTGCCAATTGGATCCAGGGTCGCAAGTAGGACCATCGCGATTCCTGAACCCGATGGACTGGACGGAGGGTGTCAAGGTCTCCGACGAGTTCGAGCGGGTCAGGCCCTCTCAGCGCACGACCCGGGCACCGCCGCCGGCGACGACCTTATTCACCTCGTCAATGGAAGCCATCGTCGTATCTCCAGGGGTGGTCATGGCGAGAGCGCCGTGGGCGGCACCATACTGCACGGCTTTGGCGGGGTCGTTCGACTCGAGGAAGCCATAGACGAGGCCCGAGGCAAAGCTGTCGCCACCGCCAACGCGGTCCATGATCTCGAGGTTCGGGTAGGAATTGGACTCGTGGAATGTTCCATCATGCCAGCAGATCGCGCCCCAGTCGTTGATCGTGGCGGTGTGGACCTCGCGGAGGGTCGTGGCGGTGACCTTGAAGTTCGGGAACTCCTTCACCGCCGTCTCGATCATTTTCTTGAAGTTGCTCACATCAATGCCCCGGACGTTTTCATCGACGCCCTCGACCTCGAAACCGAGCGAGGCAGTGAAGTCCTCCTCGTTCCCGATCATGACATCGACATACTTCGCGATCTCGCGGTTCACCTCGCGGGCTTTGGCAAGGCCACCGATGGAACTCCAAAGGGAGGGACGGTAATTCAAGTCGTAGCTGACGATCGTGCCGTATTTCTGCGCGGCCTTGCAGGCCTCGATGGTGAGTTCGGCAGTGGTCTCGCTAAGGGCGGCAAAAATGCCGCCGGTGTGGAACCACCGCGATCCGAGCCTTCCGAAAATCTCGTCCCAGTCGAAGTCGCCCGGCTTCATCTGGCTGGCGGCGGTGTTGGCCCGGTCGGGGCAACCGACCGCGCCGCGGATCCCGAAGCCGCGCTCGGTGAAATTGAGGCCGTTGCGGACCTGGCGACCGATGCCGTCATACTTCTTCCACTGAATGAAGCGGGTGTCGACGCCGCCCTGGAGGATGAAATCCTCGATGAGACGTCCGATCGGATTGTCGGCGAAGGCGGTGATGACTCCGGCGCGCAGGCCGAAACACCGGCGCAGGCCTCGGGTGACGTTGTATTCCCCCCCGCCTTCCCAGGCTGCGAACTGGCGGGAGGTGTGGATGCGGCCTTCACCGGGATCGAGGCGAAGCATCACTTCACCCATGGAAAGGCAGTCAAAGGCGACTTCGTTGGCGGGTTTGAGGGTCAGGGACATGGGGGCAGGAGTTAACCGGGAGTTTCCGGAAAGTCAAAAACTCGGTCGCGCCGGATGGGGCAGGACGGGTCAGGAGGAGGCGGTCGCTTTCTTCACGCCTTTCCTGGTCGTTCCCTTTTTGGCCGCCGCCTTTTTGGCGGGTGGGGCGCCGATGGCTTCGACCTTGGCGGCACCGGTGGATTTGCCCTTGCCCCCCTTGGCATTTTCCCGGGGCGGGAAGTCCCAAGCGAGCATGCGCTTGCCTTTCAGGTTGCAGACGAGGGCGGCGGAAAAGGGACGTCCCTTCTTGCTGATCCACTTGTCGATCACGTCGGTGCGGAGCTCGGTAAAATACTTCACGGCCTGCTCCCGCGGAATCGGGAACTTGCACATTTCCTTCGCGAGACGGGCCTTGCAGCCGTCTCCGGAGACACGGCGGTCGCAGATGTAGCTGCCCGGTGTCTCGTAGATGACGCCCTGGTCGCAGGCGGGGCACTTGCAGAGACGGTTTTCCGGAAGAATCGCCTCCGCTTCCGCCTCCTGCTCGGGGGATTTTTCGAAGACGAAGCCGGCCTTGAGACCGGACTTCTTGTCCTCCTGAAGTTCGACGGCGGCGTCGAAGGGCATCTTGAACCGGTTCACGAAGCCGGTGAGGGGACCGACGTGTTTGGTCGTGAGCAGGGTCTTCGCCTCGTCCTGGGAGAGCGGCCGGCTCGCGATGACCTTGGAGAGGGTGAACTTGCAGCCGGGTTGGCGGCATTTGTAGCGACCGTCGTCCTGACCGAGCGAGGGGGCACCGCAAACCGGGCAGGGGACGGGGAACTCGGGCCATTCCCGTTCCACGGCGTGGCGGGCGTAGTTCTTCGCGGTCTCGACGACACTGCTGGTGAGATCGCGGATCTCGCGCATGAAGGCCTTGCGGTCGAATTTGCCGTGCTCCATCTCCTTCAGCTTGTATTCCCACTCTCCGGTCATCCCGGGTGAGGTGAGAAGGCCGATCTTCATGTCGTGGAGCTGCTCGATGAGCCGCATTCCGCGGGTCGTGACGAAGAGGTCGCGCCCTTCGCGGGTGACATATTTGTCGAGGATGAGGCCCTCGATGATGGCGGCCCGGGTCGCCGGGGTTCCGAGCCCCCGCTCCGACATGGCGTCGCGGAGGTCCTCGTCCTCGACTCGCTTGCCCGCGGTTTCCATCGCCGAGAGAAGGGTGCTCTCATTGTAGCGGGCCGGCGGTCGCGTCACCTTCTCGAGAATCTCGACGCGCTTCAGGTCTGCCTTTTCCCCGGGCTGCACCGGCACGATCTGGCGTTCGCCCTTCTTGTTCTCGTCCTCCTCGTCATCCCCACTCTCGGAGGATGTGACGATGTCGGCGGTCTTGCCGTAGACGGCGAGCCAGCCGGGCTCGACGAGAATCTTGCCCTCGCTCTTGAACAGGTCTTCCCCGATCGTGGAAATGCGCGTGGTGCTCTCGAATTCGGCCTGGGGATAGAAGGCGGCGATGAAGCGCCGTGCCACCATGTCGTAGAGCTTCTGCTCGGCCTCGTCGAGGTTCGACGGGATCTGGCCCGTGGGGATGATGGCGAAGTGGTCGCTCACCTTGGCTCCGTTGAAGACGCGGCGGTTGTTTCCGTGGACCATGCGCTCCTTCAGGGCCTTCGCGGCATGGCCGGGCAGGTCGGACAGGCTCCGGCCCGAGCCGGTGGAAATCTTCTCCAGCGTGCCGATGGACGTGGCGACGTAGTCGTCGGGAAGGTAACGAGAGTCGGTTCGCGGGTAAGTGAGGGCCTTGTGCTTTTCGTAAAGGGCCTGGGCGAGCTGTAGGGTGCGTCGGGCCGAAAACCCGAAGCGCCCGTTGGCTTCCCGTTGAAGGCTGGTGAGGTCGTAAAGCTGCGGCGCGATCTGCTTGACCGGCTTTTTCTTTTCCTCGACCAATGCGGATCGGCCCTCGCAGCGTTTCACGATGGCCTCGGCCTGGGCCCGGTTCCAGAGCCGCTCGGCGCGGGCGTGGGGGGCGTCCTCGTTCTTCTTGAAGTTGGGATCGAACCACCGTCCGGGATAGGTTCCGGCGGCGACGGTGAAGTTCCCGACCACTTCGAAATAGTCCTCGCTGACGAAGTCGGCGATTTCCTGTTCGCGTTCCGCGAGGAGGGCGAGGGTGGGGGTCTGGACCCGGCCTACGGGCGTCTTGTTGAAGCCGCCGAACTTGCTGTTGAAGGCCGTCATGGCCCGGGTCGAGTTGATCCCGACGAGCCAGTCCGATTCGGAGCGGCAATAGGCCGCGTCGGCGAGCGGGCGCATTTCCGCGTCGCTGCGGAGATGGGCGAAGGCCTCGCGGATCGATCCGTCCGTCATCGACTGCATCCAGAGGCGGCGGACGGGCTTCTCGACCCCGCAATACTGGACGATGTAGCGGAAAATGAGCTCGCCCTCGCGACCGGCGTCACAGGCGTTGATGAGTTCGGTCACGTCCTTCCGCTTCATCAGCTTCTTGAGCACGGGGAGACGGGATTTGCCACCCTTCTGCTCGCTGGGTTCAAGGGCGAATTCCCGCGGCAGGACGGGGAGGCATTCGAAATTCCACGGCAGGTTCTTGCCTTCGGCGGTGGTCGGGAGGGCCTGCTGGACGAGATGTCCCACGGCCGAGGAGATCACGTAGCGGTCGTTTTCGAAGTATTCGTCGTGCTTCTCGAAGCGACCGATCGCCGGATCCTTGCCAAGCACGCGGGCGAGGTCGTTGGCGACACTGGGCTTTTCGGCGATGATGAGGGATTTCGACATTTGGAACGGGCAACAAGAGGGAAAGGTTAAGGCAATTCCCCGGTTTCGCGGAAAGGTCAACCCGCTTTCGAAAAGGTTTTTCCGGGCAACTGCCGGATGAGGCGCTTCATTTCGAGCTGGAGGAGGGTCGCGGAGAGGCTCCCGGTGGCCTGACCGGTCACCTCGACGAGTCGGTCGATGGTGGCGTCGCCACGGGTCAGTTCCTCGATGATTATCTGTTCCAAATCATTGATTTCCAGATATAAATTTGGTTTTTTCACGTCGTTCGGAGAATTTTCCGGAAACCCGAGCGGGAGCGAGTTCAGCGCCAGGCCCAGTTCGTTGATGACGTCATCGGCGGAGCAGACCAGGGTGGCTCCCTGCTGGATGAGGCGGTGGCAGCCTTCGGAGGTGGGACGGTCGATCGGTCCGGGCACGGCGAAGACGGACCGTCCTTGTTCGAGGGCCTGGTTCGCGGTGATGAGGGACCCGCTCCAGGCCGGGGCCTCGACCACGAGGAGACCGCACGACATCCCGGAGACGATGCGATTGCGGAGGGGAAAGGATTGTTTGTCGGGCACGTAGAGGACGGGGAACTCGGAGAGGACCGCCCCGTTCTCCGAGATCCGGTCGGCGAGGGCTTGGTTTTCCGGAGGATAGACATTTCCGATGCCGGACCCGAGGACGGCGATGGTTCTCCCCCCGGCGGCGATGGCGGCCTCGTGCGCGGCGGTGTCGATGCCCCGGGCGAGACCGCTGATGATCGTGAATCCGGCGCGGGCAAGTTGAAAGCTGAGGCGTTTCGCCTGTTCCCGGCCGTAGTGGGTGGCTCGGCGGGACCCGACCACGGCCACGGCGGCCGCATCGGCCGGGGTGATCCTGCCTTTTGCGTAGAGAAGAAAGGGTGGGTCGTGGATCTGGCGGAGGGCCGGCGGATAGGCCGGATCGTCGATCGTGACGAGGGAAATGCCGTGGGCCGCGATGCGGCGTTGTTCCTCGGCCAGGTCGATGTGCCCCTCCCACCCCGCGATATGGTTCGCCATTTCCTCCCCGATGCCGTTGACCGAGCGGAGTTCCCCGGCGGAGGCGGCGAGAATGGCCTGCGGCGATCCGAACCGCCCGAGCAACCGCCGCACCCGGATGGGTCCCACATTGGGAAGCAGGTTCAGGGCAAGGTAGGCTTCAACCGCGGAAAGCATCTTGTCATTTACTATTGAACAGGTGAACAGTCAAACGAGATTTGAAGGGCACCTGTTTTTAGCTTCATCGTTTTCGTGGGTGCCCGGAAGTCATTTGCAAGGATCGGGAATTTCCCATCGACGGGAGGAATCGGCTTGTTTAGTATCCTGGTCATACCCTGTCATGAAACCCATCCTTCTCATTCTCCTTGTGATTCCGTTCGCCTGCCTGCTGGGTGCTTGCGGCACGATGTCAACCGATCCGGCTCCGGGTGGAATCTCGGCCGCCGAGACGGGAATGACCACGACCACCGCCCGTCAGTGGCAGGACCGGACGATCCGGAACTTGGCCTATTGATCTATAGTTTCTAGACTTTTCGGACTTCTTAAGCGAAGATGGGCCGTGCTTCGTGATGTCGCCCGTCTTCCTCTTTGATTATTTCCTCCCGGTGATGGCCTTCGCCATCGGGTCCTGTATCGGGTCGTTTCTCAATGTCGTCATCTACCGGCTGCCGATTGGATTGAGTGTCAACGAGCCGCGCCGGTCCTTCTGTCCGGTTTGCAAGACCCGCATTCCCTTCTGGCTGAACATCCCTCTGGTTTCGTGGCTGATGTTGCGGGGAAAATGCAAGTGGTGCGGGACCCGCATCGCCTTCCGGTATTTTCTCGTCGAGTTGCTCACCGGGATTTGTTTTCTCTCCCTCTTCGTCCAATTCGTCGCGCCCTGCGGGCTTCCCGGAGTGATTGCGCTCTGGGTCCTCGCCGCCCTGCTCATTTCCGCGACCTTCATCGATTTCGATCACTTCATCATTCCCGATTCGATCACCCTCGGCGGAACCGTTGCCGGTTTGGCCGCCAGTTTCCTCGTGCCCGTCCTGCATCAGGAGACGGTCTGGTGGAAAGGAGGGTTGGCTGGGGGGATCGGGGCCGCGGTGGGATTCTCCATCCTCTGGCTGATCGTCCTGATGGGGAAGATGCTTTTCGGCAAGATTCACCACCAGTGGGAGGAACCCGTCGATTTCGAGATTTCCCAGCCCGGCGGGGAAGAGGCCCCGATCCTCATCACGCTCGGGGAGCACTCCTACGAATGGGGGGATGTTTTCTTCCGGCGGTGGGACCGGCTCGAGCTCGATGCAAAGGCCCTGAGATTCGATGACGAGGACGTCGAGGTCCGCGACCGTTTCCGGGTGCTCTGCGACTGCCTCGAGGTCGACGGGAGGCGTGTCGGGATCGATACGGTGAAGCGGGTTTCCGGCAAAATCACCTCCGCGGTCGTTCCCCGGGAGGCGATGGGATTCGGGGATGTGAAATTCATGGCCATGATCGGGGCGTTTCTCGGCTGGCAGGCCGCGGTCTTCGCCATCTTCGCCGCCTCCGTCGTTGGCGCGGTGGTGGGATTGATGCAAAAGGGCGTCTTCCGCGAGCAGTGGTCGCGCCCCTTGCCGTTCGGTCCCTACCTCGCCCTCGGGGCGTTTCTCTGGATCTTCACCGGACCCGCGATCTGGTTCTGGTATATCGACCTTCTCCGCGCCGCGAAGGGCGGGTGAGCGGGGGATTCCACCTCGCGGGCTTTCCTACGGGGCCGCGTCCGGCGCGGAGGCACCCTGTTTCTGGATCCATTGATAGTTCCGGCCATCCTCTTCGAGGACCTCGATCCATTCCCCCGGAAACGATTTGCGCTGCCGGTGTTTCCATTGTTCCTCCCGGATTTTCGCCAGCGGCGTGTCCTCTTCGCCGGCCTCTTGTCGCATGAGGAGTTCCCGGTCGCGGTTCTCGGCCTCGACCGTGGTTTCGACGTATTCGCCGTATTCCCCGGCGGGCCGGTTGCGGATCGAGAGAAGTCCGCTCCGGTCCTCGCCGACGAGACGGTTGTTTTTCAGCTCCTGGACCTCGCCCATGCGGTTGCGGGTGCGGTCCATCGCCTCGCGGAAACCGGCGGAGTTGTCTTCGCCGTTCTTCTTTTTCTCCCCCGCGTTGTATTGGTAGACGTTCACGTCGACCGAGAGATCGACCTTGATCGGCTCGGGGGTGTTGACGTTGACCTCGAAAGGCTTGAGGCAGGAGGAAAGGCCGAGGGCGAGCGTCGCCACGCCGGGGAAGACGGCAGCGCGGAAGCGGACGGTGGCGTGGCGATGGATCATCGGGGGCTGCGGGCACCGGCGAGCCGCGCCGCCCCGGCGGGCCGGGCGCTCGCCTCGGGCAAGGGGGCGGAGGATTCGGCGGGCGGGGAGGGGGTTCCGGTTTTGGTCGTGGTGATGGCGGCGGATCGGTTCGGATTGCGTTCGTCGTGGGCCTGGAGCCGGAGGGCGCGGGTGCCGTCGTCGCCTTCGAAGCGCAGGTCGAGCGTCCCCTCGCGGTTCAGAAAAGAGAGGCTACCGGAGCCGGAGTCATAATCAAATCGTTTCAGGGCGATGAGGCTGAGTTCGGTGAGGCTCCGCTGGAGCGAGTTCCATTCCGGCGGGAGCGTTTCGAGAATGGTGTCGAGCTTCGTGACGTCGAACCACCCCGGCGTGGTCGTGCGGAATTCTCCGCTCGTTTTCCCGACGACCTTGCGGCGGCCCTCGGAGATCAGTTTCAGCGAGACCTTTCCGTCCATGAGGAAGGTTCCGGGGGCGATCACGGAGGTGATCGGGCCGGTGTCGAGCCCGGTTCCCGCGATCCACGCATCCCATTTACCCTCGTCCTTGAGGTAGAAGTTGAACTGGCCCTCGGTGTAGCCGTCGTAGGCGGCCCCGCCGAACTTTCCGTAGACGCCGTTCTCGTCGAAGGTGACGCTGAGGAAGAGATCGCGCGCCTCGTAGTCCTTCCATTTCGCCCGCTTCAGGGTGAAGGTCTGGACGAGGTTGTTGTTCACGTCTTCCACGGGCACGTTGAACCGCACGTCGCCGGCCAGTCCGGAGACTTCGACCTTGTATTGCGGAAAGCGGTAGACGTGCTCCTCGTCGGGAATGTTGAGCTTCAGCTCGATGCTTCCCTCGGACATGTTCGTCGTCGCGCTGAAGGGAAAGGGAACCGCGCCGATCGGCACTCCCGTGGGTGCGATGACGATCTTGCCCGCGGTGGCGTTGATGGTGCGGATGATCCAGCCGTTTTTCTTCCCGCTTTCCTGCGGCGGCTCGTCGCTTTCGAAGCCGAGGCTGGCGCCCTCGTTCTGCTCGCGGAACTTGCGCTGGTAGTCGACCCACCAGAAGAGCCCCTGTCCGACATGGAGGGAGGGGCCGATCAGATCGATTTTCTCGACGGTCTGGCGGGCGAGGCCGGCGAGGGAGAATTCGACGAAAATCGTCGGCAGATCGGCCACGGTGATGAAGGAGGTGTAGGGATCCTTGATCTCGATCCCGGCCAGTTCGATCTTCTGCAGCTTGTCCTGGGCGAGGAGACCGTCGAGGGAGAGCGGCACGTCGAAGAGCCGGGTCTCGATCGCGAACTGGAGGCCCTCGATCTGCGGCACGATCGCCTCGAAATGGACCCGGCTGCGGGTGATTTCGATCTCGTCGAGGTTCCAAGCGGGCAGGTCGCGGGTCGTGGCGCGGTTTCCGGCCTGCGGTGCGGGCGCCGACACGGGCTGCGCGGGATCCGGTAGGGGCTTCCCGCCGCCGGCGATCGCCCTGAGTCCTTCTCCGACGGTGAGGACCGCGCCGTCGATCTTCACCTTGCCAAGGTGCCGGGTGCGCTGGAGTTCCGCGGCAGTGGCTTCGACTTCGATGGTCTTCACGAGAAAGACCTCGTCTTCCGCGACCGGGCCGGCCGCGGCGGCTTGTTTTCGACCCGGGCGCGACGGGGCGGGTGGGCCTACGAACTCGAGAACGCGCGGGTGGTTTCGAAGGGTCAGGTCGTCGAAGCGGAGACGATACGAGAACGGATCCCCGTCGCGTGGCGGGACCGTCTCAATGACAAAGCCGGATTGGATCTTCGGGACCCTGCCCCCGGCAAAACGCGAGTCGGCGACGAGGCGTCCGCCGGTGACCGATAGATTCCGGACCTTGTAGACGGGACGGTCCAACGGACCCGGGACGCCGGGGGACGGTGCCGCACGATCATCCAGCCAGGTGCCGAGGGCGGCGTCGGTGAATTGGATGGCAGGGCCGCGCACGACGAGCCGATCGAGCACGTTTTCCCGCTGAAAGTCGGACCAGCTTCCCTCGAGTTCGACCTGCTCCAGGGAAAGGATCGGCTCCGAAGCCGGGGCCGTGCCGGGAGACCGGAGCCGGGTCTGCGAGAGGACAAGGGATTGCTTCCCGTCGGAGGCGAACCCTTCCGCACCGCCGAAGCGCAGGTCGCGGAGCGTGGCTTTCACCGAACTGGTGAACTCCGCAGCGGGCTTTCCCGCGAGAGTCAAGCCGCGCACAAGGAGTCGGCCCTCCCCGAGAGAGAAGGTGCCGATCGTCCAGGGTTTGCCGGGCTCCCCGGCGGCGTCGGGCTTTGACTCCGCGGGCCCGAGGAAGCGGGCAAGGGTCTCGTCACTGCCGAGCACGTCGAGGGAATCCACCACGATCGATTCGAATCGGCGTTCCTCGATCAGGGTTGCCAGGGAGGACGCCTCGGCCCGGATGCCGGAGGCGGAAAGGAAGGGGAGTCCTCCGGAACCGGCCTCGACCTTGGCGAGCGGCAGGTGGATCGGCCCGGCGCTGTCCCAACGACCTTCCCGGAGGTGCAATTCGGGTGCGGTGAAGGAGGCTCCGAGAACGAGGTCGGGGAGGCGGGCCCGGCCGTCCCGCCCGTCGAATCCCGTAAGGGTCACCGAAGCCTCGCGCAGGGACAGGCCCCGGATCGTCAGCTCCGGAGAGTTCCGTTGCCGGGTTGGCGAAGCCACATCGGGAGAGGGCACCGTCGTCGCGACCGAGCCCGCCGCCCTCGTCGCGGTGACGGGAAAGAGGGAAGGGGATATCGTCAATTCCGGTCGATCGAGACGGACCGGGTCGAGTTCGATCCGGGAGAGATCGGCCGAGACGCGCCCCTCGCCGGAAACGGCGGCAATTCGCCCCCCGGAGCCATTTTCCCCGAGGACAAGGTCGCGAAAGTCCCAGGCAAAGGGCGCGCGGATGAGCCCGGAGGCTTCCTCGAAGTCGATCGCGGCGGTGCGGAACGACCAGGTCCCCTCGAGCAGCGGACCCGACGAAAGGGCGACGCGGAAGCGCCCCTCCTCCACCGAGAGATCGCCGGTGAAAAGGGCCAGCCGGGAAAGGAGGGCGGGGGGCGCGTCCGGCGTGGTCGATGACTTCCCGGCGGTCGCGGCGGGCCGACCCGCGAGCGCATCGAGAAGGGCGTCGTCGAGAGTGAGGAGGGGACGGCGCAGGGTGATGTTCCCGAGGCGGCCGGTCCGGCGGAGTTCCTCGAGCCGGTAGGTGACGACGACCTCCGGAATCGTGGCGAGGCGGGAGTCGGGCGGAGCCGCTTTCGGAGACAGTTCGAGACCGGTGAGGCGGATGACCCCGATCGGATAAAAATCGAGATCCTCGACCGAAACGCGGAAGGGTTCGACGAGAAGGGCGAGGGTCTGGTTCAGGAGATGGACCCGGTTCGCGTAGAGCAACGCACCGATCAGGCCGAAAAGGAGGAGGGTGCCCGCGACGATCGCGGACGCACGCAGGAGAAATCGCAGCAACCAGCGCCCGATCCCGCGGGGCGGGCGGCACCTTCCCGGCGAAGGGGAGTCTGGGATTGGGAATGAATCGCCCACGGCTCGACTATACCCGGTTCGGCTGGCAATGCGACCCCGTTGGGTCCGTTTCGCGCCGATCACTCGTAGTCCGCGATGAGGCGGAGATTGGCGATCTCGAAGGGATTGAGACGGGCCTGGATCATCTCGACCGAGCCGGTGACGGGGCGATAACGGGAACCGAACTCCGCGGCGAAGCGCTGTCCCTCGGGATTCGGAAAGATGAAGCCATGCCGTAGGTAGATTTCGTTCCGCGCGCGCCAGAGGACCCCGGGGGGCAGTCCGCGCACTTCCTCGATGTTGAGCGGGCGTCGGCTGGAATCGGGGAAGACCCAGGGGGCGGGGCGGGGTGTCGGGGCGGATACCGGCACGAAATGGTCCGTGGGTCGATGGGTGGGGGGGAACAGTTGCAACCCCCGTGAAGGCGGGGCTACCGGAGCGGAAGCGACATACATCGGTTCTCCCCGCTTCAGCCCCTCGATCAAGGCGATGGCACCGAGGGTGCGCTCGATTTGCCCCGGACCGGAGCTGCTTCGCGTTCCGAACTTCGCAGCGGCGACCGAGGCGGATTTCAACAGCGGAAAGACCAGGTCCGCCTTGATCGCATAGTTCACAGACTGGGGCAGGTAGCCGCCGTTGGCCATGCGATCGATCGAGTTCAGCCCCGCCGCGACAATGCCGACGACCCGGCCCGATGAGGAAATGAGCGGCCCTCCCGAGTTGCCCGGCTGCACCGGAGCGGAGATCTGGATGTAGCGGGGGTCATCGCGCACGCCGGAGAGGGCGTTGACGATCCCGGTGGAAATCTTCGGGTTGATCCCGAGGACGCTGGGATCGGGAAATCCCGCCGCGAGCACCTCGGAGGCATGGGTCACCTCCGACGAGGAAACCAGCCCGAGATGGCGTCCCGGCCATTGCGATACCTTCAGCACGGCGAGATCGTTGCGCGGATCGAGGGCCACGATCGAGGCGTCGAGGTAACCGCCGCCGACATGCACGACGACCCGCTCGGCATCCCTCACAACGTGGTGGCAGGTGACGAGATAGCCCTTCGGATTGATGGCGAAACCGGTCCCGAACTGCCCCGCGTCGAGGGTCGCCGACGCGAGGAGGCATGCCGCAAGGTGGGCTGCGTTCCGATTCATGGGGATGCTTGGTTCTCGGATCGTCCGAGGGGTTCTCAGGTCCGCGGACGCTGGGCCCGGATCGCCGGGCGGGTGCGGTTCAGGCACCTAGGTGTTTTATTTATGGAAATTATAGAAGTCTCCTTTCTTTTCAGCAAGAATAATTATATTAAATTTATAAAAATTACTTAAAATCAGCTTAGGGCTTCTGCCCCGATCGGTCTTCGGGAAGCGCTTCTTGCGGGAGTGGGAAAGCGGCCTTACCGATCCATTGTCCCGCCAATGTTTTCAGTTTCGTCCCCGGTGGTGCCTGCCCGGTCGGTTTCGGTGATCCTCCTGCTCGCCCTGCAGTCGGTCACCGGCATCGCCGCCCTCGCCTTGTTGGTGTGGGAGCTGGGTTGGCCGATCCGCCTCGGCGAGACGGTTTGGTTCGAGTGGACCACGTGGGGATTGGTCGTGGCGGCGCTCGTGGCCGAGGGAGGTCTCGCCTTCCAGGAGCGCCGGATCTCGCGGTTGAAAAAAAATCTCATCTTCGGGGCCTTCCTCCTCCTTGCGGTGGGAAGGTTCGGACTTGAGCGTCCCCTGCGGGAGTGGCTCGGCGACCTCGTCGAGCCGCGGACCGCCGCCCTCATGGCCCTCGTTGCGGTGCAGTTGACCCTGATCCTTCCGGTCGGACTGCAGTTCCTCCGCGTGACCCGGGCCCGCTTCCTCCAGCACGTGCGGCCCGGAACGCTCTTCGTCGCGACCTTCGCCCTCGCCATCGTCGCCGGCGCGGCGATGCTGAAGACCCCGAATGCCACGACCCAAGGCATCAGCTGGCTCGATGCGATCTTCACGAGTACGAGCGCGGTCTGTGTCACCGGCCTCGGCGTGGTGGACACGGAACACGCCTTCACCCCGCATGGCGAGGTCGTCCTGTTGTTTCTCATCCAGGTGGGCGGTCTCGGGATCATGACCCTGACCTACTTCATGGCCCTCGTCGTCGGGCAGGGGATCTCCCTGCGCGACCGCGCGCGCCTCTCCGAGCTCCTCAGCGAGGACAACCTCGGGGCGATGGGGCAGGCCGTTGGAAAGATCGTCGTCATCACCCTTGCAATCGAGGCGGCGGGAGCCGTGCTGCTCTACCTCTCGTGGGCCGAGGCGCCACCACGTGAGGGGCGGCTCGCGTGGGACGCGGTCTTTCACTCCATCTCCGCGTTCTGCAATGCGGGGTTCTCGACCTTCTCGGCGAACCTCGCCGATCCGGCCGTCGCCACGAACCGGCCCGGCCAGGCCGTCGTCATGCTGCTGATCGTCGCCGGCGGGATCGGGTTCGCCGTGATGAACGATCTGCCGAGGCTCTTCGTGCACGGGCTTTCGACCCTGCTCCTGAAGCTCTTCCCCCGTTCGCGGCGCTTCGCCCGGTGGAAGCTGCGCTACCGCGTGCGTCTCCACGTGCGGCTCGTCCTCCTCGTGACCTTCGCGCTGCTTCTCGCCGGGACGGCGGGTTTTTTTCTCACGGAACGATGGGACTGGTCGTGGGACCGTGCCTGGGAGGCGTTTTTCAATTCGGTCACGGCTCGCACCGCGGGTTTCAACATCACGGATTTCTCCTCCTACGGATTCGCCACGGTCATGCTCATGTGCCTGCTCATGTTCATCGGGGGCAGTCCCGGGGGCACCGCGGGCGGGATCAAGACGACGACCTTCGCGATTTCCCTCGGGGAGCTGTGGAGGCTCGTCCGCGGGCAGGAGTCGCTGCACCTCCACAACCGGCGCATCGCGCACGATGTCGTGGAGCGCTCCGCCGCCACCATCGTGCTCTCGGTCCTCTGGGTTTCCCTCGCGGTCGTACTCGTCAGCCTCGGCAATCCCGGGGCCGATCCTTCCGACATCGTCTTCGAATGCTTCAGCGCCTTCGGAACCGTCGGTTTGTCCCGTGCCTTCACGATGGAACTCAGCCCGTTTTCGAAAGCCGTCATCATCGCCACGATGTTCGCCGGACGGGTCGGGGTTCTCACCCTCGTCTTCACCCTCGCCGGACAGGCCACGCCTCGGCGCTACGAACTGCCCGACGCGAAGCTGCCCTTGAACTGAGTTTTCCACCCAACCCGCCTACCCTGACAAAGCCATGAAATATGCCGTCATCGGACTCGGGTCCTTCGGCTCGGCCCTCTGCCGCGAGCTCGCCGGCTCGGGGCACGAAGTGCTCGCCATCGACACCGACGAGAACCACATCCGCGACCTCCGCGAGATCGTCACCATGGCCGCCCTCGCCGACGGCACGGAACGCGAGGCCCTCGACCAGCTCGGCGTCGCCGCGGTCGATGTGGCTCTCATCACGATCGGTGAAGGCTTCGAGGCCAGTCTCATGATCACGGCCCATTGCCAGAAGCTCGGCGTGCCTCGGGTCTACACGCGCGTCATCAATCCGGTCCACGAGCAACTCCTCGACCTCATGGGGGTCTCGGGCAAGATCCACGTTGAAAGCCTCGCCGCCGCCTCCTTCGGCCGGCAGATCACGAACGAGGCCGTGCGTCGTTATTTCGGGATCGATGAAAACCACGCCATTGTCGAAATCGAAGTGCCGGGGGAACTTGCCGGGAAGACCCTCGCCGAGGCGGATTTCCGAAAACGTCACCGTCTCAACGTCGTCACGATCCGGCGGCGGGTCGGCGACGGGAAAGGGGAGGGGGATTACGACCTCATCGGCACGCCCATGCCCGACTTCCGCCTCGCCCAAGGCGACCGGCTCATCGTCTTCGGCCTCCTCGACGATATCGGGGATTTTTGTGGTCAGGGGTGAGTGGCGGCGGAGGGCGGACATTCCTGTCCGCCGATGGACGCGCAACCGCCGCTCGGGATAGCGGCGTTCCTTGAGCGTGCTGCACAACGCGCAGGGAAGGAGGCCGTCCCCAGCCTCCCGATGGACGCGCAACCGCCGCTTGGGAAAGCGGCGTTCCTTGGTGAAGCCGGACGACTTCACTCCACCGGCACCGTCTCGAGCATCTCCTCCAGCAGCAGGCGCAGGGCGGACCGGCGGCGGGCCGCGCCATCGCGGTCGAATTCGCCTTCCCCCGCCTCGACGCGGTGCAGCACCGCGGGGAGGAAGGCGCGCTTCACGTCCTCTGGAAAAACCGCTTCGTGGTCTTCGAGAAAAGCCATTGACCGAGCCGCCTGCATGATCGCGAGGGTTCCCCGATTGCTGATCGCGGTTTCGAGTTCCGGCTGATGACGAATCGCATCGCAGAGGCGGATCACGTAGCGGAAGATCGCGTCCGCGGCCGGCACCGCACGCACCCGGCGCTGCCATTCCGCGACCTCCTCGACGGAAAGTCGCGGCCCGGAACCCGTTGCGGCCTCACCGGCCCCGGCTGACAAACCATCCCCGGCGAGGCGGACGGCGTGTTGCCGCAGGATTCCCGCACGCACCTCGCTGTCCGGCAGGCTCATCTCGATCGAGACGAGGAAGCGGTCGAGCTGCGGGGCGGGCAGGGGAAAGGTGCCGGCGCGGTGGCGGTTGTTCCGCGTCGCCACCACCTGGAAAACTCCGGGCAGGGGCCGCGTCTCGCCGTCGACCGTTACCTGCCCTTCGTTCATGGCCTCAAGCAGCGCGCTCTGCAGCCGAGGACTGGCCCGGTTGATCTCGTCGGCGAGAACCAGGTTCGCGAAGACGGGACCCTCGATGAATTCGAAGGAATTGCGGTCCTGCCGGTAGATCGAATACCCTGTCAGATCCGTCGGAAGCAGGTCGGGGGTGAACTGGACCCGCTTGAACGAACCCGAGATCGAATGCGCCAGCGTCTTCGCCAGGGTCGTCTTGCCCACGCCCGGAGGTCCCTCGATGAGGGCATGACCGCCCGCGAGGAGCGCCGCGACGAGCTCGCACACCGCCGTCTCCGCCCCGAGGATCGAGGCGTTCAGGTGATCGAGGAGAGCTCTGAGTTTCGCGTCCACGCGGGATGGTTGATCAAGGTATTCCGGCTTCCGACTTTCGATTGCCAGGCCTACATGCGCTCCGTCGTGCTGATGCCGAGGAGTCCGAGACCGTGGCGCAGGACCCGGCCGGTCAGTTCGCAGAGCGCGAGGCGCGTGTGGCGCACATCGCCCTCCACCTTCAGCACCGGGCAGGCCTCCCAGAACTGGTGGTAGGTCGTCGCCACCTCGTAAAGATAGGCCGCGAGCGCGTTCGGGCGGAAATCCTCGGGGATCGACGGCACCACCTCCGCGTATTGGGCCAGTTTCAACAACAGTGTCTTCTCCGCTTCGTCCGTCAGGGTCAGTCGCCCGCCCGCAGGATCGAATCCGCTCCCCAGCTTCCGGAAGATCGCCCTCGTCCGCACATAGGCGTTGATCAGGTAGGGAGCGGTGTTGCCCTTCAGGCTCAGCATCGTCTCCCAGTCGAAAATGTAGTCCGTCATGCGGAACTGGCTCAGTTCCGCATACTTCACCGAGCCGATCCCGATGACCCGCGCGATCTCCGCCTTCTCCTCCTCCGGCAGCTCGGGATTCTTTTCCTCGATGATCGCCCGCGCCCGCACCACCGATTCCGCGAGCACGTCGGCGAGCTGCACGGTGTCGCCCGAGCGGGTCTTCAGCATCTTGCGATCCTTCCCGAGAATGCTGCCGAAGGCGATGTGGCGCAGGTCCGCGGTCTGTCCGCGGCGCTTCGCGATCGTGAAGATCTGCTCGAAGTGCAGCTGCTGGGGCGCCCCCACCACATACCAGATCGTGTCCGCCCCCAGTTCCGTGAGGCGGAAATCGATCGTCGCGAGGTCCGTCGTCGCGTAGAGAAAGCCCCCGTCGCTCTTGCGGATGATCGCCGGCTTGTCCGCCAACTTCTCATCGTCCCGGAAAAAGACACAGGTCGCGCCCTCCGAGACCTCCGCGATCCCTTTCGCGAGGAGTTCGTCCACCAGCGGGGCGAGCCGTTCGTTGTAATAGCTCTCGCCATACCAGTGGTCGAAACGCACCTCGAGAAGGTCGTAGATTTTCTGCAAACCCTGCTTCGAGAGCGCCACGCAGCGTTCCCAGATCGCGAGGTTCTCGGCGTCGCCGCCCTGCAATTTCACCAGCTCGTGCTTGCACTCCTCCAGAAGCGCCTCCTCGGCCTTCGTCCTTGCGTTCACCTCGCGGTAGACCCGCAGTAGCTCCGCGATCGGATCCGCCGCGAGGGCCGTTTCGTCGAGGAGATGCTTCCAGCCCCACAGGATCATTCCAAACTGCGTTCCCCAGTCCCCGATGTGATTGTCCGAGATCACCCGGTGTCCCAGAAACTTCGCGATCCGACCCAGACAATCGCCCAGGATCGTGCTGCGGATGTGGCCCACGTGCATCGGCTTGGCCACGTTCGGTGCCGAGAAATCGAGCACGATAGTCCGCGGCGCGTCCGAGGCCGCCACTCCCAGCCGCGTCTCGTCCGCCAGCATTTCCGCTCCGCGCGTCTCCATCGCCTCGTTCGTGAGACGGAAATTGATGAACCCCGGCCCCGCGATCTCCGGCGTGCCGCACAGGCCCGATCCGTCGAAGGCGGCCGCGACGGCACCTGCCACCTCGCGAGGATTCTTCCGCAGGGACTTGGCCAGGATCATGGCCGCGTTCGACTGGTAATCACCGAACTGGCGGTTCTGCGTCGGCTCCACTTGGATGGCGAATCCCGCCGGCACCTCCCCCGCGAAGGGAGTGCGGGCAAGGGCGTCGGCGAGACGCGAGGCGATCCGATCGGAAAAGGGGGAGGACATGGGGTTCAGAAAAAGGGGGAGGGGAAAGGTATCGACAAAGGACCGGCCACAGCGTCACGTCCGCTCCCTTCGGGAGACAGCGAGCATAAGCACCCCCGCGGTGCGTTCAAGGCAGTTTTTCCGCCTTGTAGCTTTACAATCCCGCGGATCGGGTTCCATTGGCACTTCATTCCGTCTCCCGATTTGATGAGTCGCCGCGTCCTTTTTGTCTGCACCGGAAACGTCTGCCGCAGCCCCATGGCCGAGGGATTTCTCCGGCACATGGCCGAGGCGGCCGGGGTGGATATCGAGGTCGGTTCCGCGGGGCTCGGCGCAATGGAGGGCATGCGCCCCTCGAGCCACTCCGTGACCGCGATGAAGGAGGAGGGCATCGACATCTCGCGCCAGCGCAGCCGCATGCTGACGCCCGAGATGGTCGAGGACCACACCCATATCTTTGGCCTCGGCAGCGGCCACACCGAGACGATCCGCAGCTACTTCCCCGAGGCCCAGGAAAAAACCTTCCTCCTGCGCGAATTTGTTGCCAACGGACTCGACCTCGAGGTGCCCGATCCCATCGGCGGCGACCTCGACGAATACCGCCTCACCCGCAACCTCATCAAGGAGGCGATGCCGTCGATCCTGAGGTTCGTCCTCACCGGCGATCCGGCGAAGCCCAAGCGGTGAGGACACGAAGGCCCGGGAAAAAGGGGCCTTTTGGTTCTTGTCGCAACGCCCGAGAGGGGAGGGCTCCTCGAGGGAACGAACGCCGGGATCACTCCCGTTCCTTCCTCAGAGAAGTCTCGGCGAGTGAAGGCGACTCCGGCGAGAATCGACGCTTCGGTGCGAGGTGGATTTCCCGGAACCAGGAGGGAAATGAGGAGATTCCGCCCCCGAACTCATTCCCGCGGCACGCTCCGATCTCCCGCCAACCTACGCATCACCACGTAAAAAATGGGTGTGAACAAGAGCCCGAAAAAGGTCACGCCGATCATGCCATAGAAGACGGCGGTGCCGAGGGCCTGGCGCATCTCGGCTCCGGCGCCGCGGGCGAGGACGAGGGGGAGCACCCCGAGGATGAAGGAAAAGCTGGTCATCAGGATCGGCCTCAGCCGCAAGCGGCAGGCCTCGATCGCGGCGGTGAAACGGTCCTCGCCGGTGTCCTGGATCTGCTTGGCGAATTCGACGATGAGGATGGCGTTTTTCGCGGC
>JBILDO010000023.1:0-77100 GCA_044352585.1 Verrucomicrobiales bacterium
CGCACGCGAACAGGCCCTGCAAAAGCGCTTTGGCGAGAAGCGGACCAGCGGAGCCCGCCGCATGCGCGGCGCGGAATGGGGCGGGCTGCGGGTGCTGCGCGATTTGCAGAAGGACGTGATCGGGAGGTAGGCCTTGGTGGAGGCGAATGTTTTCCGACCCGGAAGAAAGGATGGGTCGTGCCACCATCGCCATCCTCCAAGAGCTGAGCGAATGCAGATGATTTCCCCCATGCCCCCCCCCCGCGAAAGGTGAGCCACATCGATGAACCAGCAAAACCCTGCGATCACTCCATCATCCCACGGATCGCTCCGAGCAATTCAAGACGTCCGGTCTTTGCCTCGGCCGAGGTGGCGTGGACGGGCGGCGTGCCTTCGGCGAATTCGGCGATGGCTGCGAGGAAGAGGCGCTGGTTTTCAGCGAGTCGGCCGGACTTGACCTTGTCGGCCTTGGTGAAGACGAGGGAGAAGGGCACGCCCTTCTCGACGAGCCAGGAGACGAAGTCGAGGTCGATGCGCTGCGGTTCGTGGCGGCTGTCGATGAGGACGAAGACATGGTGGAGCCCTTCGCGGAACTCGATGTAGTCGGCGACGAAGTCGTTGAAGCGGTCTCGCTCGGACTTGGCGGCCTTGGCGTAGCCGTAGCCGGGGAGGTCGACGAGGACCCACTCCTCGTTGACGACGTAGAAGTTGATCGTGCGCGTCTTCCCCGGCGCGGAGGAGACCTGGGCGAGGGATTTCTGCTGGCAGAGCAGGTTGATGAGGGAGGACTTGCCCACGTTCGAGCGTCCGATGAAGGCGAACTCGGGCAACTCGGCGGCGGGGCATTCCTCCACCCCGGTGGTGCTCGTCGCGAAACGCGCGCTTTTGATCTTCATGGTGGGTTTGTCAGGTATCGGTCGGCCGGGGTTTCAGATCCGCCTCGTGGTCGCGGCGATCGGCGAGGTTCCGCGCCTTGACGCGGTGGTCTCGCTTGGCGCGGCGCTCGAGGGTCATCTGGCGTTTCTTGAGGCGCTTTTTGAGGTTCGCGATCTCCTCGTCGAGCTTGAGGAAGCCGTCGAGCCGCTCGCGCGGGAGCCGGCCCCCGGCGACGGCCTCGCGGATGGCGCAACCGGCGTCGCTGCCGTGGCGGCAGTCGTGGAAGCGGCACTCGGCCGCGATTTCGGCGACGTCGAGGAACTTCTCCCGCAGGGTGTGTTCGTCGGTCCACATCTGCACCTCGCGGATTCCGGGATTGTCGATGAGGATGCCACCCTCCTCCAGCACGATGAGCTCGCGGGCGGTGGTGGTGTGGCGGCCCTTTCCGGTGACCTCGTTGACCTCGCCCTCCTCCTGCCAATCCTCGCCGAGGAGGGCGTTGACGAGCGAGCTTTTGCCGGTGCCGCTCGATCCCACGAAGGTGATCGAGACGCCCGGCGAGAGGAAGCGGCGGATTTCGGCGACGTTGCGGCCGTCGATCGCGCTGGTGACGATGACCTCGGCCTCGGGACAGAGGGCGCGGATCGAGGCGGCGGCTTCCTCGTTCTGCCGCTTCGGGAAGAGGTCGCACTTGTTCACGAGCACGAGCGGCTTCGCCCCGCCCCGTCCGATGAGGGCGAAGTAACGCTCCATGCGCCGGAGGTTCAGGTCCGTGCCCGCGTCGGTGACGACGCAGACGAGGTCGACGTTCGCGGCGAGGACCTGCTCCTCGGTGCTGCGGCCGGGGGCCTTGCGGGAAAAGCCCGACCGGCGCGGAAGGCGGGCGCGGATGACGTGGTCGAGGTCGCCCGTGCCGGTCTCGAGGGCGACCCAGTCGCCGACGGCGGGCAGTTCGGCGTCGCACGAGGCGTCGTGATAGACCTTCCCGCTCATGACGACCTCGTATTCCTCGCCGTCTCCGGTGAGGGCGCCGTAAGTGATCTTGTTGTCGCGGATGAGGCGCGCGGGAACCCAGCCCGGTTTCGCGACGCGCGAAAAGGCTTCCTCGAAGAACGGATTCCAGCCGAGGTCGGTCAGGGTCATTCCGGACAAGGTAGCGGAGGAACCGTCCGGTTCACCCGAAAAGACGGTGTTTGGAACCTTTACCAGATCCGCCGGACGCCATAGGCGTCAAACTGGCCGTCGCACCCGATGACCGACCGGCTCTCCTCAAGCGCCTGCGCGATGAGCATGCGATCGAAAGGGTCCTTGTGAAAGGAGGGAAGATTCTGCAGACGCCGACAGTCGGCGGGTCGGATGGACCGCTCCGCGATTCCCTGCCCGGCGAGTCCCCGCGGGATCAACTCATCCCATTGGTCGGGTAGGTGGAACCCGTGGTATCCGCCCCGTCCCATTTTGAGGCCGATTTCCCAGAGGCTCACGGTCGAATAGGCGAGATCCGTATCGTCCGCCTCGAGAAGGGCTGCGGCATTCCCTCCGAGCCGGTCCGGTTCGAAGGCCATCCACAGGACGGTCATCGTATCGAGGAGATAGCGCTCCATCAGTCGGAGGAAAGGCCCGGTTCACGAACGCGCGAAACGGAAAGGGATGGCGGAACTGACTCGAACTCCCCGGCAATCTCCGCCTCGAAATCCGGGTCGAAAAAACCGTCGAGTTTCACCGGGAGATCAGCCAGAAAACCGAGCTTGCGCCTGGGGCGTTCCGGAATGGCTGGAACGAGCCGGGCGACCGGCTTGTCGCGCCGGGCGATCACCACTTCCTCCCCCCGCTCGACGGCGGCAATGAGGCGCGAAAGCTGCGTCTTCGCTTCATGGATCGTCACCTGCATGCGAGCAACTTAGTCATGATGGCTAAGTTTGTCAATCATGACCGGGAAACGCCGGTTTCACCCGTCCACCTCCGCAAGTGACATTCGAAGCCCTCCTTGACCTTCACCGCGAGCCCGTGCCATGATGCGAAACGCCCCGCCCCGGCCGGGGTTTCTGGTTTCTCCCCGATGCCCTCTTTCACCTACACCGCGATCGATCCGACCGGAAAAAAGGTCTCCGGCAGCGTCGTGGTGCGGAACAAGGCCGAGGTCTACCGCGAACTCGAGGCCAAATCCCTTACCCCCGTGGTCGTCGACCAGGCCTCCGAGGCCGCGCCCGCGAAGCCCGGGAAGGGAGGCAAGGCCGACGCCGGCAAACCCGGCGCAGCGGCGGCTCCGGTCAAGGCGAAGCGCGGCACACGCCTGAAGCGGCAGGAACTCGTCCTCTTCACCGAGGAACTCGCCGACCTCCTCGACGCGGGGATGAATCTCGAGCGCGCCCTCCGCATCCTCCAGGAACGCCAGGCGAACGCGTCGATCCGCGAGGTCTCGGCCTGTCTCCGCGACGAGATCCGGGAGGGGGCACGGTTCTCCAAGGCCCTCGCGACGGCCTCGCCGTCCTTCGACGAACTCTATTCGAGCCTCGTCGCGGCGGGGGAGGCGAGCGGTTCGCTGCCCGAGATCCTGCGCCGCCTCGTCATCAACCTGAAGCAGCTATTCAACCTCCAGCGCCGCACCATCGGGGCGATGATCTACCCGATCATGGTGATGCTTGCAGGGGTCGTCCTCCTGTTCGTCTTCAGCACCGTCCTCATGCCCTCACTGAGCAAGATGATGGCGAAGACGGGCCAGGACCTGCCCTTCATCACCGAGGTCCTCGTCCGTTTCACCGATTTCATGGCGGCGTGGTGGTGGCTCATCCTCGGCATCCTCGTGGGGCTCGCGGTCGGATTCCGCATCGTCATCGCGACCCCGGCGGGACGGGAGTGGTGGGACCGCTACAAGATGACCCTGCCGGCCTTCGGTCCCGTCATCCTCGGCCGATTCTACGCCCAGTTCTGCCACACCATGGCGAACCTCGTCGCGAACGGCGTCCCGCTTCTCAACAGCCTCAAGCTCGTCACCCGCGGCACTCCAAACCGCTTCATCCGCCGCCTCCTCGAGCAGGTTGTGGCCGACGTCGGCGAGGGCACGAGCCTGGCCCGGTCCATGGAAAAGACGAAGTCCTTCCCCGAACAGCTCGTCGACCGGATCGCCATCGGCGAACAGACCGGCGAGCTCGGCAAGGCCTTCTCCAAGGCCGCGACGAAGTACGACGAGGACCTCGACATCCGCATCGCGCGATTGACGACCGTCGTCCCGAACGTCATGCTCGCGTTTGTCGCCGTCATCGTCGGGGTCGTGGCCTACAGCGTGATCACCACGATCTTTGGCTCGATGTCCGGCATCCGAGGCCGGTGAACGGCTTTCCCCTCTCCAATCCATCCCCAACCACGATGAAACTGCCTCTCCATCCCCGAACGACCGCCCGGCACCGGCGCTCCGCCTTCACCCTCGTCGAACTGGTCATCGTCATCACCATCATCGCCGTGCTCTCCGGATCGGGCATCTACCTGATCATCGGGTTCATCGACGATGCGAAGTATCAGCGCGTCGAATCCGACATCCAGGCCCTCGACCTCGCCCTGAAGAGCTACGAGCGGAACAACTACTTCAAGCCCCCGACCCAGGAGCAGGGACTGATGGCCCTCGTCGAGAAGCCCACCGGCGAACCCCAGCCCGAGCGCTGGCGCGCCTATCTCGAGGAACCGATGAAGGACCCGTGGGGCGCCGATTACCAGTACCGTTTCCCGGCGACGAAGAGCAACAAGAAGTATGACCTCTTTTCCCTCGGCGAAGACGGGGTGGAGAGCGAGGACGACATCGGGAACTGGTGAGGTTTCCGCATCGCGCCGCGCCTTTACCCTGGTCGAACTGGTCATCGCGATCTCCGTGCTCGCGATCCTGACCGGCCTTGCCGTGCCGGCGATCGACAGTGTGCAGAAGGAGCGCCTCGCCCGCGAACCGGTCAACCGGCTCGCCCTCCTCGCCCGTGAGGTCCGCGGACGGGCCATGGCCGAGGAGCGTCCCTACCAGATCCTCTTCGACGGGCAGGGCTTCCGCGCCTCGCGCTTCCTGCGTCCCTATGCCGGACCCGAGGAAGCCGAGGCGATCCGGCTCGACCTCGAGCAGATCGCCGAACGCGAGGAAATGATCGAGGCCTCGCAGGCCCGTGGCATCCAGGTCGAGGAGGCGGCGCCCCCCGATCCCAAGGAGGAGCAGGTGCGCGAGGGCCTGCGCTATTTCCAGGAATACGACTATCCCGCCGACGTCCAGGTCAGCGTGCGCTTCTGGAACGACATCGAGTGGGTGCCGCTGACGGGCGCCGAGTACAAACGCTGGATCTTCCAGCCCTCGGGCATGTGCGAACCGATGCGCTTCCGCGTCGAGGCGGAGAAATCCTTTTTCGAGGTCGAGTTCCATCCCCTCACGGCCGACGTGAAGTCGGAGAAGTCGTGGGTGGAATGAACAGGGTCATGGGTAGGGAGCAACAGGGTCGGGTACGGCAGGGCGGCTACGCCCTCCTCGACGTCGTCCTCGCCGTGACCCTCTTCGCGATCACCGTGACCGGCCTCCTCATGGTCCTGCGCGGGATCGGCGACACCTCTTCGGGATTCGCGAAAGACCGCTACATCCAGCAGCAGCTCGAGGGACTGCTCGCGGAGAAGCGCCTCGTCGGACTCGATGCGATGGCCTCGGAAACGCTCGACGAACTTTCCGGCATCACCTTCCGGACCTACGTCGAACCCTTCGAGATCGACAACGGCGAGGGAGACGCGCTCACCGACCTCTACAAGCTCACCGCCGAGGCGGCCTTCGTTGACGACGGGGGCGCGCAGGTCGAGAAGGCCGAACTGGTCCTCTACGTCCGGGAGGAACAATGAATCCTCACAAACACACGCAACGATCCGCGACCGGGGGGTTCTCCCTCTTCGAGATCGCCGTGTCCCTCACCATCCTCGGCCTGATCTCGGGGGCGATCTTCTCGATCCTCTGGCAGGCCGGGGAGACGGCGTCGGAGATCCGCGAGCTCGACCGCCGCGAGGAGGAGGTCGCGCGTTTTGTCCACCTCCTCCGCGAGACGATCGAGCATCTCCCCGAGGAAGGCACCCTCGAGATGATCCCGGCGGAGGAAACCGCCTCGGGCTACCCGGAACTGAAGATCGGGAACAGCTCGACCGCCTTCACCTTCGGCGAGATCGTCGGCAGCGCGGAGGAGTGCATCCTCTCGCTGCGGCCCGGGGCGGCGACACCGGAGGGCGAACCGACCTTCGACCTCGCCCTCAGCCGTCCCGAATTCGCGCCCGAGGACACGACCGGTTCCGGCATGGCGCTGCGGGTGAGCGGAGAGGACTTTCTCCAGACCGACGAGGAAGGACGCTACTGGATGCCGTTGCTGACCGGGATCACCTCGGCGACCTGGGCCTACTGGGACGAGGACCAGAACACCTGGCTCGATGAGTGGACCGACGACTCGCGCCTGCCTCCGCTCCTCGCGTTCTCCTTCGACGATACCTACCGGCCCGCGCCCCTGCGCCTCGTTTTCGAAGTGCCCGAACAGGTTTCCAATCCACCGGCCGAGACCACTTCCACCACCGGCAATGCCGGCTCCTCTTCGGGCACGACCGGCGGAGGAGGCAACAACGGCGGTGGTGGTGGTAGACCCGGTGGAGGCGATGGCAGACCGGGTGGCGGCGATGGCAGACCGGGCGGCGGTGATGGCAGACCCGGTGGTCCAGGAGGACGCCCTGGAGGTCCCGGCGGTGGAGGTGGACCGGGCGGCGGTGGCCCCGGAGGCGGTGGTGGCCCCGGAGGCGGTGGTGGCCCCGGAGGCGGTGGTGGCCCCGGAGGCGGTGGTGGCCCCGGAGGCGGTGGTGGCCCCGGAGGCGGTGGTGGTCCCGGGGGCGGCGGCGGAAATGGCGGAGGAGGTGGCGGGCGATGAATCTTTCCTCGACATCAGCGCGGCGTTCCCGCGGCATGGCCCTGCTCCTCGCCCTCGTCGCGATCATGGCCCTCTCCCTCATCGCGGCGGGCTTGTATGAATCCTCGCAGGCCTCGTGGGACGAGAACACGCTCGACCGCGCCCGTTTCCAGGCCGGGATGCTCGCGGAGAGCGGACTTTCCATCGCCCTGCATCCTGAGATTGAGCGAGGCGACGTCGCCCTCCGCCACGAACTCGCCCCGGGCCGCGGTTGGGAGGTGCTCATCACGAGCGAAGGCGGACGATTCCCGGTCAACAGCATGGGCGAGGAGCGCCTCCGCACCGCCGTCGTCGAGCTGTTCGTCCTCTGGGGACTCGACGCGGCCACCGCCAGCCATGCCGCCGACTCCATCGCCGACTGGATCGACACCAATTCCGATCCGCTGCCGAACGGAGCCGAGAACACCTGGTATGCGAGCGTGGAATACCCGCAGTTTCCACCGAACGCCGACATCACCTCGATCGAGGAGCTCGTCTTCGTCGCAGGGATGGACGAGGTTGAAAAGATCCAGCCCTTCTGGCGCGACTACTTCACGATCCGGTCCGACGCGATGATCGACTTCAACGCCGCCTCGCGCGAACTCATCCAGGCGCTCACCGGAGCCACCGCCGACGCCGCGGCGAACTTTATCGCGGTGCGCAACGGAGACGACGGGATCGAGGGCACGATCGACGACACCGTCTTCGACGACCTCGGCGAGGTCCAGTCGCTCCTCGGAATGTCCGACAACGAATGGGACGAAATCGCCGCTTTTGTCACCGTCACGGGCACGGTGGTGCGCCTCGAGAGCAAGGGCAAGGTCGGTGACTTCACCGAGACCCGCGTCATCCTCGCCGAGGAGGTGACGGAAAACAACCGCACCACCCTCCGCCCGCTGGCGCGGTTCCGCGAGTAGCCCGGGCGGGAACCACCCGCAACCTCGCTTGACGATTGCTATCATTGATAGCAAATTGGATCCATGAGTCAATTGCTGGTCCGCGACCTCGAGAAAACGCTTGTCGCCAAGCTGAAGCGACGTGCCGCCGCGCAGGGAATCTCCGCCGAGGAACTTCACCGGCGGATCCTGCGGGAAGCCTTGAGCCGCCCCGCCCGGGACAAACCGTCGTTGATCGAGTTTCTCATTTCGCCGGAAGGCGAGGTCGCTCCCGGCGTGGAACTGGACCTGACGCGCGGCCGTGAACTCGAAGCAAGGGATCTCGATCTCGGGTGAGCCATGTATCTGATCGATACGAACGTCCTTTCCGAGCTTCGCAAGGGGCGGCGCTGCGACCCGAAAGTGCGGGCCTGGGCTGCCTCCACTGTCGGTGAACGCCATTGCATCAGCGTCCTCTCCCTCGGCGAAATCCGCAAAGGGATCGAGATCCTCCGGCGCAAGGCCCCGGACCAATGTCCGGTCTTCGAGCGATGGCTGGCGCGACTTGAACTCGATTACGAGCGCGACCTCCTTCCCATTTCCGGAGCCGTCGCGGACCGGTGGGGGAAACTCATGTCGGTGCAATCCATGCCGGTCATCGATGGCTTGCTCGCCGCCACCGCCCTGGAACACGGCCTGACGGTGGTCACCCGGAATGTTGATGATTTCCGGTGTTCGGGAGCGGCGGTGGTGAATCCTTTTTTGTGACCGCGGTGCGGGCAAGTCGCACCACTCCAGCCCCGACCCGGCAAAACCGTTTACCTTTTCCTGTTTCCCTTTTACGGTGGCACTCGACACCCACATGAGGATCGACATCGTCACCATTTTCCCCGAGATCGCACGGGGCCCGCTGGGTACCAGCATCATCGGTCGCGCCGTCGAGTCGGGCCGGGTCGAAATCCGCTTTCATGATCTGCGCGACTACACGTCCGACCGGCACCGCCATGTCGATGACATGCCCTACGGGGGAGGACCCGGCATGGTCATGAAACCCGAGCCCTTCTTCGCCGCGGTCGACGACCTGAAGACCGAACAGTCCCGGGTCATCCTCCTCACCCCGCAGGGGCGCACCTTCCGCCAGGCCCGGGCCATCGAACTCTCGCAGGAAAGCCACCTCATCTTCCTCTGCGGGCATTACGAGGGCGTGGATCATCGCGTCGTCGAGGCCCTCGTCGACGAGGAACTCTCCATCGGCGACTACGTGCTCACCAACGGCACGATCGCCGCCGCCGTTGTCGTCGATGCGGTGGTCCGGTTGCTGCCGGGAGTGCTCGGCGACGACCAATCGGCGGAGGAGGAATCCTTCGCCGGCGAAGGCCGGCTCCTCGAGGCGCCGCATTACACGCGCCCCGCCGAATACGCGGGCCTGGGCGTGCCTCCGGTGCTTTTGTCAGGGAATCACGGTGCCATCGCGGAATGGCGGAGGGAAAAGGCGAAGGCGCGCACCCGGACCAATCGACCGGATTTGCTGGGGGAATCGTGAAGGGACGCCGGTTTCCTCGTCGGCCGGGATCCGAACAAAACTTTCGTTTGCCACGAGGTCCTTTCGAGACGTTACTGCCGCGTCACTCCCCGATGGAAGGGGAACAGGGCCGGGTCTCTTTTCACGAATCATTCCCCGCCTCTGGCCGCTCCGGCGATCGGGCCTTCCGGCCCCCTCTCTTATTCGCGACCGGTCCTTCCCGAGGGACGTCATTTTGGCCAAATTCGCGATCCCGCACTCTCCGCGGGAGCTTCTCGGGTCCGGATGCCGCGCGACCGGCGCAACCCTTGTCCGAAGCACCATATGCTTCCACGGACTGGGATCGGACGCCGCCACCTCCCCACCCATCCCTTTCCGACACCATGGAAAAACACATTCTGAAACACCTCGGGCACAAACGCTACACGCCCGCCACGCTCACGGAGATCCACGAGGATCTCGACCTCGCTCCGCACGATCAGCCCGCGCTGCAACGCAGCCTCCGCAATCTCGAACGCGAGGGCATCGTCCTACGCATCAAGGGCGGCCGCTACCTGCCGGCCGATTCCTCCCTGCTCGTCGCGGGGCGGCTCCAGCTCACCAAATCCGGGCGCGGCTTCCTCACCCCCGAGGATTCCGCCCTCCCCGAGATCGCGATCGCGGCCCGGGAAACCGGCACCGGCCTTCCCGATGACCGCGTCCTCGTTCTCATCGACGAGCTGCCGAAGAAACGCTTCTGGCAACGCACGCCGACCGTTTCGGCACCGCTTTCCGGCAGTGTCGTCTCCATCATCGAGCGCCGCCGCACCCGCTTTGTCGGCACCCTCCACCGCTCCGGCAAGGGGCTCGAGGTGCAGCCCGACGATCCGCGTTTTCCCCGAGGGATCGCGGTCCCGTCGGCGAAATCCTCCGTCCAACCCAAGTCCGGTGACAAGGTTGTCGTCGAACTGACCCGCTGGGAATCGCGTCACGCCGCCCCTGAAGGCCGCATCGTCGAAGTGCTCGGCGCCCCCTCGGCCGAAGGAATCGACATGCTCGGCGTGCTCCGCCAATACGACCTCAAGGGTGAATTCCCCGAGGCCGTGGTCAAGGAAGCCCGTCGTTTCGGACGCCACGTCCGGCCCTCCGACCTTGCCGGACGCCGTGATTGCCGCGGACAACTCGTCGTCACAATCGATCCCGACGACGCCCGTGATTTCGACGACGCGATCTGCCTCGAGCGGGCCGGCGCCAATCGCTGGAAGCTCTGGGTCCACATCGCCGACGTTTCCCACTACGTCCGTCCCGGTTCCGCCCTCGACGCCGAAGCGCGGCGCCGCGGCAATTCCTCCTACCTCGTCGACCGCGTCATCCCGATGCTGCCCGAGGAGCTCAGCAACGAACTTTGTTCGCTGAAGCCGCAAGTCGACCGACTCACGAAATGCGTGGAATTTCTCCTTTCCTCCGACGGACGGGTCCTCGCGACCGACTTCTACCCGGCCGTGATCCATTCGAAGCAGCGCTTCACCTACGCCGAGGCACTCGCCGTGCTCGAGGGCAAGCCCTCCGGTGAGGCAGGGACCATGCTCCACGAGGCCAGTGCCCTCGCCCAGTCGATCCGGAAGCGACGCTTTGCCAGCGGCTCGCTCGATCTCGACTTTCCCGAAACGAAGATCCGCCTCGACGCCGAAGGCAAGGTCTCGCGCATCGACCGGCACGACAACGACATCTCCCACCAGCTCATCGAGGAGTTCATGCTCCTCGCCAACGAAGCGGTCGCCGGACGGCTCATGAAACTGAAGCGGCCCGCGATCTACCGCACCCACGAGGCCCCCGATCCCGACCGCCTCGACGGCTATCGCAAGGAAGTCCTCGGTCACGCCATTCCCTGCGGCAATCTCAGCCGGCCCGAGGAAGTGCGGAAACTCTTCGGCCACCTCGGCGATCTCGCGATCGGAGCGGCCCTGAAGATCGGTTTCCTCCGGTCACTCCAGCGTGCCCGCTACACCGCCGATCCGCTCGGTCACTACGGGCTCGCCAAAAAGAAATACACCCATTTCACCTCGCCGATCCGCCGCTACGCCGACCTCGTCGTGCACCGCAGTCTCTTTGCGCCCGGGAAACAACTCCCCGCGGATCCGCTCCACGAAGTCGCCGTCCACCTCTCCTCCACCGAGCGCAATTCGGCCGACGCCGAGCGCGACAGCAAGGAGGTGAAACTCCACGCCTTCCTCCTCGACCAGGTCCGTTCCGGGAATCGCGTGCGTTACGCCGCGCAGGTCACCGCTCTTCGCGATTTCGGTTTTTCGATCGACATCACCGCCCTCGGAATGAGCGCGATGGTGCCGCTCTCCCTCCTCGAAGACGATCATTACCGTCATGATCCCGTCGCCAGGCAGATCGCAGGTCGCCGGGGACGCCGGGTCATCCGTCTCGGAGACACCGTCGAGGTCGAGATCGCCAAGGTCGACACCGCCCGCAAGATGATCGATTTCCGCCTCGCCGGAGCGGATCAGGGAACCCACGCCGCCAGCCCCCGTGCCGGCGCGTCCCGCCGTGGAGGAGGGCGCACCGCCCGGACGACCCGTCCCACCGAGCCGGCGCTCGAATCCGCCGCCGCCGCGGAGGCCCAGCCTCGCCGCCGCCGTCGGTCGCGCCGCCGCCGTGGCTCCGCCAAGACGGCGTGAGCGGGTTCGTCGTCGAAGGGTTCCTTGACCGTTCTCGCTTTGTGAACCATTTTTGATTCACAATGAAAACAGCAACCGTTCGCGAATTGCGAACCGACTTTCCCCGGCTCGAGGCGATGTTGCGCGAGGGCGAACCCATCGCCATCACGAAGCGCAACCGGATCGTGGCGCGCCTCGTTCCGGCCGCCGAAGTGGTGGCGCGCCCCGATTTCAGGACGCGCTTCGGGGGGGCAAAGCGACCGGCTGGCGCCGCGGAACGGAGCGCGGTCAACCTCCTCCGTGAAGACCGCGGGGAATGACTTTCTGCGATTCCAGCTTTCTCCTCGCCCTGCTGCTGCCGGGCGATTTCTTCCACGTCCACGCCGCCCCCGTGGCGGCGCGGTTCCGCGAGAGCATCCCGTTCACCCCGCTCGCGGAGCTGGAAGTGACAAACACGCTTCGTCGAGCCTTGCGCGAGGGCATCATCAACCGAAAGGAGCACGACGCGGCGTTCCGCCAGGTCGAAACCGATCTCGCGGACGGAATCCTCGTCTGGAGGGATCCCCCGCACAGCGAGCTCTACCGGATCGCGAGGGAGTTGTCGAGGCGGCACACTCCGGAGATCCCGGCCCGATCGTTGGACATCCTCCATACGGCGTCCGCCCTCGTCATCGGAGCCGCTACGTTCTGCTCGTTCGATGAACGACAACGGCGGCTGGCGACCGCGGCCGGCCTGAAACTGATTCCGCGCGCCATGCCGAAGCAAAAGGGATCCGGTCGATGAAACGCCGTCCCGGCCCGCGCGCCTCCGCGCGCGATTCGATGTTTGAAGTCGCGAGGTGGATACACGGGTCCGCGACGGTCCGTCACTCGCACGCCTGGAGAATCCCGGCCGCCTTGTGCAGGGTCTCCTCCCATTCCTTCTCCGGAATCGAATCGGCGACGATGCCGGCCCCGACGTGGAAGTGGAGCCGGTCCGCCCCGGCCACGAGCGTGCGGATGGCGATGTTGAAGCAACTCTCGCCGTTGAAGCCGAAGCAACCGATCGCACCGGTGTAGAGCCCGCGCGGAACCGGCTCGAGTTCCGCGATGATCTCGCGGGCCCGCTTCTTCGGAGCCCCCGTGATGCTGCCGCCGGGAAAGCAGGCCCGCAACGCCGAGAGGTGGTCGATCTCCGCCCGCAAGGTGCCCTCGACCGTGGAGACGAGATGGAAGACCTGGGCGTAACGCTCGAGCTTGAGCAATTCCGTCGCCACGACCGTGCCGTATTCGCACACTTGGCCGAGGTCGTTGCGTTCCAGGTCGGTGATCATGACCAGCTCGGCGATTTCCTTCGACGAGGTGATGAGGTCGTAGGCCGACTTCTCGTCGCGCTCGAGGTCGCGGAAGCGGGGCCGCGTGCCCTTGATCGGCCGGGTCTGGATGGTCCGGCCGCTGAGGCGAAGGAACTGCTCGGGGGAGGAGGACAGCACGGTTTCCCCGCCCAGCGTGGTGTAGGCGGCGAAGGGAACGGGCGAGACTTCACGAAGCCGGCGATAGAGCGCGAAGAGGTCGAGATCGGCCGGACGCGCCGCGGTGAAGCGGTGGGAAAGGTTCACCTGGTAGATGTCGCCCGCACCGATGTAGTCGCGGGCGCGATCGACGAGGGAGCAAAAGGTGGCCCGGTCCATTCCGGCCTGGAATTCAATCGCGGAAAACATCAAGGGCGGATCCTCCGGCTGCGGGATCCATTCCGAGGAAAGGGCGCCGCATTCCCGCCACGTCTCGAGACGGTGATCGTAGACTAGGAACTCGTGGTATTCGCCGAAGAAGAAATCGCCCTCGTATCCGATCGTCCCGTAGAGTCCCGCACCCGGAAAACCGAGGTCGGGGGTGGTCTCCTCGGGGAACCGGTTTCCGGCAAGGAGCTGTCCGAGCCTGACAAAGTCACACGGATCGAAGAGGTTTCCGCGGATCACCGAGCGCGGCCGGGCCGTGATCAGGGAAAAGCGGGACATGCCGCCGTTTCCGCCGGTCCCCTCCCCGGCCGAGGAGGAATCGAGGAAAAAAAAGCCCGGGAGATGGCACAAACCGGCTGCGAACGCCTCGGGCGCAAGGCCGGTTCGGAGAGGAAGGAGCTTCGGATCAGGACGTGACATGCCGCGCGAAGAAGCGGAACAAACCCGCGAATCGCGGCAACTCCAGCGGATTTTCCCCGTGTCGGTGACAAAACCGCTCGGGGATCCTGAACCTGTTTCCGCGCGGCGACCGACTTTCATCTCCGGCGCTTGAGTGGGCGGCCCGGAGAGAGTATGAAAGGGGCGCAATCCCAATGACGAACCCTCCCCGATCCCTCGGCTACCGCATGCCCGCCGAATGGGCCCCGCAATCCGCCGTCTGGCTTTCCTGGCCTTCCGGCCATCCCGACTGCTGGCCCGAGACCCTCGCGAAGGTCGAATCGGTCTTCGCCGAAATCGCCGCCGCGATCAGCCGCTACGAACCGGTGCGGATCAACGCCCCCGCGTCCCGCCACGAGGCGATCCGCCGCCGGATCCTCGGTGCCCGTGCCGTCGCCGATCACGTCCATCTCCATGATCATCCCAACAATGATGTCTGGTGCCGCGACCACGGTCCCCTCTTCGTGAAACACCGCGACACCGGCACCCTCGCCGTGACCGACTGGGGCTTCAACGGATGGGGGGACAAGTTCGGCCCCTACGACCTCGACAACGAGATCCCCCGCCACATCGCGGCAACCCTCGGGCTGCCGCGCTTTGACGCAGGCATGATCCTCGAGGGAGGATCGGTCGAGCAGAACAGCCTCGGACAAATGCTCACGACCGAAGCCGTCCTTCTCAACCCGAACCGCAATCCCGACCTCTCCCGCGGCGAGATCGAGGAGCGCATCAAGGCCTTCCTCGGCATGGACGAGATCTTCTGGCTCGGCTCGGGGATCGAGGGCGACGACACCGACGGTCACATCGATGACATCGCCCGTTTCGTGAACGATGCCACCATCGTGATCTCGCGCGAGCCGGACGGGGACAATCCGAACCACCGCGTCCTCGCCGAAAACCGCGAGCGCCTCGGCGATTTCCGACTGCCCGACGGGTCGAAGCCGGAGATCATCGACATCGACCTGCCCGAGGCGTGCCTCGCGCCCGACTGGCGGCTCCCCGTGCTGCCGGCGAGCTACGTGAATTTCCTCATCCTCAACGGAGCGGTCCTCGTTCCCGTCTTCGGGCAGGAAAAACGCGACCGCAACGCGGTGGGATTGTTGGGGGAACTCTTCGCCGGACGCGAGATCGTGCCGGTCAACGCGATCGACATCGTCCGCGAAGGCGGCGCGATCCACTGCATCTCGCAGCAGCAGCCGGCCTGAGCCGGACTTCCCGATCCCTCGGGAGAGGGGGATGGGCGGCGCTCAATTGCACCCGCAACCGCCGCCGCAGCAGCCGCCGCTGAGTTCGTCGGGCTCGGGAAGGCGGCCGAGTTCAAGCGTCTTGCCGACCAGCTTCGAGATCTGGCTGACGATGCCGTTGAGGGTTTCCTCGGCGTCCATGAATTCGGCGGTGACGGGATTGGCGCGCAGGGCGGCCATCTCCTTGTCGTAGCCGTCGATGTCGGCCTGGGTCAGCTCGCCGGCGTGCTGCTTCTGGTGGAGGCGCTCGCCGAGCTTGGAGAAGTCGCGGTAAGCCACCTGGGCGGCCTGGTCCTTGAAGAAGGCGTCGATCTTCGAGACGTTGTCGCGGTATTCACCGGACTGGAGGATGAGGGAGCAAAGCTCGCGGGCTTTGTCGAGGATGGCCGAATTGGGGGAGAGAACTTCCGTCATGGCGGGAATCTCGTCTTTTTTTCCCGGGGCACAACCGCCGATTCGGAAGCTCGGGGAGAAAGGGTCCGCCCCGGTTCTCACAACCCCGCCGCGAAGCTCTCCAGATCCGCGGAGGTGATGGCCGCATCGAAGAGCAGGTCCAATCGGGAGGGAGCCCCTTCCTCGAGAACCGCTTCGCGAATCCCCTGAGGCACCGTTCCGAAACGGACCTCCAGAAGTCGGAGAATGTCCTGCCGCCGACCTTCCTGACGACCCTGGTGGCGACCTTCCTGGCGACCTTCCTGGCGACCTTCCTGGCGATAAACTTGGGCGAGGCTCATGGCGGCGGTGCGGAGCTGGGGATTTTGTATCTTCTGAATTCTCGACTCGAAGGCGGCTTTGTCAATATCCGCGCCGAGGATGTAGCGCAGCACCAACCGGAACAACTCCTCCGGGATGCGAAGGATGAGATCCTCCTCCCAGACCGGAGCTTCGAGCAGAGCCCCGAGACGCTCGGCCTTCATCGCCCGCAGAACGAAGACGCCCGAGCTGGTCCCGGGGATCGCCTCGTAGTCCATCGCCGCGAGCTGGAGGTCGCGGTAGCAGAAATCGGGGATAAAGGGGCGCATTTCCTTCTCCAACTCCGGCGGGAGATCGAGAAGGTCGGCAAGCTGATTGGCCACATCCCAAACCTCGGCGTTCTGCGAGAGCACCACGGGCAGGATGGGTGGCAGCTTCGCGGGGTGGGGGCGGGTCCGGTCGAGTTCTTCCCAGATGCGGGTCATGTAGCGAAGCAACCGCAGCGGCAGGCGCGTGTCGCGGGCACTCTGGTGTTCGAAAAGCACATAGAGCAGGGTTTCGCGCCCCAGAAGCCCGACGGAAAAGAGCAGATCGGTGTGGGAGCGGCGGAACTGCGAATCAACGAAGCTGCCCGGCTCGGTGCGGAGAGAATCCCAGTCGATCGCGCCGGCGAGGGCGGACGGCAGCTCGGCGCGGAGCAGGCCGGCGGCGTTCTCGGGCTGGCTGAAGGTGGCGGTGAAGAGCTTGTCGTGAGGCTGGTGGATCTCCTCGTCCATGGACCGACAGGGTAGCGGAGCCGCAGGAAGAGGGCAAGCGCGGGCCATTCATCGGAATCTCAAGCCGCGAGGGGCGTCCACCTCCGGTTCGGAAAGCGGGCGCAACCGGCGATTCAGAGCCCGGCATAGGGGATCCCGTGCCGCGCGGGACGTTGCAACACGTTCGCGGGCAGTTCCGGCAGGTCCGAAAGCGGTCCCCGCCGCCCCTGGCGCGCCAGTTCGGCCACGGCCGCCTCCTTGAGCTCGCGCCAGCTCGGAAGATCGAGGTCCGGAGCGCCGCGGACGTGGCGGAGGAGGCTGAGCCACTCGACGAGGGCCCGCTCGACGTCGCCGGGGCCGAAGTCGAGCACCGTCCCGAGCCCCGCGAGGCCCACAAGCTGGCCGAGCCGTCCCGCGAGGCGCAGGGCGATGACTTCGGCCGCGCCCTCTCCGTAATGGGTGGGCAGGCCGAGCGAAAGGTAGCCTTCGTGATCGACCGGCCCATAGGCCCGGCGGCACGCGGCGGCGAGGCGTTCGCTCCCGCCCGAGTCGATGATCGTTTCCGCGCCCGGCACCGCATCGAGATCAAAACGGTGTCCCGCCCGCAGGTTCGCGAGGTGCAGGACGAGATCTTCGACCGGATATCCGGGATCCTCCAGCGCCGCGGCCACGGCGAGTCCCTCGCCTCCCTGGAACAAACTGAAGATCGTGCCTCGCGTCGTGGGCCGACCCGTCGCATCGATCAATCCCAGCTTCCTCCACGAATGCGCGGGACTGCCCGGAACCGGCTCGAAGGAATCGCCCGAGTCCGCGTCGGTCACGTGGGTCTCGGCATCAAGTTCGACCCGGCGCGCCGGCGGATCGACGAGGGCCCGACCCGCCGCGTCCCGGTAAACCGTGATTTCCACATCCCCCACCCCGGCGAGGAGGGAGAGGGTGGAGCCTCGCTCGACGACCCTGACAAAACGACATGGCGCGAGGGTTTCGAGGAACAACCCCGGCAACAGCGCCTCCGCCTCCTCGCGCGTGTAACGCGGGCGGCGCTCCGTTTCTCCCGCGAGCCGCCGGGCCGTCTGCGTCGGGGTGAAGCCCGCTTCCCGCGATCCGTTCGCGACCGCCATCTCGAGTCCATACCGTTTCGGGCCGTGGCCCTTTTCGTCGAGCCGGGTCAGCCGCGAGCCCGGCGGCAGGAACGGACGGACCTGTTCCGGATCGCTCTCGGCCGGCAGCCATTGCTCTCCTTTCCGGACGAGCGCCTCGCGCAAGGGGACCCGGCCTTCCGCATCGGGGCGGCGCGGTTCCCAGACTCCCTCGCCATTGAGAATCTCGTTGCGGAAGGGTTTGAGATTGAAGAGACCGCCACCCGGACCCGCGCCGTCGCCGCACCCGCCCCGACGGAATCCCAGCATCAGCGTCTGGACGGAAAAGAGGCGGTCCCGCAGTTCCCGCGCCGCCTCCAGAGGGGAAAGCCCCTTTCGCGCCGCGAGATCCATCCGGCGGATCAGGGTGGGCCAGTCGAGTTCATTGTGGCGGCGCAATTGCAGCGGTCTCGCATCGGCGAGACGGGGGCTGTCACGGCCGCAGACGAGGAATCCGGTCTCGTCGAGGCCCCGGCGCCCCGCCCGGCCGAACATCTGGAGGAGTTCGTCCGGCGCCACGTCGCGCTCGTAGGGTCCGTCCTGGTAGGTCGTGCCCGCGACAAAGACGGAGCGCACCGAGAAATTGATCCCCGCGGCGAGGCCCATCGTCGCTACGATCACCCGCAGTTGCCCCGCCTTCGCGAGCGGCTCGAGGATCGCGGCGCGCTCGGCATAGGTCAACCCGCTGTGGTGGAAGGCGACCCGCTTGCGGAGGAGGCGCGCCAACTCGGGCGAGCACGCCTGCTCGAGCCGTTTCTCCCCGAGCTTCACCGGATCGTCCTCGGGCAGCACCTCGGCGATCTTGCGAGCGATCTTTTCCGCGGCGCGGCGGTGCGGGGCGAAGATCAGGAGCGGTCCCCCCTGCGAGAGGAGCACCCCGAGGGCGAGGCGATGCCAGAAATTCACGAACTTCGGCGGAGCGCTGCGTGGCAGGCCCTCGACCGCCACTTCCTCGAGCGGCACGGGACGCTCCTGCGTCGCGACGACGCGGACGGGGCGGCCGAGCCGTTTCAGCCAGTTCGCCACCTCGGCGGGATTCGCGACGCTGCCGCTCAGCAACAGCAGCCGGGTCGTCGTCGGAGCCAGCGCCACGGCCAGCTCGTAATTCAGGCCGCGCTGCCGGTCGCCGATCATCTGGTATTCGTCGATCACGAGCAACTGGGGTCCCTCTCCGGCGAGAAAATGTTCCCGTTGCGTCTCCAGAGTCGCCACGAGGACCGGCGCGTCCGTGTCCTCGGCGAGATCGCCCGTGGCGATGCCCACCTTCCAACCGAGGCGTTTCCACTCGCGCCACTTTTCGTTGGCAAGCGCCCGCGTCGGCACCGTGTAGACGACCTGTCGCCCCGATGACGGCATCTTCCGACCCGTGACGAGGCTTTCAAAAATGAAGGTTTTCCCCGCGCCCGTCGGTGCCGAGACGATCACGTCCTCACCCGCGAGTAATCCCGCGATCGCCTCGCGCTGCCAGAGATCGGGCAGCCGCAATCCGCTCCCGAATCCCTCGAAGGCCCTGTCGAATCCGCCGTGCATCCCTCCGGAGGTTACGCTCGGCAGGACCAGAAAAGGCAAAAGGACGGGAGAGACGAACGGGAGGATTCCGCGCGGAACCACAGAGGGTGCGTGGGCGCAAAGAACCCCCTCGAACGCGGCATCCGCGACCGCGGCCTCAGTTCGCCTCGGTCGTCTTCTTCGCCTCGACCGGCACGGTCTTGGCTCGGGCCTCGGGTTTCGCCTCGGAGATGCTCACGGGCTTGCCCGTCTTGCCGACGGCAATGAGATCCTGGAGGATGCGGAGGGTCTCGCGCTCGTAGGGGTCGAACTTGTGGGGATACTCGAGGAGCTTGTCGTCGGGATCCTCGTCTTTCTTCTCCGCCGCCCCGCGGGACATGCCGCTGAGCTCCTCCTCGGAGAGCTCGTCTCGGAGGACGAGCTTCTCGTCGAGGACGTTGTCCTGGGTCAGCTTGTAGACGGTGAAGAGCCCCTTCTCGGACTCGCGGACGGAGGCGAAGTAGTCGATCTGCGCCTTCCTGCGCGACTCGCGGTCGCGCTCGGCCTGGGCGTTCTCCTCCTGACGCTTCGCGAGATTGATCGACACGACGTTTTTCTCGATGCGGTCCTTCTCCTCGTTGATGTCCTTGAGGATGTATTCGAATTCACGACCCGAGGCGACGCGTCCCTCGGAGGCTTTCGCGAGGGTCTCGTAATCGATCGGCTTCTCGAAGAAGGGAAGATACTTGCTCGGCTCGATCGGGTCGACGACGAGGGCGTTTGGGAGCGATCCCTCGCCGATGTCGGCGACGTCGAGCATCGAGGGCAGCTTGATCTCGGGCACGACGCCATGCCGCTGGGTCGAATGCCCGTTGATGCGGTAGAAGGTCTGGATGGTGAGCTTCAGGGCGCCTTCCTGCGGCGGCTCCGCGGTGAAGGGCAGGGCGAGCTTGCGGGACATCACGGGACGGAGCTGCTGCACCGTGCCCTTGCCGAAGGTCGACTCGTCCCCAACGATGACGGCGCGGCCGTAGTCCTGCAGGGCCGCGGCGAAAATCTCCGAGGCCGAGGCGCTGGCCTTGTTCACGAGGACGATGAGCGGTCCGCCGTAGACGGCCTCGCCGTTGCGGGAATACTTCTGGTCGCGGTTGCCGCGCCAGTCGAGCGACTGCACGACGGGGCCCTTGCGGATGAAGAGACCGGTCATGTTGATGGCCTCCTCGAGCGAGCCGCCGCCGTTGTCGCGCAGGTCGATGACGAGGCCGTTGATGCCCTCGATGGAGAGGCGGGTGAGGAGGCGGCGCACGTCGGTCGTCGTGCTCGTCTGGCCGCCGTCCATGTCGGCGTAGAAGGAGGGAAGGGTGATCCAGCCCAGCCTCTGCTCGGCGCCGGCGGGATCCTTCGTGATGATGAGGTCGGCCGTGGCGAGGCTGTCCTTGAGGTCGATCTTGTCGCGCAGGATGTCGATCAGCTCGACCTCGCCGGGCTTGCCCTGGGGGATGACCTTGAGCCGGACGATCGTGCCGATCTCGCCGCGGATGAGATCGACGATGTCGGAGAGCTTCATTTCGACGACGTCGACGAACTCGCCGTCCGCGCCCTGGGCCACCCCGATGACGCGGTCGCTCACCTCGAGTTTGCCCACCTTGAAGGCCGGACCGCCGACGACGAGCCCCTCGATCGTGGCCCCGCCCTCGTCCTCGTCCTTCTGCAGCATCGCGCCAATGCCGGTGAGGGACTTGTTCATCCCAATGCGGAAGTTGTCGTATTGCTGCTGGGAGAAGTATTCGCTGTGCGGATCGTAGGCCGCGGCGATCGACTTGATGAAGAGCGCGGCGACGTCCTCGGTCGTGTTCTCCTTGATCCGCTTGAGGATGGTGTCGTAGCGGTGCGAGACCTTCTCGTAGATGGATTTCTTCGCGTCCGCGTCGTCCTTGTCCACCTTCGGCTCCTCGCCGGCTTTCTTCGCCTTCTCCGCGGCCTCGGCCTTCTCCTTCTCGACCGCGTCGGCGATGAGTTTCTCGCGGAGCAGGTCGCCCTCGATCAGGTTGCGCCAGAGCTGGTCGTGCTCCCCGCCCGCCTTGGCCCACTCGGACTCCTTCCGCGAGATCTCGACGGTGCGGTCGGAGTCGAAGGTGAAGGTTTCCGGGACGGCGAGTTTCTTGGCCAACTCGACCCGGTCGCGGAGGCGTTGCTCGTAGACGGCGAAGATTTCGAAGGCGGCCTGGATGTTCCCTTTCCGCACGCCATCGTCGATGTCGGTGCGGTATTTCGCGTAGAATCCGTCGACGTCCTCCTTGGTGAAATAGATCCGGCTGTAGTCGAGCATCTCGAAATAGGAATCAAGGGCGAGCTCGGACATCTCGTCGTTGAACGGCTTGCGGAGGAAATGCTCCTCTTCCAGCATTCCGACCACGCGCAGGGCGAGGTCGCCATACTGCGTTTCGTCCTGGGCGCGGAGCGGGGAGGTCAGGAGGGAGGCGCCGAGAGCCGCGACGAACAGGGTCGAGGCCGGATGGAGTTTCGATGGGGCCATAAAGGGGAGGGTCTGAGAGCTTCGTATCCGGTTCGGCCGTCCGACGGGACGGCCGAACCGGGCTGAAAATTACACCGTTTCCTTCCGGGCGGAAAGCCTTTTGTCGGCGCAAGGAAGGCACCCCATCCCCCCGGATTTCCTCCCGTCACATCGGAGCGGCGACCGACAAGTCATTCCGGAGTTGAATCCCCCGGGCTTCCGACCTCCTTTTTCTCCCAAATGCGGGCTGTCTCCTTCCTCGTGATCCTCGCGGCAAGCCTCCTTTGCGGCAGGCCCGCGCAGGCCATTATCGCCGGCAGCGACGCGGACCGGGCCGACTATCCCTGGATTGCCGGGGTCGTGCGGACCGATCTCGTCACCGGACCCGGGCTGATCGGCGGGGGGGCCCTCGTCGGTGATCAATGGGTCGTCACCGCGGCCCACAGCGTCAGCGGGCTCTCCGCATCGGATCTCGAAATCTGGCTCGGCATCTCCCGCCTCGACGACCGCACCGGCCGCCTCGCATGCGGCGTTCTCGCCATCCACGTCCACCCCGGCTTCGCCACCGACAACGGCGCGAGCGTGAACGACCTCGCTCTCCTACTCCTCGACCGACGGGCCACGGGATTCCCCGTGCTGCCGCTCGTCGAGTCCGATGGCGACCTCGTCGCGGGCGATGACGTGCGCGTCGCGGGGTGGGGCACTTCCTCGGTCGGCCTTGCCACCCCCACCACCGTCCTCCAGCAGGCCCCCGCGCGGATCCTCTCGCAACTGGACGCGACCGCCGTCTTCGGACCCGTCATCGAGTCCGTCCACCTTCCCGCCGTCGATCCCGCCGGTATCGCCACCCCTTGTGTCGGGGACAGTGGCAGCCCCCTCGTGAAAACCATCGCGGGCCAGGACCGCCTCGCCGGACTTGTCAGTTTCGGCACGATCGACTGCGACGACGCGACCCAGCCGACGATCTACACCCGCGTCCCCTCCTTCGCCGGCTGGATGAACGAACGGCTCGCCCTGACCGCGACAGCTCCGGCGCTCTTGCTGACTGGAAAAGGTCGCGTGATCACCAAGGGGACCGTCGCCCGGACTTCGAATGGCACCGACTTCGGCACCCTCAGGCGTGCGGGAACCTCACGGACCCGCGCCTTCCGCCTAACCAATCGCGGCCCCGGCTGGCTTACCGTGAGGACGGCAACGGTCCGGGGTCGCGGCTTTTCCCGTCGGACAACCCCGGCCAAAGTCCTTGCTCCGGACACCTCCACGACCCTGCGGATCCGCTTCTCCCATCCGCGCCGGTCCGGACGCTTCGCCGGAAAACTCGTTCTGGAGACCAACGATCCCTCCTTCGCCGTCTCGGTCTACCGGCTCTCCGGAAGGGCTCGGTGATCCGGTCGCGGTCCATACGGAACCACGTCCCTCCGCCGGGATTGCCAAGGTTGCCCCGTTCGGGTTGTGATGTGCGGATGATACGGCACTTCCTCGTCCTAGCGATTTCCCTTTCCGTCGCCTCCGGATCCCGCGCCGAAGAACCCGCTCCCGCCGCGAGCCACCAGTCCGTCGACTGGTATCCCGGACCCGACGGCAAGCCGGCTCCGGTGAAAACCCTCGTCGACTGGGAAAAACGACGCGCCGCCATTGTCGCCGGATTTGAAGAGGCCGCCGGAAAGCTGCCCTCCCGCGAATCGCTGCCCGACCTCGAAGTGCAGGTGAGCGAGCGGATCGAGACCGAGAAATACGTCCGCGAAACCCTCACCTTCGTCTCCGAGACGGGCGACCGCACCCCCGCCTACCTCTACCTGCCGAAAGGAATCCCGGCCGGCGAAAAACGCATCGGGATCGTCGCCCTCCATCCCACCGGTCCCCTCGGCAAGGGAATCGTCGATGGCAAGGGCGAACGTCCGAACCGCGCCTATGCCCGCGAACTCGCCGAACGCGGACACGTCGTCATCGCGCCCGACTACCTTTCCTTCGGCGACACGAAGGACTACGACTTCACCGCCGACCGTTACGAATCCGGGACGATGAAGGGCATCTGGAACCACATGCGCTGCGTCGACCTGCTCCTCTCGCGCCCCGAGGTCGATCCGGAAAAGATCGCCGCGATCGGCCACTCCCTCGGCGGGCACAACGCCATCTTCCTCGGCGTCTTCGACCGGCGTGTGAAGGTCATCGTCTCGAGCTGCGGCTGGACTCCCTTCCACGACTACTACGGCGGCGACCTCAAGGGCTGGACGAGCGACCGCTACATCCCCTCGATCCGCGACCGCTACGCCCTCGACCCTGACAAAGTACCGTTCGACTATTACGAGCTCATCGCCGCCCTCGCCCCCGCCGCGTTCTTCTCCAACTCGCCGCTCCGCGACAGCAACTTCGACTGGCGCGGCGTCGAGAAGGTCGCTCCCGGGGCGCGCCGCATTTACGACCTCCACGGCGTCCCGACCAAGCTGCGGATCGCCTACCCCGACGATGAGCACGACTTTCCGACAAACGAGAGGGAGGAATCCTACCGGTTCATCGAACGGTGGTTGGAATGAGGGTTTCGCGAACCACGAAAGCGTCGGATTTTGGCGTCAGGAGCAGCATTGCGATTAAGAGGGCGTGCTCCGTTCCCCCGGGACCATGCCGCCGAGGTGGAGGAATGAGTGATCTCCGGAAGCGCCCCCCGTGTGTGCCTGCTCGCAACGGACTCGACGAGGCGCTTCCGCAACGGTAACTTTCCGGTCATGAATCCCGCCTCGCGCCGCCTCATCGTCACCCTCGCCCCGGCCATCGTTCTCGGCGGCATCGGATTTCTCATCGGTCGGAGCCTGTCGGGAACCGGCGGCCCGGCCGGGCCATCGGACGGAAAACGCGCCCCCCTCATCGGCATCGCGAGCCTCACCGGGGAAAACTACGTGCAGGCCATCCGCGAATCGGGCGGCATTCCCGTGGTCCTGCCGAACACGGGCGGAAACGAGGCGCGCATCCCGGAATACCTCGATTTGCTCGACGGCCTCCTCATGCCCGGCGGCGCGGACATCCCTCCATCGGACTACGGGGAGGAGGCGCATGAGTCGGTCGAGGTGCTCGACGAGGACCGCTACGAATTCGAAAAGGTGCTCGTCCGTGAATGGATCGAAAAGACGGACAAACCTCTCCTCGGCATTTGTCTCGGGAGCCAATGGATCAACGTGGCGACGGGCGGGTCGCTCGTGCAGGACATCCCGACGGAAGTGAAGACCAACCACCGCGACACGAGTCATCCGGTCGCGGTCGAGCCCGGCTCGCGCCTCGCGATGATCCTCGGCGCGACCGAAGTGGAGGTGAATTCCTTCCACCACCAGGCGGCCGAACGGATCGGCAACGGGCTCCGCGCCGTCGCGAAGGCACCGGACGGGGTCGTCGAGGCGACCGAGACGACGGACCCCGGGCGCTTTCTCATCGGCGTGCAATGGCATCCGGAGAAAATGATGCCCGAAGACGAGGTCCAGGCGAAACTGCTCAAGGCCTTCGTCGAGGCTTCGACCCGGTGAAGGAGGTCTTCATGCGGCTGGCCGTCCCCCTCCTCCTGACCCTGACATTCCTCCCCATCCGGGGCGAGGACCGTCCCAACGTGCTCTTCATCGCGGCGGACGACCTCAACACCGCGCTCGGCTGCTACGGGAGCGCGATCGCGAAGACGCCCCATCTCGACCGATTCGCGGCGTCGGGGGTCTGCTTCGAGCGGGCCTACCACCAGATTCCGCTCTGCAATCCGGCGCGGGCCAGCGTGATGACGGGGCTGCGGCCGGACCGGACGGGGGTCTACGACCTCTCGCGCCACTTCCGCGAGACCCTCCCGGACGCGGTGACGTTGCCGCAACGCTTCGCCGAGGCCGGCTACTTCACCGCCCGGGTCGGGAAGATCTTCCACTACGACGTGCCCGCTGACATCGGCACCGACGGTTTCGACGACGCGCCCTCGTGGCAGCTCACCGTGAATCCGAAGGGCCGCGACAAGGAGGAGGAACCGCTCGTTTTCAATGCCGAGCCGCACCGTAAGATCAGCGCCTCGCTCAGCTGGCATGCCGCGGAGGGATCGGACGAGGAACAGACCGACGGGATGATCGCGACCGAGGCGATCCGACTCCTCGGGGAACACCGCGACGAACCGTTCTTCCTCGGGGTCGGCTTCTTCCGTCCGCACACGCCCTTTGTCGCGCCGAAGCGTTGGTTCGAACTCCATCCGCTCGAATCGATGCGGCTGCCCTACGCGCCCGCCGACGATCGCGGGGACCTTCCGGCCGCGTCCTTCGCCCACAACAATCCGGTTCCCGGATACGGCCTCGACGAGGAGACCCTGCGCCGCGCGCTGCAGGCCTACCACGCGTGCGTCTCCTTTGTCGATGCGCAGGTCGGCCGGCTCCTCGCGGCGCTCGATAACCTCGGTCTCGCCGACAACACCATCGTCGTCGTCTGGAGCGACCATGGCTACCACCTCGGCGAACACGGCGGAATCTGGCAGAAGCGAACCCTCTTCGAGGAGTCGACGCGGGCTCCGCTGCTGATCCGGGTTCCCGGCCTGTCGGGAAACGGCCGCCCCTGCCTGCGGGTCGTGGAGTTCATCGACGTGTATCCGACGCTCCTCGAAGCCGCCGGTCTCGCCCTACCGGAAGATCTCGACGGACGGAGTCTCATGCCGCTGTTGCGCAATCCGTCGGCGCCCCGGGAAGGAGGGGCGGTGAGCCAGATCCTGCGTCCCGGAGACGACCGCCTTCCCGGACCGGTGATGGGTCGAAGCCTGCGCACCGAACGCTGGCGCTTCACCGAATGGAACGGAGGGGGCTCGGGTATCGAACTCTACGACCACGCCGCCGATCCGAACGAATTCCACAACCTCGCCCGGAATCCCTCGCCGGAGACGGTTCGCCTCATCGCGGAACTGCGCGCCGCGTTTGGCAAGCGTGCCGTCGCCACGGTGCCGAAGACGCCCTTCGATCCCGCGAAATTATGACTTCGTTAGGACGGTCGGCGCGGTGCGGTCGGGGAGGCGGCTTCGGGCCGGATGATGAGGGCGGGAGGAGCGGTCGCGCCCTGTTCGCGGTCGATCGTCGATTCGTATGCGCCTGCGGCGGGCGGGATGTAATAGACGCTGGAGCGTGGCAGCGGCGGCCTTCGCGGGAGGGCGACGGATCCGGCCGGGGAGCGCTCCGAGGTCTTCGCGTTGAGGGGAGCGGTCGATGCCTCGCGGTCCTTGTGCGTGAATTTTGACTCGTCGAGACGGATCAGACCGGCCGGTTTGGAAAGATCGTCGATCTTCACGATGCCGGGTGCGATTTCCCTTTCGTCGGACCGATCGAGGGGCAGGTGGTTGAAGAGGCTGGATTCGTCCGCGACGCGGGATTGGCGGGGGATGCGCACTTCGTCGTGCTTGCGGAAGCGGATCGGGTCGGCGGCCACGGCTTGCTCGGGCCAGAGACGGCCGGTGGTCTTTGCGGCGACGCGGGACATGGCCTCGCGGATCGCTTCATCGAGCCGACGCGACTCCTCGGAAGGTCCGCGCCGGGGTGGCGGAGGGGGTTCCTGGGCCGAAGCCGCGTCCGATTCGACCGGAGGAAGAAATGGCTCGACCGACGCCCCGCCGAGCACCGCCTTCATCTGCCCGGCGGAAGCGGCAAAGCTGGCGCGGATTTCGGCGGACCGCTCCGGGATCACGGTGAGGGCGGTCTCGGCAAAAAGCGCGTCATCCTCGGGAAACTCAAGGCGGGCCGCGTAGAGAAGGCGGGTCAGATGCACGGGATCATCCCCGATGATCCCGAGGGCGGTGACGAGGAGATCCCGCCGACTGTCTGGATTGGTCTGGAGCGAATCCTGAAACAACATCGCCGCCTGATCCGGATGGGTGGCGATGCCGATGCGAAGAGTCTCCACGGCCGTTTCCGAATCCGGAGCCGCTTCCGAGGCACGACACGAAGAGGCGCCGGTAAGAGCGAACCCCGCGACCAAAAAGGAAATTGCGAACTGCTTCATCGCCGCCGAAGTGGAGCGGGTAGTGGGAATCGAACCCACATGACTAGCTTGGAAGGCTAGGGCTTTACCACTAAGCTATACCCGCGAATTACTCGCACTCGGCATTAATCTCCCGGAATTTTCAAAAAATTCAATAAGTTTTTATAATTTTAAAAACGAATCAATTCGAAGTTCCGAAGAAATCCCCGGCGGAAAAAACCGCCTGAGTGTGCAATGTATCCGTGGGCGTTCGAATGCCAACAGGAAAAATTCATCCACGTTCATGTCAGGCCTTCCGCTCCATCATCGAGGTGGCAGAGTCGTTCCGTCCGCGGTGATCGAGGCGGTCCGGAAAGCCCCCTTGTTGAGCGCGGCGGCGGCCGGGGGAGCCGGGATCCTCCTCGCCGACCGTGGGCAGATTGCGGTGGCGCTGGTCGCCGCCGCGTTGCTCGTCGGCCTTTTCGCACCGTTGCGCAAGCGATGGCGGGCCCTCGCCGTCGTCCTCGCCGGATGCGGCGTGGCTCTGGGGTTTCTCGCGTGGCGGCACCATTCCCGTCTCGCCCAGATCCGGTCGTTTCCGCTGGCCAGCTCCCTCGCCGACGGAGCCGAAGTCGACATCGAGGGCCGGGGCTGGATCGCCGCTGTCCCGCAATCCGGGGAACGCTCCATTCTGACGACGCTCCATCTCGATCACCTCCGCATCGCGGGGCGGGACCTGCCCTGCGATCACCGGATGCCTTGCTGGATCCAGAAACCGGCCGCCGGACTCGACTACGGAGCGGAACTCCGCTTTTCCGGTCGCATCCGCCCCCTCGAGGGTCCGGTCGTATCCGGCGGCTTCGACGCACGCAATTACTTCTTCCGGCAATCGGGTTCGCTCGGAAGACTCGAAATCCGTGATGGTGACGATCTGGAGATTCTTCCGGGAAACAAGGGCTCGCGCCTCGTCGGAACGGCGTTCAGGCTTCGTACCCGGCTCGAGGAGGCGCTTCTGTTGGGGGTCCCGCCGTCGCAGGAGCCCTACGCCCGCCTCGTCGCCGCGATGGCCCTCGGCGCGCGCGAGCATTCCCCCGAGGAACTCGAGGAAGCCTTCCGCATCAGCGGAACGATGCATTTGTTCGCCGTGTCGGGATTGAATGTCGCGATCGTCGCGGGAATGCTGACATGGATCGCGGCGTTGATGGGTATTCCCAAGTCGCGGGCCGTGGTCGCGATCATCCCGGTGATTCTCTTTTACGCCGTGCTCACCGGCTTCAGTCCCTCGGCGGTAAGGGCCGCCCTGATGGCCTCGGTATTTCTCGCCGGGTATGCCATCCGGGAAAAACCGCGCCTGCTCAACAGCCTTGGCTTCGCCGCGATCGCCCTCCTCGCGTGGGACTCCCAGCCGCTCTTCCTGCCCGGTTTTCAGCTTTCCTTCGCCGTTCTTTTCTTCATCGCGGTGATGGCCCCGTGGCTGGGCAGCAGGATCGCGCGGCCATTCCTCACTGATCCGTTCATTCCCGAGCCCCTCATCCGTCCGGCGCGCCGTCTCGCCGATCGCCTCAGCCGCGGAATCGCCGCCCTCATCGCGGTTTCAATGGCTTCCTGGCTCGGCTCCGTCGGATTGCTCGCGTGGCATTTCGGAAGCGTCGCTCTGGTCGGAATCGTGGCCAATCTCGTGATGGTCCCGCTCGCATCCCTCGTCATGGGTCTCGCCGCCGCCTCTCTCGCGGCTTACGGACTGCAAATGACCTGGATCACCCTTCTTGCCAACCGTCTCAATGTCGCCGCGGCCTTCGGTCTCGCCACCCTCGCCCAGGGCTTCTCCTCGATTCCCGGAGCGACGATTCACACCGGCGGCGATCCGCGCGCGCGGCAGGATTCCGGGGCGCTCCGCCTCGACGTCGTCGGAGACCGGGGTGAGAGTGCCTTGCTTCTCGAGATCCCCTCGCAAGGGCGGCGTCCGATCCGCTGGATGATCGACACCGGTGGCAACCGCACCTATCCGGCCCGGGTTCTGCCGTTGTTGCGCCACCGCGCCGTGAACCGGATCGACACTCTCTTGCTCACGCACGGGGACGAGGGCCATCTTGGTGCCGCTCCGCTCGTGCTGAGCCAGTTTCGACCGTCCTTGTTGCTGGAATCTTCTCTGGAAAACCGCTCCCCCTCCCATCCGGCGATCCTCGAGATGGCCACCCGACTCGACATCCGGCGGATGGAGGTGGAGAAGGGCGATCGGCTCCAACTCGGAAACACGTTCATCCAGATCCTTCACCCCTCAGGTTCGAGGCCCGGACGGCTTGCGGACGACCGGGCAATCGTCCTGAAGATCAGCCACGGCGGACACCATGTCCTGTTGACCTCCGACAGCGGTTTTGAAACCGAACGATTCCTCCTTGAAACCGGTGCCGATCTGCGCTCGGACCTGTGGCTGCGGGGGCAACATCGCGACGGTCCCTCGGGCCTCCAGGCATTTGTCGAGGCGGTGCAACCCCGCGCGGTGATTTCCTCCCATTCGGAGTTTCCCGCCTCGGAACGAATCCCCGCCCCCCTGCGCCGTCTGCTTTCCGAACGAGGCATCCCCCTCTTCGAAATCGAGGCCTCCGGCTCCGTTTCTGCCGAACTTTCGCCAAAAGGCATTCGGGTGATCCCGTTCTCCGAATTGGGAAAGGCCCTTGTCATCCCCCGGGAAACATCAAGTGCCCTCCCCTAAAAATCTCTAAGGAAATCTCCCCGAAACCGTTCCTCTCAGGGGCGGGTTGCCGCTAATCTCCCTGAATTTTCTCAAAAAAAATGGGTTCCGAACCCAAAAATTCCAGTATCTCTTAAATAGTGTGTTAGTTTTCCCTGTCAGAGGGGCAAGGTTTGACTTTCTCTTGGAAACGGCTAAAACAACCCCTCGTTTGCCTGTCATGCGGTCCTTGTCAGCACGTTTCCGGATTCTGCCCCTGGCACTGGCCACGGTTTGTGGTATCGGATTGCCTGGTTGCACTTCGACGAGCAGTCTGACCTCCTTGGCGAACCAGACCGTCCCCACGGCGGCGCAAGTGAGCGGAGCGAGCCCCTCATCCGCCAACACCCTATCCGTGCCCGCGCCCGTTCCACCGGCTTCCCCCGCCGCGCCGCCACAGCCGGTTCCGCCAACCGGGATTGGGGGCACTTCTCCCGCTCCCGCCTCTCCCGTATCTCTCCCCCCGGTATCCGAGGAAACCGCTCTGATTGATCCTGTCGCACTTCCCAAGCCGGTCCTCGCTTCGGCATCCCAAGCCGCCCCGACTCCGGTCCCAAGTCCTGCCACCGCGACCGCGCCGGAAGTGATTCGCTCGGTTCCGCGAACTCCCGTTGCCAACCGGCCCACCAACCAGATCATGATGGTGCGAACCACCGCCTACACCCACAGCGAGTCCGACCACGTCCGTTACGGTCGCAAGAGCGCGGCGGGCAATACCTTGAAATATGGCTCGCAGGTAAGAAGTGCCGCCGCCGACTGGTCGAAGTATCCGCTGGGAACGCGCTTCATGATCGAGGGGCTTCCCTACGAATATGTGGTGGATGATTACGGTAGCGCGCTCGTCGGGACCGAGACCATCGACATCTACAAGCCTGAAAGAGGCACCATGAACAAGTGGGGGGTCCGCAACGTCCCCATCCGCGTGCTCGAATGGGGATCCTTTGAGGAAAGCCGTCGGATTCTCGACGAGCGCAAACATGTCCGCCACGCCGATCATGTGCGTGAGATGCTTCGCGAGATCGAGAAGAAGGGCCGCAAGGGAAGCGCGTCGGGAATCAACAAGGCCTGAGCGGTGTCGCCGAATGCACCCCGGCGCGGTCCCCGGAAGGAGAAGGAGCGTTCACCATGACCCGGTCGGAACGTTTCCAATACATCGCCCGACGGCTCGAGGAGCTCTATCCGGACACGCCCATCCCGCTCGACCACCGCGACCCTTACACCTTGTTGATCGCCGTCCTTCTCTCGGCCCAATGTAGCGACGCCCGTGTCAACCAGGTGACTCCGGCTCTTTTCGACCTTGCCGACAATCCCGCCGACATGGCACGTCTCCCGGTCGAGAGGATCCGCGGGATCATCAGGCCCTGCGGCCTTTCGCCCCGCAAGTCGACGGCCATCTCCGAACTTTCGAGGCAACTGGTCGAGCACCATGCCGGCAAGGTTCCCCGCGACTTCGCCTCACTCGAAGCCCTCCCGGGAGTCGGGCACAAGACCGCCTCGGTCGTGATGAGCCAGGCCTTCGGCGTGCCGGCCTTCCCCGTCGACACCCACATCCACCGGCTCGCGCAGCGGTGGAAGCTCACGAACGGAAAGAACGTCGTTCAAACCGAGCTCGACCTGAAGCGCGGATTCCCGAAAGAACAGTGGAACCAACTCCACCTGAGAATCATCTTCTACGGACGGGAGCACTGCACCGCCCGAGGCTGCGACGGAACCGTGTGCGAGGTTTGCTCGGCTCTTTTCCCGGAACGGAGTCGTCCCGTTAGGACGCGGAAGTGAATCGGATTCCAGCCGGGGACTCCTTAGAAATCGACCTTGAAGTTCACACCTCCGTGCAGGAGATCGGATTGTGCGGGACGATTCGCCCAGTCTGGGGCTCCGTCCATGAGCCAGCCTTCGGGGGCACCGAGATATCCGACGTAGGGAGTGACCAAGGTCCTGCAGTTCACCTCGAGCGGCATGGAAGCCCGGAGAAAGTAGTGGTTCCACCCGCTCGATCGGCCACCGGTCTCGGCGGAGGGGGCGCTCCCCCAGTAGCTGTCGGCAAATGCAACCCCACCGGCGATGACGAAGGGGAGCCCGGCCACATCAAACCTGCGCTCCGCGGTGATGTCCCAATACCAGGCACCACTTTCGTCGTTGTCGAGAGTGGGAATCGTTCCATTCCACGCGTTCGGCACGTTGAAATTGTAATAGGCGTTATATTTGAGGAGGAGGACCTTCAAATCCTTCGACAGATGAAGCCCCACTTCTCCGCTGCTCGAGGGCCAGAGGGGAGTGTTCGGGTTTTCCGTGTAGAAGCGCTGGGTGTAGCTGACGGAAGTCTCAATTCCTGCCAGGGAAGGGAGTGAGACACGCCCGGACACCGCCAGTTCGTCGTCGAAGACGTTGGCAAATTCGTTTTGGCTGATCACGTTGGTGTAATTCACTCCGAACTGCACCGGCAGCGGAAGTCCCTCGATCTGATATTGAAGATTTCCAACTGCCGACTGACCGCCTACAAGGAGCCCTTTGTAGATGAAGTCCGACTCGTAGCCCAGCGCCAGAGACCCGCCAAGATCGCGGCACTCCTCCACGGAGGTCTTGCCGACGGGCGCTTTCCCCCAATCACCGGCATGAGACATCGCGCAAAGGCTGGCAATGGCGAGGGTGGGAAGAAATCGTTTCATCTGGATTGGCGGTTCAAGGAACGTCGGCGGAGGTTAGAGCGGGGGTTAAAGGGCCGTCAACCAAAATTTTGAGACTTTCAGAGCCCCCGATGTCCGCGAATTCCGAGCGCCACATTTTCGGTCGGATCGCTCCCCGGGGGCCGTCTGGCGGGACTTTCAAGGGTTGGCGGCTCATCGGATCAGGCAGCGGAGAAAACCGTTTCGCAGTTTTGATACTCGAACAGCAAAAAAATCGCAACGGGAAAATGGTTTTTCTGGGGCCCTTTCCGGTAGAGCGACCCTCGAAAGGGAAGGCGGGGATGCCTCGCGGAATCCACCCCACACCCGGTAAATCAGTGCGACACGCCGACGCCGACCTCACGGAGGTAGGAACGTCGGATTGACCGGAAAGGCAGCCCCAATCGGGTGCGCAGTGGAAGAGTTCGCCTTTTTGACCGCGGAATCGCTCAATCCAAAGAGACCTCCTCGCCGCGGGCGGGCTCGAGGCCCTTTTGCGATCAATCCTCCGGCGATATCTCGAAACCGAGTCGCCGGGAAAGCTCTCCGGCGTGGCGTTTGACCCGCGTCCCCTGTTCCGCCAGTCGCGCCGCCGGAAGGCGATCGGCGGGTCCGCTGATCCAAAGCGCGGCCACCGCCTCGCCACGATGGTTGAAGACCGGCGCGGCGGCGCATCGATAGCTGTCGCTTTCCTCCCCGCGGTCGAGAGCGTAGCCGGTCCGGCTCACCGCGACCAATTCTCGCCGATAGGCGGCGGCGGACCGGAGGGTGTGGCGCGTTTTCCGTTCGAAACGGATCGTCGCGAGGAGCGGATCCCGTTTTTCGGACGGGAGAAAGGCGAGCAGGGCCTTCGCCGGCGCGGCGGTGAGAAGCGGGAAGGCATGACCGATCTCGACGACCACCTTCACCGGTTGCGGGGAGGGCATCTGGTCGAGCACGATGCCCCGGGTGCCTGACAAGGTTCCGAGCAGAGCCGTCTCGCCGCTCTCGTCACGCAGTCGGGCGAGCACCGGGGCGGCGAGGCGCACGAGATCCTCTCCGCCAAGGGCGTGGTGTCCGAGCCGGAGCAGGCTTCGCGTGAGCCGGTAGGTCTTCGCATTTTCATCGCGCTCCGCGTAACCACGGAGGACCAGGGTCGTGGCGATGCGGAAGACGGTGTTTTTCGGCACCGCGAGCGCTTCGGTCATCTCGGTGAGGGTGAGGCCGCCGGTCCGTTCCGCGAGCAGTTCGAGCAGATCGAGGGTGCGGTCGAGGATGGGCACGCGGTATCGCTCCCTCGGGTCGGCCTTCGGACTGCACCGGTCACGCGATGACATAAGTTTGAAATTACAAATTGTGTTTGAAATCGCAAACAAAAACGGGCACGCTTTCCCGGAATACGACGCACCTTCTTTCTCTTTCCGTCATGAGTGATTGTTCCCCGTCCACCGTCATTGTCACCGGGGGCTCGCGCGGCTACGGCGCGGGCATCGCCGCCGCTTTCGCCCGGAGCGGCTCGCGCGTCTGGATCACCGGACGCAACGAGGCCCGCCTGCGCGAGACCGCGGCCCGGATCGGGGCGCATCCGTTCGTCGGCGACGCCGCCGACGGAGGCGCGTGGGACCGGCTCCTCGTGGAGGTGCTCGATGCCACCGGGCGACTCGACGTGCTCGTGAACAACGCGGGCGAGGGCGTCAGGATCGGCGAGGCCGCCGAACAGGACGACGCCTCGGTGGCGCGTTCGCTCGCCAGCAACCTCACCGGCGCGATCCTCGGCTGCACCCGCGCCGCCCGGATCATGAGCGGACAGGGCTCGGGGCTGATCGTGAACATCGGCAGCGCCTGCTCGACCCACGCGTGGGCCGGATGGGGCGTCTACTCGGCGGCGAAGGCCGGTCTGCTCATGTTCTCGCGCTGTCTCCTCGCCGAACTGCGGCCGCATGGAGTGCGCGTCACCTCGATCCTGCCTTCGTGGGGGCAGACCGATTTCACCGAGGGTGCGAACCTCCCTCCGCGCGATCCCGAGGTGCTCGCCCGGTGCATTTCCCCGGAGGAAATCGGAGACCTTGTCGTGAAACTCGCCGGAATGCCGGCCCATCTCGTCGCCGAGGAGGTGAAACTCTGGCCGATGGTGCAACCGATCGGGCAGTTATGAAGCGTTTGTCCGCCTCCCTTCTCTTCGTCCTCGGACTCGTCCCGGCGTCTACCCCCGCCGAAGACCTCGAGACCGATCTCCTCATCGTCGGTGCCGACGAGTCGGGGTGCGCGGCCGCGGTCCAGGCGGCGCGGCTCGGGGTGAAGCGCATCATCCTGACCAACGACCACGAATGGCTCGGCGGCCAGTTCTGCACGCAGGGAATCGGTCCCGTCGACGAGTGGACCGTGGTGGAGGGAAAGCGGGTGAACTTTCCCCGGAGCGGACCCTTCCTCGAGATCATGGAGCGGATCCGCGCCCACAACCGCCTCACCTACGGCGTCGCCACCCCCGGGAACAGCTGGTGCGGGTCCGACACGATCGAACCGAAGGCCGCCGCCGCGATCTTCGAGGGATGGCTCGCCCCGCACGTGGCCTCCGGAGCCGTCCGCATCGAGCGCGGATGGGACGTGGCCACGGTCGAGACGAAGGACGGCCGCGTCGCCTCCGTCACCTTCCAGCCCTCCTTCTTCTCGGGCGGTGATCCTGACAAACGCCTCACAATCCGAGCGAGGCTGACGATCGATTCCTCCGACCTCGGCGACGTCATCCGCCGGAGCGGGGCGGGCTACCTCGCCGGGCCTGATCTTCGCTCGCGCTTCGGGGAACCGGGTGCGCCGGAGACGCTCGACGAACTCGGCCACCAGGAAATGAATCCGCTCAGCTGGTGCCCCCTCCTCCGCGAGAGCGGAAAGGATTCGACGATCCCGAAACCGCCCCGCTACGACGCGCGGTCCTTCGAAAGTCTCCGCAAGACGCCGCCGTGGAAGGAGTGGGACGGCAGCGGCGGGATCTACAATCCGGCGGGGTGGTGCATCTACACCCACCGGCGCATGGTCGACCGACATCACTTCGGATTCGCCCCCGGCACCGAGGCGGTCATCCTGAACTGGCCGGCCCACGATTATCCGCTGAGCACCCTGCCGAAGCACGTCGTCGACGCCCTCGAGGCTGACGAGCCCGGGGCCTCGCGGAAAAATCTCGTCGAGATGAGCCATGCCCAGCGGCGCATCGTCTACGAGGACGCGAAGCAGCGTGCCCTCGAGTTCCTCCACTATCTCCAGACCGCGACCCACGACCGGGTCGGCGATTTTCCACAGTCCTTCCGCTACATGGAACTCGCCGGCGACTACGGCACGCCCGACCGGCTCCCGCCGAAGCCCTACCTGCGCGAGGGGCTGCGCCTCGAGGCTCTCGTCATGCTCACCGAACTCGACGTGCGCACCGGATCCCACGAGCCGCGCTGGGCGAAGACGAGCTTCGCGGACTCCGTCTTCGGTTGGCAGTTCAACCTCGACTTCCACCCCACCCGCCGGAAGTTCGTCGACGACGATCCCGCGAAGCCGTGGGAGGGAAAACATTTCGGTTCCCGGGACTGGTCCACCGACACGGACCGCGCCACCTTCCCCCTGCGCGGCCTCGTTCCGGTGAAAATGGAGGGTTTGTTAGGGGCCTCGAAGAACCTCGGCGTCTCGAGCATGGTGCAGTCGGCCCTGCGGCTCCACGGCCAGATGATGCACGCCGGCACCGCCGCCGCCACCGTCGCGGCCATTTCCCTGCGGGAGGGAATCGAGCCCCGCGCCGTCGCCGCCTCGCCGGATCATGTCGCCACGGTGCAGCGCATCCTCGTCCGCGGGGCGGGCGGGCCGGGCACGCTCCTCTGGCCCTGGCACGATGTTCATCCCGAGGACCGGCACTTCGAGGCGGCGAATCTGCTCACCCTCGCGGGCATCTGGAGACCGGATCCCGAGAGCGTCTTCTTCGAGCCGCGGCGTCCCGTGACACGGCGCGAACTCGCGGGTGCCCTCGTCCGCCTTCGCCTGGCTCTGCCAGACTCTCCCGAGCCTCCCGTGCTTTCCGCCGACCCGCGCTTCGATGACGTGTCCGCCGACGATCCCGGTCGCGCGGACATTGAGACGATGCTGTCCTGGGGACGTTTCGGCGAGCAGACGGAGACCTTCGATCCCGCGGGATCGGTCTCGTGGCGCGATCTCGACCGCTGGCTCGTCGCGATGGACTGGGAGGGATTCCCGACCCTCGGCGGCCCCTCGGCCGGAAACGTGCTGACCCGCGCCGAGGCCGTCGAATTCCTCTGGCGCGTCCGCGAACGCGGGCGATGAGCCGCCTCGGGCGGATCCGACAGGAACGCTCCCTCAGCCCCGTGCCTTCGGCTCGGTGATGTAGGGCGCGCGCAGGTAGACCGGCTCGAGTGGAGCGGAGCCAGCTCCGCCGAAGTCCGATTCCCGGTGACGGATCACGAGCCGCGCCGCCGAGGGATGGGCGCGGATCACTTCTGGAAATGCCGCGACCACTTTTTCGTCCGCACTGAAAAGGCCGAGACCATCGGACGCGAACGCCTCAAGCCGCGCGCCCATCTCGCCGTCCGGGACCAATTCCGGTTCGCCCTGGAGTCGGCGGTCCCGCACCACTGCGAGGAAACCGCTGCCGCGCCGCGCGTCGCCCACAACAACGTAGGAATCCGCCCCGACTTCCCACGCCTCGAGCGAAGATCCGCCGAGGACCGGCACTCCGAGGGCAACGGAGAGACCATTGGCCACGGCCAGTCCCACCCGGATGCCTCCGTAGGATCCCGGGCCGAGGCCGACGAGGATCCCGGTGAGCCGGTCGCGCCGTCCCTCGAGCAATTCCCCGAGCGGGGCGAAGATGGCGGCATTGTGGGCGCGGTCGCTCGTAAAGACGCGCTCCGCCAACACCGCGGCGGCATCGGAATCGTAAAGCGCGAGCGAGGCGCGTCGCGTCGAGGTTTCGAGGGCAAGGATCATGGACGGGAGACGGCGACGAGGCGGGATCCGCCGGGCTCGATGGAGAAGCGGAGAAGGATCACGGACGACGGCAGGAAATCCGGAAACTTCTCCGCCCATTCGACGACGACGATTCCTCCCTCGTCGAGATACTCATCCCATCCGATCCGGTCAAGTTCCGTCGCGGAATCGAGCCGATACCAGTCGAAATGGAACACGGGGAGACGACCGCCCCGGTATTCCTGGACGAGGGCGAAGGTGGGGCTCGTGACCGCGTCGTCCGATCCCAGTCCCGCGACGAGGCCCTTGCAAAAATGCGTTTTCCCCGCACCGAGATCGCCGTCGAGCCCGATGACCTCGCCTCCACGAAGACCCTCCGCGAAGCGGCGTCCCGCCCCGATCATTTCCTCCTCGGTGGCAGCGCGAAAGGACTCGTTCATCGTTCCCGGTAATGTTCCCATCCGCGCGGCAGCAATCCCGCACCTTCCGCCGTGATCTCCCCGATCACCGTCAATGGCGTCCCTGGAAAGGCGATGGCCCAATCGGTCATCAGTTCGCCGATCGCCTCCGGCCCGATCGTGAAGAGCAACTCGTAATCCTCGCCGTCGGCGGCGGCTTCTTCGAAAGTGGATCCGACATGACAGGGAAGGGTGTCGGACCCGACCCGGTATCCCACGCCGCTCGCGGCGGCCAGCCTCGGCAGATCCGACCCCAGTCCATCGCTGAGGTCCATCATCGCGGTGGGCCGGCGATGGGTCACGAGCCAGCGCGCCTCGCGCAGCCGTGGCGTGAAGGTGAGATGCCGCCCGCTCGCAAACGAGCCGCCGAGCGATCCGGTCACGAGAATGCGGTCGCCGGGAGCCGCCCCCGAACGCAGCACGCATTCCTCCGGGGCGACCGTTCCGGTCATCGAGACGGTGAGGACCGCGCCCGTGAAGGGCAGTCGCGTCGTTTCTCCTCCCACGATGCCGCAGCCGAAGGCGGCGGCGGCTTCCGACAGGCCCTTGTACCAGCCCTCCACCGCGGTGAGGGAACGCCCGGATTCCACCGCGAGGCTGACGAGGGCGTGGGACGGCCATCCGCCCATCGCGGCAATGTCGCTGAGGGCCCGGTTCATCGCTTTTCGCCCCACCATCACAGGATCGGTTCCCGGGAGAAAATGAATGCCCTCGACGAGGCTGTCGGTCTTGAGGAGGAGCCATTCGCCACCGCCCGCCCCGACCACGGCGCAATCGTCGCCGGGTCCGGCAACGACTCCGGATCCCTCGGGCAGGGTTCCGACGAGTCGCGCCACGAGGGCCTCCTCGCCCAATTCTCCGACGGTTTCGCCGCTTCGATCGCTCCGGTCCATCGCTTCAGGAATCTCCCGGTTCGGGCATCAACATGAGAACGATGTTCGCCGCATTGAAAAAGACGTGCATCCCGACCGGCACCCAGAGGCAGCGGGTGAACTCATAGGCGAGGCTGAGGAGGATGGAGAAAACCCAGAGTGGCAGCAGCGCCGGCAGGTTGCCGTGCACGACGGCGAAGAGGGCGCCGACGATGGTGGCGGCGAAGAGTGGATTGGTGAGCTGCTTCAGAACCCCGTATAGGTATCCGCGGAACAGCATCTCCTCGACGACGGGGGCGGCGACGCAGGCCAGCGCGATCGAGAGGGCGAGGTGGAGCGTCGATTTGGATTCGCGCAGCATCTTGACCGGTTCCTGAAGGTCGAGGTCCCCGAAGAGGCCTTCGAGCCATTCGCTTGCAAAATCGCCGACGACCCATCCGCAGAGGAGCAGGGAGAAGATACCGCAGACAATCGAAATCACGATGATGTTGGCGGCGGGCAGGCGCCGCAGTCCGAAAAGGTCCGGGACCCGGCGGTCGCGAACCCACTCGTTGAGGCCGTAGGTCATCACTCCGACGAAGGTGAAATAACCGAGGTTCATCAGGAGGGAAACCACGTCGGGACCGGCCGGGGCGGGCTCCGGTCGCGCCCCGGGGTTCCGGGCTACCATCGCCTCAGCGATCGGGTTGATGAGGAACAGCATCGCGGGAAAAAACACGAGGAGGAGATCCCATCCGTCGAAGCGGGGAACGTCTCCGGAGGAGGCGGCCCCCCGTCGACGGAGACGACGAAAAAGCCCATGGAAAACCACCCCAGACACCATCGCGATGAGGGCGATCAGCTCGAAGTCGAGGAGCACGAACTTGGCGGCGGTCTCGTCGTCCATGAGGGGACAACCGCTCGCCTAGACCCGCACCGGTGACAACCCCCAAATCTGCTCGGCATACTCCCGGATGGTCCGGTCGCTCGAGAATTTCCCGACACGCGCCGTGTTGAGGACCGCCATCTTCGCCCACCGCGAGGGATCGCGATAGGCCTCGTCAGCCCTCCCCTGGGCCTCGACGTAGGCCCGGTAATCCGCGAGGCAGAGATAGGGATCGCCCCCGTCAAGGAGGCTGCCTCGGACCATGTCGAAGGAACCCTTCGGCGCAAAGGCCGTCGAGGTGAGCCAGTCGATCACTTCCTTCAGCTCCGGATCGGCCCAGTAAAGGTCGTAGGGATTGTAGCCGTTCGCCCAGAGATCCTCGACCTCCTCGACGGTGAGGCCGAAGATGAAGATGTTCTCGTCGCCGACCTCCTCCTTGATCTCGACGTTGGCCCCGTCGAGCGTGCCGATGGTGAGGGCGCCGTTGAGGGCGAGCTTCATGTTGCCGGTGCCGGACGCCTCCTTTCCGGCGGTGGAGATCTGCTCGGAGAGATCGGCGGCCGGGATGATGATCTCGGCGGCGCTGACCCCGTAGTTCGGGATGAAGGCCACCTTCAGCTTTCCGCCAATGCGCTCGTCATGGTTGATCACCGCGCCGACCGCGTTGATGGCATGGATGATCTGCTTGGCGAGCTGGTAGCCCGGTGCCGCCTTCGCGCCGAACACGAAGACCCGGGGCACCGCGTCGAGTCCGGGATTCTGGAGGAGGCGGCGGTATTGGGTGAGGATGTTGAGGAGATTGAGGTGCTGCCGCTTGTATTCGTGGAGTCGCTTGATCTGCACGTCGAAAAGGGCCGAGGGATCGACGGTGATGCCGCAGCGGCTCTCGATGAAGTGCGCGAGGCGCTCCTTGTTGGCGCGTTTCACGGCCATGAATTCGGCCTGGAACCCGGCGTCGTCCGCGAACGCCTCGAGGCCCCGCAGTTTGTCGAGGTGCGCCGGCCAATCGGCGCCGATGGAGCGGTCGATGAGGGAGGAGAGACCCTCGTTGCACGCCTTGAGCCAGCGCCGCGGGGTGATCCCGTTGGTCTTGTTCTGAAAGCGGCCGGGATAAAGCTCGTAGAAGCTCTTGAAGAGATAACGCTTGAGCAGGTCGGTGTGGAGGGCGGCGACGCCGTTGGTGGTATGGCTTCCGATCACGGAGAGATAGGCCATGCGGATCATCTTGGGGGCCCCTTCCTCGATGATGGAGAGCTCGGCGAGCTTGCCGACGTCGCCCGGCCAGCGTTTCGCGACTTCCTCCTCGAGGAAACGGCGGTTGATCTCGTAGATGAGCTGGAGATGACGCGGGAGCACCTTCTCGAAGAGCGGCACGCTCCACTTCTCGAGCGCTTCGGGAAGAAGGGTGTGGTTGGTGTAGGCGAAGGTCTTCCCGCAGATCGCCCAGGCCTGGTCCCACTCCAGGTTTTCCTCATCGAGGAGAAGACGCATCAGTTCGACCACGGCGATGGCGGGGTGGGTGTCGTTCAGCTGGATCGCCGCCATGTCCGGCAACTGCTCCCAGCCATAACCCGCCGAGCGATGGCGGCGCACGATGTCGCGGAGCGAGCAGGTCACGAAAAAGTATTGCTGCACCAGCCGCAGCTCCTTGCCGGCCTCGGTCGAGTCGTTCGGATAAAGGACCTTCGAGACGGATTCGCTGAGCGACTTTTCCCTGACCGCCTCGACATAGCCGCCGCGGTTGAACACGTCGAGATCGAAGTCGCGCGACGCCTTGCTCTCCCAGAGGCGGAGGTAGTTGACCGAGTTGCCTCCGTAACCGACCGCGGGAATGTCCCACGGCACCCCGAGGATCGAGCGGGTGCCGGTCCAGACGGGACGGCCCTTGCCGAGCTCGTCGAACTGCATCTCGACATGGCCGAAAAGGGGGATCTCCACGGCGTATTCGGGCCGGCAGATCTGCCACGGGCTGCCGAAGCGGCGCCACTCATCCGGCGATTCGGCCTGCTGGCCGTCGATGAACTTCTGGCGGAAGAGACCGAATTCGTAATTGATCCCATACCCGACCGCCGGGTAATCCAACGTCGCGAGCGAATCCATGAAACAGGCCGCGAGACGCCCGAGACCGCCGTTACCGAGCCCGAGATCGGGCCCCTCTTCCACGATCTCCTCCAGGTCCTTTCCCATCTCCGCGAGGGCGGTGCGGCAGGAATCGAGGATACCGAGGTTGACCAGGTTGTTCACGAGGAGACGGCCCATGAGGTACTCGAGCGACAAATAATAAGCGCGCTTGACGTTCTGATAGCGCCCGGTCCGTCTCGCCTCGTAGGCGCGTTCGAGGATGCGTCCGCGCACCGTCAGCGAAACCGCCCGCCACCAGTCGTTGCGGGTCGCCGATTCGGCGCCATGGGCCTGGTCGTGGATGAGGTGGTCGAGGATGTCACCCTTGAGGGCCTCGATTTCGCGGCGTTTTTCTTCGGTCGGTTCCATCGTGTCTGGGGAGGTCTCTTTCGGAACGGAAACGGGTCGTCCAGCGTCTGGATAACGGCGTTCCCGGCAAATGCAATCGGTTCAGCGGGAGGAACTTTTGTTTCCGCCCGTTTTCGGGTAAAGCAGGGTTGGTTCCATTCGCGGGGGAAATTCCCCGGAAAATCGGCCCGGCCGGGACCGGGTTCCCCGCTCCGCCCCGGGGTTCGTCGACCGGGAACGGCGCTGCCGCGCGGGCGGCGGGCGCATTCCCGGCGGGATTCCGCGAGAAGGCGGTGGACAAGGTAGCGTCGACTTGCGCATATTCGCGTTTGATGACGATGAGCACCACATTTCCCGCCGAACGAATCCTGCTGGGCCCCGGGCCCAGTCCCGTCCCCGCGCGCGTCCTCCGCGCCCTCTCCGCACCGACGCTCGGCCATCTCGATCCTCAGTATGTGGCGATCATGGACGAGGTCTGCGCGCGCCTGCGCCAGGTTTTCGGGACACGGAACACGCTCACCTTTCCCGTCAGCGGCACGGGCATGGCGGGGATGGAATGCATCGCCACAAACCTGCTCGAGCCCGGCGACGAGGCCATCGTCTGCGTCAACGGCGTCTTCGGCGGGCGCATGAAGGACGTCATGGAGCGCTGCGGGACGACCGTGCACACGGTCGAGGCGCCGTGGGGCGAGATCATCGCTCCTGGACAGATCGAATCCGCCCTCGACGCGCATCCGAAGGCGAAGCTCGTCGGCATCGTCCACGCCGAGACCAGCACGGGGGCGCACCAGCCCCTCGAGGGCCTCGCGGATCTCGTCCACGGGCGCGGAGCCCTCCTCGTCGTTGATGCGGTCACAAGCCTCGGCGGACATGAGCTGCACGTCGACGCCTGGGGCATCGACGCGATCTACAGCGGCACGCAGAAATGCCTCAGCTGCCCTCCTGGCCTGGCCCCGGTCAGTTTCGGCGACCGTGCCCTCGCCATCATGGATTCACGAAAGTCGAAGGTGCAATCCTGGTATCTGGACGTCTCGATGCTTCGGAAGTATTACACGGGTGGCGGCGGGGGAGGCCGGGTCTACCATCACACCGCGCCGATCAACATGACCTATGCGCTCAACGAGGCGCTCGCGATCGTCCTTGAGGAAGGGCTCGAGGCACGCATCGCCCGTCACGGCGTCATGCACCAACGCCTCCGCGCCGGACTCGAGGCCATGGGCATCGGTTATGTGCCGTCGCGCTCGCTGCATACCCTCAATTGCATCCACATTCCCGAGGGCACCGACGATGCGGGCGTGCGCCGACGGCTGCTCGAGGACTACGGCATCGAGATCGGTGCCGGTCTCGGCGTCATGGCGGGCAAGGCGTGGCGCATCGGCCTGATGGGGCACGGTGCCACCTTGCGGAATGTGGACCTCGTGCTCGCGGCGCTGCGCGAGGTCTTGAAGTAGACGGCCCCATGTCCACCCTCGCTCGTCTCGCCTCGCTCCTCCCGGCGGACCGTTTCCTGACGCGCCCGACCGAGCTGGCGGCCTACGAGAGCGACGGGCTCACCGCCTTCCGGACCCGGCCCCTCGCCGTGGTCGTCCCGGAGACGACGGAGGAAGTCGTCGCCATCGTGCGTCTTTGTCAGGAAGAACACATCCCCTTTGTCGCACGCGGGAGCGGCACGAGCCTCTCGGGCGGTTCGCTCCCGGTCGCGGATGGCATCGTCATCGCGCTGAACCGGCTCAACCGCATCCTCTCACTCGACCCGCAGCAACGCGTCGCGGTGGTCCAGCCGGGGGTGGTCAACACCGCCGTCTCCCAGGCAGCGGCCCCGCACGGGCTGCACTACGCGCCCGATCCTTCCTCGCAGAGCATCTGCACAATCGGGGGAAACGTCGCCTTCAACTCCGGAGGCGCGCATTGCCTGAAATACGGCATGACCGCGAACCACGTCCTCGGAATCAAGGCCGTCCTCGCGACCGGCGAGGTCGTTGCCTGGGGAGGGCCCGGACGCGAACGTCTCGGCCCTGATTGGTGCGGGCTCTTCACGGGGAACGAGGGACTCTTCGGCATCGCCCTCGAGATCACCCTTCAGCTCCTGCCAAAGCCGGAATGTTATCACACCGTTCTCGCCGGCTATCGCACTCTCGAGCAGGCCGGTGACGCCGTTTCGGCGGTGATCGCGAGCGGACTGCTTCCCGGTGCGATCGAGATCATGGACGCCCTCGCCCTCGAGGCAGCGAAGGCCGCGGTCCATGCCGACTACCCGCCTGATTGCGAGGCTGTTCTCATCGTCGAGCTCGAAGGACCTCGCGAAACCGTCGCGATCGAGCGCGAACGCCTCGACGCCATCCTCGCCGCGAGCGGTCCCGTCGAAATGCGGCCCGCCCGCAACGCCGCGGAACGACTCGCAATCTGGAAGGGCCGCAAGAGCGCCTTCAGCGCGGTGGGCCGACTTTCCCCCGACTTCATCGTCCAGGATGGCGTCGTGCCCCGCCGCCGCCTCGGCGAGGCCCTTCGCCGCATCGGGGAATACTCTTGCGAAGCCGGACTGCGGGTCGCCAATGTCTTCCACGCCGGCGATGGCAACCTGCATCCGCTCATCCTTTTTGACGGACGCGAGGCCGGTGCCCTCGGACGCGCCGAGGAACTGGCCGGTCGCATCCTGAAGCTCTGCGTCGACATGGGCGGATCGATCACGGGCGAACACGGCATCGGCGTCGAAAAGCGGGACTTTCTTCCCGACCAATTCACCGACGCGGAAATCGACTGCCTGCAGCGGCTTCGAGCCGCCTTCGATCCCCTCGGCCTCGCCAATCCCGGGAAGATGTTTCCCACCGGCAGTGCGCCTTCGCTCTCCCACGTCGGCCTTCATCCCCTTGAGAAGGCCGGAGTCCTTTCCCGCGAATGAGTTGTTCGCCCTCCCATCTCGAAGAGTTGCGCGATGCCGTGCTCTCGGCCCCGCGCGTTCTTTGTGTCGGGGCGGAGACGAAACCGCGCCTCTCCGCCGTGGAGGGGCTCAGGATCTCGACCCGCGGCCTGCGTGGCATCACCGAATACGAACCCGGCGAGTTCACCTTCACCGCCCTCGCCGGAACGCCGGTTCGCGAGATCATCGACGCCCTTTCCGCCCAAGGTCAATACCTCCCCTTCGATCCCATGCTTGTCGATGCGGGCTCGACCATCGGCGGCGTGGTCGCGAGTGGGCTGGGTGGTCCGGGGTCGTTCCGTTACGGCGGGGTGCGTGATTTCATCCTCGGCGTCCGCTTCGTCGACGGGCTCGGCCGGCTGCTCCGCCTCGGCGGAAAGGTCGTCAAGAACGCGGCCGGTTTCGATGTGCCGAAGTTCCTCGTCGGCAGCCTCGGCCGCTTCGGCGCGATCGGCGAGGTCACCTTCAAGGTTTTTCCGAAACCCGGGTCCATCCTCACCCTGACAAAACCCTTTCAGCATGGCGAACCCGCCCGCCTTTCACGCGGACGTTTCGAGATCGACGCCCTCGACGCGCCCCCGGGCGGAGAAACCCTCCTCGTCCGACTGGCCGGACCGGGCCGGGCGATCGAAGCCCTCGCCCGCGAGATCCGAGGCGAGATCGTCGATGGCGGTATCTGGGACCAAATCCGCGAGACACCGTGGGGTTTCAAGTCCATCCTCGCCCCCGGGGAGGGCGCCGCCTTCCGCCGATCACACCTCAGCTGCGGCGGCGACGTCGCTTTTTCAATCGAGCCCCCCGCCCACGGTCTCGCCCTGCGCGGCGACGGCCCTCTCTGGATCGGCGGTCGCACCCGGTTTGCCATCGAGGATCGCGTGAAGGAGGCCCTCGACCCACAGCATCGCTTTCCCTCCCTCGACGACTGACCGGGCCATGCTCCACTCCATCCCCACCGACACGCTTGGATCTCTCGGCGAACCCATGGCCCAGGCCGTCTCCGCCTGCGTCCACTGCGGCTTCTGCCTCGCCGCATGCCCGACCTATCGCGAGCTCGGCCAGGAGATGGACACGCCGCGGGGACGCATCGTCCTGATGAAGGAGGTGCTCGAGGGCACGCTCGACTTCGCCGACGCGCAGCCCCACATCGACCGCTGCCTCGGATGTCTCGCCTGCGAACCCGCCTGTCCGAGCGGCGTAGCCTACCGCGATCTGATTAGCCCGTTCCGCGCCCTCGCCGCGGAAAAGGTGAAACGTCCCCTCCGAAAGCGCCTGCGCCGCTTCCTCATGTCGCGCACCATCCCGCATCCTTCGCGCTTCCGGTTGGCCATGCGACTGGGACGTTTTGCGAAAGCCTTCCTTCCTTCCGGCTGGTCGCCCATGCTCGACCTCGTCCCCGGCCGGATCCCCCCCGCCCAGGATTGGACGGGACTCCATCCCGCCCGCGGAGAACGGCGCGCCCGTGTCGCCCTCCTCGCCGGGTGCGCCCAGCGCGTCCTCGATCCTGACATCAACACCGCCACGATCGCCGTGCTCGCGCACCAGGGCGTCGAGGTCCTCGTTCCCGCCGGACAGGGCTGCTGCGGTGGGCTCGCCTGGCACACCGGCGACCTTGACGCGGCCCGGGCCTTTGCCCGGAGGAATCTCGACGCCTTCCCCGCCGACGTCGATGCCGTCCTCACCAACGCCGCCGGCTGCGGCTCGGCCATGCACGAATACGCGCTGATCCTGCGCGGCACACCGGACGAGGCCCGCGCCGCCGCCTTTGCCGCCCGTGTCATCGATGTCTCCGCCTTTCTCCACGACCTCGGCCTGCGCGGCCCCTTTCCTGAATCGCCGGCGGCGTTCCGGGAACCTCCGTTCCGGGAACCTCCGTTCCGAATCGCCTACCACGACGCCTGCCACCTTGCCAATGCGCAGGGTGTGCGGACGGAGCCGCGCGAGTTGCTCCGCTCCCTGCCCGGTCTCGAACTGCTCGAGCTCGCGGACGCCCACCTCTGCTGCGGCAGCGCCGGCACCTACAACCTCGATGAGCCAACGATCGCCGCTTCGCTCGGACGGGAGAAGGCGCGGCAAATCATCGAGACCGGAGCCGCGGTCGTCGCCACCGGGAACATCGGGTGTCTGACCCAGTTGCAGGCCCACCTCGCCGCTCTCGGGTCCGGAGTGAAGATCAAGCACACCATGCAGGTGTTGTGGGAATGGATGCGGTGAGCGAGGCGAGAGGGGCCTCTTCCCAACCTGCCTTTTTTGATTGTTCGAATTGGGCCGGAATCCGGAAGTCCCACGCCGCGATTTGTGTCGTTTTCTCCCCGGAAAACCGCGTTGCCGATTTCCTACAAAGAGAATGGCAACGAGCGCTTTGCGATCGTTCCGCTCCTGGCGATCACTTCGGTCCGGCCCGGGCCGCGACGGCGGCGTGACGTCGCGACTCGGAGCGGCGAATGCGTGTCGCAAATTCCACGCAAGCTTCCCCTTGGAAAGTGCCTCCGAGCGTATACCTTCACTCTCTCCATGGACTGTGCCCCGCGACGGATCATCGACTCACTTCTCGACTCATATCAGCGGGTCGGAGGCATCAATCGCCTCGACAGCGGCAACCTGCCGTCGAAACGCGCCATCACGGACGTCTGCGTGAAGCTTCTCCAGGTCCTTTTCCCCGGATACCACGACGAGGAGCCGATCCCGGCGGACGAGCTGGAGATGATCACGGGCGAGCGCATCGCCCATCTCGTCGACGTGCTCCGCACCGAGGTGGCGAAGACCCTGCGTCTCCGCGACGACGAGACGGGCGAGCACCACAACGGTCTCGACCAGCAGGCCCGCGAGCTCGTCTGTGAATTCCTCGGCAAGCTGCCGCACCTGCGGGACTTGCTCCAGACCGACGTCGAGGCGGCCTACGAGGGCGATCCGGCGGCGAAAAATTTCGACGAGATCATCCTCGCCTACCCGTGCGTCGAAGCCATCGCGATCCAGCGCTGCGCCCATTGCCTCCATGGGCTCGACGTGCCTCTGATCCCGCGGATCATGACGGAATACGCCCACAACCTGACCGGCATCGACATCCATCCCGGGGCGACGATCGGATCCCATTTCTTCATCGACCACGGCACCGGCGTCGTCATCGGCGAGACCTGCGTGATCGGGAACTACGTGAAGCTCTACCACGGCGTCACCCTCGGGGCGCGCAATTTCCCGAAGGACGAGAACGGCCGCATCGTGAAGGGCAACAAGCGCCATCCGAACGTCGAGGACCATGTCGTTATTTACCCCCACGCCACGGTGCTCGGGGGGAAAACGACGATCGGGGCGCGCTCGACGATCGGGGCGAACGTTTTCCTCCGCGAGAGCGTGCCGCCGGATTCCTTCGTCACGAACGAAGGCGAGAAGCTGAACCTGATCAACAAGGTCACGGGCGAGCCGGTCGAGCCGCTCGGGGAACCGGGCGATGCCTGAGGAAATGTCGACCGAGGCATGCGGGAACGGTGGCGATGAGACCCGATCCGGGGTGCGGAAGCCCTGGAATCATCCCCGCTCGGGCCGCGACGAAGCCCTCACCCTCGTCGCGGCCGGTTTTGCGCGCGATCTCGGACTCGAGTCGCTGGCCAGGGCCGTGTCCGTGTCGTGGAATTCCCGAATGCGCACCGCGGCGGGCCGGGCCTTTGCGAGGGAATGGCGGATCGAGCTGAATCCCCGGCTGCAGGACCTGCCCGGCGATTCCCGCGACGCCGAACTGCGCAACACCTTCCTCCACGAACTCGCCCATCTCGTCGCCTTTGCCCGAGTCGGGCGGAAACGCATCGCCCCCCACGGGCCCGAATGGCGACAGGCCTGTCACGATCTCGGCATTCCGGGCGAGGACCGCTGCCATGCCCTCGATTTCGAACCGCGCCGGCTCGGGAAGCGGTTTTCCTACGCCTGTCCCGCCTGTGGGGTCGTCATTCTCCGGGTGCGCCGCTTGCGCCGCCGGGTCGCCTGTTATCCCTGCTGCCGGAAACACGCCGGAGGGCAATACGACGGCCGTTTCCAGCTCCGGGAAACGCGGCTCGGCCACGAACCGTGACCCGTCACCGGCGCGGTTCGGCCACGAGCGGGGGCTTTACGCGGAGGGAAATCTCCTGTCTAGTGTGGTCATGATGTGCCGTCTTCCCGTGGTCTTTCTGCTTTCCGCGGCCTTCTTGTCTTTGGTTCCGGCCCCGCTCCGGGCGCAGGCCGATTACAAGCGATACTTCGACGAGGACAACCTGCCGAAGGTCCGCGAAATCTTCCTCCAGGGACGCTACGACATCGTCGTCCAGGTCTGCGACTACGCGCAGCGTCGCGGACAGCCTTCGTGGGAGTGGCGGGTGCTCCACTTCGAGGCGCTCGCGGGCCTCGGACGTTACGAGGAGGCCTTCGAGGAGGCGAAGAAGACGGCGGACCGCTTTCGCACGGATCTCGGGGCCCTTCTCCGGCTCCACGCCTATTTCAAGACGCACGGTCACAAGGAGGAGGCCAAGGCCATGTTCGCCAACCTCAATGCCGCGGCCCGGGCCGTGCCGAAAAAGGAGCGCACCACGCTCGATCTCGTCCATCTCGGCGAGGCCGCCCTCGTCCTCGGGGCCGATCCCGCCAAGGTGATCGAACAGTATTTCGCCCCGGCCAAGGCGGTGAAACCGAAGGGCAAGGAAGTGCCCCCCGGCCTTTACGAGGCGCACATCGCCTCGGCGCGGCTCGCCATGGAGAAGGAGGACCTGAAGCGCGCCGGCGAGGAATATGCGGCGGCCCTGCGTCTGATCCCGAACGATCCCGAGGCTCTCTTTGGAATGGCGAGTGCGCTGTTTCCCTCCGACCGCGAGGCCGGGATGACCTATCTCGACAAGGTCCGTGCCGAGGCTCCGCTCCATTTCGGGGCGCTCCTCCTGCAGGCCGAGTCGGCCATCAACTTCGAGCAATACGGAAACGCCGCCGAGTTCCTCAACCTCGTCGAGTCGGTCAATCCCCGTCACCCCGAGGCGCACGCCTACCGCGCCATCCTCGCCGAACTCGAGCGGAACGACCACGCCGAATTCACCCGTGCCCGCGAGACCGCGCTGTCCGTGTGGAAGGACAACCCCATGATCGACCACCTCATCGGCCGCGTCCTTTCGCGGAAGTATCGCTACGAGGAAGGCGCCGAGGCCCAGCAACGGGCCCTCGTCCTCGATCCCGGATACCTGCCGGCGAAACTCCAGCTCGCCCTCGACTACCTGCGCCTCGGCCGCGTCGAGGAGGCGTGGCCGCTCGCGAAGGAAGTGGCCGTGGCCGATCCCTACAACACCCTCGCCTTCAACCTCGAGATCCTCGAGAAGGAGATCGCCAGCTTCGCCTCGGTGAAGACGAAGGATTTCATCATCCGCCTGCCCCCCGCGGAAGCCGAGATCTACGGCGACCGCGTCGTCGGGATCCTGACCGATGCCAAAAAGGTGCTTGGGGAGAAATACGGCCTCACGATCGGGAAGCCCACCCTCGTGGAGTTTTATCCCGACCAGCAGGACTTCGCGATCCGTTCCTTCGGCTCGCTCGGGGGCGACGGACTCCTCGGCGTCTGTTTCGGTTCGGTCGTGACGATGAACAGCCCCGGCAGCATCACCGCGGCGAAGAGCAACTGGGAGGCCACCCTCTGGCATGAGTATTGTCACGTCATCACCCTGACGGCGACGGACAACAAGATGCCGAGGTGGCTCAGCGAGGGGATCTCGGTCTACGAGGAGAAGCAGCGCCAGCCGAACTGGGGCCAGGAGATGAATCCCGACTACCGGAAGAGGATCCTCGAGGACAAGGCGCTCACCCCTGTGCGCGACATGAGCCAGGCCTTCTTCCAGGCGAAGGACTCGATGGCGGTGATGTTCGCCTACTACCAGTCGATGCTCGTGGTCGAGCATCTCGTGAACACCTACGGGATCGAAAAGCTGCGCGCCATCCTCGCCGATCTCGCGCAGGGCGTCCTCGTCAACGACGCGATCGCCCGCCACACCGTGCCGATGGAGGAGTTCGAGAAATCCTTCGCCCTCGCCGCGACGAAGCTGGCCGAGGAATACGGGCCGGGAGTCGATTGGAAAGAGCCCGAACCCGGGGAAATGAATCCGCGTTCGGCGCTTTCGATCGCCGCCTACCTGAAGAGCCATCCTTCCAATTTCGAGGCCCGCCGCCTTCTCACCGGGCGGCTCGTCCAGGAGAAGCGCTGGGATGCCGCGATCGGGTCGGCCGACGCCCTCATCGCGCTGCTTCCGGAATACACGGGTGAGGACAACGGTTATTCCCTGAAGGCCCTCGCCCTGCGCGGGAAAAAGGACGCGGCGGGCGAGGCGGCCGCGCTCGAGTTGCTCGCCTCGCGCTCGGCGGAGGCCTTCGAGGCCTACCAGCGGCTCATCGAGGTGAACTACGGGAACGGAAACTGGGACGGTGTCATCGCCAACGCAGCGCGCGGTCTCGAGATCAACCCCTTCACCGAACGCATCCACTACTGCAGCGGCTGCGCCCACGAGGCGAAGGCGGAGCCGGCCCTCGCGGCGAGATCCTTCGAGAATTCCCTCCGCCTCGATCCCGCGAATCCCTCGGAGGTGCGCTTCCGCCTCGCGCGAAACCTGAAGGGCAGCGATCCGGCGAAGGCGAAACGCCACCTGCTCGACGCTCTCGCCGATTCCCCGCGCTACCGCGAGGCCCATGGCATGCTGCTCGAAGTGGTCGAGGGACGGGTGCCGTCCCCCGCGCCTGCGGCGCCCCAAGGAGCGGTGCCGCCCCCGGCCCCGGTTGCGCCCGCTCCGAATCAAGCGCCGGAAAACGCGCCGAAGCCCGCGACACCCGCGCCAGCCGGGGGCGCCCCCGTTCCTTGAGCGCGAAGCGCCCGTCCTGCGAACCGCTTCAGTAAGCCACCATCGAGACCACCTCGACGGCCGATTCGACGACACGGGGGACGAAGGTCCTGACATTCTCCCAGAACGAGACGAAAAATCCCGGGAAGGTCGCGGTCGGCGAGGCGACGATGAGCATCCCGCTGAGGAGAAGCACGTTCGCCGCGAAGATCACGGTGAAGGAGAAGAGCCGGCCGTTCTGCTCCACGTCGGGTTGTTCGCGCAGGATCATCCAGACGGTGAAGGTGAGGTGGAACATCCAGGTCAGCCCGATCATCCCGTAGAGCCAGACCGGGTCCGGCCGGTATTGTTCGGCCACGACCCAGCCGTGGAGGAACCAGCCCACGATCGCGACGGCGCTGTAGAAGGGGAAGAAGTAGGGCGAGAGGGAGATGAGGAAGTTGTTCCGGTTGGTCAGGATATGACCCCCTTTGGCCGAGATATGGACCCTCCCGACCCGGCCCCTGCAGATCACGACGAAGAGCGCGTGGGTCAGCTCGTGTCCGGCGACGTAGAGCCAGAGCATGGCGCGGCACCGGGCGAACACGAACAGGACGAGCCAGAGGGCGGAACCGAGGCCGAAAAAGGCGAACTCGCGCGAACGCCAGTAGGATCCGGCGAGGGTGTCGGCCTGGAGGAGAATGAGGAAGGTCTCGAAGAGGATCCAGCAGACCGGGACGAGGAAGAGCCCGATCCCGAATTTCACGAGCCGCAGGGCGGGGGAGTCGGGATCGGAGAACCACGCCGACGCCGTGTCGGTGATGAAGGCGGAAAGTCCCTGGGACGGTTGGGATTTCCGCCCCCTCGCACGGTTGCGGGGCTTCGGTTTGCGGGCCACGGGAGGTTCGGGGCGTGAATGACGGAGGCACCTCGGCGTGCGGCACCGGACTCGCGACGAAGCCTTGTTCTCACCGAACCGGGATCAGGCCCGGCCGAGATACTTCTTGTCTTCGCTGCTGACCCGGATGCGGTCGCCGGGACCGACAAAGAGAGGCACCTGGATGCGGAGTCCGGTCTGGAGGGTGGCCTCCTTGGTCGCGGCGGTCGCGGTGTCACCCTTCACGCCGGGAGCGGACTCGGTCACTTCGAGCTCGATGCTCGGGGGCAGTTCGATCGTCACGGCCTTGCCGTCGACGAAGAGGACTTCAACGACAAGCCCGTCGATGAGCAGGTCCTTGCTGTCCTCGATGAAATCCTCTTGGAAGGTCACGGTGTCGAAGGTGGCCGGGTCCATGAAGTGGTAGCCGACCTGGTCGTGGTAGCTGAATTCGAGCTTCTGGCGCTCGGACTGGACGATGTCGACCTTGTCGCTCGAGGCGAAGCGGATGTCCTTGGTCTTGCCGGTCTTGAAGGAGCGGACCGTGGCCATGACGAGGGCGTTGCCCTTGCCGGGCGTGCGGTGCTCGAGTCCGGTGACGATGCCGAGCTCGTTGTTGTAGGAGATGCACTGTCCGCGTTTCAGTTGGGTCGCAACGATGGCCATGGCAAAAGGGAAGGTTGGGGGCAATTATTTAAGGTTTCTTAACCTTTCTCGGTGGAGGGGAATATTGCCATCGATTCGGTCGATCACAAGATCGGAAATAATGATTTGAGCCGATGCCCGGCGCCCGGCACGGTTCACGATGCCCGATTTTCCCGTCTCCGCGCCTCCGTCGCCGCGCACAGCCCTCCGGTGGGCCCTGCTCTTCCCGGCGCTGGTGGTCCCCTGCATCCTCTCCTTTTTCTATTTCGTGTTCTTTCCGGGGACGGCCTTCGGGAACGCCTTTTACACGGTTCACAAGGTTTTCCTGATCGCCTGGCCGCTCCTCGCCGTCCCCCTGATCCTGCGGGAGCCGATGATCGACCGGATCCGGCCGAAGCGCCATCTCGCCTCAATGATTCCGGGGGCGATCTTCGGGCTCCTCGTTACCGGACTGCTCTTTCTCCTCATCGGAAAGACGCCTCTGGGCGGGATCCTGTCCGAGAACGAGGCGAAAATCGCCGGACGCATCCACGACATGAACGTGGCGGAGCATTTCGTCGCCTTCGCCCTTTTCCTTTCCGTCATCCACTCGGCGATGGAGGAGTTCTATTGGCGCTGGTTCGCCTTCGGACAGGCGAAGCGGCTCATGCCGAAGGGAGCCGCCCATCTCGTCGCGGCGGTGGGATTCGCCTCGCACCACGTCGTCGTCCTGAGCCAGTTTTTTCCCCTGGGATGGGCCCTGGTTCTCGGAACCTGCGTCGCCATCGGCGGGGCCTTCTGGAGCTGGCAGGCGGACCGCTACAACAGCCTCCTCGGCCCGTGGATCAGCCACCTCCTCGTCGATCTCGGCCTGATGTGGGTCGGCTGGCAGGCTCTGGAGGGAATTGGGAAATGAAACGGTTTCCGCCGACCGGTGTTTCAGACGCATGAATCCTCTGGCCCGATCCAGCGCCCCACTCCTCGCAATCTCAATTCTTTTGGCGGCGGGCTTCCTGTTCGCGCAGCGTCCGGGTGGACCCGGGGGCCGTCCCCTGCGCAAGCACACCGCGACCGAGGCGCGGCCCATCGACCTGGTCCGTGCCACCGAGAAGTCCCCGGGGACCAACGAGGTCGAGATCCGCGAGCGGGACGACTCCCGCACGGTCGATTCCAATGCCATCCCCGACCACCTCGTGGGTCCGTTTCCGAACCGCGGCAATCCCCATGAGATCGCGCCGCAGGCCTTCACCTTCGAGGTGCCCGCGCATCCCGAAGAGGCGCCCCAGGTCACGCCGCTCGCCCTTTCCCCCTTCGGTTTCGCCGTCAACGGAGTCTTCTTCGACCCGGGCGCGGCGGAGTTCTGGCAGGGCGATCGCGAATCGGGCTGGCAATACGAGGCCCTCGGCGGAGCAGTGCCGCTGGGGCTCGATGAGAATCACGCCCACGTCCAGCCCACCGGCACCTATCACTACCACGGTCTCCCGGCCCTGCTCCTGAAGCGGCTCGGTGCGTCGGATTCGAAACACTCCCCCCAAGTCGGATGGGCGGCCGATGGATTTCCCATCTATGCCCGGACCGGCTATTCCGATCCGAAGAACCCCGCCTCGGCGGTGAAGGTCCTGAAATCAAGCTGGCGGCTCAAGGCGGGGAACCGTCCCGGCGGTGACGAACCGGGAGGCAGGCACGACGGAGCCTTCGTGCAGGACTACGAGTATGTCGCCGGCTCGGGCGACCTCGACGAGTGCAACGGACGATTCTGCCTCACACCCGAGTTCCCCGAGGGCACCTACGCTTATTTCCTCACCGACGAATGGCCGGTGATTCCTCGCGCCTTCCGCGGCTCTCCGGTTTCCCTGCGGGCCGAAGGGCCTCCGGGAGGATTCGGGGGTCCCGGCGGGCCGGAAGGACGGGGTCCGCGAGGCCCCGGTGGACCGGGCGGACCCGGAGGGCCGCCGCCGCGCGAGGGACGTCCCCCGCGACGGGATTAAACGGAGTCGGACGCAAGTCGTCCTCACCGCGCGAAGGCTCCGCTGACCGGACCGGTGCGGGGTTTTCCCTCGAAGTCGGCGGGCAGCAGATACCGCTCGTCGGCCACCGCGACGGGCGCGTCGGGAGCGGGCTTTCCTTCGCTCGACGTGGCGTCCCACGAGATCCCGGGGAGATCCTCCGCGAGGCCCCTGCCTTTGGTGTTGCCGCGCTTGTCCCCCGATCCGAGGAGGACGTTGCCGGTGATCGTCACCCCCTCGCTGCCGTTGGCGAAATGCAGGGCGTTGCCATCGCGGGAATAGATCAGGTTGTTCGCGAGGACCATCCCCTCGCGCCCGTTCCACGAGCCGCCCCTGAAGGCGTGGCCGGTATTGACGATGGTGTTGTGGATCACCTCGAGCCGCGTCGTTTTTCCCTGGTGATCGGTGCTGTGGAAGCCGGATCCTTTGGCGGAGATGAGAAGATTGTTCCGCACGATCGCCTCGCCCTGCACCTGCATGACATGGTCGCCGCTGCGGTAACAACGGTTCCGTTCGATCACGTTCACCGCCTTTCCTCCGGTGCCGTAGACGGTGATGCAGGGATACTGGGTGTCGTGGACATGGTTCTCGGCGATGAGGTTGCCCCACGATCCCTGCTTCACCTCGATCCCGTCGCCCTGGCTGCCGCGGCAGTCGTGGACGTGGTTGAGGGCGATGATGCTTTCGCTCATGATGACGGAGGCGTCGTTGCCGCCGAGATACATGCCCTCGCCGTGCCCGCCTCCATGATGCAGGTGGTTCCGCGTGAGAAACAGTTTCCGCGAGTTCGCGCTGTTCGCGGTGAGGTTCGGGCCGCCGTTGTGGTGGATGTGGCATTGGTCGACCCAGACTTCCTCGCATTGGCCGAGCCGCAGGCCGTGGCTGCCGCCGGTGATTTCGAGACCCCGCAGGCAGAGATACGAGACCGGTCCGCCCTGCGCCACGTTGACGACATTCTGCCGGTCATCCGACCGCGTGATGACGACCTGCGCTCCTTCCGCCGCGACGATCCAGACCGGGGCCTCCGCGGTCCCGCCCGCCCGGATGTCCCAGAGGCGATCAACGTGATAGGTGCCCGCGGCGATCTCGAGACGGTCGCCCGGCGCGAGGGCGGCCACCGCCTTGACGAGGGCCTCGCCGTCCCCCTCCGTGAAGGGAACGATCCGCTTCGGGGCGATCCCGGACCAGGACGGATCGTAGGGGCTCTCCGCGAAGAGGGGGAGGGTGAGACAGGCGATCAGGAGACAGAGGGGTTTCGTCATGGGAATGAATGAAAAAATGTTTTTGAATAGCGTTCCGTCGTGCGTTTGGCCAGAGTGAATTCAGCGCGAAGACGCGGGCTTGATCCCACGTTGGATGCGCCATCGCCCCTCCGGATCCGGGGTCGCGAAGGCGCCGCGGTGGCGGGACTCGCCTTTCCCGACGCCGTCGAAGTCGAATGATGAAGCGGTGTCGGATCGGAACAGGACCGGATCGAGGGGTGGCCCCAGGGCCGCGCCCGCGAGCGGATAAAACGCCATCGTCGCCGGATTCGCGAGGTGCTTCGCGGCATCGGCCTTCGTGCCCGTGAGGTTCTCCCCGACGCGGCCCTCCGCCCTATTCAGGACCAGCGCGTCGCCTTCGGTGAAGAGGGCGTTTGCGGTGATGACGAGATCCTCGACGCCTTTCGCGGCGACGCGGATGCCCTCGCCGTCGCTGACAATGGTGTTGTGATAAACATGGGCGCGTCGCAGGGGAAGGTCGTGGTCGCGAAGGGCGATCGCGGCCTTGCGCGTGCCGGTGTCTCCGAGAAAAAGATTGTCATGAACGCTGACTTGGCCGGAGGCCTGGAGGAGGGCCTCGCGCGGATTGTTCCAGAAAACATTGCCGTGGATCTCGTAGAGGTCGCCGGATCCGGGACCGCCCGCGGGGAAGCCGCCGACGAGCACGTTGGGACGGTCTCCGTCGGGACTCGGGGTGCCGTCCTTGATGAAGACATTGTGGCGGATGATCGTGCGGCAGGCGGATTCCGGCATTCCGGGGATCGCCGTGCGCGCGTTCTGGAACTTGATCTCCATGCAATAGCCGACGGGGTCCTCGACGAGGTTGTGTTCGATGACCCCGCGGATGAAGGGATCCGCACCGTTCGAGTTGCCGAGGTATAGGCCGGTGCCGCAGCGGCGGATGACATTGCGCCGGATCGTCCAGTCCCACGTCGGCGTCTTCGTGGAAATGCCGACCGCCTGTTGCGAAGTGTTCCAGTCGCTGATGAGGCAGTCCTCGATGAGGATGTGATGAACCCGGTTCTCCGGTCCACCCTTTGCGCTGATGCCGAAGAGCCCGGGAGTGCCTCCCGGTCCTTCGCCGAGAATCGCAAGTCGTTTCAGGGCGACATGGCTGCTGTCGCGGAGTTCGACGCAGTTCGCCACCTGCGTCTGGCGGATCTCCGCCGCTCCGGTTTCCGGACCTTCGATGGTGATCCACGCGTCCGGCGTGCCGTTGCAGTCCGTGATGGGCAACCCCCGTTCGTAAACTCCCGCTTCGAGCCGGAGGGTGTCGCTCGCCCGAAGGGTCGTGAGCAAGCGACGGTAGGTTTCCGGAGTGGCGTGCTTCACCTCGCCCGCTCCGACGGTGGTGGCAAGGAGAAGGAAAAGGAAGATTCGCCGCGACATGCGCCGGGACCGTAACCCGGATCCACGTTGTCCGCGCGAAAAAACGCGACGATCAGGCGGGCATCCGCCGCCACGCGGGCCGGTCCCCTTCCTTGAGAATGGACCGAACCATGATCAGTTCCCCGATGTTTTCCGTCGTGACCAGACCAACGAGGCGTCCCGTGCCGTCGATCACGGGCAGTGCCGGGCAGGCGTTTTCCTGCATCAGCTGAAAGGCGGCTTCGAAATGATCCTGCGGATGGACCGCATGAGCGCAGGCTTGCATGACGTTCACGACCGGGGTGCCCGGTCCGGTCGCGCGAAGCGCGCGGATCATGAGATCGCGGGTGAGGATGCCGATGACCCGTCCGGCGCGGTCGAGCACGGGGAACTCCTGCTGCGATGTTCGCAGGAGCGCATCCACCGCCTCATCGATCGTATCCGTCTCCCCGAGGCAGGTGAGTTCCGTCACCATCGCATCGGAGACACGCGCCCCCGTGCTGACCTCCTTCATCTGGGCCATGGCGTTTTCCGAGGAGGCGCCCAGGTAGACGAAGAGGGCGATGAAGATGAGGAGCGGATTCATGAACAGCCCCAGGAAGCCCAGCCCGAAGGCGAGCGCCTGGCCAATGCGGGCGGCGACCTGCGTCGCCCGGGCATGACCGATGACCATGGCGAGGAGCGATCTGAGAACGCGTCCTCCGTCCATGGGAAAGGCAGGGATCAGGTTGAAGAGGACGAGCATGACATTCACCATCGCCAGTTTCGACAGGAGCGATCCCGTCGGGTCGGCGAGATCCGCGGCCTGCCCCCAGTCGAAGCGCAGTCCGATCGCGATGAAGAGCCCCGCCGCGATGATCACGTTCACGAGAGGCCCGGCGAGCGCGATGATCAGTTCCTGATGGGGCTTGTCCGGCATGCGCTGCATCCGTGCGACGCCTCCGATGGGGAGCAGGGTGATGTCGGGCGTCTCGATCCCGAAGGCCTTCGCGGCGATGGCGTGGCCGAACTCATGCAGGAGGACGCAGGCGAAGAGCAGAAGGATGAAGCCGACCCCATCGACGGCGGCCTCTTTCCCTCCGGCCAGGTAATAGCTGATCCCGATGAAGGCGAGGAGCAGGAGGAAGGTCAGATGGATCCGGACTTCGATGCCGGCGACGGTGGCGATGCGGATGGACCAGCGCATGGGAACAGGGGGGTGAAGCTCGGTCAAGGAGGTAACAAATCCGCCGAGGGATCGGACTGGGAAACGAACCACGGACCGGGGCCGGACGCCAGCGGGAAAGCCCGGATGTCACTCGTGCGCCACCCGGACCTCCTTCAGCCCCACCTCGCCATCAAAGGCGATGAAATTCGCCTGCTCCTTCGTCCCGGAAAAGACGGCGTGTTTCGCCTTCGTGGTCGTGCCGGCGCATTCCACGGTTAGTTCGTCTCCCCGGAAGGAAAGCCGCACCGCGAGCCACTCGCCCGGCTTGAACTTGATCCGCGTTTTCCCGAGCGGAAGGACCTGGTCCGCGGACTCTCCCTTCGAGGGATTCTTCGCGATCTCAATGAAAGTCCTCGAAAGCACGACGCGGAAGCTGTGCGTGTTTTCCTCCGTGTGGATCCTCAGGGAATGACGGTCCGCTTGGCCGAGCCGGATCTGGAATTCAAGGGAGCCATCCCCGAGCGAGAGCGGTCCGCTGAAGGGCGCCCCCTTTGCATCGGCGCGCCCAACCCAAGCCCCGTCGCGAGCCGTCCAGGCCGCGCCCTTGTAACGCGCGAGGTCGACGGGCTCCGCGTTCGCAAGGGGTGGCAGCGGCGGCGCGGCCGGCTTTGGCTTCACCCCGGCGGGAGGCAATTCGCGGCTGTAGCCTCCGTCGCGATACCGGTTGAGGAGGGCCTCGAGCTCCGCGACCCGCGCCGGTTGTTCCGCGGAGAGATTCTTCGTCTCCGCCACATCCGACCCGAGGTCGAAGAGCTGGCGTTGGAATTGAACGGCCCGCGCCTTTTTCGAGGCGGGTTTCACGTCGTCCGCGGGGACGCCCTCGATCCATTTGTGTTTGCCCCGGCGGATCGCGAAGTTGCCGTCGGCGCTGTGGACGATGAGGTCGGGGCGCAGGGTGTCCTCGTCTTCCGCGCCGAGCCAGGCCTTCGAGACGTCGAAGCTGTCCTCCGCCGCCTTTTCCACCGGCGGCAGCGCGCATCCGGTGATCGCGGCGAGAGTGGCAAGCGTGTCGACGATGCTGATTGTTTCATCACACACCGTGCCCGCGGGGACATGGCCGGGCCAGCGCACGAGGTAAGGCACCCGGAAGCCGCCTTCCCAGACGTCGTGTTTGCCGCCGCGGAATGGACCGACCGGATTCAGTCCCGCCTTCTGCGCGTCGGTCTGGACGAGGTTCGCGTTCTCCGGTTTGTTCACCCCGCCGTTGTCGCTGCTGAAGAGGATGATCGTGTTCCCGGCGAAGCCCTTCTCATCGAGCGCCGCGAGGACGCGTCCGACGCTGAGGTCGAGGTCACCGATGAAGTCGCAGAAGGGGCCGCCCTTGCTTTTCCCCGCGGTGTCCTTCGACGGCGTGATCGGATTGTGCACCGCGACGGGCGTGTAGTAGAGGAAGAAGGGTCGGTCCGCGCTCTGCTGGCCGATCCAGTCGACGGCCTTGTCCGTCAGCGTCGCCATGACGTTCTCATCGACGCGCTTCGGCGCATTCAGGTCGAGCATTTTGACCGCCTTGCCCTTCTGTTGTCCCATCGTGAGGTAGGGCGGGCTCGGAGACGAGGGGCTGGTCTTGTCGAGGCCGAAGACCCAGTGGTTCTCGACATAAACGCCGCTGAGGTCGCCGTGGTTCGCGGGCACGCCGAAGTGATAGTCGAATCCGATCTCGAGCGGGCCCGGTTTCAGCTGCTTCGTGAAGTCGCACTTTTCCGCGGTGCCGTAACCGAGGTGCCATTTGCCGATCGCGGCACACTGGTAGCCCTGCGATTTCAGCATCGAGGCGATCGTCAGCCGGCTCGTCTCGATGTGAAGCGGGGCCGTCGTCCCGAGGACTTCACTGACGAGCGAGGTGCGCCAGCAGTAGCGTCCCGTCATCAGCGAGTAGCGCGTCGGCGAACACACCGCCGAGGTCGTGTTTGCGTCGGTGAAGCGCCGTCCCTCCTTGGCGAGCCGGTCGATGTGCGGGGTGCTCACGAGTTCCGGATTCGCCCCGTAGCATCCCACGCTGCCCCAGCCGAGGTCGTCGCTGAGAATGACGACGACATTCGGTTTCTCCGCGAACAGGGAAGGCGTCAGGAAGAGCAGTGCGAGGAGGTAGGATTCGAGGGGTTTCATGGGAGACAGATCAACCCCGGATCCGGGGCGATGTTTGCAAAAAGGCGTCCGGTGATCCGTTTTGGCGCGGTCGCGGCGGACGAAAAAACAGATGCCTTGCCTCCGGATTGCTCTCCATGACCTCTGCTCTCCATGACCTCGATTCGCGTATTTGTTTTTTGCCTTGTTTCCCTGGTCGTGTGGATCCTTCGATCCGGCGGGTTTCCGCCAGATTTGGGATTGATTCGCCGCGCTTCCCTCGCCACATTGCCCGCCCATGGAAAACGTCATCATCATCGGAACCGGCTGCGCCGGTTGGACCGCCGCGATCTACACGGCCCGCGCCAACCTGCGGCCTCTCGTCATTTCCGGTGAACAGCCCGGCGGCCAGCTCACAACGACGACGGAGGTGGAAAATTTCCCAGGGTTCCCCGAGGGCGTCATGGGTCCGGACCTGATGATGCGGATGCAGCAGCAGGCGGAAAAATTCGGCACCCGCGTCGAATACGACCGCGTCGAGAGCGTCGCGAAGCAGGAGGACGGCGGCATCCTCCTCAAGACCTCGGGCGGCACCGAATACCGCGCCCACACCGTGATCGTCGCGACCGGCGCGAGCCCGCGTCACCTCGGCCTGCCGAACGAAAAGACCCTCGTCGGCCACGGCCTCACCTCGTGCGCGACCTGCGACGGGGCCTTTTATCCCGACGTGCCCGTGGCCGTGATCGGCGGAGGCGACTCGGCCTGTGAGGAGGCGAGCTTCCTCACCCGCTTCGCGAGCAAGGTCTACCTCGTGCATCGCCGCGACGAACTTCGCGCTTCGAAGATCATGGCCGACCGCGCCCTCGCCAATCCGAAGATCGAGCCGGTCTGGAACGCGGAGGTGCGCGAATACCTCACCGACACGAACGGCGACATGCGTGCCGTCGTCGTGCGCGACCGCGTCACGGGCGCGGACCGGGAGATCGAGGTGAAGTGCGTCTTTGTCGCGATCGGCCACGTGCCGAACACCGCCTTCCTCGCCGGATCGGGTGTCAACCTCGACGGGGAGGGCTACATTCTCCAGGACGGTCACTCGACCCGCTCGAATATCGACGGCATTTTCTCCGCCGGCGACGTCGCCGACCACGTCTACCGCCAGGCCATCACCGCGGCCGGCAACGGCTGCCAGGCCGCCCTCGACGCGGAACGCTACATCGCCGCCCTGGAGGGCTGACGGTTCGCCGCCGGCACACCGACCCGCCGCCGTGGCCGCGCCGCGGGATTCCCGTTGCAAGGCGGATGGCCGGACGTAAACTGCGTGCCCGCCGTGCCGCGGCCCTTCCCGTCTGCCTTTTCTTTCCCGATCGATCCCCTCCATGAGCGAAACCGTCAGCAAAATCCTCGTCGCCTATTCCGGCGGCCTCGACACCTCCGTCCTCCTCACCTGGCTGAAGGACACCTACCAGGCCGAAGTGATCGCCTACTGCGCCGACGTCGGCCAGGCCGAGGAACTCGACGGCCTCGAGGCCAAGGCCCTCAAGACCGGCGCCTCGAAGTGCATCATCGGCGACCTCAAAGAGACCTTCGCGCGCGACTTCATCTTCCCGATGCTGCAGGCGAACGCGATCTACGAGGGGCAGTATCTCCTCGGCACCTCGATCGCCCGTCCCTGCATCTCCCAGGGCATGGTCCAGGCCGCGCTCGAGAACGGGGCCGACGCGATCGCCCACGGCGCGACCGGCAAGGGCAACGACCAGGTCCGCTTCGAACTCTCTGCCGCCGCCCTCGCGCCGGGCATCCAGATCATCGCCCCGTGGCGACAGAAGCGCTTCCGCGACCAGTTCCCGGGCCGCGCCGAGATGATCGCCTACGCCGCCGAGCACGAGATCCCCGTGCAGGCGACGGCGAAGAAGTCCTACTCGATGGACCGGAACCTCCTCCACATCAGCTTCGAGAGCGGCGTGCTGGAGGATCCCTGGTACGATCCCTCCGGCGAAGCGGACCGCGACATGTTTGTCCTCAGCGTGTCCCCCGAGGAGGCGCCCGACCGTGCCGAGTTCGTCCAGCTCCTCTTTGAAAAGGGCCACTGCGTCGGCATCCGGCACGAGGGTCTCGCCGAGATCCTCGCCCAGCTCGGCGACGTGAAGGCACAGGGTCAGTCGGGAGACTACACCCTCTTCACTCCCTACGGAATCATGCGCGTGCTCAACCTCCTCGGCGGTCGCAACGGGATCGGCCGTGTCGACATGGTCGAAAACCGCTTCGTCGGCATGAAGAGCCGCGGCGTCTACGAGACCCCGGGCGGATCCATCCTCCTCTTCGGCCACCGCCAGATGGAAAGCCTCACGATGGACCGCGAAGTCATGCAACTTCGCGATTCGCTGATTCCGAAGTACGCCCAGCTCGTCTACAACGGCTTCTGGTTCGCGCCCGAGCGCGAGGCGCTCCAGGCGCTCGTGACCGAGTCGCAGCAGTATGTCAGCGGCGAGATCCGCCTCAAGCTCTACAAGGGCAACGTCATCGCCGCGGGCCGCCGTTCCTCCGTGAGCCTTTACAACGAGGCCGTCGCCACGATGGAGGGCGGTGCCGAGCACGCCTACAACCAGGACGACGCCACCGGCTTCATCCGTCTCAACGCGCTCCGTCTCAAGACCCAGGCGGGCCGCAGGCTGAAAAACGAAAACTGAAACCCCCGGAACTCCCATGAACTTCGAAAACGTCACCGCCGTCGCCAAGGCCAACGTCTACTTCGACGGAAAAGTCGTCAGTCACTCCATTCTCTTCGGGGATGGGTCGAAGAAAACCCTCGGGCTCATCTATCCGGGCGAATACCACTTCGGCACCGACGCCGCCGAGGAGATGGCGATCACGGACGGAAGCTGCGAGGTGGTCCTCGACGGCGCAACCGCGACCGCTTCCTACGGAGCCGGCACCGCCTTCGAGGTCCCCGCGAAGTCCGGATTCACGATCCGGGTGAAGGAGGGGATCTGCCAATACGTGTGCTCGTTCCTGTCGTGACCGGCCGCGGCCGCGGCGGGATCGGTTCCGTCTCCCTCAGGCGGTCTCCCGTCCGTGCACCCGCAGCCGCTGGTGCAGCCACCACGCTGTCCACAGCACCGCGAAGATCGCGGGGAGGAACCAGAGGCTATCGCGATAGGCATCGTTCGAGTCGGTGCCTGCGCCCTCCTTCAATCCGCGCAGGATCGCGCCGTAGAGCAGGCTGATCCCGCCGAAGCCAAGATTCAGGGCGAGCCCGCGGAAGCTCAGCACCGTGGCGCGATGCCTCGAGTCGACGAGGGCGTTGAGGTAGTGCGAGGTGAAGAAATTGAGCAGCCCGAATCCGAGTCCGAAGAAGACGACGAGGGCCACGCCCCATTTCGGAATGGCGAGCGCGACGCCGACGAGCCCGCAGAGGGCGACGAGGGAAACGACGCGGAAGTTGCCCCGCATCGTCCCGTGTTTCACGAGCCAGGCCGCGAGTTTCGGGGTGAAGAGCCCCAGCGCCGAGAAAGCCGCTCCGATCACCCCGAACCAGGCCACGGGAATGCCGATGAGCCGGTAATATTCCGAACCCGTCACCGTGAACATCCGCAGGACGCTGTCGTGAACGAGGGCCGCGAGGATGAGACCGCAGACCACGGGCGTTTGCAGGATCCAGCGTCCCGCAGCGAGGATGCCCGACCAGAGCGAGGACTCGCCGCCGCATTCGGTTTCAAGCGGTGGCTCCTTCATCGCGAGAGTCACGACCACGGCGAGGCAGGCGTTGACGAGGGTGAGGTCGATCGGGAAACGCAGCACGGTTTCCTTTTCCACGACGAGATCGGTGCCGATCCAGGCGAAGGCGCGGTTGACGAGGTCCGGATCGTAGACCGTCGAGCCCACCAGCATCGCGGTGATGAAGGCGAGGGAGGAGAGGCGCATCAACCGCGAGAGGACACACGGCCAGACCGTCTCGCGTTCCTCCTTCGGGATCGAATCGTAGGCGAGGGCCTCGTCCGCTCCGCTCGCCGCCGCCTCGGCCGCGCCCGAGAGGATGCGGTTCACGACCCACGCCCAGAAGACGATCGCGTTGTTCCCGAGCGGGACGAAGGCGAGCACACCCATCTCGAGGACCATGAGGCAGGCCGCGACCACGACCATGCGTTTCCGCCCGATCCGGTCGGCGAGCGCGCCCGAGGGCACCTCGAGGAGGACGATCGAGACCGCCCAGACCGCGTTGAGAATCGCGAACTGCGGCAGGGTGAGCCCGTAGTCGAGCTGGATCACCGCGAAGACCGGGTAATAAAAACGCGCGTTGAAGAGCAGCCGGAACGCGATGAAGAGCGGGAGATTGCGAGGCATGGGGAACGATTCAAGCCTCCCGCAGATTCTCCACCCGCGCCACCAACCCTTCCGCGATCTCCGCCTTCGACGCCCGCGCCAGGACCTCGTGGCGGCCGTCGCGGTAGAAGAGCTCGACCTCGTTTTCGTCGCGGTCGAAGGCGATGTCGGGGCGGCTCACGTCGTTCGCCACGAGGAGGTCGCAGCCCTTGCGGCGGAGTTTGTCGAGGGCGTGTTCGGCGAGTTTTTCGGTCTCGGCGGCGAAGCCGACGAGGAGGCCGGTGAACCCGAAGACACTCCGGGCGCTGCCGAGGAGGTCGGGGTTTTTGACGAGTGTCAGGGTGAGGGTCTCGCCGGTCTTCTTGATCTTTTCCCCCGCGACCTCGGCGACGCGGTAGTCGGCCACGGCGGCGCAGAAGATCGCGGCGTCGGCCCCGGGGATCGCGGCGGCGACGGCGTCATACATCTGCTGCGCGGTTTCGACGCGGACGAGGGTGGCGCCGTCCGGAGCGGAGATGGAAACGGGACCGCTGACGAGGACGACCTCGTGTCCTCTCGCGAGGGCGGCGGCGGCGAGAGCGTAACCCATCTTGCCGGAGGAACGGTTCGAGAGATACCGCACCGGATCGATCGGCTCGCGGGTCGGTCCGGCGGTGATGAGGAAGCGCATGGCGGTGAAGGCTCAGCCCTTCGCGGCGAGTATCTCCTCGATCTTCGACTCGATCCCCTCGACCGGCCAGAGACGACCGACGCCCTCGTAGCCGCAGGCGAGGAGTCCCTCCTCGGGTCCGATGAAGGAGACGCCGCGGGCGCGCAGGATCCCGACGTTGGCCCGGGTCGCGGGATGTTCCCACATTTTCCCGTTCATCGCCGGGGCGATGAGGACGGGCGCGAGGGTGGCGAGATGGATCGCGCCGAGGGCGTCGTCGGCGAGGCCGTGGGCGAATTTCGCGATGACGTTCGCGGTGGCCGGGGCGACGACGAGGAGGTCGGCGCGGTCGGCGAGATCGATGTGGCCGGGATGCCAGCTCTGTTTCTCGTCGTAGAGATCGGCGGTGACGGGATGCCGCGAGAGGACCTGCAGGGTCAGGGGAGTGATGAACTCCTGCGCGTCCTTCGTCATGACGACGCGGACCTCGTGCCCGCGTTTCACGAGGCGGCTCGCGAGATCGGCGGCCTTGTAGGCGGCGATCGAGCCGGTCACGCCGAGGACGACGGTTTTGCCTGAGGGAGAATCACTCACCGGGAACGTTCGGGTCAGCGGCGAGGTTGCGCAAGCGGCGAGAGCGGCAGCGTTCCCCGGCGAGAATGGAGCGGAAGGTCGCGAAATCGGTCTCGCGGTCGGCGCTGACGAAGGTGTAGCGGTATTCGGACCAGTGGCGCGATTCCTCGCGGGCGGTCTGCAGGCGCACGGCGAGCTGCTCTTCCGTCTCGGTGCCGCGGGCGCGGACGCGGTTCGTGATCTCGGCCTCGCTCGGCAGGAGGATGAAAATGTCGACGAGGGCCGCGCGGATCGCGGGATCGGTCGAGGCGCGGACGAGGGCCGCGCCCTGCACGTCGATGTCCATGAGGACGTCGCGCCCCGCCTCGAGGTGGCCGAGAACCTCGCGTTTCAGGGTGCCGTAGAGGCGGCCGTGGACCTCGGCGTATTCCAGAAAGTCTCCACGGGCGATCCCGGCCTCGAACCCGGCGCGGTCGAGGAAGTGATAATCGATCCCGTCGCGTTCGCCCTCGCGCGGCGCCCGGGTCGTCGCGGAGACGGCGTAAACGGCCGCACGATCACTCTCGGAAAAACGACGGCAGAGCGTCGTCTTTCCCGATCCCGAAGGACCCGAGACGACACAAAGGATCCCGCCGCGCTGGAATTGCCAATCACCCATCCCGCCAAGATTGGCCAGTCTCGGGCCCGGTCAACCGGCTTCCTCGTTCGGAGCGGCGACGAGCGTGAAACGGAGAACTTGAAGGCCGTTCGGATCTTATTTAGAATAATTCTTGATCCAAACAACCTTTTGGATACTGGTGACGTAAACCCCACCGTCATGGCGAACGATCCGACCGCAACCCATCCCGCGAAGGCTCCCGAGGACTTCGGAGGTCTGCGTATGACCAAGCAGCGTCAGGTCGTCTACGAGGTCCTCGCCGATCTCAGCCAAGGGCATCCCACCGCCGCCGAGGTCTTCGTGAGCGCGAAGGAGCGGATGCCCTCGATCTCGCTGGCCACGGTCTACAATTGCCTCGAGAGCCTCACCGGTGCGGGTACGATCCGCCAGGTCAACCTCGACCGCGAGGCGACCCGTTACTGCGCGAACCTCCGGCCCCACGCCCATTTCTACTGCACCGGATGCGACGAGGTCTTCGACATCGGCCTGGAAGACGGTGCCGAGGCCACTTCGGTCTGGTCCCTGCCCTCCGGTGCCCGGGTCGAGGACATGCAGGTATCGATGCGCGGGATCTGCGGAGCTTGCCCGAAATGCCGCCAGGAACACGCCGCCTGAACCCTCCCGATCCCGTCCCTATTTTTTTGCCATGAGCCAATCCCTCCGCATCGAAAACCTCCACGCCTCCGTCGACGGGCACGAAATCCTCAAGGGCCTCACCCTCGAGGTTCCCAAAGGCGAGGTCCACGCCATCATGGGCCCGAACGGATCGGGCAAGTCGACCCTGTCCAAGGTCATCGCCGGACACGAGGACTACGTCGTCACCGAAGGGTCGATCCATCTCGACGACGTCAATCTGCTCGAACTCGAGGTCGACGAGCGTTCCCGCGCCGGTTTCTTCCTCGCCTTCCAGTATCCGCACGAAATCCCCGGCGTGACCAACGCGAATTTTCTCCGCGCGGCGCGTCAGGCCCGTCTTCCCAAGGGCGAGGAGATCGACGCGGTCGCCTTCTACCGCGAGATGTATGCGAAGATGGACGAACTCGGGATGGACCGGAAGTTCACGGGCCGCTCCGTCAACGAGGGCTTTTCCGGCGGCGAGAAGAAGCGCAACGAGATCCTCCAGATGATGATGCTCGAGCCGAAATACGCCGTGCTCGACGAGACCGACAGCGGCCTCGACATCGACGCGCTCCGCATCGTCGCACAGGGCGTCAACGCGATGCGCTCGCCCGAGCGCGGCTTCCTCATTATCACGCACTACCAGCGCCTCCTCGACTACATTGTCCCGGACGTCGTCCACGTGCTCCACAACGGTCGCATCATCCACACCGGTGGCAAGGAACTCGCCTACGAGCTCGAGGAAAAGGGCTACGACTGGATCATCAACGAGCCGGCCCTCGCCTGACCACCGCCTTTCCGACCATCCTTCACCCAACCGGAACACCACACCATGCCCGACAGCGCGACACTGGAGGCCGTCAACATCGACCAGGACGAGGGGAATTTCTCCTATCCCGAGGACTATGCCCACGACGCGGGCTACGGCCTCACGGAAAAAACGATCGACTACATTTCCGACGTCAAGGGGGAGGCCGATTGGATCCGCGAGTTCCGCAAGCGCGCCCTCAAGGTCTTCAACGACAAGCCCATGCCGACGCACTGGGCCAGCCGCGACCTCGAGAACATCGTCTTCGACCACATCCGCTACTACCTCTCGAAGGGCCAGCGTCCCACCCGCAGCTGGGACGAGGTGCCCGACGACGTGAAGGCGACCTTCGAGCGTCTCGGCATCCCGGAAAAGGAACGCAAGTTCCTCGCCGGCGTCGAGGCCCAGTTCGACTCCGAGGCCGCCTATTCGAACGTGAAGGAAGAACTCACCAAGGAGGGCGTCATCTTCGTGAACTCGACCGAAGGGCTCCGCGAGCATCCCGAGATCTTCCGCCCCTGGTTCGGCAAGGTCATCCCGACCGGGGACAACAAGTTCTCCGCGCTCAACAGCGCCGTCTTTTCCGGAGGCAGCTTCATCTACGTGCCGCCCGGGGTGAAGGTGAAGCACCCGCTCCAGGCCTACTTCCGCATCAACGCGGAAAACTTCGGCCAGTTCGAGCGCACCCTCATCCTCGTCGACGAGGGCGCCGAGGTCACCTACATGGAGGGCTGCACCGCGCCGAAGTTCGAGACCGCGACGCTCCACAGCGCCGTCGTCGAACTCGTCGCGATGAAGGACGCGAAGATCCAGTACATTACCGTGCAGAACTGGTCGAACAACGTCTTCAACCTCGTCACGAAGCGCGGCCTCGCCCATGAAAACGCCGAGATCCGCTGGATCGATTGCAACATCGGCTCGCGCCTGACGATGAAGTATCCCGGCGTGATCATGAAGGGACGCAAGGCCCGCGGTGAGGTCATCTCCATCGCCCTCGCCAACGACGGCCAGCACCAGGACACCGGCGCAAAGATGATCCACGCCGCCGACGAGACGACCTCGAACATCGTCGCAAAGTCCATCTCCGTGGGCACGGGCCGCTCCACCTACCGTGGACAGGTCCACATCCCGAAGCACCTCAAGGGCTGCAAGAACAACACCGAGTGCGACGCCCTCCTCATCAACGCATCGAGCCGCACCGACACCTACCCCGCCATCACCGTGCGGGGCAACCAGCACGCCACGCAGCACGAGGCCAGCGTCAGCCAGGTCAGCGAGGAGCAGATCTTCTACATGAAGCAGCGCGGCCTCAGCGAAGGCGAGGCGATGAGCCTCAGCGTCAACGGATTCGTCAACGATCTCGTCCGCGAGTTCCCCATGGAATACAGCGTCGAGCTCAAGCGCCTCATCGACATGGAAATGGAAGGCAGCGTCGGCTGACCGGACCCTCTCCGGTCGTCCCTCCCACCCTCTCGATTCGCGACCTTTCACCGTTTACTTTCCCACCTTTTACAGGCGCGCCGCGCCGCCCCGCAAATGTCCATGGTCCTGACACCACCCGAGGAAACCACGAACCGCTCCACCACAACTTGGTGCGAGGCCTCGCTTCTCACCGACGACGATTCGAATCTCCCCGCGTGGTACCGTGCCCTGAGGAACGAATCCTGGGATCGTTTCGCCGCCCTCCCGGCCCCGAACCGGACGAACCAGTCCTGGCGCTTCGCGGACCTCAAGCACCTGCGTCTCGGAGGCATCGTGCCCGCCTCCGCGGTTTCCGCGTCGGTCGCGGCCGATCTCGTCGCCCGCGCCGTTTCCGAACGTCCTTCCGCCTGCGCGGCCCATTTCGTCTTCGCAAATAACCGGCTCCTCCATGCCGAGACCCCGGCCCTGCCCGAGGGGGCCGTGTGCGTGCCGATCGCGGAAGCCCTTGCCTCGCATCCGGACCTGCTCCGTCCCCACTTCCTGAGGCACGTCGATTTCCTCGGAGGGGACAAGTTCGCCGCCCTCCACGCCGCCTCGACCCTGAGCGGAATCTTCGTCCATTTCCCAAAGGGTTGCGTTTCCACGGATCCCGTCATCGTCCACCACTTCGTCGGGGGTGACGGCGCCGCCGTGTTCCCGCACACCCTCGTCGTCGCCGGGGAACAGGCTTCGGTTTCCGTGTTCGATCTTTTCGAGTCGATCGACGGAGACGAGGAGACCCTCATCGTCGGCATGACCGATCTCGACGCGGATCACGGCGGACGGATCCAGTATGCCGGGCTCCAAGACCTGAGCGACAAGGGCGCGAAACACGTCCAGCTCCAGCACACCCGCGCCGGACGCGACGCCGCGGTGAAGGTCGGATTCGTCAATCTCGGGGCCGAATGGGTCCGCAACGAGTCGATCAACCGCATGGTCGACAAGGGCGCCGACTGCCAGATCTTTTCGGCGAACCTCGCCAACGACGTGCAGGAATACGACCAGCGCACCCTGCAGTCGCACGAGGCGCAGCACACCACGAGCGACCTGCTCTTCAAGAACGCGCTCTACGACCGCTCGCGCACGATCTTCTCGGGTCTGATCCAGGTCCAGCCGGGATCACACCACACCGATTCCTACCAGACCTGCCGCAACCTCCTCGGCAGCGACGAGGCCGAGGCGAACTCGATGCCCGGGCTCGAGATCGACGCCGACCAGGTCAAGTGCTCGCACGGTTCGACCTCCGGCACCATCAGCGACGAGGAGATCTTCTATCTCCGTGCCCGCGGCATCCCCGCCGAGGACGCTCGCAAGATGATCAGCCTCGGTTTCCTCCACGAAGCGGTCGAGAAGCTCGACGGTGAACCCCTGCAGGACTTCCTCTTCGCACGCGTCGAGCGCAAGTTCGCGGCGATCGGGTGACCCGCCGCCTCACGAAACAGCGGCACCCCGCGGGGCCGCCATCCGAGCCTCGATCTCGTCCGCGCCGATCGGGATGTGGGCCATGAGATCGAGGTTTCCGCCGGTCCGGACGACAATGTCGTTCTCGAGCCGGATGCCGAAGCCTTCCTCCGGGAGGTAGATGCCGGGCTCGACGGTGACGATCATGTTCTCGACGAAGAGATTCTCCGCCGGGGTCACGTCGTGGACGTCGAGACCGAGGCTGTGGGAGACCCCGTGCATGAAGTACTCCCGGTAGGCGCGCTTCTCCTCGGGCAGGTCCTCCTGGGCGCGTTCGTCGGCGACGACCTGCGGATCGAGGAGACCGAGCGCGATCAACTCGTCCTCGGTGGCCCGGGCGACCTCCTTGTGGTAGACGTCCTTCATGTGCTTGCCCGGCACGATCAGTTCGTCGATGCAGAGCCGGAGGATGCGGTGGACCGCGTCGTAGACGGCGCGTTGCCGCGGGGTGAAGCGGCCGTTCACCGGGATCGTCCGGGTGAGGTCGGAATTGTAGTTCGCGTATTCCGCGGCGACGTCGAGGAGGAGGAGGTCGCCGTCGCGGCACGGCTGGTCATTGGTGACGTAGTGGAGCACGCAGGCGTTTTTCCCCGAGGCGATGATGGGCTGGTAGGCGAACCCGCGGGAGCCGTGCCGGACGAATTCGTGGAGGAGCTCGGCCTCGACCTCGTACTCCGTCACGCCGGGTTTCACGAACCCGAGGAGCCGTTCGAATCCCTTCGCGGTGATGTCGCAGGCCCGTTGCACCAATCCGATCTCGATCTCCGACTTTTCGGCCCGGAGGTGATGGAGGAGCGGGGCGAGCCGTTCGTAGCGCAGGTGCGGGTGGCGTTCCTGGCAGGACCGGCGGAAGCGGTCGTCGAGCGAGAAATTGACCGGCGCGCTCGAACGGCCGTGCTCGTTGTGGTTCAGCCAGACCGTTTCCACCTCGCGGACGAGGACGCGGAAGACGGCGTCGAATTCGCTCGTCCACTTCACCGTGGCGATGCCGGAAATTTTTTTCGCCTCCTCGATCGTGACCTTGTGACCCTCCCAGATCGCGATCAACTCGGAGGTTTCGCGCACGAAAAGAATCTCCCGCATCGCCGGATCGGGGTGCGAGGGGAAGAGGAGCAGGACCGTCTCCTCCTGGTCGATCCCGCTGAGATAGAACAAGTCAGAGTTCTGGATGAAGGCCATCGAACCATCCGCGCAGCGCCAGGGAATGTCCGCCGAGTGGACCACGGCGAGCGCCTTGCCTGGCAGGCGGGAGGCGAGCCGGTGCCGGTTGTTGGTAAAGAGATCCGAAGGAATTTCGTCGTACTTCATGGCCTAAAAAAGAGTGGAATGGCGGGATTGTGTTATGTTCTTGGCCCCCCGCCGCCGCCCGGAGGCACGCAGTGCCGGATTTCCGGAAGCCAACCCTATATGGAAGATGTCCAAAAACAAACGGTCGTTATCGCGGACAACGACCCCGATTTCCTCGAGTGGGCCGCCCGTCACCTCGAGGCGGAATCGGTCGAGGTCGTGACGACCCGGGCGGCGGACGAGGCCTTGAGGCTGTTCACCGACCGCCGCGCCGACCTCCTCATCGCCGAATTCCAGATGCGGCCTTTCGACGGGGTCGAGTTGCTCAAGCGGATCCGCATGGCCACTCCGAACGCGATGGTCATTCTCAACGGACGCGTCCACTCGACCAACGCGGTCATCGAGGCGATGCGTCTCGGTGCCTTCGACGTCCTCCGCCGTGAAGCGGTCAACTTCGAGCTGCGCGGCATCGCCGAACGCGCCCTCGCCGCGGCCGAGCAGATGCGGATCGCCGAGGACCGTGGCAAGTCCGACCCCATCATCCCGCCGCAGCCAACCGACGACCTTATCATCGGCCGTTCCCCGGCGATGCAGGATGTCTACAAGCTCATCGGCCGGGTCGCCCGCGCCGACGCTCCCGTCCTCATCACCGGGGAGAGCGGGGTGGGCAAGGAGGTCGTCTCGAACGCGATCCACAAGTTCTCGCGACGCGCCAAGGCGGAGTATGTCGCGATCAACTGCGCCGCGATCCCCAGCAACCTCCTCGAGAGCGAGCTGTTCGGCCATGAGAAGGGCGCCTTCACCGGGGCGGTGACGCAGCGCATCGGCCGCTTCGAGCAATGCCACGGTGGCACCCTCTTCCTCGACGAGATCGGCGACATGCCGCTCGAGGTGCAGAGCAAGCTCCTCCGCGTCCTCCAGAGCGGCGAGTTCTCGCGGGTCGGCGGAAACCAAACCCTCCAGACCGACGTCCGCATCCTCGCCGCGACGAACAAGCGACTCGAGGAGGAGGTCGAGCACGGCACCTTCCGCGAGGATCTCTTTTACCGGCTCAATGTCGTCCGCATCCACATTCCGCCTCTGCGGCAGCGGCTCGAGGACATCCGTCTCCTCGCCGAGCACTTCCTCGCGAAACGGACCGAGGGCGGACGCGGACGGCCGATGCAGTTTTCCCGCGAGGCCACCGAGATGCTCGAGGGCTACCACTGGCCCGGCAACGTGCGCGAGCTGGAAAACCTCATCCAGCGCGCCTGCGTTCTCGCGAGCGGAAACGTCATTCTCGGGAGCGACCTGCCTTTCGACCAGGCAAGCCGCAGCCAAAGCGAGCGTGTCATCCTCGAGCGGGCCGCGAAGCGATTCCTCCAGGCCGCCGACCATGCGAAGGTTTCCCCCGTCGCCCTGGCGATGCGGGTCCTCTCCGAGACCGCCCTGCGCGAGACCGGCAGCGACGAAAAAGCAGCGGCGCTCCTCGGCATTTCCCAGGCCGAGTTGCTTTCCCACGTCGATACCTTCACGGCTCAGCCACCCGCCGTTCCGGCAAAAAAGGCGAAAGCTCCGGCTCGTTCCGGCGCGAAGGCCCTCCCGGACTGATCCGGACCTAACGGCCCCCGCGTCCTGACACGGCCGCGACAAAAACCTTCCGCCCGGCCGCGGGCTCGTTCATACTCCGCGGTCATGAACCTCCGCCTCATTCCCGCCCTCTCCTCGTTGATGCTCGCCTCGGCCGTTCCCGCGACCGCCGCCCCGCCGAACGTCCTCATCATCACCGCCGATGACCTCCGCCCCGAACTCGGGTGCTACGGATCGCCGGCACTGACGCCGAACCTCGACGCCCTCGCCGCGCGGGGGACCGTCTTCAACCAGGCCTATTGCCAGCAGGCGGTGTGCAATCCGTCGCGCTCGAGCATGCTCACCGGTCTGCGGCCCGGGACCCTCGGCCTCCACGTCAACGGCACCCATTTCCGCGAGTTGAAGCCGGATGTCACGACCCTGCCGCTCTGGTTCAAGGATCACGGCTATACGACGCGATGCGTCGGCAAGCTGTTTCACAACTGGCATACGAAGGAGAAGGGCGACCCGCGCTCATGGTCCGCGCCCGAGTTCCTCCACTACGCCAACCACGGCGACGACACCCCGCGGGTCGAAGGCTCCCTGCCGGAGAACCACGCCAAACTCAGCAAGGGGCTGCGAAATTACGGTTCGGTCGGAATGTGTGAATGTTATGACGTTCCCGACGAGGCCTACTACGACGGCCGTGTCGCGGCCGAGGCCGTGCGGATCCTGCCCGAACTGAAAAAGGGAGGTCCCTTCCTCCTCGCGGTCGGGTTCTGGAAACCCCACGCTCCCTTCAACGCGCCGAAGCGATACTGGGATCTCTATGACCGGGACCGGCTGCCCCCGCTCGACCCGACCCGTCCCATCGACGCGCCGGAGATCGCCTTCCACCAGAGCACCGAGATCCTCGGCCCCCCGGATCAACAGACCAAACCCACCCCCGGACAGGTCGCGGAAATGCGGCACGGCTACTTCGCCGCCGTCAGCTACCTCGACGCCCAAGTCGGAAAAGTTCTCGCGGCCCTCCGGGAAAACGGACTCGAGGAGAACACCCTCGTCGTGTTCTGGGGCGATCACGGATACCACCTCGGCGAGCACGGGCTCTGGGCGAAAACGAGCAACTTCGAGCTCGACGCCCGCGTTCCCCTGCTCATCGCCCCGATCTCGCCGAAGCGGCCGGGGGCGAGGACGGATTCGCTGGTCGAGATGCTCGACCTTTTCCCCACCCTCGTCGATCTCGCCGGACTTCCCGCGCCCACCGGACTCGAGGGAACCAGCCTCGCGCCCATCCTTGCGGATCCATCCGTCTCCGTGAAGCCCGCCGCCTTCACCCAACATCCGCGTCCCGCCTACCCTGACCGAACCCCAAAAAAGCAGCCCGACACGATGGGATACAGCGTCCGCACCGCGGGATGGCGCTACACCGAGTGGCGGAACTGGGAGACTGGCGCGGTCGAGGCCGTGGAGCTCTACGACCACCGTTCCGGCGACCCCGAGCTCCGCAACGTGGCCGCGAACCCGCCCGATCCGTCCGCCTTTGAGGACGCGAAGAAGCTTCTCAGGGACCAATTCCCGCCCAAGTCATGAGGATGCCCTGGTTTCCGGTGCCCCCGGGTGTGTGGGGCGTCACCCTGGCGGGCTTCGCCAGTTTAAAAAGTTTAAGGTTCAGACTAAAAATGTTGTCCTTTCGCCGAAACGCCCGATTCTAGCGAAGTCCCCCATCCGCTCTCTCCACCCCGCTTCGTTCCAAGTCCCTCCACCATCCCATGAGCACTGCACGCATCCTCGGAACCGGTCGATCCTTTTACCATGTCATGTCCCGCG
>JBILDO010000116.1:0-7531 GCA_044352585.1 Verrucomicrobiales bacterium
ACCCTGCCGCCCCAGACGATCGGGGAGGAAGAACCCGGCCCGGGGAGGGACGTCTTCCATTTCAGGTTTTCCGTGGCGCTCCACTGCAAGGGCACGCCCGTCGCGGGGGCGGTGCCGCCACCGTTCGAACCGCGGAAGCGGGGCCACGCATTCCCGTGGGTGGTTTTGTCAGTCTCGGCGGCATCCCGGTCCGACCGGGCCGCGAGGGTCTCGAGGGAGACGTCGGAAAGCGGGAAGCGGGACCATTCGCGATGATCGAAGTGCCACCATTCGCTCTCGATCGTCATGAAGCCGTGCGCCCGCATCGTCTCCTGGAGAATCCTGCGGTTCTCCGCGACCTCGGGCGGAAGTTTGAAGTAATCCCGGTGCGCCCGCGGGGTGAACTCGTCGTAGGGCGTGGGCATGGCCAGTTCCTTTCCCGTTTCGAGATCGATCAGGGTGAGATCGACGGCCGCGCCACGGTTGTGTTTCGATCCCAGCTTCGGGTCCCCCACGTAGCCGGGAAAGGGGGCCTTCTCCCACATCCGGTATTGCACCGAGTGAGGACGGTAGCCGTCCCAGATCTTCAGCCCGAGACCGCGGTCGGCGAGGCTGCGGTGCGCCGCGACGAGGGACTCGGCCACCCTGCGACGGAGAAAACAGCGGGCCACCGGATAGAGTTTCTCTTTCGTGAAGTTGTCCTCAGTCGCATAGGGCAGCTCGATCGCCAGGCTTGACTCGAGCCGCTTCAACTCCACGAAGTCGTCCTCGCGGGCGGCGAGAGGAACGACGAGGAGGATCAGGAGAAAGGGGACGTTCAGAAAACGGAGCATCATGCAGAGACCCTGGAAGGTTACCCCGGGAAGCCCGCCGCAGGCAAGCCTTTCCCACCGATCGGTGCCGTAACGCAGGGGCTGTTATTTTTCCGGGAAACAGCTAACCGCGTTCCACAAGAAAAAGTTACACGTGTCCCGATGGCAAGCAGAGAGATGCGCAAAGAGTCGTCCAAAATCCCTTCGCACATCCCAGGGTCGCTTGCGCAGCCTGATAAAACGTGGGGATTTAATGGCCGTATTCATCAACCCTACATCGCCACCTTTCACGGGCGTGCGGTCACCGCCATCTCGTCCTCGCTTCTCTCTCGCGCTCCTTCGAACACCCGCTCGACCTCCACCGCCACGACCTTGTATTCCGGACACATCGTGTCCTCGTCGCACTCCGAGCTGGTGACCATGTTCACGAGATGTTCGGGGAAGTGGAAGGTGGTGTAAAGAATCCCCGGCTTCACCTCGGTCGAAATCCGCGCCTTGATCCGCACCTCGCCTCGTGCCGAATGAATCCGCACGAGATCGCCGTCTTCGATCCCCTTCTTCGCGGCGTCGTCGGGATGGATCGCGAGGAGATCCTCGCTCACAATCTGCGCGTTGCCGGTGCGTCGGGTCATCGTGCCGCAGTTGTAATGCTCGAGGATGCGGCCGGTGGTGAGGATGAAGGGATACTCGGCGCCGTGTTTCTCGATCTCCCTCGACTCCTGGAAGTTGAAGAAGTGGAACTTGCCAAGGCCGCGCTTGAAGCTGCCAAGGTGGAGAATGGGCGTACCCACCCCGCCATCCTGGATCGGCCACTGGGTGCCCTGCTCGGTGAGGTTCTCCCAGGTCGCGCCCTTGAAGAAGGGGACGATCTGCGCGATCTCGGCGAGGACGCCCTCGGGGGTGTAGTCGGGCTGGTTCATGCCCATGCGCTGCATGATCTCGCACATGATGACGCCGTCGGGCTTGGTGCCCTCGACCGGGGGGATGACGGCATTGACGCGCTGGACGCGGCGCTCGCCGTTGGTGAAGGTGCCGCTCTTCTCGAGGAAGGAGGAGGCGGGGAGGACGACGTCGGCGAACTCGCAGGTGGGTGTCATGAAGAGTTCCTGCACGACGAGGAAGTCGAGGGCGTTGAGCGCGGCGGTGACGTGCTCGGTGTTCGGGTCGGTCTGGGCGACGTCCTCGCCCATGATCCAGAGGGCCTTGAGATCCCCGGCGAGGGCGGCATCATACATCTGTGGAATCTTGTAGCCGATCCGGTCGCTGAGGTGGACGCCGTAGAATTCCTCGTAGCGTTTGTGCATCTCGGGATCGTTGACCTGGAGGTAACCGGCGCCCTGGTGCGGTTGGCAACCCATGTCGGCGGCGCCCTGGACGTTGTTTTGTCCGCGCAGGGGGAGGACGCCGACACCGGGACGGCCGATGTTGCCGGTCATCATGGCGATGTCGGCGAGGGTCATGACGGTCTTCGATCCGTGGCTGTGCTCGGTGACGCCGAGTCCGTGGAAGGCCATGGCGTTCCCGGCGCTGCCGTATTCGATGGCGGCGGCGCGGACCTGCTCGCGGGGGACGCCGTGGATGGCCTCGAGCGCGTCGAGATTCAGGGAGCGGAGGCCGTTTTCGAATTCCACCCAGTTCTCGCAGCGTTTCGTGATGAAGTCGCGGTCGATGAGGTCCTCGTCGAGGAGATACCAGGCGAACATGTCGAGGAGGGCGACATTGGTGCCGGGACGGAGCTGGAGGTGGTGCTTCGCGTAGGGAACGAGCTCGATCTCGCGCGGATCGATGACGATCAGCGGCACGCCCTTGAGGACGCGCTGCTTGATGCGCGATCCGGTGACGGGGTGGCCCTCGGTGGGGTTGGCTCCGGTGATGAGGATGCAATTCGTGAACTCGAGGTCGGCGATGCTGTTGGTCGCGGCGCCGGTGCCGAAGGCCTTCTGCATCCCCCAGGCGGTGGGGCTGTGGCAGACGCGGGCGCAGGCGTCGATGTTGTTCGTGCCGAAGCCGGCGCGGATGAATTTCTGCATCAGGTAGTTTTCCTCGTTCGTGCAGCGGGCCGAGGAGATGCCGGCGACGGCGTCGCCCCCGTGCTCTTCCTTAATGCGGGTGAGGTTCTTGACGATGTAGTCGTAGGCCTCGTCCCAAGTCGCCTCGGTGAAGTGGCCGTTGTAACGGATCAGCGGGGTGCGGAGGCGCTCGGGGTGGTTCACGAAGCGGAAGGCGTAGCGGCCCTTGAGGCAGGTGTGGGAATGGTTCACCTCGGAGTCGACCGGGGCCTGGATGCTGAGGACCTCGCGTCCCTTCGTGGCGACGTTGAGATTGCAGCCGACGCCGCAGTAGGTGCAGACGGTACGGGTCTTCCTGGTCGCCTCGATCGATTTCGACTGGAAGACATCGCTGATCGCGGAGGTGGGGCAGGCCTGGGAGCATGCCCCGCAGGAGACGCAGGTGGAGTCCATGAAGGACTGGTCGAGCCCCTTGATGATGCGCGCCCCGAAGCCGCGGCCGTGCATGGAGAGGACGTGCTGGCCCTGCACCTCGTCGCAGGCGCGGACGCAGCGCGAGCAGTTGATGCACTTGGAAAGGTCGCTCGTCATGTAGGGATGCGAGAGGTCCTTGGTGCGGTCGAGGTGGTTGGCTCCGGCGGGGTAGCGCACCTTCCGCACGCCGACCTTCGCGGCCACGGTCTGGAGCTCGCAGTTGCCGTTGACCTCGCAGGTGAGGCAGTCGAGCGGGTGGTCGGTGAGGACGAGCTCGACGATGTTGCGGCGCAGGTCCCGGACCTTGGGCGACTCCGTGAAGACGTGCATGCCTGCGGTGAGCGGGGTGTGGCACGAGGCGACGACGCGGCGCGGACCGTCGGGCTGCAGCGCGACCTCGACCGAACAGACCCGGCAGGCCCCGTAGGGCTCGAGCTGCGGCGCATCACACAGCGTCGGGACATGCCCGCGCCCGCGGTGGCGGTCGATGAAGTTCAGCAAGGTGTCGCCTTCTTCGAAGAGCATCGGCTCTCCGTCGAGGTAGGCGGTGAGGGAGGTGAGGTCCTGGACCATGGCGTCGGGCGGCCTGCAGCCGCGTAAAAGGTGGGAAGGTAAAAGGTCGGGAATGTGGAAGCGGCGTCCCGCCGCTTGGTCGGGGTGAGTTTTTTGACCACGGATTTCAGGGATTCACACGGATGGGAAGAAGCGTCTTATCTGGGAATCCGTGTGCATCCGTGGTTCAAATCATTCTCTGAGTTTCTTGCTGAAAACTGAACACTGAAAACCCACAAACTTACCCAGCGAAGTAAGCCGCGAGTTCATCGTTGAAATACCGCAACGCATTCTTGATCGGCAGCGGAACCCCGCCACCCAGCGCGCACAGACTTGTCTGCTCCATCGTGTCGAGGAGGTCGGCCATGAGTTCGCGGTCGATCTTGAAATCGCTTTCGGCGCGGGCCTTGGCGATGAGCTCCTTGCCGCGGGTGCTGCCGAGGCGGCAGGGAAAACATTTGCCGCAACTTTCGTCGGCGGTGAACTGGAAAAGGTGCTGAAGATACTCGATCATCGGCATGGCCTCGGGGATGCTGACGACGCCGGCGTGTCCGAGGAGGAAACCCTCCTTCTTGAACGATTCGAAATCGACGGTGAGCGTGGTGATCTTGTCCAAGGGAACGATCCCGCCGAGCGGGCCGCCGATCTGCACGGCCTTGACCGGATTCCTGAAGCCGCCGGCCATCGCGAAGACGTCCGCGAGGGGCGTGCCCATCGCGACCTCGTAGATGCCGGGCCTGGCGAAATGCGAGTCGAGCGAGAGCAGTTTCGGTCCGGTCGACTGGGGCGTGCCGATCGCGGCGTAGCCCTTGCCACCGCGGGTGAGAATGGCGTGGAGATTGGCGAAGGTCTCGACGTTGTTGACGATGGTGGGCTTGCGGAAGAGTCCCTCGACGGTGGGGAAGGGCGGGCGGGTCCGCACCTCGGGCCGCTGGCCCTCGATGCTGGCGAGCAGGGCGGTCTCCTCGCCGCAGATGTAGGCCCCCGCACCCTTGATCGACTTCAGATGGAAATCGAAGCCGGTGCCGCGGATGTTTTCGCCGAGGAGCCCGGCGCGGTGAAGATCGGCGATGGCCTCGTTCACCCGGGTCAGCGAGTCGGGGTATTCGGCACGGATGTAGAGCACGCCCGTGTTCGCGCCGGCATACCAGCCCGCGGTCATCATCCCGAGGAGGACGCTGTGGGGGCGCTCCTCCATCAGGTATTTGTCGATATAGGCGCCGGGGTCGCCCTCGTCGGCATTGCAGACGATATATTTCACCGATCCCCCGGCGGAGCGGCAGCCGGCCCACTTGAAATGAAGGGGGAACCCGGCCCCGCCCCGTCCACGCAGGCCACTGTCTTTCAGTTCGGCCGCAAGGCCGTCGCGGTCGCCAGACTCGATCAGAGTGACGAAAGGCGCGTAGTATTCATCAATTCCCGGAAAGGGCGCGGTGAGGATGGCGGGTTCGAGGGCCGAGACGACTTCGTAGCGGTCGGTCGCGTCGCCTTCGCCGGAGGTGAAGAGGGTCTCCAAGGCCGGTGCGGACAGGCCCGAGTAGTTTTTGCCCTCGTATTGGAAGGCCCCGCCCTCGTGGCAGCGGCCGAGGCAGCAGATGTGTCCGATCTCCGCCTCGGGGAAATGCGCGGCGGCATCGTGGTGGAGTTTCTCCTGGGTGCCGGCGCAGAGGCAGGCCGAGCCGTTGCAGAGAAAGACCCTTTTGCCCTCGTTCTCCTTCTTGAGGAAGTCGTAGAACGAGACCGCGCCAAGGGTGAGGGCGTCGCCGAAGAGGTATTCTTTTCCGAGGGCGTGGACGGTCTCGGCGGTCTCGGCCGTGCCCTTGGACTCGGCGGCCTGGACCATGCGTTCGAAGAGGTTCGGCTCGAGGCCGCGGCGAAAGGAAAGGGCGCTGAGGTTTTTGGACATGGAATGAGCGGACCAACATACCAGAAAAACGCGCCCGGAGGCAAGTCTTCCGGGACGGATCCGCCTCACGTGATCAGTGCGGGGGAGCGCCCGATCGGTGCGGAAACGGTGGGAAGGCAATTGTTCAAAGGCCCCGGGAGCCGCACGGCCGGGGCTTTTTTGCTGGCATTCCGGGGTCCGCCCGCTAGCCTACCGGACATGGCAGCGATCGTCTTTGAAATGGAGAATGTATCCGTCCAGCGCGGCGGGAAACGGATCCTCGACAGGATCGACCTCGTCGTCGAGCGCGACCAGCACTGGGTCATCCTCGGGGGCAACGGCTCCGGCAAGACCTCGCTGCTCAATGTGCTGATGGGCTACCTCACCCCGACGACGGGCGAGGTCCACATGCGCGGCCGCGAGGACGCGGTGAACTCCGATTCGCAGAGCTGGGATGACTGGCGCAAGCGCATCGGCTTCGTCAGCAGCAGCATTTCGCAACTGATCGACCCCGGCGAGACGGGACTGGAGATCGTTCGCTCGGGTCGCCACGCCATGGTCAATTTCTGGCAGCAGGACGACGAGGATTCCCGCGCCGAGATCCGCGCCGCTGAGAAAATCCTCGAAAAGGTGAACTGCACCTACCTCCGCGACCAGGTCTGGGCGACGATGTCGCAGGGCGAACGCCAGCGCATCCTCATCGGGCGCGCCCTCATGGCGCAGAAGATGGAGGTCCTCGTCCTCGACGAACCCTGCGCAGGCCTCGACCCGGTGGCGCGCGAGCATTTCCTGCAATTCGTCGAGGAGTTGACCGAGAAGGGTTCCTTCCGCTCGCTCGTCCTCGTCACCCACCACGTCGAGGAGATCATCCCCGCGATCACCCACGCCCTCGTCCTCAAGGAGGGCAAGGCCATCTCCCAGGGGGAAAAGCGCCGCGCCCTCAATTCCTTCAGCCTTTCCGAGGCCTTCGGGGCCGAGCTGAAGCTGCGCTCCCGCCTCGGGCGCTACCGCCTCTATCATGGCGACGAGTTCGTCCCCGAGGGCGGCCAGATCGTCTGAGGCGGCCGGGTTTCCCGCGGTTCAATCCCCGATCCGGCGACGCGAGGCCTTGCGTTCCGAGCGATGCATTTTGGCCTGGCGGAGCCGCGCCTTCTGGGCGGGCGAGGGTTTGCGTTTCTGGTAGCGTTTCCGGGCTCGGGCGCGGGCCTTGGCCAGCTTTTCCTCGGCGGCGGTCTTCTCGAACTGTTCGCAAAGGCGTTCGCGCGCGAGTTCGCGGTTTTTCTCTCTCGAGCGTGATTCCTGGCAGCTCACCTCGCGTCCGCTGGGGAGGTGTTTCAGGTAGACGCAGGACGAGGTCTTGTTGATCTTCTGCCCGCCGCTGCCCGAGCCCAGGACAAAACGCTCCTCAAGATCCTCTTCGAGAATCCCGAGACGTTCCATGCGTTCGGCGAGGGTTTCCATGGGGAATACCGGGGGTTGACTATCCCATCATACCCTATTGATTGGAGGATTTCCATGAAAGCCGGTCTTTCAGACGTGGAACGCGCCCATGCGATCTACACGAAGCGGAATCTCGCCCTCTACGACTGGTGGGTCCTCGGCTTTTCCAACCGATGTCTCTGGCATTGCGCGACTGAAAAACTCGTCGATCTCTACCGTGCGGAGGTTTCGACCAACCACCTCGAGGTCGGCGTTGGCACGGGTTACCTCCTCGAACATTCCCTGCCCGCGGCAACGCGTCGTCTTGCCTTGCTCGACATCAATCCGAACTGCCTCGACCGCACCGCGAAGCGGCTCAAGGCCCACGCACCCGAGGTGTA
>JBILDO010000074.1:0-24347 GCA_044352585.1 Verrucomicrobiales bacterium
GTGGAGTCACGGCCAACTACGGCTAAATACGCCCGGAGAAGAACCTTGAGGAGGAATCACGGTGCCCGCCCACTCGCTCCCACCCCTGGGATGGCGCTTTGCAGTCCCTGTTCGGCGGCCTGTTTTTCGGGACTGGAAGGAAGTCCCGCGACCCAGGCTCCGGCCTCCGCGGGATGGCGCGAGACCCAGCCCGCGGCGAAGGCGGTCGTGGCCCAGCGCTTCATTTCCCCGTCCGGAAGCTGGGCGAGCCACCGTTTTCCCTCTTCCGGATTCTGCGCCCCAAGCGTCGAAGCCACCGGACCGGCCGTGACCTGCTGGAGGTTTTCGGAGAGTTTGGGAAAACCGGTCCAGGCGAAGTCCGGATTCTCTTCGATCAGATAAGTAGCGACTCCGGCAAGGGAGGAATTCGCCTCCGGCGACGAAGGCACCGACTGGAGCCAGGCAAAGGTTTCCTGCGGGGCCTCGAATCCCGCCTTCGACGCGACCAGCGGGAGGATATCGGGATTCGCCCGCGGATCCTTCGCGAGGTGTTCCGAGGCCCAGCGCATCGCCTCCTTCGGAGCCCGCGCCGACATCTCATCGGCCACGGCCATCGTCGCGAAATCCTTGAGATTGGGATCGGTCAATCCCGAAGCCCATTTTCCGACCGCGCCGAGATCATTGGCGCTCCATTCCTTCACCACCGCGGAGAGGGCGCGGAACCGGGCCGACTCGTCGCCGAGCGCGAGGCTGCGGGCTGCGGCCGTTTCCGGGTCGTTCACCGCCCACGAGCGGTAGAGGCTCTCGACGGCGCGGTCGCGGACTTCGCCCTGGCCCAGCGCGAGGACCCATTGCTCCGCTCCGGCCGGATCACGCTCCGCCCAGATCGAGACGGCGTGGGGAATCAAGCTGGCACGTGACGAGAGGGGCATTGTGGAGAGCTGCGTCACCGCCTCCTGCGGATCCGCCGCCGCCCAGGAGGAGACCACGCCCTTGAGGTAGAAACTGCGATCGACGAGGTCGCCGATCGAATCGGCCGACTTCTGCCAGTCTGAACCCGTCGCAAAATCACGCGCACCGATCGCCTCGAGGTCGCGCTCGCGGGAACGCTGGTTCGGGTTTTCCAGGGCCGTGCGGAGGTCGGCGGGAGCCCCGTTTCCAGGGAGCAGGGCGATCGCCGCGCCGCCCCCGGATCCACCTCCGGATCCTTCGCCAGGAGACGCTCCCATCCCCGGGCGGGGAAACCCCGAGGATCCGGGGATCGCCACCGGATACGCTTCAGCCGCTCCGGGGTCCCGGGTGGGACCCGACGGAGCGGCGGTGTTGCGACGACCCGCCCAGAATCCCGCGGCAAAAAGGAGGACACCCGTTACGACCGGCAGGGCGAGGCGGAGGATCGGGTGTCTCATGCGTGGGGACGGGGGGAGCGGGTCTTAGTTATTGTAACCGCTCATCTGGCCGTACCAATAGGTATTGTAGCCGAGGAAGCCGTTCGCGTAGTTGATCGCGGCGCGGCGGGTCGACCAGCCGCGGGCGAAACCGAAGTTCACGAAGGATCCGTCGAAGTTGTAGCCGCGCACGCCGGCTTCCCAGCCGCGGTGGCCCCACCAGTTGAAACGGTAGCCGTTGAGAAAGCCGCCGTTGTAGTAGCGGGCGGAGGAGACCGCGGCATTGATCGCGCCGTTGTTCGTGCGCCAGTTCCAGCTCAGGCCGAAGGCACCGAAGGAACCGTCTCCGGTCGAGGAGACGAAGGCACCGTAGTTGGCGAAGGCGCCGCTCACGGAGAAAAGAGTGACCGCGCAAAGAGCCACGAGGAACTTCAGCGGGCGGGAGGAACGAAGTTTCGATTTCATGACTTGAACAGAGGGTGGGCAGGGGGTGGTCGGATTCGAGTCGCCGCAGCGCTTCGGGATTAACCGAAGATGCGGTCTCAGGGGATGGACGCGCCGGACCCTCCGTCCATTCAAAAAATTCCGGCACTCGAAAAGGCCATGGCCGGACCCGGCCGGCTCACACCTCCGCCACCGTCGCCGGCGCCTCGATCCAGCGGCCGTGCTCCTTGATGAGGTCGACGAGCCGCTCGACGGCCTCGCCTTCGGGGATGTTGAACTTCACCGCCTCCTTGCCGACGTAGAGGTTGATCTTGCCGGGGGCGCCTCCGACGTAGCCGAAATCGGCGTCTGCCATCTCGCCGGGACCGTTCACGATGCAGCCCATCACGGCGATGCGCACGCCCTTGAGATGACCGGTGGCCTCGCGGATTTTCTGCGTCGTCGATTGCAGGTTGAAGAGCGTGCGTCCGCAGCTCGGGCAGGCGACGTAGTCGGTCTTGAAAATGCGCGTTCCCGCGGCCTGGAGGATGTTATAGCTCATCCGCAGGGACTGTCCGGGCGCTTCCTCGCCCTGCACGAGGACGGCGTCGCCGATTCCGTCGCAGAGAAGCGAACCCAGGTTCATCGCCGCGGTCAACAGGGTCGGGAGGAAGTCCGCACCCGCTTCGGTCGCGGGGAGAAGAGTGTCCTTGAGGAGGATGGGGTGCCGCGGATCGGCCCTCGCGGCGAGGAGGCGGAAGGCGGGGATGACGGGCAGGTCGAGGCCGTCGGCGACGGTGACGAGCCGCGGGGTCTCCGAGGCGTTGAGCGCGTCGAGCGCGGCCCCGTCGCGCGGATCGAGGGCGAGGACCCCGGAGCTTTCGATGACGATCTCGGGCTGGTAATCGCCGAGCTTGTCGAGCTTGTGGGCGAGCGCGTCCCATTTGCGCCGGCTCGTGAAGACCCGCACGGTCTCGTCGCCGCCGAGTTTCACCCCCTGCATCTCGATCTTCCCCGAGGCGCGGCGGCGGTATTCGAAGGGGTGCCAGGGCACTTCGTCCCAGGAAAGATCCGCGATCGGTTCGGGATATTTCGCGCGCTGCGAGGTGACGAGATCGACGAGGGCCCGGGCCACGGGGATCTCGTGAACGGCGTCCTCGGTGAGGCTGACGCGGATCGTGTCGCCGATGCCGTCGCCGAGGAGCGAACCGATCCCGATGGCGCTCTTGATGCGCCCGTCCTCGCCGTCGCCGGCTTCGGTCACGCCGAGGTGGATGGGGTAGTTCCAGAGCAATGAGGAATGACGAGTGACGAATGATGAAGGGAATCCGTAACGAGGATCGATTTCGTCATTCGGGTTTCGGCCTTCGTCATTCCCCACCGTTTCCAGTTCGGCCCTCGAGAGCTCGTCGAGCTTCGAAACGAGCAACCGGTAGGCCTCGATCATCACCTTCGGATTGCTCGCCTTCATCGAAAAGACGAAGTCGTGGTAGCCCCGCGCGCGGGCGATGCGTGCGAACTCGAGCGCGCTCTCGACCATGCCGAGGGGCGTGTCGCCGAAGCGGTTCATGATGCGGTCGCTGAGCGAGCCGTGGTTCGTGCCAATGCGCATCGCGACCCCGCGGGCCTTCGCCTCCTCGACGAGGGGGCCGAACTCCTCCTCGATGCGGGCGAGTTCCGCGGCGTATTCCGCGTCGGTGTATTCGCGCACCTGGAACTTCTTCTTGTCGGCGTAGTTGCCCGGATTGACCCGGACCTTGTCGACCCACTTGACCGCCTCCATCGCCGCGTCGGGCTTGAAATGGATGTCGGCGACGATGGGGACGCCGCTGCCGAGGGCGCGGATCCCCGTGACGATGTGCTCGAGATTCGCCGCGATCTGGCGGGTCTGGGCCGTGACCCTGACAATCTCACAACCGGCCGCGACGAGGTCCATCGTTTCGCGCACGCAGTCGTCCGTCTCGCGGGTGTCGCTCGTGAGCATGGATTGCACGCGCACGGGATGGTCCCCGCCGAGGGGCACGGGACCGATCGCGACGGCGCGCGAGTCGCGTCGCTTCAGGCCGAGCGGTGAGGGCGAATAGCGCCGGGTCATGCGGGCTGGTTCGCGAGGGGAAGGAACTCGGGGAGCGGTTTCGCGTCCTTGGGCTCCCCGTCGGGGATGCGGTCGCCGACGTCCTTGAGGGTGACGAAGGCCATGAACCCGAGGAGGAGGAGGACGAAGGCGGTCTGGACGACCTCGAGGAAACGGACTGGAATGGCGCGGCGGGTGAGCCACTCGTAGGAAGCCATCGTGATGTGGCCGCCGTCGAGGACGGGGAAGGGGAGGAGGTTGAGGATGGCGAGGTTCACGTTCAGGAGCACGCTGAACCAGAGGGCGAGGCGCCAGCCCTCGGGATCCTTGAAGAGATCGTAGTAGGTTCCCATGATCCCGACCGGACCGCTGAGGTGGCCGGCCTTGACGTCCGACTTGGGCGTGAAGACCGCCTTCAGGGTGCGTACGATCGCGTTGAAGCTGTCGATGACCTGCACGACCGGATTCTCGCGGACGAGGGTGCGTTTGCCCTCGTCGCTCATGACGATGCCGATCTGGGGCTTTTCGCCATTCTTCTCCGGAACCCGGGGAGTCACGGTGAGGGACTTCGCGGCGTCCTTGCGGAGCACCCCGACCTGGTGGGCCCGGCCCGCCTCCCACGGGAAGCTGCTGACATCGTCCATGCTGTGGACTTCCTTGCCATCGATGCTGACGATCAGATCGCCTTTCTGGAATCCCGCGTCGAGGGCGGGACCGTTCTTCCTGAGGTCCGCCACCACGGGTGAGATCATCGGACCGATTCCGATGGTCCGGAGGGCGGGACGGCGCGAGACATAGGCCCAGGCCTGGCGCAGCCAGCCGCCTTCGATCTTTTCCTCGGCCGCCGCCTCCGGGCGAACCACGGTGACCTTCATCAAGCCGGTGCCGGGACGCTCCAGTTCGACGTCGATGTCCTTGTTCGCGCTCGAGATGATCGTCCACATGATGGAATCGTTCATGCCGAGGAAGCGCTTGACCTTCTGCCCGTCCACCTTCTTCAGCGTGTCCCCGACCCGGATTCCCGCCTTTTCCGCGGGCGAGTCTTTCATGACCGAGCCGATCGTGGTCGTCCCGACGGCCTCGCTCACGGGTTTTTTGACCGCCCACACGACCACGGCGAACACCACCGCGAGGAGGAAGCTGAAGAGCGGGCCCGCGAAAGCGACGATGATCTTGTCGAGCGGGGAGATCGGAGGCAGTTGTTTCACCGGCGCGTCGCCCTCGACCCGGCCCTCGATGCTCTCCATCGGTGCCATCTGTGGGAGCGAGACGAATCCGCCCGCCGGAATCGAGCCGAGCCCGTATTGCACGCCGTTGTAGGTCTTCTTCCAGATCGGCTTCCCGAACCAGACCTGGAAGCGGTCGATGTAGAGCCCGCGCCAGCGTCCGGCGAGGAAGTGCCCCCACTCGTGCACCACGATCATGATGTTGAACATCAGCACGACGAGGAGCAGCACGCCGAGGAAGCGGAGAAAGGAGAGGAGGACTTCCATGTACGAGGAATCGGTGGATGGGTAAGGGGCGGAGGGGAGCGGGAGCGCCACGCGCCGGAACAAAGAGCGCAAATATATCATCGCCCCGGCCCGGGGGCAAAGTCTAGAAAAGACGATTTCCATCCGCAAAGCCGCTTGCGTTCCGACGTATCGCGGCGCAGAAATCCGGGACCATGCGAGCGGTTCTCCAGCGTGTCAGCGAAGCCTCCGTGACCGTCGGCGACCGGATCACCGGCGAGACGGGACCCGGTTTTTTGATTTTGTTGGGCGTGGAGGAGGGGGACACTCCCGAAGATGTCGCCTGGCTCGTCGGCAAGATCCTGCCGATGCGGGTTTTCGAGGATGACGACGGACGGATGAACCGTTCCCTCCTCGACACCGGCGGAGGGGCCCTCGTCGTGAGCCAGTTCACCCTGCATGCGCGCACGAAAAAAGGAACTCGGCCCAGCTTCGATCGCGCCGCCCGTCCCGAGGTGGCGATCCCGCTTTACGAACGGTTCGTGACGGAACTCTCCGCCGGCCTCGGCAAGCCCGTCGCCACGGGCGAGTTCGGGGCGATGATGAAGGTCGCGCTCGTCAACGACGGCCCCGTCACGATCCTCCTGGACTCGCGGGTGAGGGAGTGAAGCTCACTTTACCGCCCCACCGAAGACGATGCAGATCGGGGCGGGCACCTGGATGATGGCGCCGCGCTGGTAGGTGAGCCTGCCCGAGTCCGGCGCGACCGCGTGGACCGCGACGGTGTGCGAATCGGCACCGGCCGCAAGGAGCCATTCGCCCGAGGGATCGAGGTTGATGTTGCGGGGGAACGCGCCGCGGACCGGCTGGACCTGGATCACCTCGAGCGCCGCGCCGCCTTCCTTCGTCGCGTAGACCGTGACCGTGTCATGCCCGCGGTTCGACGAATAGACGAAGGTTCCCGAGGGATGGAGCACGATCTCCGCGGCGGAGTTGAAGCTCTCCGCGGCCTTCGTCTCCTCGCTCAGCGCCGGCGTCGTGGAGAGGGCCTTCGCGGTTCCCGACGCGGCGTCCCACGCGAAGACCGTCGTCGAGAGGCTCAGTTCGTTGAGGAGGTAGATGAACTTGCCGTCCTTCGAGAACTTGAGGTGGCGCGGGCCCCCTCCTGCGACCGATTCGGCGAAGCCGTGCTTCGTGATGGCCGGTTTGTCAGGGTCGATCGCATAGATGACGACGCTGTCCAGGCCGAGGTCGGGGATGAGGGCGAATTTTCCATCCGGCGAGAAGCCGCAGTAATGGGGATGCGGCGAATCCTGGCGTCCCTCGACCACTTTCGACCCGCCCTCGTGTTCCGAGACCGTCGCGGTCCCCGGCTTGCCTTCGCCGTCGAGCGGCAGGAGCGAGGTCGAGCCGCCGCCGTATTGGGCGGTGAGGAGGAACCGGCCCGAGGGATGCACCGCGACATGGGCCGCGCCACCGTCGCCGGTGGGTTCGAAATGGAAGAACTCGAGCGATCCGTCCTCCCCGACGCGGTAGGCGGCGATGCCTCCGACGTTGTCCTTCGTGGCCGCGGCATAGAGTTTGGTGCCGTCCGGGGAAAGGGCGAGGAAGCCGGGCGACCCGATCTCGTGGGCCAGCTTGGCGGGGGTGAGGCTTCCCTTTTCGCTGTCGAAGGTGGACCGGTAGATCCCTTTCGCCCCGGGACCGCCCGTGCCGAAATAAACGTGTCGGATTTCGGCGGAAACGGAGGCGGTCAGGCCGAGGATCGCGAGAGTGGTGGTGGTGAGGCGGTGGAATCCGGTCATGGGGGTGAAGATGGCACGTTCCTCCCCGGCGCGCACGGCGCGGATGCGCCGGATCGAACCCCGCGAGTCCCCCTCAGATCACCCAGTCCTCCGCTTCCACCGACCCGGTGGGAGGCATCAGATCCGTCAGGGGAATCCCGGCGCAGGAGCGCAGGAGCGCCTCGTTCGCCCGCACCCACGCCTCATGGACACGGCGGGAGGAGGCGCCGCCGTTGCCGGGGCTGCTCTCGACGAGCGCTCCCCCCTCCATCGCCAGGGCGATGTCGGCGAGGGAGATGTCGGACGGATCACGGGCGAGGAGATAGCCCCCGTGTTTTCCCCGGCGGCTCAGGACGAGTCCGGCCTGGCGCAGGGCGGTCAGGATCTGGACCAGATAGTTCGGCGAAAGCCGCTCTGCCGCCGCCAGTTCCTCGACCTGTCTCACCTCGCCGAAGGCGTGCCGACTCGCCAGTTGCGCGAGAACCTGACAAGCGTATTCAGTCTTTAGGGGGAGCCGCATGGGAAAAAGGACTTGCAAATCCCCGATACAATACCTTAGTAAACCACGCAACTTTAAAATCTATTACCCCCACCTCCGAAGGTCATGGCCAAATCCGCGAACGAAGGCATCAAAGACGCGAGCAATTATCTGCGCGGCACCATCCTCGACGGGCTGGCCAACGCCGCGACCGGTTCGCTTTCCAAGGACGACCAGCAGCTCACCAAGTTCCACGGCATCTACCAGCAGGACGACCGGGACATCCGCGGCGAACGCCGCAAGAAGAAGCTCGAGCCGGCCTACTCCTTCATGATCCGCGTCCGCGTCCCCGGCGGGGTCGCGACCCCGGCGCAGTGGCTCGACATGGACCGGATCGCGCTGGAGCACGCCAACGGCGCGCTGAAGCTGACGACGCGCCAGGCCTTCCAGTTCCACGGCGTCATCAAGAGCAACCTCAAGAAGACGATCTACGAGATCAACGAGGCCCTTTTCGACACCCTGGCGGCCTGCGGCGACGTGAACCGCAACGTCATGTGCAACCCGAACCCCTTCCAGTCGAAGGTGCACGCCGAGGTCCTCCAACTCGCCACCGCGATCTCGAATCATCTCAGCCCGCGCACCGGCGCCTATCACGAGATCTGGCTCGACGACGGGACCGGCGAAAAGGTCAAGGTCACCTGGGATCCGCCCCTGATCGACGAGATCGCCGATCCCGAGGAACCGATCTATGGCAAGCACTACCTGCCGCGCAAGTTCAAGACCGTCGTGGCCGTGCCGCCGAGCAACGACGTCGACATCTACGCCCACGACCTCGGTTACATCGCCATCCTCGAGGGTGACGACAAGGTCCTCGGCTACAACGTCACCGTCGGCGGCGGCATGGGTATGACCCACGGAAACGAGGAAACCTTCCCGCGTCTCGCGGACCTGCTGGGCTTCTGCACCCCCGACCAGGCCGTGAAGGTGGGCGAAGCCGTCGTGCGCGTGCAGCGCGACCACGGCAACCGCGAGGTCCGCGCGAACGCCCGCCTCAAGTACACGATCGAGCGCATGGGCCTCGACGCCTTCCGCGCCGAGGTCGAGAAGCTCTGCGGGTTCAAGCTCGGCGCCCCGCGCGAATTCCGTTTCGACGACAACGGCGACCGCTACGGGTGGATCGAGGACCATCTCGGCAACTGGCACTTCACCCTCTACGTCGAGAACGGCCGCGTCTACGACACGAAGGACTACCCGCTTCTCACCGGCCTGCGCGAGATCGCGAAAGTCCACACCGGCGATTTCCGCCTCACCGCGAACCAGAACCTCATCATCGCGAACATCACGCCCGCCCAGAAGCCGAAGATCACCGCGCTCCTGGAGGAGTTCGGCATGATCGCCGCGCACGAGCGTTCCGCGATGCGGCTAAGCTCGATGGCCTGCGTCGCCCTGCCCACCTGCGGCCTCGCCCTCGCCGAGTCGCAGCGCTACCTGCCCGACCTCATCGGCGGGATCGAGGAAGTCCTCGAGGAGGCCGGTCTGCGCCACGACGCCATCACCATCCGCATGACCGGATGCCCCAACGGCTGCGCCCGTCCCTACATCGCCGAGATCGGCTTCGTCGGAAAGGCGCCCGGCAAATACAACCTTTATCTCGGCGGCGGCCATGCCGGCGAGCGCCTCAGCAAGCTTTACGCCTCCTCGATCAAGGGTGACGACGCCCCGGAGATCCTCAAGCCCATCCTCCTCGACTACGCCAAGCGGCGGGAGAATGGCGAGAGCTTCGGCGACTTCGTCATCCGCGCCGGTCACGTGAAGGAAACGAAGGACGGCCGCGATTTCCACAAGGATGTTGTCGAACCACAACGCGCCTGATCAGCCGAGGAATTGCGGACCGCTAATCTTCGCCGATCTTCGCTGAGGTCCTGAATGACGCGGTGTTCCAAATTCTCGACACCTTTCAAAAAATCAGCGTAGATCAGCGGCCCAACTTTCTTTCCCGTTTCCATGTCCACCCCCAACTCCCCCCTCCGGCCCGAGCAACAGCAGCTCGCCAACCAACTCGCGAGCGGCCTCGACCGCGACCAGGCCCTCTGGCTTTCCGGTTTCTTCGCCGGACTAGGCGGCAGCGCCTCCGTTCCCGCCGCGGCCGCGGCCGCGAAACGCAAGCTGACGGTGCTTTACGGGTCCGAGTCGGGCAATGCCGAGAAACTCGCCGGCGTGATCGCCAAGACCGCCGAGAAGGATGGATTCAAGGCTTCCATCGTCAACATGGGCGATGCCAAACCCGCCGCGCTGGCCAAGGCCGAAAACCTCCTCGTCGTCGTCAGCACCTGGGGCGAGGGCGATCCGCCGGACAACGCCGTCTCCTACCACGAGGGATTCATGAGCGACGCGATGCCGAAGCTCGCGGGCGTGAAGTTCTCCGTCTGCGGCCTCGGCGACACCAGCTACGAGCATTTCTGCAAGATGGGCAAGGACTTCGACACCCGCCTCGCCGCCCTCGGCGCCGAGCGCGTCCATCCGCGCGCCGATTGCGATGTCGATTTCCAGGCCACCTTCGACGCCTGGCTCAAGGGCGCCCTCGCCGCCTTTCCGGGAGGCGGCGCTTCCGCGGTGTCCGCTCCGGCCGGCGTCGCGGCCCCGGCCGTCTCGAGCCACGGCCATGGCGAATACACGAAGGAGAATCCCTACACCTCCGAACTCCTCGAGAAGATCCTTCTCAACGGCACCGGTTCGTCGAAGGAGGTCTATCACCTCGAACTCTCCCTCGAGGGATCGGGACTCGTCTACGAACCCGGCGACGCCCTCGGGGTCCTCCCGGTGAACCGCGCCTCCGTCGTCGACGAGGTCCTCGCCGCGACCGGACTCAGCGCCAACGCGAAGTTGGGCGAGAAGACTCTCGTCGAGGCGCTCAAGCATGACTTCGACATCACCACCCTGCAGCCCGCCATCGTCGACAAATACAACGCTGTCGCGCAAAACGCGGATCTGCAGAAGCTGCTCGACGAATCCGGTCGGACCACGCTCAAGGCCTGGGTCGAGGGCCGCCAGCTCATCGACCTGATCGAGGCCTATCCCTGCAAGACTTGGACGCCCGATTCCTTCACCGGCACCCTCCGCAAGCTCGCGCCGCGCCTTTATTCCATCGCCTCGAGCCTGAAGAAGCACGAGGACCAGGTCCATCTCACCGTCGCCGCGGTCCGCTACCACACCCACGGACGCGACCGAGCCGGGGTCTGCTCCTGCTACCTCGCCGACGAGGTCGAGGCGGGCGATCCGTTGAAGATCTACTTCCACCACAACAACAACTTCCGCCTTCCCGCCGACGACAACACCCCGGTCATCATGATCGGACCCGGCACCGGCATCGCGCCCTTCCGCGCCTTCGTCGAGGAACGCGCCGCCCGCGGGGCCAAGGGGAAAAACTGGCTCTTCTTCGGCGACCAGCACTTCTCCCATGACTTCCTCTACCAGCTCGAATGGCTCGACTCCCTCGAGAGCGGGATCCTCACCGACCTCAGCCTCGCCTTCTCGCGCGACCAGAAGGAAAAGATCTACGTGCAGCACCGCCTCCTCGAGCGCGGGGAGGAGATCTACCGCTGGATGGAGGAGGGCGCCCACCTCTACGTCTGTGGCGACGCCTCGCGCATGGCCAAGGACGTGCAGCAGGCCCTCATGGACGTGATCGCCACCCACGGGAACAAGTCACCCGAGGAGGCGAAGGCCTATCTCGAGGCGATGCGGAAGGCGAAGCGCTATCAGCGCGACGTGTATTGAGGCGGAGGAACGGCGGGGGGCGAACAAGTTTCGCCGCTGTCTTCACTCATCGAAAGGGATTGACCACCCGGATGCCGTCGTAGACCTGACCGTCGTTGAGATCTTCGGTGTAGAGTGTTTCACAACCTGCCTCCCGGGCCGCTGCAAGGATCAGGGAATCCCAATGGGAAACCTGATGGCGCGCGTGGATCGCCAGCGCGGCAAGAAACGTGTCGGTGGTGAGGGGAACGATGGAGAAGAGCAGGAGACGTTCATACCACTGCCGCTCTTGTTCGGGAGTGAAAGCCAGTTTGTCTTTCCTCCGCGCGTTGACCGTGAATTCGTTGAGGACCTGCACGGAAATCCACAGGTCGCGCTGTCGGAGGAGCCCCCGGGCGATGGAAGTGTTCCGCGGCCGGGGGAAGGACTCGTCGGCCGCGTAAATGAGGACATTGCTGTCAACGAAGGCGCTCGGCATAGATTTCCTCCCGGGTCAAAGGAACAAGGGGGGTCGCGCGCGGCGTTGCCCGGGCATCGGCTTCACGAAAGAGCTCCTCGAGAGCCGTAATCCGTCGCGCTTCCCGATCATCCTTCTCCGAAGTCTCGCGCACGAGGATTTCCCGAACCATCGCGCTGATCGAAGTTCCCTTCTCTGCCGCGAGAAGGCGGGCCTTTCGGTAGGTCTGATCGTCGATCTTGAGGGTGATGTTCTTCATGGCCGTGCAGCACAGTAACTGTGCGAACCGCCACCGTCAAGACCGATGGGGAACGATGCCAGAATCCTTTGCGGCTGCGGGAAGGGGCGTTGAGAGGGTGCGACCAGACCGGGTCGACTAGACAAGACCGGGCACTTCCAGACCGGGACGACCCCTTGACCCAAGCGGGTCAGACCGGCGGGAATCCGCCGATCCGCCCGACGACCGCTCCGATGGGAACGGCCGCCGGACGATTCGGAGCCTGTCGGCTCACTTCACGGGAGCAACGGGAGCGGGTGCCGGGTAGGCGGTCTGCTGCTGCTTGTGCTTGCAGGCCCCCAGGGTGAGGGCGGCGGCGGCGAGGGCAATGGAGGCGAGGATCAGTTTCATATTCGTAGGTTCAGGATTTGGAGTTGGACAAAAAACGAAAAAGACCGGGGGCACCGGCCTTCTCCGCAACAAAGCCTTCCGCGAATGGGCGCGGATTTCGTCCTGCGGCCAGCACGGGTTTCCCCGCTTCCGACCATCCGGACCATCCGCACGAATCGCAAATGACCAACTTCCAAACGGGCTATTCGCCGGACTCTTAGAAAATTTTAAAATTTTCTGAATCCGAAGGACCGAGAGCGGTCTCGGGAACGGTGTGTTTCCGATGCAACCTCTTTAAAATCAATGCTTTGACCAAAAATTAGGCCGGAGCCGGGAGGCCGGGGAGGCCGCCTTCGCTTTCCTTCTCCTTCTCGACGGGACGTTTCCTGGGTGCCTCGTAAGGGAGATCGGGCGGCGTGGGCGAGGAGGGCGGGTTCTGAATCTCGCCGTGCTCCATGATCTCGTGGATGTGCTTCGCATCAAGGGTCTCGTATTCGAGAAGACCCTTGGCGATCGCGTCAAGCTTCTCGCGGTGGGTCTTGATCAGCTCGGTGGCGCGGTCGTAGGCGGTGTCGATGAGCTGCTTGACCTCGGCATCGATCTTCTGGGCGGTGGCCTCGCTGTAGTTGCGTGGCGAGCCCATGTCGCGGCCGAGGAAGACGTGCTCCTGGTGATCCCCGTATTCGACCATGCCGAGTTCCTCGCTCATGCCCCATTCACACACCATCTTGCGCGCGATGTTGGTGGCCTGCTTGATGTCCCCGCTCGCGCCGCTCGCGACGTCGCCAAAGACGACCTCCTCCGCAACGCGGCCGCCCATGATGACGACGAGTTGGTCGAGCAGCTCGCTCTTCCGCTGGGTGTATTTGTCCTGCTCGGGCAGCCACATGGTCGAGCCGAGGGAGGGGCCGCGCGGAATGATCGTGACCTTGTGGAGCGGGTCGGTGTTCTCGAGCAGCACGAGGAGGATGGCGTGGCCGGCCTCGTGATAGGCGGTCTTCTCCTTGTCCTTCTCCGAAATGGCGAGGCTGCGGCGTTCCTTGCCCCAGCGCACCTTGTCGCGGGCTTCCTCGAGCTCGGCGAGGGTGATGGCCTTGAGGCCCTTGCGTGCGGCGAGGAGGGCGGCCTCGTTGATGACGTTGGCGAGTTCGGCGCCCGAGTAGCCGGGGGTGCCGCGGGCGATCAGGCCGAGCTCGACGCCTTCGGCCAGCTTCACCTTCTTCGCGTGGACGCGCAGGATCTCCTCGCGGCCGTTCACGTCGGGGAGGCCGACGGTGATTTCGCGGTCGAAGCGGCCGGGGCGGAGCAGGGCAGGGTCGAGGACATCGGGACGGTTCGTCGCAGCGATGATGATGACGCCTTCCTGGGTGTCGAAACCGTCCATCTCGACGAGGAGGGCATTGAGGGTTTGCTCGCGCTCGTCATGTCCGCCGCCGAGGCCGTGGCCGCGGTGACGGCCGACCGCGTCGATCTCGTCGATGAAGATGAGGCAGGGCGCGTTCTTCTTGCCCTGCTCAAACATATCGCGGACGCGCGAGGCACCAACTCCGACGAACATCTCCACGAAATCCGATCCGCTGATCGAGAAGAAGGGCACGTCGGCCTCGCCGGCGATGGCGCGGGCAAGGAGGGTCTTGCCGGTGCCGGGCGAGCCGACCATGAGGACGCCCTTGGGGATGCGGCCGCCGAGACGCTGGAATTTCTTCGGGTCGCGGAGGTATTCGACGATCTCCCAGACTTCCTCCTTCGCCTCGTCGACGCCGGCCACGTCCTTGAAGGTGACCTTGTTCTTGTCCATCGTCATGAGCTTGGCCTTGCTCTTGCCGAAGCTCATCGCGCCCTTGCCCGCCGCGCGGATCTGATGGCGGAAGAGGAAGTAGAGGAGAATGAGGAGGAAGAACACGGGCAGGTAAAAGGACATCAGCATCATTCCGATCCCGTCCGAATCCGTCGTGAGCTCGCTGATCTCGAGGCTCTTCGCCGCGAGGAGGGCCTTCAGTTCGTCGCCGACATAGTCGAGGATGACGGGGGCGACGAAGGCTCGGTATTTTCCTCCGGGTTCCTCGCCCGGGTTTTCCACCTCGTAATAGCCGCGGAGATACTGCTTCGCGCTGCCGTCTTTTTGCACCAGACTCAGGAGCATGGGGGGCTGGGCCTTCGCATCGACATGGATGCGTCCCTCCCCGACGAGCTTCTTGAATTCGGCATAGGTGAGATTTTTCGAGGAGTCGGAAAGACTCTTCGACCAGATCGCGAGGCCGAAAAGGCCCATCGCGACCGAGAGGAGAATCAGTCCCTTCCAGTTGAACCCGTTTCCCCCCCCTCCGGGGCGGCGGTCTTGGTTTTTCGATTCGTCGTCTTGCATCGAGCGTAGTTGGTAGGGATTACGGCACAGGCCGCCAAGATGATCCTACCACAAGGGCGGAGTCGGCGCAATCGCCACCCGCCCTTCCCCGGGAACCCGTTCGGGCCCCGGTCCAGCCGGGGGATCTCGTCAGGCATTCAACAGAGTCGCTAATTCTCGACTGAATAAGATAAGAAACTCTAATCAAGATTCCATTTGATGAAATATAGGAGAAAAATAAGTTTTCCTCATTATGACTCCCTCCCCTGCTTTCGAACCCGGTCGAGTGTATGATGACGTCGCCGACGCGGCGGCCTTGGAGGCGATCGCCTCGGGCGACGAAGCGGCCTTCCGGCGGCTTCAGGAACGGTATGCCGGTCTGCTCTTCGCGTCGATCCGGCGGATTCTCGACGACCCCGCGGACACCGAGGAGGTGCTTCAGGAAGTCCTGAACTCGCTCTGGCGCAAGGCTGGACAATACCATCCGGGACGCGGCCGTCCCATCACCTGGCTGACCTCGACGGCCCGCAACCGGGCGATCGACCGGCTCCGTGCGAGGAAACGGCAGGCCCGCCTCAAGGAGGCCTACATGGGCGAGGTCGAGTTCATCCACCGCGGCACTGCCCCCGTGACCGGGCCCGAGGCTGCGGTCCGGCGCGATGCCTGTGCCTCGGTGCGCTCGGCGGTGATGGAACTGAGCGAAATCCAGCGCGAGGTCATCGAGAAGGTCTATTTCGAGGGCCTCACCCAGCAGGAGATCGCCGACCAACTCGGCGAACCGCTCGGCACGGTGAAGGCGCGCGTCCGCCGGGGGCTCGCGAAACTGCGGGAGACCTTCCGCGACGAATGACCGTTCCCCGAAACGGGAAATCCCCGCGGTGACGCGAAAATCCCGCTTGGCGAAGCCTGCCCCCGGTCGTTAGTTGGGACGAACCTGCCCGCCCATGCTTCCCACCGGAAAACGCCTCCCCACCGTCGTCATTTCCAATCTCTCCCCCCTCGTCGAGGGAGGGCGCTATCCGACCAAGCGAGTCACGGGGGAGCCGATCCGGGTCGAGGCGGACATTTTCAAGGAAGGCCACGACCAGTCGGTCGCGGTGCTCGGCTGGCGCCGCCTTTCCCACGATGGAACGGCGGGCCACTGGAACGAATCGCCGATGCATCCCGTCGACAACGACCGCTGGGCCTCGGAACTTTGCTTCGGTGAAACCGGTTCCTACGAACTCGCCATCACCGCCTGGGCCGATGATTTCCTGACCTGGATCCACGATTTCGAGCGCCGACTCGCGGGCGGGCAAGCCGATCTCGGGACCGAGATCGAGGAAGGGCGCGTCATTCTCAACGACGCGGCGATCCGCGCGGCCGCGGGACGGGCCATCGCCGATGCGGAGGCGATCGAGTCGCTCACGACGCAACTGATGCAGACCCCCGCTCCCGAGGTGCCGCACCTCATGGACACGCCCGAGGTCAAGGCCCTCCTCGCCCGCTGGCCGAACCGCGCCCTCGCCACCACCGGCGAGCAGGTCCTCCGCCTCGTCGTGGAAACGAAGCAGTCGCTCTTCTCGGCCTGGTACGAGTTTTTCCCCCGCAGCGCCGAGGGACTTGGGAACCGCCACTCGACCTTCCGCGACTGCCTTCCCCGCATCGAGGACGCGGCCGCGATGGGATTCGACGTCGTGTATTTTCCGCCGATCCATCCGATCGGGATGGCCCATCGGAAGGGGAAGAACAACTCCGTCACCTGCGAGCCCGGCGATGTCGGGTCGCCCTGGGCGATCGGCGGTGAAGCCGGCGGCCACCGCGCCGTCGAACCGGCCCTCGGCACGGTCGCGGATTTCGTCTGGCTCCTCGGCGAGGCGCGCGCCCGCGGCATCGAGATCGCCCTCGACTTCGCCCTCAATTGCTCGCCCGACCATCCCTACGTGCGCGAACATCCCGAGTGGTTCTACCGCCGTCCCGACGGCTCGATCAAGTATGCGGAGAACCCCCCGAAGAAATACCAGGATATCTATCCCCTCGACTTCCATTGCGACGACTGGCGCGAGCTCTGGGTCGAGCTCCGCGATGTCGTCCTCTTCTGGGTGGAGAAGGGCGTGAAGATCTTCCGCGTCGACAATCCCCACACCAAGCCGGTCGCCTTCTGGGAGTGGCTCATCGGTGAAATCCACGCGGTCGATCCCGAGATCCTTTTCCTGAGCGAGGCCTTCACGAAGCCGAAGATGATGCAGACCCTCGCGAAGGCCGGCTTCACCCAGAGCTATACCTACTTCACCTGGCGCGAGAGCGCGGCCGAGCTGCGGGACTACGTCACCGAGCTCACCCAGGGGCCCATGCGCGACTACTACCGCGCCAACTTCTGGCCGAACACGCCTGACATTCTTCCACGCCACCTCCAGCACGCCGGGCCCGCGATGTTCAAGATCCGCGCCGCCCTCGCCGCGACCCTCGTGCCGTCGTGGGGCATCTACTCGGGCTACGAAGTCTGCGAGGGCACGCCCCTGCCGGGCCGCGAGGAATACCTCGACAGCGAGAAATACCAGCTCAAGGACCGCGACTGGAACAAGCCGGGGAACATCAAGCCTTTCATCACGAGGCTGAACCGCATCCGCCGCGAGCATCCCGCGCTGCAGACTTACGCGAACATCGCCTTCGTCCCCACGGAGAACGACCGGATCCTCGCGTGGTGCAAGTGGTCGCACGACCGGTCCGATCTCATGCTGATGGTCGTGAACCTCGACGCGCACCGCCGCCAGGAGACACTCCTCCACGTCCCCGTCGATCTCCTCGGGATTCCCCATGGCGCCCCCTACGAGGTTGAGGACGTACTCTTTGAAGAGACCTACACATGGCGCGATTCCACCAATTTCGTGTCCCTTGACCCCCGCACCAAGCCAGTCCACCTGTTCCACGTGAAGAAACCGTGAGAAACGGCCGGGTTTCTTCACCGCCTTCCCGCGAAGGAACCCCCCACCCCATCATGCGTCAACGCCTCATCACGTTTGCTGTCTTTGGTCTCGTCCTCGTCGCCCTCGGCGAATGGGGGATGCGGAACGGGAAGTTCGCCGGGCTCGACCGGACCTGGCTCGACTTCTGCGTCGGCAACGCGGGCGACCGGATCAAGGACCCGGCCCTCACCGTGATCCGAATCGACGACGGCTACGAGCCGCTCCGCATCAGCGGCGACGAGAACGTCCCGAACGACGGCACTCTCTCGCGCCTCGACTACGCGACCATCCTCGCCTTCGTCGCGAAATTCGAGCCCCGTTCCGTCGCCTTCCTTCCCACGCCGTCCTTCGATGAGAACATCATCCTCAACAAGACCGACATCGCCCCGCTCAAGGACGCGGCGATGAAGCTGCCGAAGCTGCTCGTGGCGAGCACCGTCTCGAACGACGGCGAACAGGCCAAGGAGGCCGCGCCGCTCGCCTATCCCGCTCTCAAGGTCGAGGGCGATCCCTCCGCGATCCTGACATTCACCCGCACGGTGAGGTATCCCGATCCGCAGATCCTCGCGAACGGCGTGCCCGCCTTCCGTACGCTTGAGTCAGCCCGCGACCTCGTCTCGGGCGGCGTCCTCCGCATCCCCCTCGTCGCAAAGCGCGGCGATCAGGTCGTCGCCTCGATCGTCCTCGCCGCCGTCGCCAACCATGCCGGCGTTGCCCTCGACCAGGTCCTCGTTAAGCTCGATGACGGTCGACCGCGCGTCCGCATCAGCGAGGCTCTCGAGGTGCCGATCGCGGCCGACGGAACCTTCCTCGTTCCCTCCCGGAGCGGGCTCGGTGCCGCGATGAAGGGCGTCGCCCGCGACGCCGAAGGCAAGCCCAGGGAGGTCGAGCACCTCACCAGCCTCACCGTGGACGAGCTCGCCTACACCGGCGAGGCGAACGACGAGGTCGCCAAGCGCATCCTCGCGAGTTTCCAATCGCGCTTCGACTCGTTGAAGAAGAAGAATCTCGTCTTGATCGGGTTCGATCGCACCGCCGACCGCCGCATCGCCACCGAAACCGGGGAAACCCTTTCCGAGACCAACCTGATCGCCCGCGCCATCGCCACGATCCAGAGCGGACGCCATATCCACTGGTGGCCGTCGTGGGCCCGCTGGTTCGCCGTCGCCCTCGTCGGCGGCCTCGCGGCCATCCTCTTCCGCCTGCCCCGCGCCAAGTTCATTCCGGCCACCTTGGTCGCCCTCCTCGCCTTTTTCGCGGTGAAAGTGCTCGTTTTCTCCGCGACCCTCGCCTGGACCCCGCCCTTCGCGGTCATGTCGCTCTTCGCGCTGATCCTCGTGATCGGTCTGATCGTGCCCGGCGCTGCCGAGAAATCGACCCCCAAGGCGTGACCTGGCCCACGGATCGATGGGTCGGGCGCGTTGTCCCCAACGCGCCGACAGATGACGTGGAGACGGCCTTTCGCCTTTCGAGCCGTAAGAACGGGTCGCACCCCTAGGGCATTTCCCTGCGTTCTCTCATGACGGAGGATGTCGGCGGCCTCGTCCTCGCCGGACCCCGCGTCACTGGCGGATTCATCGCCCACTGCAATGACCGCGTCACCGGTAACGCCGTCGCGGCCGGGGCAAAAGCGCTTCCACACGAGGTGCCCTTCGGCGAGCTGGGGGTGAAGTGCGCCGCGGGCACCTGATCGCAGTCATTCGCATCGTGCATTTTGCTCCGCAATCGCATTTTCCCAAGACTCCAGCACTCCACCACTCCCAAAAAAGGCCGTAAGATCGATGGGGTTTTCGCGATAAGCTGTTGTCCGTATCCGTTCCCCGCCATGCAACGCGACACCGAGGAATTCATCGAGCTGCTCACCGGGGCGCAGTCGGCCGTGTTCGGCTACATCGTCTCGCTCTGCCACGACCACGCCCTCGCCAAGGACATCCTCCAGGAGACGAACCTGACGCTCTGGCGCAAGGCGGAGGACTTCGAGCAGGGCACCAGTTTCACGGCCTGGGCCTGTCGCACCGCGTATTTCCACGTCCTCAATCACCGCCGCAAACTGAGCCGTGAGCACCTCGTCTTCGACGAGGATGTCTTCGATTACCTCGCCGAGCGGCAGGAAGAGCGCGCCACCAGTTCGGACCGCCGGCTCGAGGCCCTTCGTCAGTGCATCGCCAAACTTCCCGCGGCCCAGCGCGACCTCATCGACCGGCGTTACCGTCCCGGAGCGAGCGTCCAGGCCATCGCCCGCGACGACGGCAAGACCGAGGGGGCCGTTTCCCAAGCCCTCTTCCGCATCCGCACCACCCTGCAGCGCTGCATTGAAAAACGCATGATGATGAAGGAGGAACCCGCATGAAATACGACGAACGCCTCGAACGGGTCGCTTTGATCGCTTCGCGCCTCCTCGACGGGCTCGCCTCGGCGGAGGAACGCGCCGAACTCAACGAGCTCCTCCGGGGGGATCCGGAGACCTGCGAACGCTATCTCGATCTCGCCGAGACCCACGCCCTCCTCGTGACGGGACACGCCGGAGACACCCTCGCGGAAGAAGCCGCCGGCATCCTGCCCTTCGCCGTCCCGGCGGCTCATCCGGTGCCTGAGGTGAAGCGATGGGTCCGTTCCCCCCTGATCCGACGTGCCCTCACCGCCGCGGCCGCGGTCGCGTTGCTCGCGAACGGTTACCTGCTCTGGCAAAACCGGAACTCGCAGGCCGAGATCGAGGAACCGTCCCACGGTCCCGGCGTCGCCGTCCTCAGCCGTGTCGTCGCTCCCGAGTGGGCCGACGGCAAAACGGCACTCTCCGTGGGCGAAGCGGTGCCCGCCGGCACCTTTTCCCTGCGCTCGGGACTCGCCCAGATCGAGTTTTTCAGCGGCGCCGCGGTCATCATCGAGGGCCCCGCCGAGCTCGCGCTGGAGTCGGCCTGGCGGGTCGTGTGCCGCAGCGGTCGCCTCCGCGCCTTTGTGCCCGAACCGGCTCAGGGTTTCACCATCGTCACTCCGGATTACGAGGCCGTCGATCTCGGCACTGAGTTCGCCCTCAGCGTCGGCAGCGACGGACGCAGCGAGGTCCACGTTGTCGATGGCGAAGTGCGCCTGGATTCCAGCGATGGACGCGAGCTGCGCCACCTCGGCGCGGGCACCGCGGTGCGCGCGAACGACGGGGAACTGACCCCGATCGAGAGCCGCGGCGAGGCCTTCGTCGACCGGCAGAAGCTCCTCGAACTCGCCCGGGACGACTGGCGGGCCCGCTACGCCGCCTGGAAGCGCTCCAGCGAAGAACTGCGCAAGGACCCGGCCATGCTCGCGTATTTCGACTTCGAAGCGCAGGATCCCTGGGATCGCGCCCTCGAGAACCACGGCGTCAACCGTGCCCCGGGTCTCCCCGCCGGTGGTGCCATCATCGGTGCCCAGTGGACCCAGGGCCGATGGCCCGGAAAGGGCGCGCTCGAGTTCAAGCGCATCACCGACCGGGTCCGCCTCCGCGTTCCGGGAGATTATCAGGCGATGACGCTTTCGGCGTGGGTTCGAGTCGAGGGATTCGACCGCTGGCTGAATTCGCTCATGCTCACCGATGGCTGGGAAGCCGGCGAGTTGCACTGGCAGATCAGTGACAAGGGCGAGCTCATCCTGGGCGTTTCCGGCGGCGCGAATTGCTTCTCCGACCCGGTTCTTTCTCCTGCCGACCTTGGACGCTGGATGCACCTCGCCGCGACGGTGGAATCGACTCCCGGAGCGGGTCGCGTTGTCCACTATCTCGACGGCCGGCCTGTCACCGAGGAACGATCCGGAAAACCTCTGCCACCCCTGCGTATCGGCGATGCCGAGATCGGCAACTGGCAACATCAGGGCAAGGGCCACCCCATCCGCAGCCTCATCGGACGGATCGACGACTTCTTCGTCCTCGCCCGCGCCATGACGCCGGAAGAGATCCATCGGATCTACGAGGCCGGACTGCCGAACCGCTGAAACGACGGATCAGTCCGCGTTCTCCGCCTTCTTCCGGGAGCGGCGCTTCGGCTCGGGAGCGAGCGTCATCTCCGGCGTCACGCGGATGCCCATGCGCTTGTAGTAATCGAGCATCTTCGCCGTCGCGACCCGGCCGGCTTCGAGGACAATCGCGGACGTGTTCGAGGGAATGACGGGATTCTTATCCATGACCTTGGTTGGGGAGAGCAACTCGCGCAGCGCCGTCAAGGTATGACTCGCGTTCGTCGCGATTTCCTGCGGTGGCGGATTTCGATTGTCCCATACGCCCCATTCGTCGGCAAGGGGGAGATAATCCTCGAGGAGGTGTCGCAAACTGCGTTCATAGCGGCGCACCACATCCTCCGCAGGGACATCATGACCGCCCAACTTCACCCGAAGTCTCACCCGCTCGACCGCCTGGGCCGCGGATCCGATCACCACGTAATGCATGACGACGCGGAAACCCCGCTCCCTCGCTTCGCGCAACATCGCCACGTAGGTTTTTCCGCTGAGGGTCGATTCGAGGGCGAAACTCAAGCCCGCCGCGATGAGCGACCTCGCTTCCTCGATGACGAGGCGCCCCGCCTTGAAGGCCACGAGCGACGGATCCAGCGGCGAAAGTCCCCGCGCGATCTCATCGGTGTTGAGGAAACGCATCAGCCCCAGTCGCGGCAGCAACTCGCGGGCGAGGGTCGTCTTGCCCGCGCCGTTGCAGCCTCCGAGGATGCAGAGAGTCGCTGGCATCGAGCCCTTCCATCGCACGAATCTGATGGGTGTTCAAGCGATCATTTGTCGAAAGCACGGACCCATCGCGGTTGAACCCCGGCGCGATTTCGCGCAAACTGTCCCAAGATGAACCTGCTCGGAATCGAAGGCGGCGGCACGCGCACCACCATCCTGCTCGTGGAGGACGCCACGGACGCCGTGCTGGCCGAGTTCACGACCGGCCCCGGAAACATCCACCTCCTTCCCGGCGAGGCGCTCGACGCGCACTTCCGCGAGATCCGTGAACGACTCCCCCACGACCCCGACCGCATCGGCCTCGGACTCGCCGGAGTGCGGTCCGAGGGCGACCGCGCCCGTGTCAACGCCGCGGTCTCGCGGATCTGGCCCGGTGTGCCCGCGGTGGTCGGCGACGACCTGATCCTCGCCCTCGAAGCCACCACCTGGCATCCCGATTGCGACGCCCAGGTCCTCCTCGTCAGCGGCACCGGCTCCTGCTGCCTCGGGCGGAACCGGGTCGGAGTCCACGTCAAGGTCGGCGGACGTGGCCACGTCATCGGCGACCGCGGCAGCGCCACCGACATCGCCCTGCACGCCCTCCGTTCCACCGTGACCCTTTCCGACATCCACGCCGACTGGCCCGCCCTCGGCGCGGACATCCTCCATTTCCTCCAGATGAACGAGCCCGAGTCGCTCATCGAGTGGTCCATGACCGCGAGCAAGACCGAGCTCGCCAACCTCGCCCGTGTCGTCTTCGAGGCCGCCGCGACCCGCAACGACGAGGTCGCCCTCGCCATCCTCAAGCGCGCCGGCGATCGCCTCGCCAAGGACACCGTCCACTGCGCCGCCCGCGTCGCGAAACGGGGCACCCGCGTGCAATTCGTCCTCAACGGATCCGTCCTCCTCAGGAATTCGGTGTTTTGTCAGGGTGTCATCAAACGCATCCGCGAAGCCTGGCCCGCGGGCGAGATCACTCCGCTCGCGCGCTCCGGGGCGTGGGGAGCCGTCGCCCTCGCCCGCCGCATCGCGCGCGAAGACCAGGCCACGGCCGCCACCGCGCCCGTCTCGGCCCGTCCGCCCGGCAGCGAACGCGGCCTGCCGCAGTGGAAACCCGTCGCCAATTCGCCCACCGAGGGCCGCCATCCGAAGTCCACGCGCCTTTCGACGATGCCCATCGCCGACGCGATCCGGCTCTTCCTCGACGAGGACGCCACCATTCCCGCGAAGGTCCTCGCCGAGAGCGAACGCATCGAGTGGACCGTGCGCCGTGTCGTGAAGGCCTTCGCCTCGGGCGGCCGTCTCCTCTATTGTGGCGCCGGCACGAGCGGACGGCTCGGCGTTCTCGACGCCAGCGAATGTCCCCCCACCTTCCGCAGCCCCGCCAGCCTGGTCCAGGGCATCATCGCCGGCGGCCGCACCGCCCTCTGGAGCGCCGTCGAGGGCGCCGAGGACGACTCCGCCGCGGGCCGCTCCGCGATCCGGCATCGCCGTGTTTCCGGCCAGGACGTCGTCGTCGGCATTTCCGCGAGCGGCCACGCCCCGTTCATCTGGGGCTGCCTCGACGAGGCGAAACAGCGCGGCGCCACCACCGTGCTCGTTTCCTGCAATCCCGGATACCGCGACCACCCCCTCCTCGACCAGTCCATCCTCCCCGACACCGGACCCGAGATCCTTACCGGTTCCACCCGCCTGAAGTCCGGCACCGCGACGAAACTCGTCCTCAACCTCATCACCACCCTCGCGATGACCCATTCCGGAAAGGTCATGGGCAATCTCATGATCGACCTCAATCCGTCCAACATCAAACTCCGCGGCCGCGCCGTGCGCATCGTTCGGGAAATCACTGGCGTCGACGAAGCGATCGCCCTCGCCGCGCTCGAGACCGCCGGATGGGTCGTGCGGGAGGCTTGTGAACGGTTGCGAACAGCGGATCAATAATCACAGGGATCCTGGGAACGGGCAATGACTCTGCCCGAGG